>JAGYPA010000173.1 GCA_018399255.1 Spirochaetales bacterium | reverse complement strand
CCCCGATCGGCATGTCCCTGATCAATGTCACTTGTTTGAGCAGGTAGTCTACATAGCTGTAGAGGTTCAAGTCCCAGAGATTTGCCGTCTGAATAATACTCTCCATGGTTGCCATGGTTTTTGCACCATCGACAGAACCAGCAAACAGGGAATTACTTCTAACCGTTGAGAAGGCTCTAATTATACGTTCACTTCTCGAATTATCTGGGTTCAGGTTTGCACAGTCAAGATAGGATCGGAAAACCTGTTCGTGGTTGAGATAGTAGTTCATTCCATCGGTAATAAATTCATCAGTGGAATGTAAATCATACCGCCCTGCAACCCAGGTAGAGAGTTTTTCAAACAGCGGCAGGCTTGCTTCTTTCCTTTCCTTGATGAACTGTCTTTCGCTGATGCTCTGATCTGCCAGCCAGCGAGTGCGGTGTTTTTCATCAGCCTTGTAGATCTTCCCAATGAGTCGAAGAATCTTCTCCAGGGTAATGTATCCAGCCGATCCACTCTGATACCCTCCGGCTTTCTGGGCATCAATGAAACGTCTTCGCAAATGCGCCAGGCATAACGCTAAGGTGAACTGGTAGTTCTGTTTCTCTGTCTGATACCCTGCGTAGCAGTCAGCCTGCAGAAATCCGGCATATTCACCGACAATATTCTTGAACACATCGCTTGCACGAGATGGATCATACTGGAAATAGACTGCCGGCCTATCAGGAGTGGCACTGCAGATGACCCACAGCCATGATTTCAGCTCATCAGCTCTGTCTGCCTCATCAAGCACTTGCAGGCGTGTTTCATCTGCGTTCAATGCAGGCTGTCTGAGAATCTCCTCTTTAATCGCCTGAGCTACCGGCTCCAGCTCCAGCCCGGCACGCAGATGCCAGTGTGAGAAATTCTGCTCACTGAGCTTTATGCCAAGCTGACGAAACTGCTTTGCAATACGGGTTACCGACAGCCCATAAAAGAACTTGTCAACGAGAGAAGCGGCAATCAGGTAGTCACCGACAAGTCCTCCCGGGATAAACCGTTCTGGAGCCGTGGCTGTAATAATATTTCGATGATTTGATCCCCGACCCTCATACGAAGCACCGCAGTCCGTACAATAACCTTTGGACTTAACCTGCTGAATGATCTTCAGGCTATCTTTGATGAGGTCTATATATTCGTGTATATCCTGGTTTCCAATTATTTTTATTACACCGCCGCAGATACC
This sequence comes from Spirochaetales bacterium, assembly GCA_018399255.1. GTDB lineage: Bacteria > Spirochaetota > Spirochaetia > JABMQR01 > JABMQR01 > M55B182. Next base: position 1,416 of record JAGYPA010000173.1, on the reverse strand, counting down.
GCAAAAATCGTCAAGATGGTATTCTCTGTGTTCTCGCGGATAGGAAGGATCAAAGGACTGGCGCCCTCCTCCTGTACTGGATCTACGGTTTTTCGGATGCCTGTTTCTCTTTTTCGGTGGCTCTTTCGTATCCTCGACTGCAGCTTTCGCCTCTTCGAGAATCTGCTTCTCATCATTGCTGAGTTCATCTTCCTGCTTCTCCAGCAGCTCCGCTGGAATATTGAACAGCTTACGGTATTTCTCGCTTGAGCTGCCGAACTTGAGAAACAGTTCCAAGCGGAGCTTCTCCTTACCGGAGCGGACCGCTCGGGTAAGCACTTCAACATCCTCAGTCAGCTCTGAAACCTGTTCGTGTGCAGCATTCAGCTTTTTCTCATAACGAGAATTTTCTTTCTTCAGTTCTGCAATCTGCATCTTCATCAATGCTATTTGTTCTTTGTCTGTCATGGAGGAACTATAGCATATTTTTACAGTAAATGCAATGTAACTGTATATATAGAAAGAATTTGCGAGGGTCTCTATCCCTGATCTAAAAGCCGTTCATCCCTGCAGGAGCCCTTTGTACGGCCTGTTGTCACGGCAAGTGACCTTAAAAGAGTCTGTAGGGCTAATTCTTCGCACCACAGCCCATTCTACGCGTCAAAAAAAGTTTACACTTTTTTCCTGTGAGCATCATAGATGCAGAGCTATTCTGGTAACTTCGTCATGGGCCTGCAGCTGGTCAAGTGAAACCGGGTCACTCAATAACGTGCGAAGATTCTCTGCCGTAATTGAAGCAGCAGCCTTGCTGTCCTTCGGCCAGGGAAATCGTCCATACCGGATCACTCGGGTACACATCCAGCAGCCGGCTCCTTCGCTGTAGACGATCCGGATCTGCTTTCTGCTCGTTGAACAGAATACAAAGATCGACTGCTCATCAAGGGGCATGTTCATAGCCCCAAGTACCAAAGAGATCATTCCTCGTACTCCCCGTCGGAAATCGGTCGATCCTGCACGAAGAAAAATCTTCTTTCCCTCAAGCGATGTATCAAACGGCAGCCCCATCACAGTACCCCCATGATATACTTTATTTTGTCTGCATTCTCAGCTGTACAGGCTAGCTCCTGAAGGGTGCAGCAGCACTCATATACCTGTCGGTGGAATGAGACCATCTGTTCAAGAGGCAACCGCTGCGGCTGATCTGCGCTTTTTTCTTCGGTTGGTGTTGCCTCTACGGTGTAGCAGACCATGCCAAGCTGCTCTAATTCAGAGAATTCATCTGTGTTGCTTGTTTTACTCGCTTCTTGCGGCTGCAGCCATCGGTTAATTGTTGTGACAGATACAATGACTTCAGGATTTTTACAGTCCCAAAAGTTCGCGCAGATTTAAGCATGTTCAAGAATTTTTCGGATAATCGATACCGAGAGCAGAGAAAAT
>JAGYPA010000172.1 GCA_018399255.1 Spirochaetales bacterium | reverse complement strand
AGTCTGTCTTTGTCGGTCTGGTCGCAGGCGTCTACAAGCTGTTCGATGATCCTGGAAACAGGGGAAACCTCGGTCCCCTCGTTCAAGACCGAACGACGAATTCCGTCTAGAGTGGATCGGGCGACTTCCGTGACAAGGGGTCGGCTGAGGGTCCGAATATAGTGTTCGAGCCCGGGGGCCTGGAGGAGTGTTTCAATCTGGGGAAGTGTCGATAGCTGGTTTTTTTTCATATCCACTTACGGAAGAGGGAGGAATCGAACCTCCCGGCGCTTCTACACGCCCAACGGTTTTGAAGACCGCGGAGACCACCAGATCCCATCAGCTTCCGAAATCAGTGTAGTTATTGAGTTTTAAGCTGTCAAGCAGCGAAATTTTTTACTATACTTCCAGGTAGTATCGGCTAATGGGAAATTATCATTGGTGCAAGGAGAACTGTTTTGTCAAAGGTAGAATTGAATACTCGGGCCCCGAATTTCAGAATGAAAGATTTCCAGGGAAGAGAACTGTCTCTGTCGGATTATCTGGGGAAGAAGAACCTTGTCATCATCTTTAACCGCGGCTTCTTATGACCCTTCTGCCGCAGGCATATGGCGCAGTTGCGCCTGGATTATCCGGAGTTCGAGAAAAAAGATACTGAAGTTCTTGTGCTTGGTCCGGAAGACGCGGCGGCGTTCCGGGAGTATTGGCAAAAAGAAAAGCTGGAGTTTATAGGTTTGCCCGATCCGGAACACAGGGTATTGAAACTCTACGGACAGGAAGTAAAAATTTTCAAATTGGGCAGATTGCCCGCGCAGATGATTATTGATAAGGCGGGCACGCTACGGTTTGTCCATTATGGCCACGCTATGTCCGATATTCCGCCGAACGAAGAAATTCTGGCTCTTATAGATTCATTAGTAGAATAGTTATAAATATCTACTGCATAAATGTATATAAGAAAGAATCCACGTAAAGCTCTTGATTTGACAGGTCAGGATGTTACAATAGGGTAAGAGAGTCGCTTTGCTTTTTTTTGCGAATTTCTGTATCGGCACGAGCCGGTGAATCTTTAATTGAGAGGAGGAGCACATGCCTGAAGCTTTCAAACCTGGCTGTCAGAGACCGAAGGGCGGCCCCGTAGGCGGAGACACCGCTCAGGCGGACTCCAGCGAAAAAACACCAATAAAGGAGGAGAAAAAGCCAATGATCAAAGTTGGACAGAAGGCTCCTGATTTTTCAGCAGCGGCGTATCACAAAGGACAATTCGTCGAAGTGAAATTGTCCGAATATATTGGCAAGTGGGTAGTATTGTGTTTCTACCCGGGTGATTTCACCTTTGTCTGAGCGACGGAAATTTCGGCGGTCGCCGAAAAATACAGCGAATTTCAAAAACTTGGCGTAACAGTTCTTTCAGTAAGCGTAGACAGTATTTATGTTCACAAAATGTGGAACGACCATGAGCTTTCAAAGATGGTCGATGGTGGTATCCCCTATCCGATGCTTTCAGACGGCGGCGGATTGATCGGCACGGCCTACGGGGTCTATGATGCCGATTCCGGTGTAAATACCAGAGGACGGTTCCTCATCGACCCGGACGGTAATATACAGGGCTTCGAGGTTCTCACTCCTCCGGTAGGGCGGAATGTCGCGGAAACTATCCGTCAGGTGCAGGCTTTTCAGCTTGTCAGGGAGAAAAAGGGAACCGAGGCCACTCCGTCAGGCTGGACACCGGGCAAGAAGACCCTGAAGCCTTCACCCGATCTGGTCGGCAATGTCTGGAAAGAATGGAAACCCGGCATGGCCTTTGACGATTAACTCTTTCTACATGGGTGCCGTTGAGACTGAGGAAGAATGCCTATCGGCAGTACTTCTTGCCGAGGTCTCGGCGGCGGACCATTTTTGACCCATCACAGATAGACGCCGACTGCTGCAAACCACATGGTGTTCATCTATGGGGATGTTCTATCGATATTAAAACGTGTTTTAGGAAAAATCACCGCCCCAGTCAGTACCGCAGCCCAGAGCAGCAGGGTCGCTCCCAGCCACGGGGTTTCGGCGGGGAAGACCGAGGTGAGAAAAAAGTACTTCATCCGGCTTGTGATGAGTACTCCCGCCGTCAGGCCCAGGGCGATCAACAGACCCGTGATCTGTCCGGCCTTTAAGTTTCGCGGCAAAAACTGAAAACGCCGATCTCCCGATATGATTCCTTTCAGGATCCATAAGCCCGCTGCAGTGATCAGAAAAAGACTGGAAATCAGAAAACCCCTCAGGAGCCGGGCACCCCGGGCGATGACGCCCATGCCCACGGAACCATGCCCGCTCCACCGTGCCCAGTCGGCCAGGATCTCTGAGAAGAGGGGCCAGCTTCTTTGACTGTTGGCCAGGATCACGATACCGTCCCCGGTCTCCGGAACCGAGTGAAAATGGGTCATCCACCCGGAACCCTGTCCGCCGTGGGATACCGCGGTCTTTCCATCGGGGAGAATCTCGATGAAATGCCCGAAGCCGTAGCCGTCGAAGACCAGGGAGTAGTAGCCTGCCGGTTTTGTCCGGATTTCGTAAAGGGCCCGGATCGATTCGCTCGATAGAACTCCGGTCCCCTCGAAGTTAGAATCCGTCATTCCGGCGGCGACGAAGTCGGCCACGTCTCCCACGGGC
>JAGYPA010000171.1 GCA_018399255.1 Spirochaetales bacterium | reverse complement strand
TGCTGCCGCGGAAGAGGGGATCACCTTTTTTGATACTGCTGATGTTTACGGCAGCGGCAGAAGCGAGCTGTTTATCGGGAAGTTCCTGAAGGAGTTTACCGGAGAGCTGTTCGTGGCCACCAAGCTTGGACGGGGTTCCGACCCGGGCTGGCCGGAAAACTTCACCCCTGAAGCGATAACCCGGCACACCGAAGCGTCCCTCAAACGTCTGGGGGTGGAGCGGCTCAATCTCACCCAGCTCCACTGCATTCCTAAGGAAGTAATGGCTGACGGTGCAGTTTTTGATGCATTACGGGAGCTAAAGCGTCAGGGAAAGATTGAAGATTTCGGGGCGAGTGTTGAAACGGTGGAAGAGGGGCTCATCTGTCTGGAACAGGAGGGGCTAGCCTCCCTTCAGGTAATTTTCAACATTTTCCGTCAGAAGCCGCTGTATGATCTCTTCTGGAAGGCTCAGGAGAAGGGAGTTTCCATCATTGCCCGGGTCCCCCTTGCAAGCGGGCTGCTTTCGGGGAAGCTCAAGAAGACAACCACCTTCGGTGAAGATGATCACCGAAGCTTCAACCGCGACGGGGCCGCCTTTAATGTGGGAGAAACGTTTGCCGGGCTGCCGTTTGAGAAGGGGGTGGAGCTTACCGAGGAACTGGCAGCGATGAAGCCTGAGGGAATGACTCTGGCCCAGATGGCTCTGCGCTGGATTCTCGATTTTGATGCCGTCTCAGTTGTTATTCCAGGAGCCAGCCGGCCTGCTCAGGCTGTCGATAACGCCGCTGTTTCAGACCTGCCTCCCCTTCCGGAAAAGCTGCATCTGAAAATAGAAAGATTCTATGAGGAAAAGGTTGCCGGGCATATCAGGGGAGCGTACTAATTCATGGGACCGTACTAATACCCCCCACGGATAAGCAACAGGTTACTGGGCTTCTTTTTCCTGCTGGTAGTCCGGGTTCTCCAGGTTAACTGCATCTTCGGAGAATTCGGATGATACCCGCACAGCTGATGCTGAACCGTGAGCGCGTTTTGCTCCGGGAGCGTATTTTGCGCCGGCAGCGTACTTTGCTACAGCAACGGTATCGGACGTCCGCATCTTTTTTATCAGGTCCAGCACTCCCTTGCCTATCAGGACAGCAATAAAGGCGTAGATAAACCAGGGCAGATTTTCGCCCCAGATCAGCACATACACATAGGGAATAACCGATGTCAGAAGAAACATGGTCCCCCAGAATGATATCTGAGAACGGTGGCGGGCTGCGATGGATTTAATCAGACGATAGATGGAATAATAGTACGGAGGTCCGCAACTTATTATCAGTCCAAGAAATATCCACCGGTTAACGGCGTATGTGCTTTCTATTTCAGCTATTTTCTGCACCAGCATGGTGTATAAATTTTCAAACATGGCGAGAGTATACCCTGATTTCCGGATGAATGTCTATGGAGGTGCGTTTCTGAAAAAACATTCTGAAAGAACGTTCTGAAACAGCTGCAAGGGGGCTAAAGCCCCCTCATTTCCTTATACTGTTGAATTGTTGAATTGCTAAAAAGCCCGCACAGCCCGAATGCAGAGCTCGTTGTACTTGCTGTAGTTGTACTGACTGCCATAGCCGAAAAGCTGGCTCCACGCGCTAACGATGCCGTACTCCGAGGAACTCCAGTAGAAGTTGGAAGAAAACCCTCCCAAGGGTTCTTGCTTCAGGTACAAATACATCAGATTCAGTTCATCCTTAGACGGCAGATACCAGTCATCATAGACTGTTCCGTCTACTGTCACCGAATAATCAGCACAGACCTTGGCTGCTACGCTCCCATCATTATCTTGATAATACGCCGTCGGATTCGTGTAATAGTCACCCTTTTCTGGATACAGATTACCTAGACTGTCGTGGTAACTTACTATGTTATCCGTATTCATCTTCCCTGCTCCCAGTCCCGTCGCCTTTGCTGAGGGATCTACATTATACCCAAAGGCTCCCCACTGAAAATACGGATCTGCCCCTCCGTTGTACCAACCGTAGGGTGCTGCCTCAAGATATCGGCAACCCGTAACTGTTCCATCATTTGTCCCATCAAGCAAATCTTTTTCATCTGACTCAATAGTACCGCTGCCATCTGCGTCATAGCCAACTTCATCATCGTAGAAGATGTATCCTCCGGCAGGACCTTTTTGGCCGTTCAGGGTTAGCGGCGGCAGCGGCTCCCCGACATCTTCCCAGGAGAGGGTGTAATCCAATGCATCAATATGCCGTATTTCTATATACACTGGCAGCCCGGCGTAACGGCCGTCTAAATCCGCTGTGTTTCTTATCTCTGACAACCAATTGTAACCGCGCTGATAAGGGTAATACAGATAATGCTGCGGCCACCCGTCAGCTTCTGTCACATACACACTTACACTTCCATAATCACTCGATCCGCGGATCGGGGCCAGGTGCGTCAGGTCATCCCTGTTCGGCATTTCCAGGGTAACTCTTACCTGGTCGGTTTCTGGATAGATACGAAAGAAATCGGTCAGGGAGTAGGTTGTCCTTCCGACTACTGTTTCCCCTTCCGCCAGATCATAAGCCGTATCCCGGGATCCAATGTTACCGAGATCATCATCATAGATACAAAGGGCATCTATCCATCCGTCAGTCTGTATGCTCTCTATATGCAGGTAAAACGTA
>JAGYPA010000170.1 GCA_018399255.1 Spirochaetales bacterium | reverse complement strand
ATCGGGAAGAAATTATTGAGCTGGTACAGAAAAGCCTGAAAAGGATGCAGACAGATTATATTGATATGCTCTGGATTGCCGGAACATTAGTCGAATTCTATGATACCGTAGTTGAGGATCAGATGCCTGTCCTAGAGGAATTGCAGAAAATGGGGCTGGTACGATGTATCGGCTCCAGCGAGTTTTCGCGAATGGATGGAGCGCATGCCTGGCTGCAGAAACTGCTTCAGACTGATATTCTGGATGCTGTCATGGTTGCCCACAATATGATAAACCAGTCAGCACAGCGATACGTGCTGCCCGGGGTTATCGAAAAGCAGCTTGGGGCTGTCAATATCTTTACCGTTCGCAACCTGTTCTGGAATCAACCCTATCTTGAACAGGTTGCCGCCGATCTGAAACGCCGGCAGATTATCTCGTCCGATGCGCTTCCTGACAGAAATCCCCTCGGTTTTCTGGTGGATTCCGGTGAAGTCAGGACAATACCTGAAGCTGCATACCGGTATGCTCTTCATACCCCGGGAATAACTGCGGTAATGTGCGGCTCGAAAACAAAGGATGAGCTTCTCGAAAATATCAGCACTTTTGAAAAAGGTCCCATCAGCGAGGAGCTGCGAAGCCGGCTGAATGCTATTTTCGGAGAGGTGGAGGAAGTAATAGGAAATTGAGCAGGGGCAGACGGTAAAGCGTAACGGTTTATTGTAGTATTATACCAGAGAGCAGGAGATCAAGATTTGATTTTTCATGCAGGAGCTGCAGGTATGACATCACGGGAGCGGGTAAGAAATACGTTGAGAAGGAAGCCTGCTGATCGGGTGCCGATAGATCTGGGGGGTTGGAATGTAACCGGGATGCATGCTTACGAGTATGTGCTTTTGGGTAAGCACCTCGGTATTGACCTGGAGTGTCCAAAGATAACAGATCCCCTTATGATGTTGGCCAGGATAGAAGAGCCGCTCAGGCGACGGTTCAGGGTTGATACCGTTCCCCTGGAAAACCTGACTGAAAGATGGGGGCTTGAACACCGTAACTGGAAAGTTTGGGATCAAGGTGCCTATCCAGTGCTTATGCCAGGAGGGTCAGCTTTCAGGTATGCCGAAGATGGGACTGTAACCCTTCTGGATCCAAAAGGAAGTTCTGTTGCCTCGATGCCTCCAGAGGGTCTCTACTTTGATCCGGTCAGCAATACTGCTCTGTCTGCAGAATTTGTTCTTGCCGATCCTGATGTCTGCCGGAACCGAATTCCGCTCTACTCTCAGGAAGAACTGACAGTCTTGGAAAAGTATGGTCGATATCTCAATGATTTTACTGATTATGCCGTTATGGGCGGGTTCCGCAAAGGACAGCTCGGGCACAACTGGAGTTTTGCCGGGCATTCGATGACCGACTGGTTCTGTCTTCTCCATCTTGAACCGCAATATACGCGGGAAATGCTTGCAATGACCGCTGAAAGGGCTATGGAGAATCTTAAGCTCTACATAGAGGCAGTCGGGAACTTTGTAGATGTTATTTTTATTTCGTCCACAGACTATGGAAATCAGTTGAACTCAACTATCAGTCCGGAAATATTTCAGGACAGATATCTGCCTTGTTATCGCTTGATGAATGATTACGTGCATAGCCGCACCAACGCAAAAACTTTCTACCACAGCTGTGGTTCAATCAGGGTACTGCTGGATTTTTTTATTGAGTCCGGAGCTGACATAATCAATCCTGTTCAGGCTTCAGCCGAGGGTATGGGTGTTCAAGGACTGAAGGACGATTTTGGTGACAGGGTGATTTTCTGGGGAGGCGGAGTGGACAGCCAGAAAACACTGCAGTTCGGCTCATTGGAGGATGCAGGAAGAGAGGTGAAAGAACGAATTACGATTTTAGGGAAGAACGGAGGGTATGTATTTGCCGCTGATCATAACATTCAGTATGGTGTACCTCCGGAAAATATTGAAGTTATGTTCGATACGGCTTATGAAGCAGGATTCAACCTATAAGAATAGGAGGAGATATCTTGCTGATAAGATTCGCAGGCTGCCGGGTCTATACCGGAGGTCTGCTGTTGAGGTTGATTCCCAGGGCGGCTTCGAGGGTTGAATATTTGCCCTTGAAGATATGCTGCTTCAGCAGTTCTTCAGCCCTGTCGTTTTCCCCTTTTTCGAGAGCTTCAATAATTTTTATATGACTGCACTCATTGGTGCTGTCAGTATAAATTCTTACATTGTCTTTCAGCTGGTAGGCGAATCGGAAAAGGTCGGTTATCAGCCGCAGATCATACACTACCTTGCGGAGGGTAATGTTATGGGAAAATTCGATTATCTTGATATGAAATTGGGTATTGATAGTGAGACATTGCTGTATATCAGCTGCCTCAGCCGCTTTTTCATACTCTTCTGCCAGACTGCGCAGGATTTTAAGATTTGCGTCCGAACGGTTTACAACCATCAGCCGCAGGGCGTAGCTTTCAAGGAGAGCCCGCAAATCGTAGGATTCGGTCAGTTCCTGGGGGGACGGCACACGGAGGTAGAGACCTTTTTTCTTTTTACGTATGATCAGGCGGTCAGATTCGAGCTTGTTCAGTGCGTCACGTACATTGGCCCTGCTGCAGCCGAAGTGCTCCGCAATTTCCATTTCGGTGGAGGGATTATCTTCTATTTTTTTCTCTGCTATCAAATAGCGGAGGATTTGCTTGTAAAAC
>JAGYPA010000017.1 GCA_018399255.1 Spirochaetales bacterium | reverse complement strand
GCTAGACCGGGGATTATTTCGGTTGGTCTGTTTACCTTTATCAACGGATGGAATGATCTGTTGATCCCGCTGATTGTTACAGTGTTCAGGAGAAGTATGCTGACCGTTTATGCGGCATCCTTCGGTGGCTTGTATGATATGAATTACGGCGGAGCAGCGGCAGTAGCAATTCTGTCAGCTATTCCAACGACAATTATAGCGCTGATTTTTAAAAAACAGCTAGTATCAGGTCTTACTGCAGGTGCGATCAAAGGATAACAAATTCATACAACATAGCGCAATACCGTATCAGGAGGAAATAATGGCAGAAACATGGAAATTTATCCATGCAGCGGACATACAGGTGGGGTCTCCAAGATCATTCCGGTTTCAACCGGCATGGAATGAGAATTGGGAGACAGCCAAACAGCAGATTATCGAGAAAAAGCCTGAGTTTCTTATTGTTGGAGGTGATCTGACGAGGGATGGCTATATTCATCGGTACGAGCTTGAACAGATGAAGAGTGATTTTGACCAGCTTCCTTTTCCCGTCCATGTCATTGCGGGGAATATGGATGCCGGCAATAAACATACACAGATTACAGGTCCCATAGAGAATCGCGATGATACAGCATTAGGTATCACCTACTCAATGGCGGCACAATTTCAGGAGGTGTTCGGAGCTCTGTGGTGGGATGCAGAATATGAAGAAGTACGAGTTATTGGCATCTGTGATATGCTGTTGGGTTCGGGGCTTCCACAGGAAACCGAGATGGTATCCTGGCTTAAGAGCTTGAAGCCTTCAGGAGCGAACCAATACACTATATGGGTTATGCATTACGCCCTGTATATGGATTCTTTCAGCGAACCCAACTTTGACATCACTAAAAAGGATCAATATTTCAACTGGTATTTTTCCGTAGACCATCCTCATCGTGATCTGCTTTTCAGCATATTTAAAAAGGTCGGATGTACTACAGTTATCAGCGGTCATATTCATTGCCGACATACCGACGTATTTGAAGGGATTACTTTTACCTATGCTCCAGCAACCTGTTTTCCCCAATTTGAGCATCGATGGTGTGACGCCGATCCCACACTCGGTTTTCTGGAATATACCGTCTGTCCCGAGGCACTGCATAACAAGTTTGTACCCCTTAGATCAACCTCTACTGCTGAAGGATACGGTCCCGGCGGGCATCCCCCTGCTTCTATGAGGGATTATTCTCTTGCATGGGAAAAGTAAGCTTTAAGCAGCAGAACGCTCCCATCCGCCTAGATATGAGCTGTATTTATTTCAATTTTCAATTCTGATAAGTAGGAGGTTTTTTATGTTACTGTGTGGTATTGCATCCAAAGATATAACTCCGCCCGTTGGGTATCCCTTAGCAGGTTTTGCTGCAAGAAAAGATACATCCAAAGGAATTCATGATTCATTGAATGCCAAAGCGGTTGTGATTGAATCTGGTAGTACGGTTTCAATCGTGACTGCCGATCTGGTGAGTTTCCCCAATGCAATGGTAGATGAAATTCGGGAAAAAGCGAGTAATATGACCGATATTCCTGCACATTCTATTATGCTCTCTACTAGTCATACTCATTCAGGACCTTCGCTCGACGACAATTACGGCGGACAAGGGATAGCACCGGATCACTACTGGAAATATCTTGTTGATGCGGTTGCGGGAGCAATCTACGAGGCATGGATTGATCGCAGTGAAGCAAGAATAGGATTCTCCACAGGAGCGGTGGAAGGAATCGGGGTAAACCGTAGAAACCCGACAGGTAAGCCGGTCGATCCTCAAACTGCGGTGATGGTGATTGAGCAGCGCAAAACCTTAAAAAAAGCGATCTTCGTCAACTACACGTGTCATGCCGTTGTTCTGGGACCTGATAATCTATATATCACCGCCGACTATCCGGGTTTCGCTATGAGGACTCTCAAAAAACTCATGGGCGGAGAGCCGTCGTTATGTTTTCAATAGAGCGAGCAGTAGTGTGAATATGGCATTCTAATGTTTGGAGTATACCTGGAACTTTTGTTCAAGTCATTTTAAAACACATATAAATTTAGTATCTTCTTTGCTGATGAAATATTTCTCCACCAGTAGGTACGCGAGATTGTCTGCTGCACACGATGAATACGTCAGTGACATGCTGAGTCGTTAAAAGCAGGTGCCATTAAAATCCTTTCATCCCATAGAAGAAATGAAAATGACCGGGAACAGACACCTGCGACACAAGATAAATGAGACTCAATGTCGCTGATCCACCTGATTTCATTTATAAGTTCAGGCTTTTATTCTTTCGATCATAGTTATCAGTTAAAACAGACGTGATATCTAAAATACCATAGGTCTCAATTACGAAGCCACAAAAAGGAAATCGTGTAGTCCACGTATTCAGGCTAACTCTTTGTGACAATCGGACTGAATGTAAAACAACGCTCCCCATTTCCTATTACCGCTATTGTAGGGTATGCCAACGGACACCTTGGCTATCTGCCATGTAAGGAAACGTATCAGGAAGGCGGTTATGAAGCTGTATCAACCCGTTTTTCAGATGAAGGTGCTGAATTGGCAGAGGCATACATGGTGGAATTAGCAGAACAGCTTTTTTCGTGAGGAAGTTCAGATTAAGAAGTGGTGTTGCTGTCAACCCATTTGTAGGTATCTGAGTAATGGGTAATGAGTGCACCCTTCACAATTTCTGGCTGCCGGAGAGTAATAGCCTTAACAATTTCACGGTGACAAGTAATGAAATTCGGACTGCTGAAAGCATTGTATCCATGTAGAATACTGAGTTTATGCTGGAGTACGCTAAACATGTGCATCAGTTCAAGAAGAAATCCGTTATCAACATAGGTGAAAAGTTTTTCGTGAAATAAACGGTGTTCATCGCTAAGGGCGACCTCGTCAAAAGAGACGGCTGCCTTTTTCTCCATCGACAGCACCAATTTATTGAGCTCATATATATCTTCTTCCGTAAATTTTTCTATATCACGAGCAAGAAATGTCGGTTCCAGATTAATTCTCACCTCCAAAAGGTCCTTGAAACCCTTGAGGTCAATTTGAGCAAAATAATCTAGTGACAGAAGAGCTGCCTCGTAGTTGAACTTCCGGATGTAGTGCCCTTTTCCCTGATGCGCTTTCGTTATTCCTAGAGACTCCAGGCCTTTCAAGGCTTCACGTATCGCCGTCCTGCTAATACCGAGTCTATCTGATAGTTCTTTCTCAGTCGGAAGAAAATCACCTTCCTTTAAGCCGTTTTCTTTTATTAAGTTTTTGATAAACAGTTGAGTAGTCATTCTCAAATCTATTTCGTTCAGCAACTTCTTCAATGCAACACAACCCTCACTATTTGTATGACAATGAAATATAGTACGAATTATGGTAATGATCAACCTCAAGAAATCGAGGATTCATTGGGGTGGGCCCAATACTGAAAGATAAGAAAAGTGGATACTTCCAGCTTTTTCTGTTTTCACTATCAATTTGCTGCTATCAGTTGTTCTCTGAGAAATTTATGAAAGAGTCCGTACGTACTGCCGAATACTTCCCCCCGAAATTCTGGAGAAAGTGGTATCAGTTCGGTATTCTTGTGCATAGATAGAGATATGTTTTCAAGAAACTTCTCTTTAACATCGGCGAAGAGCCGCGGATTGACCGTAAAAGAGCTTAAAAAAATGATCCTGTCAGGAAATAGGATTTCATGCAAAATTGCCAGACTGTTGGCAATACTCTCCACCGCATATTTCATAATCGGAGAATCTGCCAGTTTAATGTTTATCAAATATCTGCTCAGTTCATTTTCGTCTTCCGGGAAATCAGGGTACTGATCTTTGAGCTGCTGCTGCAGAGCCCATATGGAAGCAGTTGCCTCAAGGCAGCCGATACGTCCACATTTACATCTGATTGTATTGCTGCTGTCAAATGGTATGTGTCCGATTTCCATGACGTAACCGGGGGTAGATGTTATGATATGTCCGTTTTTTGCATAACTGGCACCTATTCCATATCCCCAATGATACAGAAGAGTACCTCCTTTTCTATAGGAGGGCACTTCCAGCAGGAGGTGTGCCAGCTGAGCTTCAAGACTGGGGAGGATTGTCATCTCACAACCAACAATATCTCGCAAATCTTTCAGTGATAAACGCTGTATATTTGACCAACGCACTTCATTCATCAGCTTCTGGCTTATCCGGTTGATAGATCCGGTAAATGACAGCCCTACTCCCAGCAGTTTCGAGGCGGCAGGAATCTGATTTTTCAACGGGTTGATGATGCCTACCAGTCTGGTCATCAGTTCGTCATTAGTTATTTCCTCTGGAACATAGATCTCATTTTCGAAAAGTACATCCCCTATCAAATTTACTACAACCGCTTTCAGATACTTTGAGAGCACATATACAGCTATACAGACACTAACATTGTAGTTGGCAGATAATGATATCTCCGGTCTTCCAGCTTTTCCTTCATTCTTAACTTCTCCCTCAATTACGAGATTTTGGTTAATAAGCTCGCTAACCATATTAGACACTGATGTCGGTCGCAGGTTCAGTTTTTTAACAATAGTTTTTCTCGTTATGCCTGGTTCAAGACAAATTATCTGGTATATCTGAGATTTTTCGTCATCTTTAACCCTATGACGGGTATTTTTGTGAATTTTCCCGATTTCTTCACATATTCTCGACATATCAAATGTCTCCTTTGTTGTAATCCCACGTAAACTCGCATAAAAAGAACTGGAAGCTATCAAAAAGGTATCTATCATGACTTATCAGATACCTCCGATGCATAATCTCTTACAGAACCTCTATGCTGCTAATTTTTATTACTATATTTACTGATAACGATAATTATAGCATATTTACCGGAAAAGTATCAGGGAAGTTGACGAGAAGTAGAGACAATTGCAATTTGAGAGACTATGTTCAATACCGCTTAATTACAAACCTGTACGTGAGTTACGACGTATTGGTATTGCTCAGTCATACCGAACATATATGCTGAAACCGTAGCGCGGTCAGCCTTTATCACCAAAGGCAAGTGCCACCCCGATCAGATGGACGGATCCTGATACTAATCAGCCAGGCTTCTGAAAAGATCGGCGTAGATGCTGTCCCGGTCCAGGAAATCGACATACCGTATAAAATGTCTTCTTCTGTCAAAACTCCACCTCAGTTCATCGGAAATGACAGGACTGTGAACCAGGGACGAGGAAAACCAGCCGGGGTTGATCAGCCAGGCAACGGCAGATATATCCCAGATAACTTTTGACCATCCGAAGGCATTTTCTGCATAATTCCGGACAATATCGGCAAGGTAGTCACCAATAGCGCTTTTCCCCGACAGATAGTATTCAAGCTCGGGCACGGTAGTAATCAAATGAGAGGCGACCCCTTTGCAGGGGATCTGAACCAGGGGAACGCCGCTGTCGAAGAGTACGCGGACACTGCTGACATCCTGTCTCAGGTTAAATTCATCATTGTAAGAAAAGTGATGGGCCTGTCCCCCAAGCCAAATGATGACGATCTTATTGATAATCTCAGGTTTCATCAGAATGGCCGATGCGATATTGGTCGGGGCACCGATGGCAACCACGTAAAGGGGCTCATCTTCCATGGCTATGGCCCTTGCCGCAAGATCACTGGCAGCGTCGCTTTCCACGGGTGACCGGCGGTCGGGAAGGCAGCTTCTGGATCCTTTAAACACCCGGTCCTCAAGAGAGACATTCATCAACGATAGAATTTTCAGGATCTCTTCGTAACTTTTCTCCATCCCCTCTTCCGGGCCGGAAACCCTGTCATTGTAAAAGGGAGCGGCATAAATGGCTTCCACAGAGATGGCAGAGGGAGATTTAAGGGCATAAGCCAAGGCAAACTGGTCGTCAACTTCGTTATAGGTATCCGAATCGATAACTATTCGGACTTTTCTGCCAGGATGATTCAGTCTATGTATCAATTCTGTCTGTTTCATTTTTCCTCCTGAGAAAATCTCAAGTGCTTTGCTTAATCGGTAAAGATGTGTGAAAGCTATAAGTTCAGTATTAATTCTCCAGGGCGGCCAGGATCATGGCATAGTAGTTTTCAAAGGGGACATAGGGGGGAACGCTATTTCCCGTTCCTAATGCGTAGCCTCCTTTCTCCGAAGTCCGATTGAGCATAGCTTTCGCCCTATGGTAAATATCCCGCGGGTCGGCGGTGCACATAAAATCCACATCGAGCCCACCGAGTATGGCAATTCTTCCACCCCATTTTTCATAGGCCTGTTCGACAGGCAGGATTTTATCTTCATAGGAGTGTTTAGCATCAAAGCCGATATGGTCAATGACATCGTCCATTACATGTTCCAGCTGTCCGCAGGAATGGAGAACTGCCTGCTTTCCCGATTTATGAATAACATCGACAAATTCCTTATGCCAGGGGATGACGTACTTTCTCAAATCGTCGGGGCTCAAAAGGGTCTGTGAACTGAACCCCCAGTCATCATTCACGATGAGAGCTCCCACAGCACTATACCGGCTAACGATTTTGTAGTATTCCAGCAGGGTTTCTCCTACCCTGGCAAAGGTATCTTGTACGAGAGGTTCATTGTCAAAGAGCATATAACAGAGATTTTCAAAGCCGATAATATCTGTGACATTCTCCAGGACGCCTCCGGGAGTACAGGGAATCATTTTCATACCTGGAATCAGGAGCTCGTCCCAATCCCCCAGGAAAGAAAAGAGCTTCTCCCCGGCAGCCGGCCACCGATAGGAGTCGAAGGACTTTCTGTCGTATATGAGAGCAGCGTCATTCTGGGAAACACTTTTTGATTTGGGATGTCTCTTCTTCGGAAAGGAGAACACACAGGGGGGGTACAGCGTCATATAGTCATACCCCGCATTTCGAAAGGCCTGCATTGTCCATAGCAGTTCATTTTTATAGGCTGAGCGGTCACCGGCCAGCTCCCCATTCAGTCTGTCGTTGAGAAACAATTCAAAGAGCGTGGGTCTGTCAGCCTTTCCCCCATTGAGAATTGTTACCAGTTGAGAAAAATCGGGTATCCTTTTTTCCGTAAGGGTTTTGATATACTGAGAACTGGTTTTATTCCGTATGCTATGCATCCCGATTCTCCCACTTATATGATGCCAGCAAGGTTATGGGGATTAAGAGTCTGGAATGCCTGCCTTCCGACCCGATATCCAGTACAATCTCGTATTTTCTCTGGGAAATCTGATCAGCGGTCAGTGAAAATTCCGCGGAAGTCTTTCCTATACAGCCGTGATTATGTTCAAGATGGAGATTGAAATCTCTGGAAGGGGCGATGCGCAGCTCTTCAGGGGCGTGCCATTTGAGCCGCAGCCACTGGGGCATCATGATGTTATTGAATATATATAAACGAAAAGTAAAGGGTTCGCCTATTTTCAGGAAAGGTTCATCGCCATACCGGAGAATCACTTCCATCAGATGGTTCTCAAACTTCAGCTGGAAGGGCTGGTCTTCAAGAAGGTCGGTGAAATTTCTTGAGTAATAGCCGTTGACCGGAACATTTTTGTTCAGAAGATTGTGACCGCTTCGGACATCTATTGAATAAGCTTTGTCTGCCATGATATCGCAGATATCCAGTCCGAGGAAACCAGGGGTCAGTCTTGTCAGGCGATCAGTTAATTCATCGACTGTTTTGGGAATAGAGACGCCAAAATCGCCCAGGTTCAGGGATATTGTTTTGATTTTTCTTCCAATGGGTTCAAGCCACTTCCGGGGAACAGCTCTGACACCATGTATGATTCCCAACATGGAGCCGAGCGTTGCCGCAGAACAGTCGGCATCTTCGCCGCAATTGACCGAGAGGCTCAGGCTTTTTCCCCAATCCCCCTCTCCGTACAACCAACCGAGAATGGTAAATCCGATATTGGCGGGAGCGTCGTAACCGATCTCCCCAAAGGGGACATCATCCTCCGGCTTACGGTTTTCATACCCCTGGCTCATTCCGAAGGCCGAAGGGAACTCCTGAAGAATCTTTTTCCTCAATGTCTTCCAGTCCACCTGCTTCCGGCAGGATTGGACGACCAGCCGGATTACTTCCGCTACTGCACAATCTTCGGGAATATACGATAGACCGATACTCAAGAGTTTATCTCTATCACTTTCGACAAAGGCAGCACTTTCCAGGGCAGCAAAAAAGATTTCACCATAGACGCCCTCGTGACTGTGATCAACAATAGCATCCTCATATGCGTATTGGACGGCGATTTCCGGATGGCCAGGGGCAAGGCACGCCCAGATTTCCGAGCGGATAAATGCCCCGCAGCTGTTTCTGTTGGTGTTGCCCGAATAGCCGGAAAGGGGCGGGAGCAGCCCCATCCTCAGATTGCTTTTTCCTGCTCCATATTCCGCCCAGTTTGGAGTGACGTACTGCAGCCAGTACTCACCTAAAATTGATGCATTTACACTCCTGCCGTACTTTTCCACTGCATTGAGCCATAGGAGCTGAAGGTCGAGGTCGTCGTTCGGCAGTGGTTCTCCTCCGGAGTCCTGAGTGTAGAAATCAATATCGAACACCCCTCTTTTGCACTCAAACGGGGCGCCCAGGGTCCCGCCTATGTTTTTGCCGAGCCAGCAGCCTTCTACTTTTTCTCTGTATTCCCTGAAACTGAGTTTCATGCAGGAGCTCCTTCAATATCGTTCATTCTATCTAACTCCACATTGGAAATTCGCCGGAGGAGCTGTCAATTGAAAGTTGTGATTGTCAAGTCTTGCAAAATCGGGTTTATGTACGACAGAGTGAAGGTCCCACTTCGTTCTCGCTTTATATCGTTCAAAATCATCGAGATTGAAGGAAAAATCAAATTGATTCTTGCAGTTGATCAGCCATAAGGATTTGTCTTTATGAATTGATGAATAATAGCAGTTTTCATCCATATCGATGTGGTTCCACCAGGGTGCCTCCTCCTCTCCGGCCAAGTCGGCGATGAGAAACCCGTTGCCTTCGTAAAATATATTATTCTTGAGTATGACGGAACCTGTCTCGGCAGTATTTTTCCCGAAATTGAGATGATAACCGTGCCTGTCTACCCTTTGGGTTCCCCAGCCGCAGCCGGGATAGAGACTGGTGTTGAACTCGAAGCGGATATCCTTAAGTGTTGATGCTTCCCCTCCCCCATCCCCACTTCCCCCGTTGTTCCATATCTCAATGGTATACATGGCGCAATTCCATAGATAGTTGTCCCTGTAGGTGATCCGCTCCTGCTGCGCTTCGCCGCTATGATTCTGATTAGTAACCGCCGTATCGTAAATATCATGTATCCGGCACCTCTCAACCAGCTGGTCCCTGTTAGTACCCCAGAACTCGATTCCGTTTCCAAAACGGGTTTCGACCATTCCCGGACAGAGACCGCCGCCGATTTGGGAGATTTCGCAATTCCGGATGATGATATGATGGGAGTGAGTCCCCTGGAAACCATGAGCGCCGCCCCTTTTCACATGGAGGTTTTCAAAGATGACATGATGGGCATGAGAAAATGAGATAACATTTCTGTTCAGGGCTGCTTCAATTTTCCTGTAAAAGGAAGCGGGATTCCCACGGGACAGCAGGTAGATTTTCCCGTCCCGTTCATTATAGAAGAAGTCTCCCTCTGTTGAGAGATTCTGCATCTTCCACTTTTTCACTCCTCCTATGGAGGCTATGGAGGCTATGGAGGCTATGGAGGAAAAATCATCAAAAATCAGGTTGCCGACATCGACCTGAAAGGAGTCACGACTCATCCAGAGTGAACCTCCATACAAATCCCACTGTCCTTTTGCGCTTAATTCGACCGATCCATTCAAAACTGGATCAGCCCCCTCTCCATAGGCCCCATACAATATATATCTGTCTGAAGAACCGCTCCCCGGGACCAGAGATCCTCTCCACTCACAACCCCGTTTGAAAAGAATTTTGTCCCCCGGCTGAAATCCGGCTCCCGCCCCCGTTACTTTTTCCAACGACCTCCAGGGATCGGACTCGCGTGTTCCGCTGTTACTATCATCGCCCTTCAGACTATCTATATAATACACCATCAGGACAGGACTCCTTCTTCCGGGTACAGCATAAAACTGGCTATTTCAGAAGGCCCGACTGATACCCGGATGGTATCGTGATCGATAACATCAATCCCGGTCATGATTTTCTCCTCCAGGGAGACCCTGGCTGCCCGTTTGATACTTCCGTCAACTTTTATGGTGACATCCAGCTTCCTGTCGGAAACGTTGAACCCGCGGATCAGAAAAGCCTCTTCATACTCAGCTTTTTTAAGGGCTGTTACAATAAAATCCTCAGAAGTGAGATTGATAAAGGATTTTGCCGGCCCCCATTGTCCTTTGTGTTTTGTCGTCTGGGCGATTCTCAGGGGGATATTTGAGCAGAGGGATTTTTTCTTGAGGGAAGAAAGGCTCATACCGCAGCCGGCACCGATTTCCAGGGAGTAATGAAAAGTGTGCTTTCCCGGACATTGGGCCAAATCCTGATACTGCCAGGTTTCCGTTGGATTGCCCGCGGTGCTGAATGCCCTGATCAAAGTAAGGCAGATAGATCTGGATGCATTGTCACTCACCTCGTATTCGGAAAGCCCCTTATGATAGACAGCAGCCCCCGATGTTCCATCATTAACGGCCGCGAAAGATTCTGTAGGCCAGGTCACCGCAGCGTTTTCATACCATCCCGTTGAATCAGGAACGATTACTGATCGTTGAACAACGTCGAACGGGGAGTCTGCTATGGAAAAACGGGAATCGGCCAGACCCGTAGGGATAATCACTCTCAACCGGTGATCCTTCACGCTGTTATCAATAGATGTAATGAAATCCACTTTTCTGGAGTCCTTGGTCAGAATGATATCCGTGACAATTTTGACAGCCTTCAGAGATTCCGATCGCTTCAATCTCCCCTGATCCACCCACTCGCTGCCGTGGGGTACATGAATCTTTAGTTCTGCTTCCATCCTCTCGGGAAGCATCCATCGGTATTCGATTCTGAAACGGCCATAAAGGGGTCCTTTATGGATGAGAGAAATGGCAGGACTCTCAGAGAGCGTATTGAGAGTCCCTTCCTCATAGGGAGGATCGAATTTAAGCGGTCCGCCCTTATCTCCGGTATCCTCAAAGTAGTGCAGTCCCGGGACAAGCATACCGGTCTCTTTGTTGAAAACATCCAGCGTCCCGCTGCTGTTAATTACTACTTTCAAGTATTGATTTTCCAGGGTATTGACTCCGCTGCAGATCGATTCGACTGGCCTTTTAATTGCTTTTTCGGGAACAATTTTATACGTGGAATACCCCATGGGCGGAAGATCTTTTACGCTCAGGGCTATGCGGCACCTCGTCGCATCAAACTCGATGACATTACCGAATTTGAGATATCCGAACAGGGTATCGTCTTCAAAGTGTAAAATCTGGCACTCCACCTCATTACCCGACGTATCATACGCCGTCAAACCGAAATCCCTTCTCGAATGGCTGTTGATATATCTGAAATTCCAGTTTTTCGGAATATCGACAGTCAGTTCAACTACTTCCGAACGCTGGAACTGGGTGGAGTTGAATACCGCTAGTCCAATTTCCCTGTTCTCCAAGTGGGAAAAATCAATTTTACAGGTGAGAGCTTTTAAAGAGTTTCTGGTTATTGTTTCACCGATATCGCGGACATTCTCATAGCGCTCGTTCATGGTTCTTGTGACCCGATCCACATGGCAGCCGCCTATCCCGTCGTGCTGCTGGTTTTTCAGCAACTCTTTCCAGGCAATATCCAAAGGAATTCGGGGATAGGTTCCCCGGTTCAGCATGGACCAGACCGCCGAAGGTTCTGCCCAGCATTCGATAAGACGCTGGCAGGAAGAGTTGAGCAGCTTGAGGGGCATTCTCGCCGAGAAAACTCCGTTGTACAGAGGTCCGAAGGCATCACCCACTTTTTCCACATCCAGCATCTCTCCTTTTTTCAATGGAAGTCTGTCCAGGAGTCCCTCCGTAATCAGTGCTGATCTAACTTTTTGTATGTAGTCAGGCAGGTTCCCGACTTTGACCTTTCCATAATCGATTCTTTCATTTATTCGATCTATCAGATCGGAAATTATCGGATCGGGGTTTTCCTGGTCAAAGCCCTGAAGAAAGAGAAGATCCTTCACAGAGGATTTATCTGCCGCAGTCTTTACCAGTGTATCCATCCCCTTCAGTGCTGCCGTGAGATCTTCGGCGCAGGGCTGATCGATTACCAGATGATTAAGATCGTTGCTGCAGCTGTCGCAGAGACTGAACAGGAATCCCTTCTCTCCGAGATTTTCCCGGCTCAGGCTGTGGTTGTCACCGCTGACTCCCAGCTCTCCCTGAATATAGGGGAGGTAAACATATCGCCAGAAGTTCAGTCTGTGGTAGGATCCGAAAGTCAGGCCCAGTGCCTCCGATCCGTCGGGAGACTGCCATTTGAATTCCAGACTGTCCAGTGCAGACTGGTCGATCCCCCTGTAGAAAAGGATCGTGTCCATGCCAAACTGCTTGTATATCTGAGGCAGCTGGGAGACCTGTCCCCAGCTGAAAATATTGTAGGCAGCTTTCATGACGCCGCCGAGTTCTTCGGAGATGCGGTGCCCTGTGAGCAGATTCCGGACAAGGGCTTCACCACTCACGAGAAATTCTGCCGGAAGGGTGTACCAGGGACCGGTCAGGATCCTCTTGCCGGCGACAAGTTTTTTCAGCTCCTCCGCTCTTTCGGGCTTCACTTCCAGATAATCATCGAGCATGGAAACCTGCGAATCGGTATGAAAATGGACAAACCGCTTGTCTGTGTTCATTATATCGATGAGATCGTCAACGGCTTCGACCAACCGGAACCGGGTTTCCGCAAAGGACCATCGATACTCCCGATCCCAATGGGTATTTATTATAATATGCATTTCATATTGGTTTTTCATTTAATCATGATCCTTCCACAATCGTTAAAATCTCACTGAAATCCCCGCAGTAATGATCGCAGAGTTCCAATGAGCCGCTTTCTTCGATGTTGCCGCCGCTCATTCCCACGGCTGTAAAGCCTGCCAGTTTAATAGAGCAGATTCCCGCCCCGCTGTCCTCAATTCCCAAAACGTGGTGTCTCTGATCGCAGGGGATCCCCAGACCTATGGCAGCCATTTCCCCGTAGAGCCAGGGATGGGGTTTGGGTGACAATTCTCCCAATGTTCCAGGCTGCCCTTTCCTCAGCGGATAGCCGGCTGTTATAATGGCGTCGTAAAAATCTTCCGGGCGCCCCAGGTTCATAGTTTTAAAGGCCGAAAGAATCTCCGGCCAGGCCTTCTCGTAAAGTCCCGATGTCACCAGGCCGATCTTTATCCCCATCTTTTTGAGACTGCAGAGAAACTCCTTCAGCCCATTTGCAGGGGTAAAGGCATCGGAACGCCCCTTTCCCTGAAGGATCAGATCCATCTCCCGGTGTGAATGGTCAAAATAGCAGATCCGGGCTTCTTCAAGGGTTCCTGCGGGGCAGTATTTTTTAAGACAGTAATCCAGATGCTCAGAGACGCTGTGCCCCGAAACATACGGAAGATCCTCCTGCTCTAACCGGAAAAAGTGATTGCCGAGCATTGAGGCAATGGTTTTCTCGATGATCCAGATCCAGAATTCTTCGCTCCTGACACTGGTGCCGTCAAGATCCATAAGCACTGCTTTAACAGGATATTCCATTCTTGCAGCAGGAACCCGGTAATAAGCAGGATAGCCTGAAGAGGAATTCACCAGAGCCAGCTGCCTTTCTTTGAAATAGATAAATTCCACTTTTCCGTCATAGGTTGCTGAAATGGCGAGGACTCCATCCTCCCCCTTGACAAAGAATCCATCGCTGCTTCTCTCAAGTGCCTTCAATTCAGACTCCAATTTCAGCCAGGACTTCCATTCCATCCTCGAGCATTTCCACTGGAATAAAGTTGCCCGTTATTTTCTTACCGCCGCAGATTAACTGACCTATCCCGGTTTGCAATTTCTGAGGGTTGGCAACTGTTATATGAATTTTTTTATTTCTGAAAACCTTGGTAACCGTAAATTTATCCCACCGGGAAGGAATACAGGGATCGATTCTCAATCCATTGTATTCGGGAAATATCCCGAGGATATAATGGGTTGCAGAATGATACGCCCAGGCAGCAGTTCCCGAAAGCCAGGGCAGACGGGTTGTCCCATATTTACGGCTGTATCGGGAATGGGTACTTTGCGCGTGAACATACGGTTCGCTCACACGGATTTCAGCCCTGTCGTTATAGGCCGAAGGCATAAAGTTTCTGTAATACTCATATGCCCTGTCGCCGTTACCGTTCAGGCATTCGGCCATAACAGCCCACCCCTGGGGATGACAAAAGATTCCTGCATTCTCTTTCTGTCCCTCATTGAAGAGGACTGCGGCAAAGACATTGATATCCCCTTTCTTGAAAGGAGGATCGCACACCATGATTCCGTACTCCGTGGAGAGCCTTTTCCAGACGGTATCAAGGGCTTTTTCTCTCTGTTGTTCAGTTGCGGCACCGCTGATAACAGCCCAGCTCTGGGAGTTCAGAAACAGGGAGGCATGGTTTTCATCGCTGTTTTTCGATCCGACAGGGCTGCCGTCCTCATGGAAGCCCCGGATAAACCACTCACCGTCCCAGGCATGCTGCTCAATAGTGTCATCCAGCCTGGAGCATTGGTCCTCTGCCCAGGCCGCTTCCTCCTCAAACTGAAGGAGCCGGCAAATCCCGGCATACTTCCTTAAGCCGTACCGCAGCTGAAAGGTGATAAAGAGACTCTCCCCTTTTTGTCCCAGCCGCATGGTGTCGTTCCAGTCAGCCGTAAGCCCGCAAGGCAGACCGTGGGCTCCCATCCTCTGAAGATTGAACATAAGGGCATTCTTAAGGTGCCCCAGAACCGAAGCTTCCCCTTTGTCCGCATAGGGAACCACTTGCCTGTAAAAATCCAGATTCCCTGTCTCTGCCGCATACTCGGCTATAGTGTCGAAAAACCACAGGCAGTCATCGGACCTGTAATCATCATCGGGATTGATAGTCTCATGCCCGGGTTTGTGGCTGTAGGGTTTGACCACGTGGATGGCTCCACCATTGGAGAACTGTCCGGTAAGCATTAAAACGAGTCTCTCCCGGGCTTCTTCCGGGATCAGCGGCATTACTCCCAGGAGGTCCTGAACAGTGTCCCGGAACCCGAGCCCGTCCCGCTCGCCATTGTAAACCAGGCTGGCCGCACGGGACCATGAGTAAGTAATCAGGCAGTTATAGGCATTCCAGACATTGATCATACTGTTGAAATCGCTATCCGGGGTGCGGCACTCGAACTGGCCAAGCCGGGAATGCCAGTGATCTTTAAGCTTATTCAGTTCCTCCTCAACGGAGCTCCATGTGCCGTAAGCATCGGCCAGAGATATTTTCTCTTCGTCTACTTTTCCGACACCCAGCAGGACTACGATTTCCTTCGTCTCTCCCGGTGCCAGCGTCACGCTGCTGTGCAAACTTCCGCAGGCACTGTCGCCGTGGGCTTCTGAGCCGGAACACTTTCCCGATTCCACAGCTATGGGATTGCTGTAATTCCTATAGGGACCGCCGAGAAAGCTTTCCCGCTGGGTATCGAAACTATCGATCGGAGTGCCCCTGAGGGTCATCCAGACATTGCGCCCCTGTCCGTCGGCCTGAAAGTCATCCAGATTCTCATCCACATGATGATTGCAGGAAATCTGCATTACACCGTCATACATATCGCCTTTGACGATATATTGCGTGTACTGAATATCGACCTGATCCTTAAGCAGATTCCAGTGGCTTGAAAACTCGCAATAGGTAAAAAGAGAAATATTCCTGGGCCGATCGCCTGTATTTGTGAGTTTCAATGCCCAGCATTCGAACCTCTGCCCCAACGGCACATAGTAGAAAGTTTTGCTCTCTATGCTCGAATACTGTGAGGTGATCTCAGTATATGCCGTACCGTGGCGACATTCGCTTTTGTAGTCCTCGAGCGGCTTACCCACCGGCTGCCAGGAAGCAGACCAGTAATCCCCGCTCTCATCATCCCTGATATACAAGTACCGACCCGGCTGGTCCAGAGGAACGCTGTTTGTGCGGAAGCGCATAAAACGACCGTTAAAAGCCGACTTGAAAAAACTGTACCCTCCCGCATTGTTTGTTATAATGGCTCCGTACTCGGTATCGCCCAGATAATTGCTCCAGCTTGCGGGAGTTTCAGGGTTCGTAATAGTATATTCTTTTTTTTGATCATCAAAATATCCGTACTGCAAGAAATTATCTCCTTATTAGCCTTTTATGCTGCCCACGACAATACCTTTGACAAAGTGTTTCTGAAGGTAGGGGTAAATTATGAGTATGGGGAAAGCTGCTATAAAAATCTGAGCTGCTTTCGTGGTTCTGTCCGACACTTCTGCCAGTGCTTTCAACTCCTCGGCCGTAGCACTGGAATACATTTCGAAGTCCCTTGCAACTACAATATTCTGCAGATATGTCTGCAAAGGGTAATTTTCCGACGAGTTCATATAGATCAAACCGTCGAACCAGCTGTTCCAGTGGAAAACGAAAACAAAAAGGATCAAGGTTGCCAGAGCAGGTTTCGATAGAGGGATAAATATCTGAAAAAGTATTCGCAAATGGCTCGCACCGTCCATATAAGCTGATTCGGAAATCTCCTTAGGCAGTCTTCTGAAGAAATTCAGCAGAAGTATGATATTGAACACCGGAACGGCAGTCGGAAGAATAAGAGCCCAGAGAGTATCGCGAATTCCGGTCATTGAAACAACCATGTACGTGGGAACCAGCCCGCCATTAAAAAGAATGGTGATAAAAAAGAACCATGCGTAGAAATTCCTTGCCTTAAAACTCCGTGAATACATATAGAGCGGATAGGCAGTCAGTACTGTCAGCACCATGTTGACAGGCAGCCCCACCAGGATTCTGGACAGGGATATACCCATGGATCTCCAGAACTGGGATCTTCCAATAGCGTAGTTATAGGCTTCGAGAGTAAACTCCTTCGGCCATAAAGTGACGATTCCCGCCCCCGCTGCACGGCTGCTGCTGAAAGACAGAGCCAGAACGTGAACGAGAGGCAAAACGCAAAGGACTGCCACAATGCAGAGGAAAACCGTATTGATTTTTTTAAAAAGTGCTTCAGCCTTTGAATCTCTGATGTTCATCGAATTCTCCTATACTCAGAATACTCGGTAGTCCGTAAGCTTATCTGCCAGCCAGTAGGAAGCAACGACAAACACAAAGGAAACAACAGACCTGAAAAGCCCTACAGCCGTTCCTATCGCAAACTGGAGATTATCAAGACTGATCCGGTAAATGAAGGTATCCAGTATATCTCCCGTACTGTAGACAGAAAAATTGTAGAGATTAAAAACCTGGTCAAATCCTGCATTCAGTATTTGACCAAGGCTTAATACCGACAGAAGTATCACAATAGGTGCTATGCCGGGAATCGTTACATGCCAGGTCTGACTGAGCCGTCCCGCTCCATCTATCATCGCTGCCTCATAGAGAGCCGGATCGATGGTAGTAAGCGTGGCAAGATAAATAATTGTTGCGTAACCGAATTCTTTCCATATGTGAGTAATGATGATAACCCAGGGGAAAATTCCCGCATTGGCCAGAAAGTACACCGACTCATCGGTAAAGAGCATGAGAAATTTATTGACGATTCCCGTACTGGGAGAGAGTATATCCCTCAGAATACCAGCAAGGATGACCCATGACAGAAAAAAGGGCAGATAGATCATCGTCTGAATTATCTTTTTCGTCTTCTTTGCACGCACTTCATTGAGAAGAAGTGCGAAGGTTACAGGAACAACTATCCCGGTAACCATTTTTATAAAAGCGATAAAGACAGTATTCCGAACAGCTGAAGTAAAGCCGGATAGGCCAAAGACATATTTGAAATTATCCAGGCCTGTAAATGGCGATCCGAAGAGACCGCGCCCGGGAATATACCGTTGAAAAGCCATGACCACCCCTAGCATCGGTATATAGTTATAGATAAGAACTAATATAACAGCCGGCAGCAGCATAAGGTGAAGCGGCACATTTCTTTTTGCCTTGGCCGATGGGAGTGCTTTCATTTCGCTTTCCTTTATGAAGTAGATAATAGATCGGTCTTTGCCGGATAGTTACTACTCCGACAAAGACCGGGAAGGACGGTATACATTAAAGATCGTTAATTTCTCCGAGGATTTTTTCTCCGCCGAGTTTGTACCAATCCTGAACATAGGTATCGAAAGCGCTTATGGGTTGTCCTCCCATAATGATCCGGGTAAAAACCTCTTCTCTCATGGACGCAAGGGATGAAATTCTATCTGCCATGGTCTCAGTATCGACACCGAGGTATGCATTGACGAATGTGCGCCCTTCATCTTTAAGCTTCAAGTTAATAGAGTAAGCGCCCTCCGGGTTCCCCCACATCCATGTTGTCCAGTTCCACATATTGTCGCCGGGTTCCTCATGATCGCCGATATGCTTTCTGATTTGATCAATCATATCGGCTACCCAGGCAGTTTCGTGCTGATGATAATCGGTATTTCTGTGTTTATACCACTCTTGAATACGTCCGGTTCCATAGGCGTTTCCGACGGTACCGCTCTGTACAAGTCCATAGTGCCAGGTGATAAACTTCTCACCGTCTTCCTTGGTGATTACATGATAGTCCTCAGCGTAATCGGGACTTGACTGGGAGAGCTGCTTCACATAGAGGTTCAACATTTTTACGAGCACTTCGGGATTCTTCATAGAAGAATTGGCCACATAAACAGTGCTGTCGAGAGAACCGGGAAGAACAACTTCAGCAGGACTGCCATCTACTGTAGGGATCTCTATAGTGATCCATTCGGCTTCGGGGACATTTATGATAGCCATGGGCATGGGCCACATCCACTGAAACCAGTGCTCAGCATACACAATCCCCAGTTTGCCGTTTGAGGCCAATTCCGAAATTTTAACCAGATCTCTAGTAGCAAACTCTCGATCGAGAATTCCCTCTTCGTACCAGCGTGACAATGTTTCCAGAGTCTGGCGCACTTCCGGCTGCACTGAAGCAGAGATTACTTCTCCTGATGAAGGATCGTTCAACCAGACTTCCTTGGCTCCGTTAAGGTAAGGATAGGCCCCAAAACCCATAAACAAACCGTTCATACCGCCGATGGGGTCGTTGAGGTTTCCAGTGAACGAAATCCCCAAGGTGTCATCTTCGCCGTTCCCGTCAGGATCATCAAAAGCAAAAGCTCTGGCTGCGGCTTCCAGCTCGTCAATTGTTCTGGGAACAGCAAGTCCCAAATTCTCCAGCCAGTCGGCTCGTATATAGATGAGAGGCACAGCATCAAGGTTTTCCCTGGTTTTGGGAATACCATAGAGCTTACCGTCTATGCTTACCTGACCAAGAGCAACTCCTCCATCTTCCTCTTCAAAGATTTGTTTTACCAGGGGAGAGGCGTATTCATCCCACGCCTGCGTAAGGTCCTGGATCATTCCGCTTTCATAAAGAGATTTGAACTGAACAGGACCGACTGTGGAAATATCAGGTAAATCCGCTGCGGCAATCTGCACGTTGACTTTATTCTGAGCTTGAGCGTCGGCAACGGTCCATACGTAATTAACCTTGACGCCCAGCTCCTCTTCATAGAGCTTAGCCCAGATATTGTTGTTCAGGTCTTCACCTGGCTGAAAAGACATCTGGTCCTTTGTTATTTTAAAAGCCGTCACCTCGATGGGGGGGCTGTACTTGCCGAAGGGGCCCGGAGCAACGATTACCGGTTCGGTCGATTCGCTCTGCTGACCACCAGCAAAAGCGGAAAAGAGAACCAGAACTGACAATAAACCGACTGTAAAAAGTTTCTTTCGATTCATAAATGAATACCATCCTTTCTTAATTTGACCTGCAGGTCTGAAAGTATGGTAGAACAGGTTATCCAATGGCGAAAGCTGCAATAGTTTTACATATCTTCTCTATTTTTTACATTCGCCATAGAATTTCTGTACTCCGCTGGTGACAGTCCTGTCAGCTGCTTAAAAAATCTTGTAAAATAAGCAGGATTGTAGTACCCGACTTCAGCAGCCACTTCCTTGATTTTCAATCGGGGATTGCTCAGCAGGTCCCTGGCTTTTATCATCTTTTCATTAGCGATATACACTGAAAGGTTCTGCCCGATTTCCTTTTTGAACAGCCGTGACAGGTATGAAGCATTCAGGTTGGCAAAGTCAGCCAGCCTGACCAGTGAAATATCCTCACTCAAATGGTTCCTGATATGATCACAGAGACTCTCTATGATTGCCGAAACTCGCTGCTTGCTTTTTAATTCTATTTTATCAAAAAGAATGTGTGAAACTGTTTTAAGATAATTAACGGCAGCATCCCTGGTCAGGTGTTCTTCCAGGTTAAAAAGGTGCAGCAGCCCGGTCTGGTCGTTAATCTCCTCATATAGTCCGAAGGTGTTTATTGTCCTGTAGAGTATAAGGGAAATTGAAATATATGCTTCATACAAGTCACCGGAGGAGGAAAAGATAGCGTCGATCAGGTTAATAAACTCTTCTTTTCGACCCGACTCGAGGTACTCATGCAGCAGCTGCAGTCCCCGTTCAAAATGAAGCCCTGAACGAAAAGAAAGGTCCGTCCCATCGAAGGCAACGGAACTTATCCCGCCTCCCCGGTTTCCGGCTCCAATCTGCTTGTCCAGATTGTCAGTCATTTCATCGAATACCTTTGCCATGCGGGACAGGGGGACAGGGCATGATTCCAATAAAAAGGAAAATTCCTGCTTCACTTGATCATGAAAAAGGGTTTGGATCAGATCCAGGTTCCCCCAAATCAGAGACTGGGGGTCATTGAGTGTTTTATCGCGGGGCTGAAGAAGTGAAACCAGATATTGCTCCCTGAAGCTTGTAAATACATGAACGAAATTGGATACCAGGTGATCATTCAGCATCTCGGCGGCCTGCAGTATGTTTTTACATTCCGTAATGCCGCTGCTCCTGACAGGAAAATCGAATTTGGCAAGAACAATGTACACCGACTCATTCACATCGAGCTCAATTCCCAGTTCCTCCAGCAGTTCTATTGTTGATCTTCTATTCCAGAAGTTTTCATCCCGTGATAGAAGACCGTCCTCAAGCAACTGATGGACCAGGTAGGGTTCTGATTTTTGAATACAGCGGACAGTTCTTCGCTCCTTTTCCAATCGGGCTAAGGTTATTTCCAGGGCATCGAGAATCTCATGGTCTTCCAGGGTCTTAAGCAGATACTGCACACTGCCCATTTTAGTAGCCGTGTAAATGCTGTCAAAATCCTGATAGCCCGTGAGAAAAATGACCAGGCAGTGCGGCCATCTCTCGTTAATTCTCTCAAGAAGATCCAGTCCGCTCAAGCCGGGCATCTTCATATCGGAGAGAACGATATCCATCCTGTTCCGTCCAAGGAGAGTAAGTGCTTCGTCTCCAGAATAGGCTTTGTATACATCAACCTCATAGGTTTCCAAGCCCTTTACCAACTGATGGAGATAATCCGCGATTTCAACTTCGTCATCCACAACAAGAATATTATACATTTCGGCCTTCCGGAGCTCTCGGGATTTTGACTACTGCTCTCAAACCTCCTGAAGGCAAAGGTGTGATCGTGAGCCCGCTCTCATTTCCAAAGAAAATCCTCAGTCTTTTGTGTATATTAACTAAGCCTGATATTTCCTGATGCTGAAGAGGTGCTTCGAGCTTTTGCCGCAATTGTTCGACAGCAGTCTCCGTCATTCCTCCTCCGTTATCGTCTATCAAGATTAAAAGACAGTCCTCTTTGGTTTCAAACGAAATTTTCAGGAAACAGTTACTGCTTTTATCCTCCAAGCCGTACTTGAAAGCATTTTCCACAAGAGGCTGGAGTATTAATCTGGGAACTTTCAGGTGAGCACAATTTTCGGGAAGTTCTTCCAGTTCAACAGTCAGTCTCCGGGCGAACCGTATGGTCTGGATATCGATGTAATTGCAAACATGCTTGAATTCAATACTGAGAGGAACGGTATCCTGTTCGGAGTGAGTTACATACTGAAAGTACTTTCCTAATTGGGCAGACATTTTAGAGGCCCCTTCAATATCTTCACTGTTTATTCTTCTCTGCAGAATAAAAAAACTGTTGTACAGAAAATGCGGGTTAATCTGGGCCTGCAGTTGACTGAATCGCGCATCGCGAACCAATAATTCCTTCTCGTATACATCTTTTATCAGTTTGTTGATTTGGCTGACCATTCTGTTGAAAGCATGGAAAAGATAACCGAATTCATATTCCTCTTTATTGTCTATATGGACGGAAATATCCCATGCCTCCAGTTTCTGGAAAGCCCCTACAAGAAGTCGGAGCGGTCGATGAAGCAGGCGATGGGAGGTAACAGCAAAGAGTGTAATAAGAACTATAGAGAAGATAGTGAAGACCCAGAAAAATCCGAGGTAACGCCGCAAAGGGGTAAAGAGCTCTAATTCAGGAATGATGTGGAATAATATGAGACCGCTGTATTCAGAACGTTTAAAGATGCCGAGATAGGGGGTTTTGTCTGATGTATAGTGGAAAAAACCTTCCCCTTTCTCCAAAGCATATTCAGCAAACTCGGGATACAAGCTTTCCTCGGAGAAGAAACTTCCTTCCTCAATAATTGAATATTCCCCGTTTTCGTGAAGCATAAAGGTCTCTCCGCCAAAATCAAATCTGAGCGCCTGTAGAGACTTTCGTATTTCACTTTCCGACAGAGCTATAGTAAAGATAAAATCGGCTAACTCTTCGGTTTCATCGAGAATAAATGGATAGGAGTCAATAAGATAGGGCTGACCCTGAAAAAACTTCAGCGGGTCTCTGTTCATCTGACTGCTGATGCCGAACTGGACGTATGTTTCAAGATTAAAATCGTCAATCCTCGTTGATGAAATGCTTTTCCCTTGTCTGGGAATAAACACCGTAACGTCCTCGATATATGAACTGCTGTTTTGAATGTAGAACAATCTCTGAAGCAGATCCCTCATAGCTTTTAATTTATCGTAGTCATATCCATCCTGTGCAATATAGGTCAGATACCCTATGTTGTTGTCTTCAAAAACCGAAAATTTAAGCAGCCTGATCCGCTGAAGCTCCTTATCCAGGGTATCCATATAGTAAAATGCATTCTTCATAATAGAGGAACTTATCTGACTCTCAATCTCCCTTGATCCGTAATAGTAAATTGAAAATGCTATGGCATAGATAGGAATCATAAGCAGTATGAGGATGGTCATGATCCGGCCAAGCAGTGTTATTTTCAAATTCAGATTTTCTCCTTAAAGAAATTGAATCTATCAGGATCGAGTATCCTATACTTTACAGCAGAAATCCCGCTTTGTAAAAGAAATATCTTGAGCCGGGTTCAGCAAAGTTCAGTGCAGAAAAAAAGGATTGATAATCAGCTTGATTACCGTTTCAATACGGGACTGTATGAACACGGCGAAAAGCATTGCAGGCAGGAGAAAGTAGAGACAGATCTTCGACAGAGTCCTAATTTAAAAAGTAAATTTCTGTTCCAGCCACGCTCTGGTAAGTATTATACCAAACAGTGGGCTGATACTATGGTAAAAAATAGTTCCGATGTCAGTCAGCATATTATACAGCACATCCTGCCGCCGCTTCTACACGGTATTCTTTGGTGCACCAGAAATATAGTCAGCAACATTTTGTACAGCAGCTGCCATAAGCCTGTTCCTGGCTTCATAGGTTGCCCAGGAAATATGCGGCGTTATATAGCAGTTTTTAGCAGTCAGCAAGGGATTATCTTCTGAAGGTGGTTCAATCGACAGGACATCAATCCCTGCACCTGCAATGGTGTCATTGTTCAAGGCTTCCGCAAAATCCTCTTCATGAATCAGCTGGCCTCTTGATGTGTTAATGAGATACGCTGAAGGCTTCATCAACCTGAGAGCATTACGATTAATCATCTTTTCCGTATCATGGGTCAGGGGGCAATGGAGAGAAATAATGTCGGATTCCCGGTAGAGCTGATCTAAGGGAACCCACCTTTTCTCAGCTGCATCTTCCGGCTGAAAAATATCATACACAATAACTTGCATGCTGAAGGCCGAAGCTATAGCAGCAACCTGCTGACCTATCCTCCCGAATCCAATGATACCTAATGTCTTTCCAGCCAGTTCACTCAGGGGTGTAACCCAAAAACAGAAGTCGGAACTGTTATTCCATTGTCCATTCCGAACAGCCTGATTATGAATCGCTACAGGATGCATGAGGTTCAGGATATGGGAGAACACCATCTGTGCAACAGATGTGGTACCGTAAATAGGTACATTGGTTACTGCAATACCCTTCTGCTTTGCCGCAGCAGTATCTACAATGTTATACCCGGTAGCCAATACTCCGATATACCGAAGGTCAGGCAGTTGGTCCAGCACCTCCCGGGTCAGGGGTGTTTTATTCGTCAATACACATTCAGCACCTTTAGAACGTGCAACTGTTTCATCAGGTAACGTACGTTCATACACAGCAACGTCTCCTAATGAAAAAAGGCCACTCCAGTCAAGATCTCCAGGATTCAAGGTGTACCCATCCAATACAACAATCTTCATATAATTCTCCAGCTTAATTTTACTACCATCAATCAAACGCCATGTTTGTTTTGCCCAAAAAACACATTGTTCTCCAAAAATTCCCATGTCTTCATATAATCGCGTTTTCTCATGAGATCTGACAGTTTCTCTCTGTCGAGGTCCAATAACAAATTCCAGATAGTATTCGTCCACCTTGCGTTTGCGGCAAATGTCGCCTGCACATCGAGCCTGCTCGGTGAAGTATCGGATGTGAGATAGTCGCAATACTTGAATTCCTGGAGGTAATAGATAAACTCGACATATTCCAGGAAATGTTTTGTTGCCACCATATAGTCCCAGTCCCATTCACCGTCGTTGTCATTAATATGGATATAATAAGGAAAACCGCTGCCCGCCAAAAGGCTCAAGGCTTCAGCCGGGTTTTCCTTACCGTAGATGGAATGACCAAAATCAAGAGTCACTCCAACAGCCGGATTCTGTATCTGCTCCAACAAGCAGACGGTTTTTGCTGCAGAATCAAGAAAACACTTTCCCCTGACTTCACTCGGCTTATATTCAATAAACAAGGGAATTTCAGGCTTATATAAACCTGCTTCAGAAAACCCTTCCCTCAGATATGACCAGGTCCTTCTGTAATCACTTTGAAAGCTGAACTCATACCCGTCTCCAAGCGGACAGCACTGTACTTTATCAGCACCTACCGCTTCGGCGTAATCCTTCGCGGCCTTTATCATGGAAACCGCTTTTTTTCGTATTGCCGGATCCTCTGAAGTTAAGCCCCCATCAATAAATTCAGGTTCTGATTTTACGTTTACATTAATTGCGGCTATCGTCAGGTCATATTTCCGCAAGAGATCAATCAGTACCGGCGCTTCAGGCACTTCATACGGATGAACTATCTCAACCCCGTCAATCTGATCAATTCCAGCCAGAACAGAAAACTTTTCATCCAGGGAACGTTCAGAGTTGTAGGTTCTGAACCGGTCCTGGGTTTTCCCGAGAAATCCCGTAATTACTGCACTTTTCACCTGATGCTTTGACTTGTTCATCACCTTATCCTTTTTTTCGTTTAATAAGTGTTTGTACTTCTTCAGTAATATGTCTTGAAGAAATTCCATATTTGTCTATAACCTGATAGTAATCACCGCTTTCCGCAAACACATCGTCCAGTCCCAGATGGGCAAAGGGGACACATTCATCAATCTTTGCAAGATAGTGAGGTACCGCATACCCCAGACCATTTTTTTTCTGATGGTTTTCCACTACCAGTACGGCCCCGGTCTTTTTCACAGACTTGAGCAGGGTCTCCTTATCAATCGGTTTCTGCGAATACATGTCGATTACCTCAGCAGAGATCCCGCCATTTCCAAGCTCTTCAGCCGCATTCAGCGCCTGCATCACCATATCACCGTAGGCAATAATGGTCACATCATCACCCTCAACGAGTATATGACTGCCACCGATACGGAATTCATACTCCTCGCTGTAGACATCAAACAGCGGGTCTCTCATAAGGCGGACGAATACCGGTCCTGGTGTTTCCAAGGCCAAATCCAGCAGCTTCATTGCTGAAGGGCTGTCTGCAGGGCACAGTACTTTCATATTCGGAAATGTTGACATGATAGCAATATCTTCTGTTGCCTGATGTGTTACCCCATCGATTGCAGCGGTTACCCCGCCATGGGAAGAAAGAAACTTTACATTCAAATCAGGATAGCAGACATACGTCCGTACCGCCTCGGCCGCCCGCATGGAAAGAAACACTCCGTAGGAACTGACTACAACCGTCCTTCCTTCCGCAGCCATACCCGCTGCAGCACTTACCATGTTCGATTCCGCGATACCCATATTGAAATAACGTTCTGGAAATTTTTGTCCAAAGAGATATGTATAGGTTGAATAACCTATGTCAGCCTCGAAAACAGCAAAATCTGTATTGATTGAACCGTATTCCACCATTCTTTCTGAAAACGCCTGCCTGGTAGGTATCACAGCTTGCCGCAGTTTCATCAGTTTTCTCCTTTCAGTTCAAGCATTGCAGATCGATATTCCTGTTCATTCGGGGCTTTGCCATGCCAGACCCTGATATTCTCCATAAAACTCACTCCCTTACCCTTCACGGTATCAGCAGCAATGCAGACAGGTTTGTTTCGTTTTGCCAATCTGACTTTCTCAAGAGTCAGAACGATATCTGTCATGTCATGCCCGTCCATCTCCAGGACCTCCCAATTGAATGCCCTGAATTTTTCAGCAATAGAATACTTCGGCATCACCTCATCGGTAAACCCGTCCATCTGCAGCCTATTGATATCTATAATTGCAATAAGATGATTCAAATGGTATTTAGAAGCAGTCGCTGCGGCTTCCCAGTTCTGACCTTCATCCAGCTCCCCGTCACCAATCAGCACATAGGTGAAGTAATCCTTTCCCGTAAGTTTTCCATCCAGAGCCATTCCAAGCCCGATACTGAGGCCATGGCCGAGAGAACCGGTAGTCATGTCAACACCGGGAGTTTTTTGCTTCACCGGATGCCCCTGGAGAATGCTCTCAAACTTTCTCAGGGTATCTAATTCGTGTAAAGGAAAGTAATTTCTCAGAGCAAGGCAAGCATATAGCACGGGACATCCGTGCCCCTTGGACAATACAAACCGGTCTCTTTCTTCCCACCGGGGATTTGAGGGATCAATGTTCATAATGTCAAAATAGAGGGCGGCCAGGATATCAGCAGCAGACAGGGCACTTCCGGGATGACCTGATTGAGCTTTATAGATCATATCAACGATCCTGATCCGAACTTCCCTGGCATGTCCTTCCAGACGTTCGATACGGTCAGTCAGTTTATCTCTTTGCAGGTTGCTCATATATTACATCCTTATTGACTACACAACTTTGTATACAAAATATTTTTGCACGATAAGACGTACATGTCAACACTTTTTTTATGTGCCGGGTGGAAAATTTGCTTTAATACTTGTGAAACTGTTTCCTATACAGGGAGTTTTGCATATGACTTCATGTGATGTTCCATGATCAAGGATTGAGCTAACTCGGCATTACCAGCACGGATAGCTTTAATAATTGCCAAGTGTTCAGGCAGTGTCTCAGAAGGTTCGCGAAGAAGCCCCTTCTGGTAGCAGCGAAGGATAAAATTAAATTCATGTACAAATTCACGGATCATATTGTTTCCAGACCGGAGCATTATCTGCTCATGAAACTTTCTGTCTACTTGCTGGTATAACTGCTTGCTTTCTTCTGACTCGACAGGCGGAGAGAACTGGTCAAAAAGCTTTATGATATCTTCAAGTGATTCCACTCCGTACTGTTCTATACAAAGCCGCAGGGCAATGCCCTCAATTCCAGCCCGTACAGCAAAAAAATCTCTCATATCCTGATTGGTAAATTCCTTGACGAAAAGCCCCTCTCTCGGACGGTTTTCGAACAGTCCCTCTTTTATCAGGGCAATGATCGATTCCTGGACGGGAGTCTGGCTTACATGCAGAATTTCAGCAAGTTCCTTTTTATTCACTTTCTGGCCTGGCAGAAGATCCTGGTTGAGCAGCATCTTTTTTATTTCCTGGTATACCAGGTCACGGATTTTATCTTTCTTCAGCTTCATGTAATCGGTCCTTTGAATACTGCTCTATACGTGACTTTGCTACGGAAATATGGGAGTACATGGCTGATTCAGCAAGTTCACAATCCCGGGAACTGACAGCTCCCAAGATTGACTTGTGCTCAAAAAGACTCCCCCGGGGATCACGGTACATTCCCGTGATATTTCCCAGAGTAACAAGGTTGAATGAACCGACCATACTCACCAGGAACTCATTGCCGCTCATCTTCATGATCAGGGTGTGAAACTCGTAGTCATATTCTGGAAACTTGGCCTTAAGCATTTCTGCATCCAGGGAAATCATATGATCTGTCTTCTCCATCAAAGCCTCAAGAACAGAATTATCACATTTCCTTGCCGCTTCAGAAGCTCCAAGTGTTTCCAGACGAAGCCGAATTTCATAAATATCGAGCAACTCCTTCAACGTAATGGAGCGAACAAAATAACCCCTCCGAGGCACTGATTTAACCAGCATTTCCCGTTCGAGCTTTGCAAACGCAGAAAGCAGCGGCGTTCTTGATACCCCAAGCTGAGTTGCCAGTTCTTCTTGGAGAAGCTTTTGATCAGGCTGCAGTTCTCTATGCACAATCATTTCGCGAAGCCTGCGATATACCTGCTCATTAAGATCCTCGTTATCGACTCTATACATAGTATGACAATAACTTATAGACATCGCTTAGTCAATTAAAAATGTATTCAAAATGAGAAAAGCAAAAAAGGGAGCCACACAATAAAAATTCATCATTTGCCATTACTCTTTACAAGAACAGAAAGATGGGTGATACTTACTGCATTAGTATATTTTGAATACAATTTCTTGGAGGTGCTATGCATAGAGAGTATCGATCTCCCATAATTATTTCTGTTGCTCCTACAGCACATGCAGAAACCCGGCTTCCAGCAAACAGTAAAAACCCGACCCACCCGGAAGAAATTGCTGAAGAAATAATTAACTGCTTTCATGCAGGAGCCTGTGCAGCCCATCTTCATGTAAGAGATTTTCAAGGCAATCTCACTGATGATATTGCAGCGTATTCCTTGACAATTGACCTGATTAGAAAACACAGTGATATCATAATCCAGGGTTCTACTGGAGGACTTTCTACACTGACGGCTGAGCAGCGGTGTACTGCTCTATGCGATAACCGAACACAGAGCGCTTCCCTGAATATGGGATCATCAAATTTTGCGGATGATGTATATATTAACACCATGCCAGATATAAGGTATTGGGCGCAAAAGATGGCAGAAACTTGTACGTCGCCTGATCTGGCAATATTTACCATAGGAATGATTTCTTCAGCAGAAAAACTGGCGGAAGAAAAAATTGTTAGCAAACCCCTCCATTTCTCTTTATGCCTTGGGTTCCCTGGTGCCCTTCAAGCGTATGCAGGACATATTTCATATGTTACAAACTTGCTCCCTCATGGCTCCACATGGGGTCTCATCCATGCCAATATGCAAGATTTTTCACTGCTGTCTGCAGCACTGGCCTTTGGTGCGGTATCTATCAGGGTAGGGTTTGAGGATTCCCCATGGCATGCTCCGGGGAAAGCTGCAGATAACAATCTAGAATTAGTTAAAAGAGTCTCTGAAATGATACATGTGCTCGGATTTGAGACTGCAGGAACAGCTGATGCAAAAAAAATATTAGGTATTTTAAAGTAGTTTAAGAGTTTATCTTGATGTACATCCTTTCTCATAAACATTTTGCAAACTGTAAAATTTCATTCATCAATCTGGCTGTGTTGAGAAAGTTCAGTACCTTCCATACAGTACCTTTAGGAAAAAATAAAAAAATATAGTTGACAATTGGTAAATAAGCGATACAATGTTTTGTATACATAATTATCATATATGAAAAATATATGAAAGGAGGAAACTATGAGAAAAAGTATACTTATCAGTGTACTGATCATCACTTTGATCACAAGTTTTGTCTTCGGAGCCGCCGAAAGAGAATATCCTGAACGTGATATTACCACAGTTGTCGTTTGGGGTGCTGGCGGGGGTACCGATGTGATAAACCGAATTATCATGGCAGAGATGTCGGAGATTCTTGGTGTCAATATCAACGTCATAAATGTAACCGGCGGGGTAGCTGGGTCAGTGGGAATGAATGACGCATTTAATAGACCTAAGGATGGATATGTGCTTGCCGGCATGAGCGAAAGTAATGTTACCTCAGCGGTTATGGGAGGATTTAACAATCGGGTTGATGTTTGGGACTGGTTTATTGTTGGGGGTTCACCTGATGTTGTCTCTGTTGGAGCAAACTCACCTTATAATACACTTGATGAACTAATTGACGCAGCAAAGGCAAACCCGGGATCCATCCGAGCGGGAGCTTCCGGAGCTGGATCAATTCATCACTTGAACTTGCTGGCATTCGAGAATGGAACCGATACGGATTTTAACTTTATTCCCTACGATGGTTCTGCCCCCGCACAGAATGCTGCTCTTACAGGTGAAGTCAGTATTATCATTACTTCTATCGCAGAACAAGCTCAGCTTATAAGGGGCGGCCAGCTTAAACCCCTGGCAATGCTTGAACCCGAAGCTTTTACAGTTGATGGCTTAACAATACCCTCGAGTTTCACAAACTATCCGGAACTGGCTCAATATTTACCATTACGCCAATCTATCGGATTTGCCATTGCGAAAGAGGCTCCCCAATATGCCAAGGATAAAATTTCCGAAGCTTTCAAACAGGCTATGGAGACTCAAGCTGTCAAGGATTTCGGGAAGAATAATTTTTATATTCTTGCGGGACTTTACGGAGATGAAGCAAATACACTCATGAACAATCTTGAAAGCAGCTTTGCGTGGACTCTTCACGAACTTGGTTCAGCCCGAGTTAATCCTGACTCTCTTAACATACCAAAACCGTAAACAGCATTCTTAGGGATTAAAACTTTCTGAAATTGTGTGCACTGCAAACTTTTCTGCAGTGCACACAACTGCATTCAAGGATATACATACATGAATATCAGGAGATTGTCATGGTATCAAAAGAGAAAATGCGTCAGGCAGATCTCGTCACAGCTGTAGTACTTCTCATTGTTGGAATTGCTATAATTGCTCACGCACTGACCATGCCAATGGAAGGAGCATATGGCGGAGTGGCAACCTACTGGTATGTATCTCCTGCACTTTTTCCGTTAATCATCGGTGGGATGATCATTATTTTGTGTATTGTGCTTGCAGTTAATGCAGTCCGTGAAAAAGCTCATTCCCAGCTGCTGCAAATAATTAAGAATTACCGAAGTAATAGGAATATATCATTTTCTGAAAAGTTCAAATCCTCAGCTTCCAGAGTACTTATAGTGATTGCCTATATTTCAGGTTTCGTCTACCTTTACATCCCCCGAACCGATTTTTTTCTAAATGTTCTACTTTTTCTCGTAATCTTCATTGGCACTTTCTATCCTGATAGTAAAAGAATTATGTCTATTGGAGCCATGCTGGCATCCTCGTTTGCCCTATTGTTCATAATGCTCATCGTTACAGGTGCCGCAGATTTCCTGAACAATATTTTCCCTTACAGCATGGATGTTTTTGTACTAATTCAGGTTGCAGCAATTACGATAATATTTCACAAACTGATACAGCAGCACCAACCCGAAAGAGCACAAAAACTGTTTACCGTCATCCTTGTCACCTCCTTCACTGTCCCTCTGGTACTGGTTCCTCTCTTCCGTTATGGACTCAGGATACCTCTCCCTGTGGAGGGAGGTATCATCTCAATTTTCAATCTTGTGTACTACTTGCTGCGTTAAGGGGGACTGCATGAACTTTTTTTCACAATTTGGTATTTTTTCGAATTCAATGGGTGCAGTTCTCATTAATCCATCGGCAATGCTGCTGCTCTTCGGGTCAGTCTTCATGGGAATCATGTTTGGCGCTACACCTGGACTTACCGCCACGCTGGGAGTTGCTCTCCTGACTACCCTCACCTACGGAATGACTACCAACCTAGCCCTTATCGCCCTTTTAGGGGTCTATGTGGGAGGAGTATATGGCGGATCATACGCTTCAATTCTTCTAAACATACCTGGAACCGCAGCTTCAGCTGCTACAGCACTTGACGGTTATCCCCTTGCATGCAAAGGAGAGGCGGGAAAAGCTTTAGGGTTAACGACAACCAGTTCCGCAATCGGCACCATAATTGGTATGCTGTTTGTTGTAGGACTTGCCCCTGCTATTTCAAAAATCGCTCTGCAGTTCACCAGTTTTGAGTTTTTCCTGCTTGCTTTCTTTGGTATTATTATTTCTGGTACTCTTACCAGTCCTGACCTGGTCTATAAGGGATGGATAGCAGGGTTTCTAGGACTCTTCCTTTCAGTAATTGGAAGAGACCAGCTTCAATTTTATCCCAGGTTCACCTTTGGTCTGTCTGACTTAGACGGCGGGTTGGATATCGTTCCAGTACTAATTGGTGCTTTTGGCATTCCTCAGATAATTCAGGTCATTCGAGATAGTCAAAAACCACAGGAAACAAAAAAGTTCACCAGGATACTCCCGGAATTTAAGACTATTATTAAAAATATTCCTACAATTATTCGCTCTTCTCTCATTGGAGTAGGTATCGGGGCAGTCCCTGGAATTGGCGAAGATATTGCGGGATGGGTAAGCTACGGAGCAGCGAAAAACGCCAGCAGGCATCCTGAACGATTTGGGACTGGTGAGGTAGAAGCAGTGATTTCAAGTGAAACTGCAAATAATGCTTGTATCGGCGGTGCTATGATACCATTACTTTCACTGGGAGTTCCAGGAAGCCCTCCCGCTGCAATGCTGCTCGGTGCACTTATGCTCCATGGGATTCAACCAGGCCCGATGCTTGCGATTGATCACCCCACGTTCATCATTGAGATTGCCGCCATTCTCCTTCTTGCTTCGTTTGCTATGTGGATTATCGGTATCATGCTCGCTAAACAAGTCGTAAATCTGCTTCGTATACCTACCTCAGTGCTCATGCCGATAATTGCTGTTTTGTGTGTAATAGGGTCATATTCTCTTTCCATGCGAATATTCAACCTTTTTCTTATGGTAATCATTGGTGTCATAGTATTTATCCTCAATGAAATGGGATATCCAATTGCTCCTCTGATAATCGGGGTGATTTTAGGTCCAATGGCTGATCAGAATCTCAGACGCGCATTGATGGTTTCAGAAGGAAGTTTTCTCCCAGTATTTACGAGACCAGTAGCCCTTCTCTTGTTTCTTGTTATTTGTTTAACGGTACTTAGTCAAACAAAGATATATCGCCGTGTGCTAAGGAAGTTTATGCAAAGGATATCAAAGAAAAAAACTTGATTTTTTATTAAGTTGGGCATCCGCGTTTTTTTACCAGGAGTCTGTCGGACTTATCACCTTCTGCTGTTTACTCCGGTACATCAGCTCATCCGGCACATCAGCTCATCGGCTAACTGAACGGTACATCAGCTCATCGGCTAACTGAACGGTTTTTCCTTCAAGTCGCTTTTTCGACAGCAGCTGCTCCGATAGAAACAGCAACCTGGATATTGGCTCCAGAATACGGCTATTATTTGTCGGTTCTCTTTTGGTCAATATCGCCTTCCTGATTTAGTTTGCTGCACAAACCTCGAATCCGTATCAGGAACGACGCCGGCCTTTCTCTTTCGAGCGTTTGTCGTTGATGATATCCATATGCTCGGCGGTGATCTCCACTACTCCGTTCTCCTTTGCCCATTTCACACAGGCGGAAAGTGCGGTGTTGAGAAAGACCCGCGGCACGTTCACCAGTCGGGCACAGGCTGCTTCGGTGAACTTGACCTGATCATCCATCCGATCGGCAGCGTAGACAACAGACGAGAGTTCCTGTCCCTTCTTCTTCGGGATCAATTGGGCAAGAGGCCGACGGAAACGGGTATACCAGAACCGGGTATTATCACGATATCCGTAATCTACCGGCACTCTCGGAAATCTGCCGGCCCGCATTCCGTTGACTATCGCGGCATGATAGCGCTCCTGCATCAGTATCCGCTCTACTTTGAGGATGAAATGAGCACCAAAGGTACTGGTAATCCCGTTGAAATTCCGGAAAGGGGGATTGTACTGTTCCTGTACGGTATCCTCACTGGCATTGTCCAGCGAGCTGTCCCAGCTGCATTCGAAGACCTGGAATGATTCGGCTATGATTTCGGGATAGCGGCCGTCGGGATCCTCCTGTGCCCGCAGGCCCTTTTCCAGCGTAAAGATGGTGTCCTTTACCTTCTCCTGCGGCGTATCTCCAGGGTACCCCAGCCGTACAGCCTCCTTGAAATATTTACGCCGGTCCGGAATGAAGTTGAGGCTGCATTTCCCCGTCCGCAGCAGGTTTACGGCGGTATTGGAGTTGTTCCGGCACTCCAGCAGCATGGCATAGTACTCTTTCCCGGCGATGTAATAGGGAAAGCAGAGCGAGTAGGAACCCAGGTTCGTCAGGCCGTCCTCACAGAGGGTTCCGATCACGATAGTGGGCATGGGGAAAAAGCTTGATGTCTGGTAGAAATTGTCGACAATCCTCAGATCTTTGAAGGTTGAAGGCATTGGCAGCACACTCCTTTCTGTCAGTACGTCAGGTCAGTACGTCAGGTCAGTACGTCAGTACTTCAGTATCAGTATGGGGCAAACATGGTAGATGTTCAATAAAAAAGTCTGACAAGAAGTGAGTCTGGTCAGAAGCTTATCTGATTTAGAAGCGTGTCTGACAAAGCGTTGCGGCGGTAATGAGCATTCGAGCAATAATGCTGATGTCATTCTGGAAGATACCCATCGAACATGTCTTCGATTTCTGGAGCGAATTCGTTAAAATCATCAGAAATCTTGATTTCTCCCTTCAGCAGGCCTATTTTGACCGGTTTAACCAACTGCGAAACGGGGACAAGCTTTACCAGGGGTTTTCCAGCTTTGGCGAGGATAACCTCTTCTCCTTGAAGTGCCTTAGCAACGAGTTTGGATAAGTGTGTTTTTGCCTGATACATATTTTCTGTTATCATGCAGCAAGTATGATCCAATGAGTCTAATCAATTCTTTTTGCATTCAGCGCTATGAATTGTCGAAAGAAGGCACTCGGTCTGATTTTGTAGGTTCCACGGGTGCGTGCTTCGCCTTTCGGCCGTTCTGATAGTTCCAGCAGCCCGTTGGAGCAAAGGGACATGAGCACAAACCGGCTGAACTGGGAGAGAAAGGTATCCTTGTCAGTCTTGAGCGTGGGAAGCAGCACCTGGTGAAACAGCTT
This sequence comes from Spirochaetales bacterium, assembly GCA_018399255.1. Taxonomy (GTDB): domain Bacteria; phylum Spirochaetota; class Spirochaetia; order JABMQR01; family JABMQR01; genus M55B182. The sequence continues at coordinate 35,592 of JAGYPA010000017.1, read as the reverse complement.
CAGGATCTCTATTCCGCAGGAGCGCACCGAGACCCATCGGTCTCCCTGCTCTAAAAGTATTAAAAACAGGCTGCTCATGATTGTGGGGCCAAACCGGTCGAAGGTTTCTTCAAAGAGGGAGGTAATGTAGTCTGCCATGTCCCCGGGTTCAGTCTTTACCGCATTTTTTTCTCCCGCCAGTGAGGCAAAGAGCTCATAGCTGTGCCGGGTCTCATTTGTCGTGAACAGCGTAGAATTGTACAAGGGCCTGGAGAATTCCCGGCGGATTGACGGAGGTGGTATCGTGAGGTCGGGTATTTCCCATGTCCTGTCGTCATCTGTAAGTTCGAGATCGGGCATCATCCTCTTCGTCACCCCCTCCAATTGTTCCAGAATGGATTCCGCTATGGAAAGATCGAGCCCCAGTTCATCGCAGCGCTTCGGGATATCGACCTCAGTGCCTGAATTTCTGGCAATCATTACTTCACTAATTAGTGTATTTATGGATGCCATAAAGGGTGAATCTTCGGTGCCCTCGGGGTTTTCGGTATCTTCGGGGTCCTCGGGGTCTTCATCCTCTTCCTCCTCGAACTGTTCTATGTACCAATCCCAAGGCAGTGCTAAATCGGGTATTTGTGAGGCTATGCTCCACACCGTGGAGGATATGCGAAAGAACGGCAGGCCGCGGGCACCTTCTTCGAGGTCGAATTTACCGTTAAGTACCTGATGCAGTATGGTATAGTCGTGAAATGATGCTGCGTGGATGCAGGCAGTCTGCTTTTGCGGGTACAGATAGAGATAGGAAGGAAACATGCCTGCCATCTTCCAGGGTTGTTCAGGGTTCTGCCCGGCCATCGGTTCCAGGGCTGTGAGTTTTTCATCCGGTCCGAGAAATTCAAATCTGAGTACCCCATCTATTGTTTCTTCAATATCCCAATTTCCCGGCAGCAGCACTCTGCCGATATCTTCCAGATGCAGCTCCCGCCAGATAACCTCTGACAGCATTCCGCGAAAGACAATGGGCGGTATTTCCGCGATCTCATCAATTGCGAAAAACTTGAGAAAATGTTTGCTGATAACGCCTGAGAGTCCCCGGTTTTCGTAGAGATCTTTGTCCAGGACGCTGCAGAGGAAGTCGAGGTCATTTTCCGTTACCGAGAGGTAGCTGTGGATGATGCCGATGGTCTGCAAAGATTCTCCGTTGTCCAAAATCAGGGTGATAAACAGGGTATCCTGGCTTATGCTGCTTCTCAGCTGGTTGGAGACGCCTATTGAGTAGAGTGGAGGAAGCTGTTTTTCCTTATCCAGTACATCCGTTATCCTGAACAGGTTTTTATCGAGTTTTTCGTCCACCCTGAAGGCAGTCCATCGCAGGGGGTTGTCTTGGAGATGTTTGAGCAGCTCTATTGCGTCATCGGTAATCTTGTGCCGGTGACTTCCGAGAAATTTTTGTATCCGTTCTTTTCGGGTCAGGGTATAGGAGATCGCGCGGCCGGCAGCCATCATGTCATGCCAATTCTCTGGATACGCATTCTCGGGATCCTGCTCCCGTTTCTTCAGTTCAGCGATATCACTTGCTACAGACGCGGACCGCAGGACCCATCTGTACATAGACGGCTCAATTTCTTCCAGGTTTCTGTTGAACCTGTCACAGCTGTTTTTTATTTTTTTAATTTGTTCCATAACGGTTTATAGAACGAATTTGATCAAAAATCAATTACGTGCGGGGCGTTTACGCTTATAAGCGCCTGATGCGGGAGTGACTATCCAGGGGGGCTGGGATGGGGCAGCTGGGGTTGGAAAGTCATCGATTTGCTGCACAACATAGGCAAGCTGGTTTTACATACCCCAATCCTTAACAAGGAAACCTCACTTTCTCCTGATGATATTGAGTCAGCCTGACCCGAGTGGTGGTAGCCCCCATAGGCATCACACTGTATCAATGGATCTTACGCTCGTTAATTGTGTTTTGGTGTTTGACACCGGATTCCGCAATTTAACCCGGTGTTTTTGAGGAATACGGTGTCAGACACCCTCTCATCACCCTAGATGCCGGATCCCAAATACCGGATCCCTCCCTCCGCCCTTCTCAGTCCCGGCTGAAGAGGTCCCGGGTGTAGACTTTGTCTGCCACGTCGGCAATTTCCGGTGATAATCTGTTGGTCACGATGACATCGGAGATTTTCTTAAACTCGTCTATGTTTTTTATTACTCTTGACCGGTAGAACTCGTCTCCCTCGAGGGCTGGCTCGTAGACGACGGTCTCGATGCCTTTGGCTTTGATTCGCTTCATTATTCCCTGGATTGCTGACTGGCGGAAGTTGTCAGAATCCATTTTCATGGTGAGTCGGTAGATGCCTACGGTCTTCGGGTTCCTGTTTATGATCATGTCTGCTACATGGTCTTTTCGCGTGCGGTTGGCATCTACGATTGCTGACATGATGTTCTGGGGTACATCCTGATAGTTGGCGAGCAGCTGTTTTGTATCCTTCGGCAGGCAGTATCCGCCATACCCGAAGGAGGGGTTGTTGTAGTGGGTGCCGATGCGGGGATCCAGGCCTACTCCTTCAATTATCTGCCGGGTATCGAGGCCGCGCATTTCTGCATAGGAGTCGAGCTCGTTAAAATAGGCCACACGCAGGGCAAGGTAGGTGTTGGCAAAGAGTTTGATGGCTTCGGCCTCGGTGGGATTGGTGTAGAGTATCGGGATGTCTTTTTTGATGGCCCCCTGTGCCAGAAGCCCGGCAAACACTCTCGCCCGTTCGGACTGCTCGCCGACGACGATTCTCGAGGGGTGGAGGTTGTCGTATAGGGCTTTGCCCTCCCTCAGAAACTCCGGGCTGAAGATGACATTGTCTGTTTCGAATTTTTCCTTGATCGCCTCTGTGTAGCCTACCGGTACGGTTGATTTGATCACCATTATTGCATCGGGGTTTATCGACAGGACATTGGCTATGACAGCTTCTACGCTTCTGGTGTTGAAGTAGTTTTTTTCCGGGTCGTAGTTTGTCTGGGTTGAGACTATGATATATTCGGCATCCTTGAAGGCTTCGTAGTTATCGTTTGTCGCTCTCAGGTTCAGGTCCTTTTCGGCCAGGTACTCTTCTATTTCGGGATCGATGACGGGTGATTTCCTCTGGTTTATCAGCGCAACTTTTTCCTTGATGATATCGAGGGCGATGACTTCATTATGCTGAGCGAGCAGAATGGCGTTAGAGAGGCCTACGTAGCCGGTTCCGGCAATTGTTATTTTCATTGTTTTTTACCCCTTGTCAGTATTGTCCCTTGGTCGGGTACCCTTTGCTTGTCTTATCCTTTGTGTGAAAGTGCGGTTTTTTTCTCAATCTGATGGTATTCGAGGTACCAGTCGACGAAGCGTGCAAGTCCGTCCTCGATGGCGGTCGAGGGTCTGAAGCCGATGTCCCGTTCAAGCTCTGAGACGTCGGCGTAGGTCCTCGGGACATCTCCCGGCTGCATGTCCAGATAGATTTTATCAGCCTCTCTGCCCAGGGCGGTTTCCAGGGCGCTGATAAATCTCATCAGCGGCACGGGCTTGCTGTTTCCGATGTTATATATCTTGTAGGGAGCGAAGCTGGCATTCGCATCATCCCGGCTCTCTTTCTGGCCATCGTCCAAGCTTGCATTCCGGCTCTCTTTCTGGCCATCGTCCAAGCTTACATTCCGGCCATCATTTCGGGTATCGTCCACTCTCTTGTTCCGTGTTCCGTCCCGCTTTTTGCCGGCGGACGGCGGTTTATCGATAAGCTTCACGATGCCTTCAACAATGTCATCAATATAGGTGAAGTCCCGCTCCATCTTTCCGTGGTTGAAGACTTTGATGGGGACTCCGGCAAGGATGTCTTTGGTAAATGAGTAGTAGGCCATATCGGGTCTGCCGTAGGGTCCGTATACGGTGAAGAAGCGGAGTCCGGTAGTGGGGATGCCATAGAGGTGGCTGTAGGTGTGGGCCATCAGTTCATTGGCTTTCTTTGTGGCCGCGTAGAGCGAGACGGGGTGATCAACATTGTGGTCGGTAGAAAACGGTACGACGGTATTGCCCCCATAGACGGAGCTGGAGGATGCATAGAGCAGGTGCTCTACCGGGTTGTTTCTGCAGGCTTCGAGGATATTCACGAAGCCAATGAGGTTTGAATCCACATAGGCGTAGGGGTTATCGATTGAGTAGCGCACGCCGGCTTGAGCTGCCAGGTTGATGACGTGTGTGGGCCGATGCGTTTCGAAGAGGGTGTCTACGGCTGCCTTGTCTTTTATATCAACCTTCTGAAAGGTAAATTCCGGGTACTGCTCCAATTGCTGGAGTCTCGACTGTTTGAGCGCCGGATCGTAATAGGTGTTCAGGTTATCAATCCCGATTATTTCACGGGAGTTTTCGAGTAATTTTCTGGAAAGGTGAAAGCCGATAAATCCGGCCGCCCCGGTTACGAGAATTTTCATGTATACGCCCCTCTCATACAACGCTGAGTATACCGCACCGGCAGGCAGCCGGTCAATCTTTATGGGGCCGGCTGTGTTCGCTGGGCGCGCTGTGTTTGGCCTTGCTTGCTATGTTCCGCTGGGCGCGCTGATTCGGCTGTGTTCGTCTGTTATCGTATTATCAGTAATCATACGATCTCACGCAGTGCTGTAAGGCGCTGTTCACCCTGTCCAGATCGAAAGGTCTGCAGTGCATCCATTCGTACCATGCCTTCAGGTTGTCATAGTCAGGATCTTCAGGATCTGCCAGAACCTGAAGCAGCCGGGCATACCCGGGAGCTCCTCCCACATCCTCAGGGGGAGCATCGCCCTCTCCGCTGAGGCATACCGCATGATTCTTATCATAATTGTTGATGATGCCAACAAACCGGATGTGATGGGTCCAGTCATCCCCGTAATCATAGGTGTAGATGATGTGATCATAGTGTGGGAATATTTCGGAGAGCTGCACTGAACTATCCGGTTGTGTGGTCTCACCTTCCAGATCAAACTCCTGAGGATGTCCGACCAGCGTGTGCTTCAACCGGCCGTTCGGATAGCGTTCTATCGAGAATTCATGCAGATGGCAGCGCTGCCAGCAGAAAAGGTTTTGGAGAACAAGATGTAACTGCCGGAAGGTATAGCCGGAGGGGACGATGATCCGCCTGCGGCACAGGCTTTCCAACTCGAGCTCCACCTCGAGCTCAACTGCATTGCAGCCATACGGGTGAGCACCATACCGCTGGGAAATGTCATCGGCAAATTTCGTGTATACGTTGTGATAAATCCTTTTGCGATCTCCTGGGGATTCGCTTGCAGGGCCGTTTTTGTAATCTCCTGGGGGTTCGCTTTTACTTGTAATGTAATCGTTATTGAATCTCAGTAATATCTGCTGCTGAAACAGTTGTTCAGTGGTCAGCAGTTCTGCAATATATGACGCACTAAGACATAGTTTGTTCAGTCTTGCCACTACAGAGCTGCCGGGTGTCTTTGTGAAGGTGACATTTGCCCCGCAATCGTCCATATACCTGTGTATGAGTTCAGGGGCTATGCACTCGGCTTCCAGGCATGCACGTACTCCATCAAGAAGCAGCCTTCCCAAGTTCTTTTTATCCTTACTCTTGATGCCGTACAATATGAATCCATATCGTGATGAGTCGTTGCCGGCGATGATGGCCCGGCGGTGGTTGATCGTAATGCTATTGGCACTCCAGCTCAATACGGGATCCGCTTCCGGGTCAGCAGGTTCAGCCTTCAAGCCCATATAATCCAACAGTTTCTTTGTGCATCCTACTTGCATATCTCAACTTTTCTCCAAACAGATAGTGTTACGGTAAACGGTAATCCAGCTGTCTTACGGCAAGTGCAATGCTATACCTCTACAATCAGCCGTACCACATTCCAATGGGGGCTTCCGAATACCCTGTCGCAAGCCTACCGTATCATAAAGAACTTTCGTTAACAATGGTAAGGGTGTTTCGGTGTTTCGGTGTTTCGGTGTTTGGATGTCTGGTACCGGATCCCGCAATTTAACAGGTTTTTTTTGCGGGATACGGTGTCAGACACCAATCTCACAGACACACTTTTTCCGTGCACCTGTGCTCTCCACCGGGATATAGCTGATGACAGGCATTATAATCTGCGGTAAGATAGATTCATGGAAATGTCACTGAACCACTACCTGCCAATAATTATTAATGCCCTGAAGGGCATTGACGTATATAAAATAGTTCTGTTTGGCTCATTATCCGAGCGCAATGAACATAAAGATAGTGATATTGATCTGGCTGTTATTCTGAACAGCTTTGAAATCCCTCAGAACTACCGGGAAAGAATAAAAAATAAATTATTAGTGAGAAATGCGATACTGGATATCAGCTATGAAGTACCCATTGACCTGGTGGTTTATACCAGAACAGAATATGAAAAATCATGTGAAGTTAATCATCCATTCATCAGGGAAATAGAAAAAGGGAAAGTGCTTTATGAAACAACTCGTTGATGAATGGCTGCGTTTTGCAGAAAAAGATTTAAAAACAGCAGAATTGATTCTAACAGATCCTGACTTGACCAACAATGTTACCTTCCACTGTCATCAATGCGTTGAGAAATCGTTTAAGGCATTGATCATCTTGAAAACAAATGAAATTCCTAAAATACATAATTTGATCAAATTATATGGTACAGTGAGGAACTATCTGAAGCTAGACATTAATATGGAAACTTTCAAGATGATCAATGAAACCTATATAGAGGCAAGATATCCATCAGACCTGGGCTTACTGCCCGATGGAATGCCCTCTTATGAGGATGCGTACGATTTTATTATCGAAGCGCGAAATATTTACGAAAGGATCAAACGGGAAACCGCCGAGCTTGCCTGATAATTTTACCGGACTTTACCTGAGCTGGCAAAGCCTGGCTGCAGTCTTGCTGCCCTCCGGCAGTCTTACTGCCCTCCAGCAGACTTGCTGCCCTCCAGCAGTCTTGCTGCCCTCCAGCAGTCTTGCTGCCCTCTGTAGAATCCCGCAAAAAAAGGACTTGAAATGAGAGAAATACCCGTATTAAAATTCTTGGTAGTATTAAGAAAGGAGAAAAGAGACCGGGCATAATTCTTTTGACAGTTGAGCCAATTTCAAAATGCTTCACATTTTTGAATATTAGCTCCAAAACGTCGCTCTTGCTTTTTGCAAGAGCCTCAGGTTTGACCGGGTCTCCAAATAAAGCGATAATTTGCTTAAGAACCACAAAAGAAAATTACTGCTTTGAATCACGCTACCCTGACTGCAAGGCTTTTGTCAGGGGGTTGATCTGTCCTTGCTGCAAAACTGAAGGAACATTCAGCCGGCATGGGAAGATATAGTTTATTTGCCCCTGTCCCTTGCATAATTCCGCCCCCTCCTCCTCGTGCGACACGTGTGTTTTGAGCCAGGCTTAAGGTTTTCGTGACCCTCTCAGCAGCTCCTTACCCTGCAAAACCTTATTTGCTTCCTTCCGGCTACTCGTGCGACATGTGTATATTGAGCCGGACTTAACCGGGTTTCTCTTCCCATCAGCTGCTTTTATTGCCCTTCTTTTTTCAATCATAGCCTCCTATGCAACCCTGCAAACCCATGAAATCCTGCCCTCCTTTGCAGTCATGACAGGATTTCCCAAAAAAGAAGGAGGAAATCGGATTTCCCATAGAAATCGGATTTCCACCGCTTCTGAGCGCCCGCCGGGCGCTTAAGGCAGCCTGAGGGCTGCCGTTTTCTTGTGCTGCTGCATCAGGACGTGTATGCCCGCGCTATGGTCGTTCGGTAAAAATATGCGGGTAAAGAGAAAGTTGATAATATCTCGGGATTTTAGCAACTACTGAAGGATTTTCGATTTAAAACAATGTGGGTATTTGGGTCAAATTAATTCGGGCACTTACACCCTCCAGCAGTCTTGCTGCCCTCCAGCAGTCTTGCTGCCCGTTCGCTGTTACTTGTGGACATCTTTGCCAGCGACATTATTGCTGTTTTTGCAGCAGATCGATATGATAGGGCAATGAATGAAGATTATTTCCCTGAAGAACCTCTGGTAAGAAAAGAGAAAAAGGTAGGACGCAACGATCCCTGCCCCTGCGGCAGCGGCAAAAAGTACAAAAACTGCTGCCTTGGAGGGATTCTGCCGGGTTCTCATTATGTTACTGCCCATGAGCACAACTATCAGCTGAAAAAAGACAATGTAGCAGCATTCAGTGTGAGGGAAATTCGGGAAATGTCACTCATCGAGCTGCAGGATCTTGATGTGCAGAACATGACGAAAGATCAGGCAGCGGCAGCTTTTAAAACTGCTCTTCACTCAGATATTCTCCTCGCCCTCCATTTTCTTGTTGAACTGAGAAGGTTTTATGAGGATACCAACGGAATTTTACCGGGCAGAAAAGAAACCTTGCGATTGCGAAACCGTAAAATCACCCTGCCGGAAATGGATGATGCCTTTGATAACTGGATAATGGATGCAGCCTTTCATATAAATTATGACAACCGGTTTGAATTCGCTCCCCGGATTCTGAAACTGTTTTTCAATACCGAAAGCAATGATTACAAAAAGGTAGAATTCCTCTGCAGCCTCTATCGAAAGAATACCGGTGCAGTGTTGGATTATATCGAACAGGTATGTGTGCGGGGAATTGAGGAGCTTGAAGAAGTTATCGACCTGTTTTACACCATCAGGCATCACTATCCTGGAATAGCCGTGCTGCTGTTCAGGGCTGTGACAGCAACCTCTCCTGAGAGATTTTTTGATATTGAATCGATGCACGAGGATATCATGGAAATCTATTCAGATCTTGACATTGACTACTGGGAAGATCCCGCTCTCGCCGTTATGGATCTGTATCAGGACCTGGCCGATGAAGACGATGACCGAGAACCGGATGAATTTATCAGGGAAGAAATGCAGGAGCTGAAGAAGGAGTTACGGGAAGCACATGCTGAGAGTGCCGCGCAAAAGAAAAAAATAACCCTGCTGCAGAACAGAATAGAGTCTAGCGAGCAGCACCCTCAGAGAATTCATGCTGATGATGACGCGATCAAAAGGAGCAGGGAAAAGATAGCCCATCTGAAACAGATTATCAGCACAAAACAGGAATCTTTCCGGGAGCTCAGAACTCAGGTTCGGGAGTCGCAGATACAGGATAGTGATGACCAGGACCTGAGGGAAAACGTTGAGGAAGACCTGCGAGAGTCGGAGATGGGAACTCTCCCTTTTTGCATTCCGGTATTCCCTGAGAAGTTTCAGAAATCACTGGAGATGCTTGAACCGGGAGTCAAAAAAAAGGCTGTCGAATCCTTTACCGGTTTCTGTACCCGCAACAGGGAGGTATTCAAGCAGACAAAGAAGTTGAAAACTGGGGGGGGCGGGGATTTTTATTCAATACGGCTGGGTATTCATCATCGTCTGATCATAAACTGCTCCGACAGCAGCAGGCCGATCCCTCTCCAGGTAATACAGCGAGAAGACTTAGATACCGCGGTTAAGAACATAAAGGCTCAGTAGCTGCATTTCGACGACTGTTACCGGATTCCGAAATTTAACAGGGTTTTTTTGCGGGATACGGTGTCAGACACCATTCTTCCCCCATTCTTCCCCTCCCTTGACAGAAACAGGCCTAACAAGTATACTTGGGGGTATACTTGTTAAAGCGGGAGGAAATTATGCCGCAAATATCCCTTTACATTGATGCTGAAACTCTCAAGGAAGTGGAAACTGCCGCCAATTCAGCTAACCTGTCAATCTCAAAATTTGTTTCCCGCGTGATAAAGAAAAGTCTGAAATCAGAGTGGCCTGAAAAATTTTTCCAGCTGTTCGGATCCATACATGATGACTCATTTTCAGTACCTGATGCTCCTGAATTTCCTGCAGACCTTCCAAGGGAATTATTGTGAACTGGTATCTTGATACGAATATCTGTATCTATTTTCTCAAAGGGCTATTCCCCTCTATAGCTCCTCAATTAGCAAAGCACCATTCTGATCAAATCAAAATTCCATCCATGGTTAAAGCTGAACTCCTGTATGGAGCTGAGAAGAGTATGAAAAGGGAGGAGAACCTTCATAATATTTACTCTTTCCTGCGGCCGATGGAAATAGTACCCTTTGGTGACTCTGCTGCGGCAGTATATGCTGATCTTCGCGCTTCTCTTGAACTGGAGGGAAATGTTATAGGACCAAATGATCTTATCATAGCAGCAACCGCTCTCGCCGGAAATGGGATTCTTGTAACCCATAACACAAAAGAATACTGCAGAATTCCGGACCTGCGAATTGAAGATTGGACCCTGGTAAACTGAGGGTTTTCTTTCCGAGGTGAGTTGAAGGTGAGTTGAAGGTGAGTTGTAGGTGAGTTGTAGGTGAGTTGCCTGTTGCCAACCTTGCTCCGCACCAGCAACTTCAGTTTTGAGGGAAAATAGCACTGCGTAACGATTGAAAACAAGATTGTTCGCCTGCTTTGCGACTGCACTGCCAGCACAGCTTCCGCCTCAGTTGAGTAATCGTTTTCCACAGGGTATACTGCTGACAGGGTATCATACTCCAGGGCAAGCGGCTTACCATGGGCAAGCGGCATTCCCTAAGGGAATGCTTGGGACCCAGGAGGCTTCGACTCCTTTGCCGCCCCTAAGGGGGCCGCAGAGTACTCAGGGGGGGGGTATGTTGTTAAGGCAAGTAGAAACTTGCCCGCGATCCCAGCACGGCCAATTCTGTGAATTGGCTTATCGGGAATGGAACCATCAAAATGCCCCCTCCTCCTCTCGCTCCGTTTGGGAAGTATACGCAGAGCTGCCGGATTGTCGCGAGCCGGATTCCCCCCGTTTATCTTTCGGCGCCTCCTTCCTGATTCAGGAGCCTGATCATTTTTTCCAACTGAGCAAATGAAACTGCTCCTCTGCTGAACATGAATGCGCTCCGAAGTGGGATCCCCTCAATAGCTCGTTCAAACATTCTGATCATTTTCTGCCGGTTCTGCCTGATTTGCAAACGCTTCGTGGCTTCATCAACTGCTGATAAAGCCGTTCCGATTTGAACATCGTCGGTTTCCGGGGTGGACAGGTTCGCCAGTCCAGCCAGCAGACCTGCATGCAGCTGATCTCCAACGACGGTCCCTCTCAGATCCCGTAGCGGTGTATTAAGAGTGACAACATCCTCCAGCGGCACATCCGAAGGAATTTCCCGCCCAAGCAGAGCCGCAAAGACTGTGTCACTGTAGCTTATCCCATCAATGTCCGGGGCCAGAAAAGCCGAATTTTCCCTGAGGAGCCTCTCCCGCGTATCAGGCCGATCGACCCGTATCTGTACAGCAGCTGTGAGATGAATGGATTCCGATGAGCTTCCAGCAAGAATCTCGTAGGTTCCAGTCTCTACCGCCCAGTCGCCTATGGCGGTATTGTAGAAGGAGAAGGCTCTGGCATCCAAGGGGATGGTGACGATTGCGCTTTCCCCGGGTTCTACGAGTATTTTGGCGAATCCTTTCAACTCAATTTCCGGGCGATAGACTGAGCTCTTTTTTGGCCGTATATAGATCTGGACTACCTCTTTGCCGCTCCGTTGGCCGGTGTTCTTCACGGTTACCGAGACTTCGAGCAGCGGGGTCGTTTCTTGATGCGTGTTTGCTGTTTTCAGCGTTATCGATTGCCTGCTGAGCTCCATTTTGCTGAAGGTGAAGGTGGTATAGCTGAGGCCATGGCCGAAGGGAAACCGCACGGGTTTGTTGGCGGATGCATACCAGCGGTAGCCGACATGCAGGCCTTCCCGGTACTGTACGCGATACCTGCCTCCGGGGAAGTTTTCGCAGCAGGGGGTATCAGCCAGGATTAGGGGGAATGTCTCTGCGAGATGTCCGGATGGATTTACCTTGCCGAATAGCACATCTGCCGCGGCGCTGCCGCCGGCCTGGCCTCCCAGGTAGGTTTCCAGGATTGCCGGGACTGAATCTGCCCAGGGCATTTCTACCGGGGCTCCGTTGCTGAGTATTACGGCTGTTTTCGGGTTTGCCTTTGCCACGGCTCTTATCAGCTGGTTATGTTCTTCAGGAAGGCGCATGTGGGTGCGGTCAAATCCTTCGGATTCGTAGGAATCGGGCAGTCCGGCAAACAGCAGGACCAGGTCAGCGGCTGCGGCAAGTCTGCAGGCTTCTGCTGCAAGGTCCGATTTTTCCGGCTGAATTTCGGGGTTTTCGGGGGTATCCGGTGTGTCGGAAGCTTCGGGGTTTTCAGGGGGTATCCGGTGTGTCCGGAAATATCGGGGTTTTCGGTTTTGTCGGGGTCATAGCCCCGGGCAAAATCAATCTGGCATGCCCAAAGGGTTCGGCTGCCGATTATTGCATCCAGGGCTGAGTCAAGGCGTGTCGGGTTACTTGCCGAACTTCCTGCTCCCTGATAGCGTGGGTTCCGGGCGAAATCGCCAATACGGCGATCTTTTTGCGGGGGGTGCGGGGGTTTGCCGGGGTTATCTGTTTTCGAGGTTTGCGGGGGTTTGCCTCCCTGGGCACGTGATCGGCAGGAGGTTGTCCTGGTTTTGAGAAGTACGATGCCTTCGGCGGCGATGGTTCGAGCCAGGTTATGGTGCTGATCCCGATTGTATGCGGCCGCCCTGCCCCTGCTCATCAGCTTTGCCTGCTGCGGGGGTGATCGGCATTCCGGGAAGGCTGCTGACTTGAGGGTCTGATACCTTGAGGGAAGCTGCCGACTTGAAGTCTGATGCCTTGGGGGTCTGATGCCTTGAGGGAAGTCTGCCGACTTGAGAATCAGGGCTGTTATCCGGACGGCTGCCCGGTCGGGGAGTTCATCGGCGAGGGCACCGGACTTGACTGCCTCAACAATCTTGCGGTCGTTTTCGCCGCGGCTCGCGGGCATTTCCGGTCCAGCCCGGCCTGAATTCCTTTACCCGATCGCTTACGGCCCCAGTCGGAAACGACCATCCCCGTAAAGCCCCACTGATCCCGGGAATCGTGGTGAGCGGGTATTCGTTTTCACTGCAGTAGGTGCCGTTCAGGCGATTGTAGGCGCAATGACTGTGTCAGGCTGACCCTTCTTTCACCGCCTTTTCGAATCCAGGCAGGTAGATTTCCCGCAGGGTGTTCATCGACCACGGCATCAATAAACAGCCGGTTGGTTTCCTGGTTGTTTACGGCAAAATGCTTGAGGGATGTGCCGATGCCTCCGCTCTGACTCCGCGGATGTGGGCCAAGGCCAAATTCTCCGGTAAAGAAAGGGATCTTCAGAGAAATACTAAATTTCGCCCGCACAGGGGCGATCAGCGATGTTTGCCCCGGGTCCCAAGACTACTGATACGCCCTCTTCCCTGCTCTCCCGGCCAGGGCGTCCAAGGTTTCGATGAGCCCGGGGTCCCACGTGCAGGCCATGGTGACGGCCGGGGAAAGCAGGTGCTCGGGATACTTGGACGCAAACCCTCATGGTCGGTTTCTTCAGACTGCTTCCTGAGCCCGTGCGGTCCATCGGTGACCATGATTTCGGGCAAATTCAGCCGTTCTATGCCTTTGAGGTTCCAGAAATCTTTTCCCGAACAGAGGCTTGCCTTCTCTTCCAGCGTCATCTGTGCTGTCAGCTCCTGCGCTGCAGCATACCATTGTATATCCATATGTTATCCTTTATTGATCTTACTGCCTCATCTCCGGTTTAACCAGCGAATACACTTTCCTGCAGATAATGTGGTCTGCACCTACCGCCCTGCCTGAAACCGTATCAATGTCGTAAAGACCGATGTCCGGATGATAGGATGCCGCATAAGATGAATAATGACTGCCGGAACCTTCGGTATTGCTGCATATGTAGAGGGTGACAGAATCCCAGTCTATCCTGCTGGTGCTGCAAGCAGGCTCTACCAGAGGAACAACTGTTCCTTCGCGAACAAAAACTGGCATCATCAGGCGTCCTCCGGATACCATATGCCAGAAACCACCCTCGTATACAGCATCTGTCTGTATATCCACCCAGCGACCGGGAGGGAGGTACACGTCGCGAGCATCGTCATCTTCAGAAAAAATCGGTGCCGCCAGAATGTTACGCCCGAATAGATATTCATCCTCCACAAACCAGCTGGTCCGATCACTGGGATAGTGGAAAAACAGCGGTCGTACCATCGGCCAGCCCTTATTGGCTGCAGCAATGGACTCTGCCATAATGTACGGCATCAGCCGATATTTGAACTCAACAGTATATCTGAAAAAATCGGTAAATTCACGGTCATAGAACCAGGGTTCTTTGGGAGGCGCTCCATGACATCGGCTATGGCTGGTAAGCATACCGAAGGGAAGCCAGCGGCGGTACAATGCCTTATCACTCGGTTTAACAAACCCGCCAATATCGTGACTCCAGAAGGTGAACCCACTTAACCCAAGAGAAAGCCCTGCTCTCAGGGTGGCAGCCATGGCTGATGCGGTGTTTTCGGCATCTCCCGCCCAGTGCACCGGATACCTCTGACTGCCTGCCCAGGCACTCCTTCCCCAGATCACCCCCTCACCGGAAGCTTCGCAGGTTGCCTCAAACACTGCTTTATTGTAAAGCAGCGGATACCGATTGTGTTCTTTCATTCCGTCATATCCGCTTGCATACCACCCAGCTAACGGCGCTGCTTCACCGAAATCAGCTTTAATCGCCGATACTCCGTTGCTTATCAGATTGCGAATATGATTCTTATACCAGACTGAAGCTTCGGGGTTTGTAAAATCCAGTATTGCATCATCGGTCGGAGGTCTCCCTCCCGGGCCGGCAACTGCATAGCCGTTTTCCACCAGCTCCCGGTAGAGAGGATTGCGGGGAGTAAAATAGGGAAGCTGCCAGAGGCTGATGTGGTAACCATCCTCAGCCAGCCTGTGAATCATTGCTTCCGGTTCGGGAAATCGTGTCGGTGAAAACGCGAAGTCACAGCGCCAGTCAGATTCAAACCATCCTGTATCGATATGAATGACATCACAGGGAATTTTTTCAGTCCTCATTTTGTCAGCTACCGCTTCCACTTCTTCTCTGGTTTTGTACGTGATGCGGCTCATCCACAGACCGAAGGACCACAACGGGGGGCAAGCAGCACGTCCAGTAATACGTGTGTATTCGGTTAGCATGGTCTCCGGTGTTCCAGTAAAGAGAAAAAGATCAATTATCGGGTCCCCTGCATAAACCCCGAAACATCGGTCATACGTCTTTCCCATATCAAACACCGCCGGCATAGTGGTATTCAGGAACAAACCCCACCCACGGTTAGACATAACAAAAGGTACTGGCTTGTAGTATCGCTCTGTCTGACACCCATGAGCATCCTGACTCCACAGCACTGCTGTCTGTCCCCGCTTGTTCAGGCTGGTAAAAGATTCACCGGTCCCATACAGACGCTCATCATGAGAAAGAGTAAAAGCTACTCTCCCCCGCTTCTCCCAACTCTGCTGGTTATGAACTATTTCACACACTGGTTCATCGGAATTTCGCAAACTGGTTTGCATGTGCTGATGTATGGTGGAGGTAAGCAGATTTCCGTTACCGTCTCTGATCACGAGAGAAAATGGATTACGCACCAGCTCCACAATCATTGAGGGGGAAGAAAAAATGATACGTTCTTCTGTTTCGTCAGTCTGCCATCCTGAGGGATCATCAAGACATGGATCAACAAGAATTCCCGTTTCATCCTCCACCTGACTTTCGGCAATTTCACGTAATGCAATACGAACCCTGAACACCGAGTGGGAAATACGGAAAGAGGAAAACAAAAGTTCCGGTTTTTCAGGGTAATCGGGCGGAAAACTCCAAGATTTTGTATCCTCGTAGGCCATGGAAGTCTGGTTGAAGGCATGTCGTGCTTTTTTTATCTTTCTGCACCAGGTTATTGAGCCTGACAGCGAGTTCATATCCCAATTGTTCAGTTTTTCCATCTGAAAAAATGTCGATGTCGGGTTATCGAATTCTGTGCTTATATCCAAAGCTTCATTCATCAGTCTCATGGTCTTCTCCAGTCTCCTGCGTTTTCTTTTCTGCTCCTACTCTTTCACCGATCCCAGAGTCAGCCCCGCGATAAAGTAGCGTTGAAGAAACGGATAAAATAGGAGAATCGGTATCATGGCAATAAATATCTGGGCTGCCTTGAAATTCTTATCCGACAGATACTGCATCGTATCAAGATCCTCCAACGTCAGATTCTGTAGCGTTGTAGGAAGAAGCATTTGTCGCAGATAGGTCTGCAGTGGCCATCTTTCTGTGTCATTAATGTAAATAAACCCCTGAAACCACTCGTTCCAATGCCCGACCACGGCAAAAAGTGTTAAGGTTGCAATGGCTGCTGTTGATATCGGTAAGTAAACGCTTCTGAGGACCGTCAAATGTCCTGCTCCCTCAATATACGCAGCTTCCGAAAGGCTTTTCGGGATACCCCGGAAAAAGTTCATCATGATGATAATGCTGAACATGGGTACTGCAGTGGGGAGGATGAGCGACCAGAAGGAATCTATAAGACCGAGATTTCTCACCTGCAGATAGGTGGGTATAAGTCCGCCGGTAAACAGCATGGGAAAGAATATCAGCCAGACAAAAAAGAGTCGACCCTTGAATTCCCCAGGCTCCTTTGATAGCGGGTAGGAGGTGATGCTGACCATGAACATGTTAACCGCAGTTCCAACCAGAACCCTGAGTACGGAAATACCAAAACTTCTGATAAAGAGTGGACTGGTAAGAACTTTCTGATAAGCCCGGGTATGGAAACCGACCGGTGTGAATCTAACAAGATTTGCAGCAGAAGCTGCCTTGCTGCTGAAAGAGACTGCCAGAACGTGAATCACCGGGAGTATGCAGCTTGCAGCCAGCAGCCCAAGGAAAATGTATAGGCTGTTGTTCCATATTTTTGCTCCCGTAGAAGCATCCTCTACCATCATGTTACTACCCTTGCTCCTTTTCCTTCACAGCCGGCTGGCTGTTCACTGGCATTCATTCACATGCCGAATTCCTTCACATGCCGGCATTTAGGCGGTAATCCCGGCCTTTCGCGAAAACATCAGAAGATTCGATAATTTGCCCGTTTGTAGGCAAACAAATATGAACCGGTTATCAAAACAAACGAAACAACAGATTTAAACAGTCCCACCGCAGTGGAAAGGCTGAACTGAGCATTTTCAAGACCGATTCGGTAGACAAAGGTATCAATAATATCTCCCGTTTCGTAAACCACTTCGTTATACATGACAAAGATCTGTTCAAACCCGGCATTGAGCACATTTCCCAGGCTCAACGTTGCCAGAAGGATGATCGTGGGCAGAATACTCGGAAGGGTTATGGAAACCGCCTGCCGCAGTCTTCCTGCACCATCTATGGCTGCTGACTCATACAGATTGGGACTTATGTTCGCTATGGCAGCCAAGTAGATAATCGCGCCCCATCCGAAGCTTTTCCATATTTCCAGACCAATCATGGTGCCTCGAAAATACCTGTTGCTGCCAAGAAAAAAAACAGGTTTCTGCAGTCCAATCCACTGAAGAAACTGATTGATAATACCATTCAATGACAGTAAATCAACAAAAATACCACCTATGATTACCCAAGAGAAAAAGTGCGGCAGATACACCGCAGTCTGGACAATTTTCTTGAACTTTTTCCCGCGCAATTCATTGAGCAGCAAAGCGAAAAGAATGGAAGCTGCAGTGGAAAACAAAATTTTCCCTATCGCTATGATGACGGTATTTACAATAACCTGCAGTGCATCCGGCATGTCCAGCAGATACGAGAACCAGCGCAGTCCTACCCATGGAGATCCGGAAAAGCCGTAAAGCGGCATATAATCCTGAAAGGCTATAATTATCCCATACATCGGCACATAATTGAACAGGACAAGTAGAACCAGTGCCGGAATCATCATGAGATAGAGGGGATAGTTCCCTGTCATATAGTTTTTCAGTTTCTTCAAACGAATTCCGGCCTGACCGACCGAGCGATGACAGCGCAGCAGCATAGAGATTTTCCTTTTTGTACCGCCGGCAGCGGTTTATTTGCCGGACAGCTGATAGTATCCGGTCGGGGAGACCGTATGTTCCCCGACCATCATAGATTACCTGCTTTCAGTACAAAGGTTATTTTGTCTTGTACCATTCATTCACTTCGGATGTTATATCTGCACCCCCAGCTTTTTCCCACTCAGCAGTAAATGTATCAAAAGAGCTTACAGGAAGCTCACCAGTGATGATTTTGGTATAATACTCCTCTTCTATCTTATCCAGATAAGCCTGCCGATCCACCATACTCGGGGTAGGTGCCGTTGTAAACTCATTGTAGATAATAATCCCTTCTATCCTGATTCGGTCATACATTTTCCACATTTCTCACATGCGCTTCCATCTTGCTGACCGGGGTTGAGAAGTACTCCGTATAGTCAATTTTGATCCGAACACTCAGTGTATCAATAGCATCATTCTGTACGCTTTTGCTGTTACCAGATACCTGTTCAGCAGATCGTACGGGCCCTCATTATATTTGAATCAAAGGCAGATTTGCAGGGTTTCCACGCGTGGGAGTTCCAGAATTTGTCGGACCTTCTACCTGGTAGTTCCCATATTTGTTCTTCCTGAGGCGCTTCGGGATTGACTGGCTGCTGCCACTGTTCATAGGGATACATGAATTCATACCCTACTGTCTTCATTTTTCCCGTAAGGCTCCGTCAAACCTGAATTGGGAATCCATTCTGATTCAGCATAAACACCAGTGCTTCGGGGTGTTCGCACGCTGCACTGATTGCACGGCCGCTACCGAAATAGCCGTTATTAATATCATGCATGATTACCTTGCCTCCGTCAGGTCCGGGAGGCGGCATAAGCGGTGCACCATGTCTGCGGCAGGCACATTTGCCCAGAGATCCGGAAACGGCCAGAGCACATACCACCCAGTTACCGTAAATAGAGAAGCGTCGCCGGCAATCATGGGTTCGCGATTTTTGCTGTCATCCTTGATAAAGTACTCTTTATCCAGATATCCTTTTCGTACCAACTGTTCAGTTTTTCCAGAGTCGCCTTGGCTTCAGGCTGCACGCTTCCGTAAACAAGACCGCCATTACTGTCTTTCACCCATTTCTTGGGAAACGCCCTCAGCTTCCATGATGGGATTTGGTTGAATACCATACCGACGTGTCCCGGATTGGCATCTTTATAGGCAGCCAAAACGGCTTCAAACTCCTCTATGGTATCAGGGGCTTCCATGCCCAGTTCCGCCAGGAATATCACCGCGCATCCAGAGGGCATACCAGTTTGACGAGAAGACATCTGAAGCTTCCGGCATGGCATAAATATCACCCTGCATCTGAAAAAGAGAGAAAAAGTTACCATTCAGAGCTTCCTGATAGACTTCTATCCTTTCATTGGTCAGAGGAGATGCATAGGTATCCAGCAGATCATTCAGGGGTTTAAGAACGCCGGATTTAGCCATACGGGAAAAGAGGTCTCCTGATTCAATGCTGATAATATCAGGAAGATCATTACTGGCCATAGCCAGAGTCAGCTTCTGACGATCGGTTTCAGCATCCGGGGCAGTCCATTTCAGCTTATAGGTGATGCCGAGCTCTTCTTCAGCCCACTCCACATAAGCATTATTGACGAAATCAACCGTCGCAGAACTTATTCTGTTTCCTGTAAGCGTGATGCCCGGTTCATACTTGTGAAAATACCCGGATCCTACCCGTTCCTGAATTTCCAACACTTCGGCTTCTTTGCTGCCGGCTGCTGAAATCACTGCCAGACTCATAACAGTCAGCAGTACCCAGACCATCAATTTTTTCATCTCCATCCTCCTTGGATTATTTTTCATGATATCTCATGGTACGTGTAAAACATTTTGAGTGAAATGCCCTGAGTTAAGATAATTTGCGCTTATTCAAGAATTCCGAAAAAATCTCAGGCTGCACCGCCGGCAGTGTTATCCTCTGCCCCCCCGCTGATAATCTTTAGGAGAGACAGCTTTGATTTTCTTGAAAATTCTGCTGAAATGATACGGGCTGCTGTACCCGATCTTTAGGGCAACTTCGAACACCCTGGCCCCCGGTTCTGTCAGGAGCTCCGCTGCATGTTCAATTTTTCTTCGAATGATGTACTGCTGCAGGCTTATCGACTCTGAATCCCGAAACAGCGATGATAGGTACCCCGGATGCAAGTGGAGTTTCTCCGCAAGCTCACTTATGGACAGATCATGCTCCAGATTGTTCTCAATGATCTTTTTAGCCTCAACTACCATCTGATGCGGCCGGACATCCATTCTATCCCAGGCGCCGGAAAACATCACCGGCTCCTGCTTTCCCCCAGACTTTTTCCGACATATATCCAGCAGTTTCACGTAGACATCTCCTGATTCCTCAAGTAGATGAATCGGGCTGAAAACAACCTGAACCGAACTGCTGTATTCATCAACAGGAAACAATAGATCTGCCATTTTCTGCCAATGCTCAAGCAGCATCCGGGCTTTGAGCGCATCTTTCCAGACTGAGACCAGCAGCAGGGACCCCTCCATAAGTAGCGGGATATAGAGCATCTCGAACTCTTTTGTCTGGGTCTGTATGAAAGCCTGTTCCCTCAGCCACTCAATATCAGGCACCTGCTGCTTTCCAGAGTGCAGAAGAACCTGCATAACAGCAGTATTCTCATTAACAAAGGGGATATATTCCCGTAATTCACCCCAGTCAAAAGCCGTAAGATCTTCTCCGTCAACAATAACCTTCTGCAGCATATTCCGGGTAACCCGGGGAATCAATCGCTCAAGCCGTTCCAGAAGATTCACCGCATGTTCCATACGATCAATTTGTGATTTCTGATCCTGCAGGGCTGCTGTTACACATTCAACCAGAAGCGGATAGGGAGTCGGTTTTGTAAGATAGCGAAACACATGATATTTCACAGCCTCCTGAGCATAAGAGAACAGATCATATCCGGAGAGAATAATAAGCCGGGCAAAGGGCCAATTCTGGTGCACCAGTCTGGCCAGCTGAAGTCCGTCTAATTCAGGCATACGTATATCCGATATGACAATATCGACTCTTTTACTTCTCAGGATCTCAAGGGCCTGCACTCCGTTGCCTGCACTCAGCACATCACAGAAACCCAGCTCTTCCCAGTGAATATCATGTACAAGTCCCTGGATTACCATCGGTTCATCGTCTATGATCAGTAACGTCTTCATATCAGGTTTGCTCCGATATCCGGAAGGAACGTAGAGGCGTTTCCGGTATGTTCAAGATCACGGTCAGCCCATACGGCCGGCGGGAAACCAGCTTGACTCCCGCATGTGGTCCATAACGGTACCGGAGTCTCAGACATGGATTTCTAATGCCGCACCCGGTCAGCTTTTCCGGCTGTTCCTTGAGCAGACGATTCATCTCAATCAGCTTGCTTTCTGGAATTCCGGGGCCATTATCTTCAATGACCAGTTCAAGACCGTGATGCCCGGTTTTTGCCGATATGCTGATATGGACTGTTCTATCCGCCGCCTCCATACCGTGAACAAGTGAGTTTTCAATAAATACGGCAGCGAAGAGACGAGGAACTTCAGTATGGAGCGCCTCCTCATCAACAGTGACCTCATATGAAACCCTGTCCGGATGACGCAGCTCCTGAATTTTCATGTAGACTGTGATGTTTTCCAGTTCTGCCTGCGCTGAACCACCGGCTTGTTGGCTCGGGAAGCCGCTTAAAGTAGCTCTAGCCAGGGCTATTGACATCTCTGCTGTATTTTCACTATCCCCTGCCATGCTCATCTGATAGATGTAGTAGAGGCTGTTATAGAGAAAATGGGGGTTTATCTGAGCTTGCAGAAATTTATACTCGGCTTCCTGAGTTCTCAGATGTTCCAGTTTCACTTCATTGAGCAGAGATTCAATTCTTCGGACCATTCGGTTATATTGATGATAAATATAGTCAATTTCCAGGAGCCAGTGCGAGTTCAGCTCTCTGGAATAGTCACCTTGCTCCACAGAGAGCATTCCCTTCCGCAAGGTGCCAAGAGGAGTCCTGATTGAAAGATAGAGGAAGAGAAACTGAGCTATGAGTAAAATCACCGCAACGAAAAAGAGCAGCAGTACGAATCTGTTGGCGCGCTGAACAGGTTCCATGAACATAGAATCGGTGAATGCCATACCTAGAATAAGACCGGTTCCTGACAATTCGGTATACAGCAGGCGCAATTGCTTATCTTTGGCATAGACAATGCCTTCCTGTTCATCTCTGTTAACCAGCAGGTCCTCGCTCACGGCTTCCTGGATTTTTTCAAAATCCCCGCTTATCAGTTCATTTCCGTGAGGATCAACAAGAAACGCAGTGCCGCCGCCTGTTATTTTCAATCCTGAAAGCAGCTGCTTGAGATAGGCAAAGTCTATTTCCACCAAGATAGAAACCTGCTGTTCCAGGTCATTCTGACTATTGACAAAAAAAAATTTGAGCGTGCTTTCCTCGGAGGACGGACCTTTCCTGATATACCACATGTTGGGGTATTCAGCTTCTTTTGCAAGATACTCTGCATCAATGGGGAAAAGGTTGTCGTGTGATGAAAGTCCTTTCCCTTTTTGCCCGAGAAAAAGGGTGAGACGGCTCTCGGTCTCGTTGAGTGCAGCATACCGCTGCAGCTGATTCAGGATATCTTTGTATACCCAGAGATTCTCTTCTTCCTCATTTACTGCGATAATATCACTGTCCGTGCCGAGCTGCACGGCAAAGCGGCTCAACCCCCGCAGTCGCATGGAAAAATCACCGGCAATTTTAGAGAGTGTTTCTGAACTGAACGTTTCCGCCATTTCGGTTGTTATATGTGAAACTCCCAGGTACAGGATACTGACGGCGCCTGAAAGCAAAAAAATGAGTAAAATACTATTGATTATGAGAAAACGTTTAACCGACAGCTTCATGGGCATCGTCTCTCTGCATTGAAAAATTTCAAGAACACAGAGTACATTCTACCTTTCTTTTTCTGTCCGTCAACAATTTTACAGGTTTTTACGGTTTTTACTATTTTACTGGAGGTTTCTTATCGCTCCTCAGCGCGCGACCCTGCTAAGGAAAAGAGAAAATCGAAAATTTTCACTGATGCAGGTCGGTTCGATTTACACATGTCGCATGAGTAGATGTTTCGGTGTAGGCTACTTGTTTTCGGGAAGGAGTTACTTACCCGCCTACCGCATTGACTCGTGTGACTTGTATGTTTTATGTCGACGTGAGAGGTGGTTCAGCCTTTTTCACCTCTTCGTGCCTACTTTTTCGATAGCATCAAAGTTTCCCATCTGTTCTGCAATTTTGTGTGTATGTGGGCTGGCTCAGAAGCAAACGATTCAATGCAAGCAGGCTGTCGGAAACTTGGCAAGCGATGGTAAAAGCAGGTAGAATGAATTTTCCGAGATTGACGAGCTGATTTCAAAATACTTCGTAATATTGAAATTTCCTCTGACTATGACGGATTTCACCGTTCTGGGGAACGGGATCAGCAGCATTCCATGCGTAATGAGGAGATACCATGAAGACGCCAACTACAGCAGAGATACTTGCAGCCAGCTTAAGACTGGATGAGCATTTTGATGAAATTGAAGAATTCGCAGAACAATTTGCCGAGACTCACCTGCGCAGCTCTGAGATCTACCATACGCTAAAAAAGGATGTCGACTCGCCGATAGCCTCCGAAGACGCCTACCAAGCTGACTTCCATCTGCTAACCTTTATCCTTGCTTCCATCCTTTCAGACCGCTTTGCGCTCACCAAATTCCTGCAGAAATATCAGAAATGGCTCTCGCCCGAGTCTAGAACCATACTCACCAACTGCAGGGCTCATGTACCGCACTGGATTATTGCAAAGATTATCGATACCCTCCCCGAAGACACCTACCAGCTGCAGGATACGCTCACAGGAGAAGAAGTAATTCTCTACAGCCCGGAGCTTACCGAATTAGCGACGCGTAATTCTGATACGGAACAAACCTTCATTGCCTGGATTGTTTTCAACGGAGTCTGTTACCAGCCAAAAGGTATCATATACGGCTATTACCTGCTCATCGATGATTTCCTCTGGTACACCAGGAGCCTCCGAGACCCGAAAAACGAAACAGTAACGCTTACTCAACTGATATTGGAGCGCTATCTGGACTTCTTCACGATCAACGCGATAGACTCAGTTCACATACCCCGCACTTTCGGAGAGCCGGATTCCGTCTACTGGGCTGAGTTTCCCCTGGAGGAACTGCCCGCTCTCCCGGGAAAGTGGAAGCGGGAAACCAGAAAAGGCTTCGAAAGGGTCAGCTATCGGGGAACAGACGTAGAACTGAGAGACCGGACAGCCCCGAGCGTACTGAAAACCTACAACATGAACCCGAAAAAGCGTTCACTCTGGGTCTCCACCAGTAACTATCAACCTGAAATTACCCTGTGTAACGATACCGGAAAGGCCCTTCTGCTCTCTCACTCCCGGTATGATTTCTATCTCAGCCTGGAGCTGCTCAAACTGAAAAACGGCGGCGAACCCCGTGACCTCCACCCGGACGGTTCAGTATCACAAGTCTACTACCACTTCACCACCCTTCATGACCACTGCCCCCCGCCTTTTGACTCCTACCTCGCCCCCTTCAGGAAAGGGGAGGATTTCTTTTCACGCATGAGGGGGATAATCAATGCCATACAGCAGGCTGCAGCCGGCAACCCAGATGAGTTGAACCATCTTGAACGCCTCCTCGAAAACCATCGTGAAAGCATCAGTGAGGGACTCGAAATCCTGAAACAATCCGAGCACCTCCTTGCATCTGAAGGGCTGCCCCAGCGGATCAGGGAAATGGAGCAGGCATACCTTCTCGATCCGCCTCTCAATCTGTCATTGATGATGAAGTCGCGCTTCACTCACCGCTCTGAGGAGTATACCCTGTGGGCGGATTATAATCCTGATGTAAGTTTGAGCATCTTCTCCAGTCTGGTACACCACCCCCAGAGACAGGCAGATTTCAGGGAGGATCCGAGAAATTACATTGAACATCTGTTTGTAACTCAATTTGATGATTTCGAGGGGTATTTCATCATGAATATGACCATTACCCTACTCCACACCATCGGGAATCGCTGGATTGCTGTCCGCACCTATGCCCTTGAAATCCTGAATCAGTTCTATGAGCTTCTGGATGATATATATATTGATGATGATGGGTTTGTTGATGATGGGGATGGGGTAGATGATGATGGGGCGCAGGATGATGGGGGGGATGATCAGCAGTCTGCCTACGAGCTGTTCATTGAGCGCTACAGCCGGTTTGTCTACCGGAGTCTCTGCAGAAACGGCATCTGCTCACTGAGGGAACGCCCGACTCCTGAGGCTCTCGCTTCCGGGCAGTACTGTGTGCAGCGGACAGAGCTGGCGGCTGTCCTGTTTCCTCAGGCGGAAGAAGCTTCTGCGGAGTGAGTCTCTGGGGGATCTGGGGGATCTGGGGGTAGAAGCTTACGGAGAGTCGCTTTAATTGACAGCAGTATGCAGTCTGCTTCAAGGACCTCCGGCGGCTGTAAGCCGAGGCCAGGCGGCTGTAAGCCGAGGCCAGGCGGCTGTAAAGCTGAGGCCAGGCGGTTGTAAGCCGAGGCCAGGCGGCTGTAAGCCGAGGCCAGGGCGGCTGTAAGCCGAGGCCAGGCGGCTGGCTGAAAAGCCGAGGCCAGGCGGTTAAAAGCCGCCCTTGCGAAGTTCCGTCGCGCATCGCCGGACGGTTGGGGTATAGCCCAGTAACCGGGATGCTATGGATTTTGCCTGTCGTTTCGCGCCATGTACCCGGAGAGCCTTCAGTAAACCGCGCTGCCCGGCATATATCGGCCGACTGCTATGTAAGAGAGTTGTTTCAGCACAAGCCCTCAGCCAGCTCTGCCATTTCTTCACAAAGTATTGAGGAAGCAGATACTGTCCATAACGGATACATTTCCCGACATCGGGTCGCGGCTTTGATTTGGCGTACCAGAGTTTGGTCGAACAGTCCTTCGTGGATATAGAGGGGTATCAGCCGGGTGTGGAAACGGTCATTCCCGGACATTTCCCTCAAACAGCGTATTCGCATTTCCGGCCAGTCCGGCTGAAGTCGTGGATTTCAGGATACTGGCAAATCAGTAGTTTCTGATCCCCAACCGTCAGCGTGCCTTCCATGCCGACTCTCTCACCCTGTCTGTATCTCCTGAAGCCTGGGCTCCTTTGAGAATCCAGCCCGTCCACTCACGAACAAGTCCGGGCAAGCCGGCATCCTGTATGATTCCCTCCTCAGCTTCTCTGTACAGTTCCTGATATTCCCCCCGTTCAAGATGCTGCTGCAGTACAAGTCTGCGAAAAGAGGGCATGTAGGTATGTGCCCGGATGAAGGCTTCAATCTCTGCAGGACTTCGCCGTCGCTGAAAGAGGGCAAGCATAATTCTGGCCGCCTCTTCGGCCATATACGATCTGTTCCAGGAACCTTGCCGGACGCCTTCGTCCACGCTGCTGTCGGCAGCAGCGCCGTAATGGTCCGCGAGCAGTGAAAGCACCTGCTTTTCCTCTTCCGCGGTTTCCACGAGATGGGGAAGGATACTCAGCAGGTTGGAATCCCAGCTGTAATCTGACAGAGTACTGAGGAGCTCCTGGTCGGTCAGCAGAGAAATCAGTCGGATCCGAATTGCATCCGGCAAGTCGGGATCTACCGCCATTTCCTGAAAGCAGTCTATTGCATCCTCAATTGCCCCGCCGATACTGCCGTCGGAATCATCAGCCTCTTCAATGCCCTCCGCCATTACCGTGCAGACAGCGTGAAGCATCGGGATTGCCTGGTCAAATTTCTGGTCCCCGATCAGCACTCGTGCTCTATCAACCATATCTGAGGCTTCATCTCCAGCCATGCTTGCCTGATGGTAATCGATATACCCGTGACGCCCCCTGCAAGCATCAAGCTGCTCTTCAAGCATAGCGCAATAATGATGATAGCTTTCCTCATCCGATTCGCTGTATCTTCCCAGAAGATCGTTTCCCCAGGAAAGATCATGCCGGACATGCTCAAGGACTAGCGCACGCAATTCTCTTGCTTCCAGATTTCCCAGGATTTCCTCAAGTCTGCTCAAGTCGTCCCGGTCTTCACCCTCCACCTCGATATCCCCGTTCTCGTTCCCGTTCCCGTTCCCGTTCCCGTTCCCGCCGTCGCTCTCACCACCGCCGTCGCCCCCTTGTTCCCCCGGTTCGGAATTGTTGAGCTGCCGTTCTTCAATCTCGTACAGCAGGGCGACTACATGCTTGCAAATCGGGCCGTAATCATACGGACAGGTGCAGGAATGCGTAATGTCTCCCTTTTTATCCAGCTCAATGCTTACGCGATACGGTTCACTGCCCATGACTACAGCTGTAATTCTGTTGCCTTCAGAATGGACTATCTTCTGCACCGAACCTGACTGCCAATAATCATATCCCCGGTCAAGGATCTTTTCCTCTATTTCCAATTCAAATGTATCTATGTTCATAGTGTCTCCGATTATACTGCATGAATGCTGTAAAAGGAAGAATTGTGTTTCGGCGTCTGACACCATCTCCCCTGACACCATCCCCCCCTGACCAGCTGCCGACTTTCATGCGGTTTTCCTACTTTTTGACCGGCATTACTTTACAAGA
Source organism: Spirochaetales bacterium (assembly GCA_018399255.1). Taxonomy (GTDB): domain Bacteria; phylum Spirochaetota; class Spirochaetia; order JABMQR01; family JABMQR01; genus M55B182. The sequence continues at coordinate 8,030 of JAGYPA010000017.1, read as the reverse complement.
CTGCATATTTACCGTACAATCCTGCATGATGATTAAAAGATTAATTTCAAAGCCTGAAAGATCGTTTTTTCTCCTTGGCCCTCGACAGACAGGAAAGAGTACCTGGATTAAATCGCTGCACCTTGAAAATCAGTGGATGGTTAACCTGCTGAAAAACGATACGTTCTTCCGATATATTCGTGATCCAGCTGTTTTCAGGTTAGAGGCTCAAGAGAAAATCAACAATGGTTGTGAATGGATAATCATTGATGAAGTGCAGCGAATTCCGGACCTTCTCAATGATGTTCATCTGATGCTTGAATCTTCAAACGTCAAATTCATTCTCTCTGGTTCCAGTGCCCGGAAACTCAAACAGAAAGGAGCCAATATGCTCGGCGGCCGAGCCTTGAAAAGACATTTGCATCCTTTCACCGTGAAAGAAATCAATTCAGCTCATGGAGCAACCACAGATTTGGATACCATGCTTGTTTGGGGAACTCTACCCCCTCTTCACGGGCTGAACTCCAGGGATGCTTCAGAGACACTCAAAGCCTATGTAGAGGTGTACCTACGGGAGGAGATTCAGCAGGAGGCACTTGTCCGCAACTTAGGCGGGTATACCCGTTTTCTTGATCTCACTGCCGCTTACTGCGGGGAGATTGTAAATTTCACATCTATCGGCAAAGAGGCAGGACTGCCGACCCGTACGGTACAGTCGTACTATGAGATTCTTGAAGATACGCTGATTGCTTTACGACTTCCTGCATGGAGAAAAAGTCCGACAAAAAGACTTCTCAGCCATCCCAAGATGTATCTCTTTGACAATGGGGTGACGAATTTCCTCTGCCATCGCTTGAGAAAAACGGTGGACCCCACCCTGAAAGGGAGACTGTTCGAACAATTTATGGTTCAGGAAACCAATAGGATCCTCGACTATTCCGGCATTGATTATCAGCTCTATTACTGGCGAACCAACCATGGAGCAGAAGTTGATCTGCTGATCAGAATTGACGGCAGCCTATCGCTTGCGGTTGAATTCAAAAGCAAATCGCGTATTTCCCGTGGAGATACCAGTGGAATTGCTTCTTTTCATGAAGACAATCCGGAAGTGCCCTGTTTTATCGTAAGCTTAGTCCCGGAACCGTATGCTCTTGACTATATACACGTTATGAACTGGCAACAGTATCTTGAGAAGATTTCCGGCGATCTCAGCTAACAGGAGACTCTCTGCTGGCATTTTTACTGAAAAATCTGTGTCAAGCTCATTCCGAACTGGAGGGATATGAACAATGAAATTCTGCTGGACTACCATCAATGTGCATGTCATGGAAGAATCAATCGCCTTTTACACGAACATCGTCGGCTTAACCGTACAGCGCCGCATGAATCCGAGGCCCGGCACCGAAATTGCCTTCCTCTCCTCCGAAGCAGGAGAGACAGAGGTGGAACTGATCTGCAGCGAACAGAACAGCGAACCCCAGCACGGCAGGGACATCTCACTCGGCTTCATCGTCGATTCGCTTGATCTCAAACGAGAGGAGCTCTCAAAAAGATGCATCACCGACATTGAGGGCCCATTCTCGCCCAACCCGATGATCTCATTCCTCTACATCACCGACCCGGACGGCGTGCGCATCCAGTTTGTGGAGAACTCCAGGTAGTACACTACGGAGAATACTGAAGATTCTACCACTGGTATCATCGCTATGATCACCCCGTTACCCCATCAGCCTATCAACCCGTTACCCCATCAGCCTATCAGCCTATCAGCCTATCACCCCGTTGCCCTATCAGCCAAAAAATACCCAAAAAATACTGCGAAAAAACGATGAGCATACTTTTCACTCATGCCTGTTCTCTGCTATTTTTATCGGATGTATGGTGAAAGCGAACTTGCTGATAAGCTGAAAAAGATAGAGGCCCTATTTGCCGGCACTCCGGAAACAGGAGAAAAGCTGGCAGCGATGGAGGCAGCTCAAAGAATAAAAGAGCGTCTTGCATCCATGGAAAAAACCGATGAGCCTATAGAGTATACGTTTCATATGACCAGTATGTGGGCAAAAAAACTCTTTACAGCACTATTGAGACGATATGGTATTAAACCCTACCGGTACCGGCGGCAAAAATATACGACGGTAATGGCAAGGATTCCGGTAACATTTGCTGACACGGTGCTCTGGCCGGAATTCCTTAAACTGAATGATGTGCTCAGCACGTATATCAATGATATCACCGACCGGGTAATCTCTGAACATATTTTCTCTGACAGTTCTGATGCCGAGATTGATTAGCCGTGCCGGTTGGCGGTGGGCAGCTGACGCTGCTGAAATATCAGCCTTTTTCATCTTAATTTCCAACGTATGGGGATAGTGTAAGGTTATCGCATGCTCTGTATTTCTGGGTGAGTGTTTCGGTGTCTGACACCGGATTCTGCAATTTCAGATATTTCTGACGACGTTTTCCGCACCCTAGGAGTTCGTAATGTTATATGGTCAATGTGTCCGCGCCAGTATGGCCGCCGGCCTTCCGGGAGAAGCCATGCTACCCCATCAAGGGGTATCAGCATGCCGTCCCGCTCCTCGTAGTTCCAGAATCAAGTCCCCAGGGTGTCCTGATCTTGTGCCGCCGTCGACATCCCGGTACCGGCCATCTGAATAGACAATCTGATCAGGCCATCCGCGCCAGCGGACGTCCAATGAAACTGAGCTTCCGCCACCAGCGTCAGTCGTGCGGAATCATCGTCAATGGGTTCCCAGGAGACATGGGGCCCCGGCAGGAGCGCCGTTGGATACCACGGTCCTTCGGCGAGAAACCGGAGCAATTCCCCTGTTAACTCCGGTGAGTCTGGAGACTCCATCACCTTTATCAGGCCAAAGAGCCGCGCCGTCAGCACGGCACGTCCGTTCACGTATGCGTCGTGAACTCCGGCCGGCATGCCCGGCGCTATCCTGATGTGGGCATTCCAGAGGAAGCCGGGGCCCAGATACAACAACGTTCTGCGTAGACGAGAACGGCTGCCACTGCGGTCGGTCCGTTCCCATGTTAAACGTTCCGCTATGGGAAATCCTCAGGGAATCCACTGCCCTCTGCCCCACGCTGAGCACCTGCGAAAAGTACTTCCGTACTGGTACTGAAGTTCTCAAGCAGAGACAGCCGGAACCCAGTCGGCTGCGCTTCATCAGCAGATGCTGCAAGCTCCGTCAGTAGCCACTCTGGCATGCCAGACCCAACGACCGGCAAGAGCCATGAGGGCAATTGCGACTATCAGTCCCACCGCTGCAACGGCTGCTATCTTCCACACCATTTCATTCTGATTATTGACAACCGCTGATTACCGGAGCCGTTCCTTCTTTCTGAGTACTACGAGCGCTGCGACGACAGCCATGCCATAAGAAAATCAATGATACTTTCCACCATCTTCACCAGCCCTCCTCTTCTCATTTACTATCCACAGCTATCTCATTTCTGAGAAGATCGGTATCTGATAAGTGTCGTATTTTACTCAGAATGCCTACGTACTTTATCGTAGTTGAGCGTTTCCGGCGCTGACACAGCGCTACTCCCTGAGTATATTCACGAGCTCAACTCTGTTGCCAGCCCCGACTTTTCGGTAGAGATTGTAGATGTGTGCGTTCGAACCGTTCCTGACGAGATGTACAGCTCAGCCGCGATCTCCTTGTTGCGGAGCCCGCGGGCAATCAGGGCAGCTATCTCCACTTCACGCCCCGACAACCCGAACGCCCGACCGTTCTTCCCGTGATGCTTCTTTCGCCGACCGGGATTGCTCCCGCGCTGTTTCGTCCGGTGATGCTTCAACGTCGACCGACGTCTCTGCCGTTCCAACAGCCGAAGCGAAACGCTCATTGAGACAACGTTCCAGGCGAGATAGAAGAAAATGATCCAGGATACGCCATTAGATATCTGCGCGGCCTCCACGGCGTACTCAATCAAGCCGATCGGGGCAAAGAATCTTAGGCGAGTATCCCATATTGGCACCAGCAGGGCGGCGGCGACAGCTGCGGGGACTCGGGATGCACCACCGCAGATCCGTACAGTACCGAACCAAAGGCAGCCATGGCAGCAGCGGACAGTATGTGCCCGCCAAGATTCCATGAACCAGATACAGCTGCTGCAGGCAGTGCGATCACCACCAACACGTTCGCGATGCTCTTCAGTGCAACGAGACTCCGCAAGGGTTTTTGCGAAATCGGGCAGGTGGCTCCCGTGGCTCCCGCCTGCTCCTGGGCACCCGCCCTGCGAACGAGGACAACGACAACCACCCAGACAGCCGCATTGACTGCATTGATTGTGCTAAGGAGCACCACCTGCAGGGGTGTTGACGAATGAGATGGCGGAACCGGCAGTGAGAAGTAGAGGAGGATCAGCCCCATTCCCGTCAAGAGGAGCACCTGAAACAAGAGGAACGGCCGAAGCAGGCGACTACCTCCCAGACGGACGTTAAGGAGCAACAGCGCGGTACCGCCCATGAACCCGGTGGCAAAAAAGATCACGTAGAATACCATGAGGAACTGCCGCATCATCAACCTCCCGCGCGAATGATGAACAAAGTGTACCTGATTCGCCCACGGTTGTCATGTGTTTAGGTGTCTGACACCGTTTTCAGTATATGATAAACGCAATCGAAACGAACTTCTTGATATTACCTTCTCTGGTACACTTTATCCGCATCAGAAGCAGGCAGTGAAGGAATTACTCAATCATGAATCTGGACTTCTCGTCTCTCTTACAGGTACAGCCGGACACCCTTGAACCGCCTGTCACCTGCAGGTTGCACACAGTCACGATAGTACTATCACTTTCTATAAACCTGCTTTTTTCGAAACACTTCATTCATCCTGATCTGAATACGGTCACATCGCAGAGGGCCCATCGTTTGTGCAATCAGTGCCGCAATCGTCTTTGGAATATGGATGCATGTGCAGAGAGAGTATGTAAATAATTTTATAGTATAGTTTTATGTATTTCTAATAATTGTTCAAACTACTCTGAGTGCTGAAAAATACAACTGGATTATTCAAGAAATCGCCGGAATATTACTAGATTTTAGGCGGATATTTACAAGCAGGCATGAATTTGCACACCTATACTATATAAAACTAAAGGAGATACCAACTATGAGAAAAGCATTTATTTCACCGACGAAATACATTCAAGGCGAAGGGGCCCTCAATGATCTGGGCGTCTATGTCGGTCTTTTCGGCAAGTCTGCCCTGTTGATTGCTCATAAGGATGATGCTGCACGTGTGAAGACACAGCTGGATCATACAGCTGCACAGAATGAAATATCTTTCGTTGCCTCTGATTTCAGGGGGGAATGTTCCAGGCAGGAAGTTGCCCGACTCACCGAGGTTGCTGCAAAGGCTAATTGTGATGTGGTAATTGGACTCGGCGGCGGAAAAGCCATAGATACAGCGAAATGTGTTGCAAACAGCATCAAACCGGTTATCATCTGTCCGACTATTGCTGCTACCGATGCACCGACAAGTTCTTCAGCGGTTCTTTATACTGAAGATGGTGCTTTTGACGATTATGCATATTTTGTCAGCAATCCCAATGTCATTCTTGTTGATACAGCTGTAATTGCCATGGCTCCCGCACGTTTTCTCGTTTCAGGAATGGGAGATGCACTTTCAACCTATTTCGAAGCGCGTTCTTGTCAGCGGGCTTTTGCTCGTGTGAATGCCAGCGGTCATGAAAGACCTGCTGCTGCCGGAACGCTGACAGCTATGGCTTTGGCCAAACTATGTTATGAGACGTTACTGGAAGATGGGCTGAAGGCAAAATTATCCTGTGAAAGCAATGCGGTCACCCCTGCTTTAGAAAATATCATCGAAACCAATATCCTCCTTTCAGGGTTGGGATTTGAAAGCGGCGGACTTGCAGCTGCCCATGCGGTGCATAATGGGCTCACTGTTCTGGAAGAGGCTCATCATTGCTTCCACGGGGAGAAAGTCGCTTTCGGTACTATCGTTCATCTCGTTCTCGAGAATGCCCCCATGGAAGAGATAAGAACAGTCATCGATTTTTGCAAAACCATCGGCCTTCCCACAAGCTTGAAGGACCTCGGTGTCCTGGAAGTGACAAAAGAGAAGATCATGGCAGTAGCCAAGAATTCAACAGCTGAAGGAGAGAGTATCTATAATATGCCGTTCCCGGTAACTGTTGATTCTGTCTATGCAGCAATTCTTACGGCAGACAAGCTCGGGAGTGTCCTATGAAAAAGATCATGAACAAGGCAGAGGATCTGGTTATTGAGATGTGTGAAGGCATGGAAAAGGCCTATCCACAGAGTCTGGTGTTTAACCATAAGTATAAGATCATGAGAAGGAAAAACTTGAACAAAGACAAGGTGAGCCTGATCAGTGGTGGTGGAAGCGGGCATGAACCTTCTCATGCAGGCTTTGTTGGGACCGGAATGCTTGACGCTGCTGTGTGCGGTGATGTATTTGCCTCTCCCTCCACCATACAGGTATATAACGCCATACACGAAACCAGATCATCGATGGGAACGCTTTTAATTGTTAAGAATTACTCGGGGGATTGCATGAACTTCGATGCTGCTGCAGAAATGGCAGAAGATGATGATGATGCTATCCAAGTAGAGCGAGTATATGTGAATGACGATGTTGCGGTGAAAGACAGTCTCTATACCGTGGGGCGCCGAGGGGTGGCTGGAACTGTTTTTGTCCATAAGATTGCCGGAGCAGCAGCAGAGAAGGGACTTGATCTGCTCAAAGTGAAAGCAGTTGCGGAAAAAGTGATTGCCAATGTTCGCTCTATGGGCTTTGCCCTGACCTCCTGTACTGTCCCCGCTAAGGGAACCCCGACTTTTACGCTTGCCGAAAATGAGATGGAATTCGGTGTTGGCATCCACGGAGAGCCGGGAGTCGTACGTGAGGAGATTGCTGATGCAGATCAGCTTGCCGCAAAACTACTGGAAAGGATATTGGGTGATATCCCCTTTGCCGCAGGTGATGAAGTTGCAGTCATGGTAAATGGGTTCGGGGCAAGTCCTCTTCAGGAACTCTTTGTGCTGAGCAATTCAGCAGCGAAAATCCTGGCAGAAAAAGATATTGCCGTTTATCGAACATTCGTTGGGAATTATATGACAGCGATCGATATGGTGGGTGCCTCGATCACCTTGCTGAAGCTGGATGACGAATTGAAAAGCTTTCTTGATGCGCCTGCAAATACTGCAGCACTCAATGCGTAGTACAGAACACCAGGGAGAAGATATGGAAACTATGCAAACTTCAGATATCATGCGGATCGTCGCTGTAATGGGTGATGTTATCATTGAAAACGAAATACCCTTCTGTGAGCTGGATTCTGCAGCAGGTGACGGGGATTTCGGCATGTCGGTTGCGAAAGGGTTCAGGGTATTGAAGGCTGAATGGAATGATCTTGATACCTCGAATATCGGGAAGTTCCTGAGATCCTGCGGGATGATCATCACAGAACATTGTGGTGGTGCCTCTGGTCCTATCTGGGGGTCAGCATTCATGAGTGCAGCGAAATATGCTGCAGGAAAGACTGAACTTACCGTGCAGGAATTTGCTGAACTCATGCAGAGCGCAGTCGATGGGATACAAAGACGGGGCGGTGCAAAACTGGGCGATAAAACGCTGCTTGATGCACTTATTCCCACAACAGAATCTCTTAAACAGAGTGCCGTCGCTGATAGCTCATTCAAAAAAGCCCTGAAGAACGGAGCCCTTGCAGCAGTTGAGGGAGCCGAAAAGACAAAGGGCTACGTGGCCAGCAAAGGACGAGCAAGTTATGTGGGCGATCGGAGCATCAGCTTCCCGGATGCCGGTGCGATGGCCCTTGGCATTATCTTTACGGAAATTGCTGAAAAGTTCTAAATAGATCATAACAAAAAAGTATTACAGGTACAGTAATTGTTTCGGTGGTTTGGTTCATCGTTGAATTCAAGTGGGGTTAAGCAGGCAGTGTCTTTTTTCCATACGATTTGATGTTGAGCTGAAAAATAAGGAAAAAGGATTTGCTGAGCAAATTGATGCAGCAGC
>JAGYPA010000169.1 GCA_018399255.1 Spirochaetales bacterium | reverse complement strand
ATTCCTGGTTCTCAATCGATCAGCATTATAGAAAGGCAGTATATTATTATATTCAGTGCGGAGAAGTAACAGCACTGACATCACTCTGGCAGCAGGTTGAACAGCATTATACCAATGGATTTGTCCTCAAACTCAATGACCTCTGGCAGCATTCAGTAAATGCCATGGAATCATGGAAATTTCCACAGCTCCTTCAGCAGCAGGACTTCTATAAAAAAACAGTTGGAAAACAGCTTGAACAGAATCGCAAGATCATTGTTGTTATCTCAGATGCATTGCGGTATGAAGCTGGAGAGGAGCTGCAGAGGAAATTACTATCTCTTGATAAATTTGAGGCTGATATCAAACCGATGGTCTCCATGCTCCCCAGCTATACCCAATTAGGCATGGCTTCCCTGCTGCCGCATAAAGAGCTAGAAATATTTCCCGATGACGGAGCTTCAGTTCTGCTTGATGGGAAAAAAGTGCTTGGAACCGAACAACGGCAGGCTGTGCTGCAGGAGGCTTCATCTCAGCCGGCACGGGCAATTCGCTTTGAAGAGATAATCAATACAGATAGAAATACACTGAGAGATATTCTCAGAGAACAGCAGATCATCTATATTTATCACAACCAGATTGATGCTGTGGGAGATAAGCGAGATTCAGAGCATCGATGCTTCACCGCAGTTGAGCAAACCCTAGAAGAACTGGTTAAACTTGTCCAGAAATTAACCTCAGCTAATGCAACCCAGATCTTTATTACCGCTGATCATGGTTTTCTGTATCAGCATAATGTGCTTGATTCCAGTGATTTTGTAAAGGATCCGCCTGAATCAGATGGATTAATTACAAAAGGCCGCAGGTACATGGTGGGAAAAAATCTTGCGAGTCACAGCAGCTTCATAAGTTTCACCAGTGAACAGCTTGGACTTTCAGGCAATCTGGAAGTGCAAATCCCGAAATCAATTAATCGCCTGCGCATTAAGGGATCCGGCAGTCGGTATGTCCACGGGGGAGCATCCCTGCAGGAGATTGTTGTCCCCCTTGTAACAGTAAAAAAAATACGATTCAGTACAAATCGATCCGTGGATGTAGAAATCCTGAGAAACACCGGTTCCACGATTACATCAGGTCAGATAAGCATCACTTTTTACCAGAAAGAACCAGTTTCTGAAAAAGTGGAAGGCCGAGAATTGTATGCCGGGTTTTACTACAATGAGAACAAACTCATATCAAATACCGTAAAGTTGAACTGTACAATTACATCTGAGAATCCCAGGGACCGGGAAATACGAGAAACCTTTATCTTCACGCAGGATATAAATAAACTCAATGGACAGAAGGTCAACCTGGTCCTTTCGTATGCCATTGAAGGGACAACGTATTACCAGTCATATGCAGCTTTCCCATTTATGGTACAGCGGGCTTTTACCAGCGATTTTGATTTTTAAAAGGACACATAAGCAGAAATGAGGATAATAGTATGAATGAACTTGATACAAAAATAACAACTGAGTTTGCAGGGTATGTCGTACGCAAGGATCTAGTGAAAATTATTAAAGGAAATGCCATTGTCCCCACCTATGTCCTTGAATATCTTCTTGGACAGTATTGTGCAACTGCGGATGATAACAGCATTGCATCCGGTATAGAAACAGTTAAAGAAATAATTCGCAAGCATTATGTACATCGGCAGGAAGCCGGGCTTATCAGATCAAAAATTAAGGAATCCGGGCATCATAAAGTTATAGATATTGTATCAGTGTCCCTGAATGATACAGCTGGAGTATATGAAGCCAGCTTCTCCAATTTGGGTATTAAGAAGGTATTAATTGATTCCCAGACAGTGAAAAAACACTCACGCTTACTTGTCGGAGGAGTGTGGTGCATATCTGATCTGCGATATGAATACAATGAAAATCCCAAAGAAAGTCCCTGGGTGTTGGAATCTATTAAACCGATACAGCTGTCAAGTTTTGATTTCGATCACTATATCAAGCAGCGGAACAAGTTCACTTTAGAAGAATGGATTGATCTGTTGATACAAAGTATAGGTTTTGACCCCGAGAAGATGAGTCCTCGTAAGAAGCTCTTGCAGCTGACTCGTCTGATACCCTACTGTGAACGGAATTATAATCTGATAGAACTCGGACCGAAGGGAACGGGTAAATCCCATATTTATGCTGATTTTTCACCCCATGGTATTTTAATATCCGGCGGAGAAGTCTCAGTAGCCAAATTATTTGTAAATAACTCCAGCGGGAAACTCGGACTCGTCGGTTACTGGGATACTGTTGCCTTCGATGAGTTTGCAGGAAAAACAAAGAAAGCCGATAAAGCCTTGGTGGATATCATGAAAAACTACATGGCAAATAAGACCTTCTCCCGAGGCGTTGATACCATAGGCGCAGAAGCATCAATGGTTTTTGTCGGTAATACTCAGCATAATGTAGCCTATATGCTTAAGCATACTGACTTGTTTGATGATTTGCCCGTGCAGTATCATGATTCTGCCTTTCTCGATCGTCTCCATTTCTGCATTCCAGGGTGGGAAGTCGATATTATCAGGGGAGAATTGTTTTCCAACGGCTACGGCTTTGTTGTAGATTATCTGGCAGAAGGATTACGGCATCTGCGTGGTTATGACTTTTCCAATGATTTTGCTGATGCATTTTTACTTTTTGATGATATTTCTACCCGTGACCGTGATGGAATCTTAAAAACCTTCTCAGGGTTTATGAAGATCTTATT
>JAGYPA010000168.1 GCA_018399255.1 Spirochaetales bacterium | reverse complement strand
GCACGGGCTGAAAATAATCGAAGATGCTTCTCATTCCCAGGGATCTTATTATAAAGGCAGAATGTGCGGAACTCTCTCGGATGTTTCGGTTATGAGCTTGATGGCAACAAAGAGTTTTGCTGTTGGTGAAGGAGGAATACTCTTTACCAACGACCGGCTCATTTTTGAGCGGGCGATATCATTCGGTTTTTACGAAAGAACAGGGGCCTCATCTGAATTTTTTTCAGCTGACAATCAGCTGACCTATCCAGAACTTCAGAAATTTGCAGGGATACCCGTTGGCGGATATAAGCACAGAATGCATCAGATGAGCAGTGCCCTGGGACGTGTGCAGCTGAAATATTACTCACAGCGTATTCAGGAAATTGAGAAAGCGATGCGGTATTTCTGGAATGGACTTAACGATCTTTCCATCCTCAGACCGCACGCAGCAGACGTAGACAGCGGGCTCACCATGGGCGGTTGGTATTATCCTCTTGGGCTTTTTGACTATAAAAATCACCCTGAAGGAACCCTTAATCGTATCTGTGAAGCCCTTCAGGCTGAAGGATGCATCGATTGTACTCCTTGTAAGAATGGGCCTCTCCATCTGCACCCGGTTTTTAATGAACTGGATTTGTTCAGAATCGGTAAACCCACCGTTATAAGCTTCAGTGAGAGAGATCTCCGTCAGGGACCTGGTTCTTTGCCGCATTCTGAGCATATCAGAGACTATGCTTTTGGTGTCCCATGGTTCAAACGTCCCGATTATTCTGCAATTGATCAGTATATAGATGCCTTCAGGAAAGTTTTTACCAATATCGACACAATTCTCTCTCTGAGTAACTAGATGCTATTTGATGTCATTTTCCGCATGACAAAATTTTCTTGCACGGACCATCAAACCTTGTTTCTTCCCATGGATTTTTCCTTCGTCAATTGGTCAGGTTGCTGATATAATGGAAAGAAGTTATTGACACCAGCTGCCGGTACCATCCAGGACACAGCTGCTTCCGAACACCAGTTGCCATAAGGGGATAAACCATGAGCATATTACTGCTGCATAAGGCTGTCGCCCTCGACCCGGATAAAGTAGTTCCTCCGGGAAACGCTTCTCAAATACCATTATCCCATGACAATCCGGTCCTCATCATTCTGGCAGCCGGCAAGGGAACCCGCTTCGGCACTGAGCCTAAATGCATTCAGCCAGTTGCCGGTTCCCCCCTCAGCCGACATACCATCGACTCCTTTCATCAGGTCAGCTCATATCCGGCAGTCTGCGTTGTCGGGTATCGACAGGAAGATGTCCGCACAGCCCTGGGGGAGGATAATTACTACATAATTTCGGACAACCCGGTCGGCGGAACTGCCTATGCCGTATGGGAGTCCTTCAGCCTCACCGACCTTGAGGAAACTGATCCCCTGCTGGTCATTACTATGGGCGATAGAGTCGTCCCCTCATCAATTTTCGACCGGCTGCTGGCAGCTCATTGCGGGCAAAAGCAGGAACCGGGTGTAACACTGCTCACCGCAGTCTACGAAGCCCCACTCAACACAGGGCGGGGAAGGATTCTGCGTGATAACGTGAGGCGTGAAAGCGTGGGGCGTGATAACGTGAGGCGTGAAAGCGTGAACCAGGGACAGGTGGAAAAAATAGTCGAGCAGAAAGATATAGACCGTGAGCAGGACGAAACCCTCCGCAAAACCCTGCAGAACATCACTGAGTGCAATTGCCCGCTCTATGTCGTCCGGGCGCGAAAACTGAAACAGCTCCTTGGAGATTTGTCGAACAATAATGCCCAGAACCAGTACTACCTCACCGATATCATAGAAGCCTTCAGTAATCGGGGGGAAGAAATCCGCACCGTAACGATTGCACCTGGAGAGCCCGCCTACGATCTGCTCAGTTCTGATGTTACCCGGCCCGATGATCTGGCCCTGCTCGAAGGCATACTGTCAGCAGCCGGAGGGAAGGATCACATACTCCAATCACCGGTCGATACCGCCGCCGCCCGGCTGGCCGAAGACCGCTCAATCGGCCAGATCCGCTCGATCGCCCGTCAGCTCGAAGAACTTCACACTGCAGTGGATACCGGATTTCAGCCCGAACAGCCGGTATCCATCGGAGTCTCCGGAGGCCGCCTGCGCATAGCCTTCATGCATCCCGACATGGAACGTTTCTACGGACCCGCCTGGCAAATGCCTGTTGGCGCAGCCGATGAGCAGGGAGAAGAACAGATAACCGTTATTATTCAGGAATCGGGAGATAACCTTCTCCATGTGCATCCCGTAAACAGCATGTATCGCGAACAACTGGAGTCGGTTCCCAGTGATCAGGACTGCCACTACCCATCAGATGAGATAGACGATATAGCAGCCTATGAAAAATTCGGCACCCGGCTCAGTGAAAATCTTCTCCTGGCTATGGGATACTTCAGCGATGAGGAGCTGGAAGCCCGTCGCAGCCGCAAACTTCCCCTTCCGCCCTCCTCACGCTGGATCAACAGCAACATGCGGCGGCCGTTCACCCTTATAGCCAATGCCATCGCATCTATCAGAACTCTTCGCCGCGGAACTATAGGAGAAAAAATCCAGCTCTGCCTTGGACGCGGAAACTTCAGCGGACTTCGGGCAGCAGCCGCCGGCAATATACCCCAGGGAGGATTCTCCAGCTCATCAGCCCTCACCGTTGCGGTAAAGAATGCCGTAAACATGCTCTATGAACTGCATATCCCCAATGATCTGCTTATCCATCTCGCATGCCAAGCCGAATATGGTACCGGAGTCAGGGCCGGATCCCTCGATCAGGCAACCGAACAGAAGGGAATCTACGGAATCGGAACCCTCATCTCCTCCAATCCCCGCGACAACTATGCTGTTC
>JAGYPA010000167.1 GCA_018399255.1 Spirochaetales bacterium | reverse complement strand
TAATCATCAAGCGACTACATGGTAACTCTAGTGATCAATTAAGTCAATGTTCAGCACTTCAGTTTTACTGCCTTGCCTGCCTCGAAAAAGAAAAATCCCAAACGAATCTCAAATGAAATATTCCTCTAAGAAAAAAGCTATGATTTAATGGAGAGAAATGGAAAAAGAAAACAGAAGGGAAAAAAGGAAAGGAGAAGCCCACTCTCAACGACAAGACAAAGCTGCTCCTCATCCCCATAGGGGTGCCAGGCACCGCACCCACATAACCCTCGTAACTCAAAAATCGATTTGTAATAATTGATTGCAAGGTAAATACTTTTTAATCCTTCAATTCGAGATGGTTCAAAAGTGGTGCCTGGCACTTGAAACACATAACCCACATAATCCACACAACTCACGGCAGGATCAGCGTTTTGGTTCTTCCCGTTTTTGCCCTTATAGATTGTCTGATATACTGCATGGTCCGAAGATCAGGTTCGGGAGCCCTGAATGTGCTTATACGGCAGCGATGGTATCCGGCAAGGCTGGCTAACAGGAAATCGGGAATATACCTCTGCTGTGTGCCGTCAAAATCGGTGAAGGGAACCGTATCCATGGACAAAATCAGTTTTGGATAGTAATCTTTCACAGCCCTGAGAAAACGTAACTCACATTCTCTCGTTGATTCATCCGTATGGAAGCACAGACCTGAACGTAGAATTTTTCTCCCGCACTGAAACATAATCCGTACCGGCTGCAGCTCTACCAGTTCAATAGGGATATTGTCAGGATCCCGCGCCGGGCAACTGACAGCTGAATTTCTTCAGGTACATTACTGCATAACTTTACTCAGCAAATCCATGAGGAATCTACCCCATATCTCCAGATACTCTTCACCCCAAACACCTGCCAATCTTCCCAGATCAGAACCGAATCCTGCTTTCATGAATTTCTGATTCAGCTTCGTATCCATCAGCATTTTCAATTCTGCAGCCTGTGCTAATGGAGAAAAATCAGTAAAACCTGGTGCTTGCAGTTTTGAGAACAGTATCTCAAAGCTTCTGAATAAGGCAGGCCAGCAAATCCATTGAATAACTGGTTGAGGGGAACTGAGCAGCAGGTCTAACCATGGTTCAGCATGTATATAATACTCCCGTCCTCTTTTAGCTGCAGGAAACTGAATTGCAGCCGAATGCCCCATTTCGAAGAGCACCTCCTGCACTGACTTCCATGAGTAATAATTCTGATCTGCAATTTCCTGAATCGTTCCTTTCTTATTTACCAAAAGATACAGGAGTATCTCACTTCTTGAATTAACCCCCATTAGTCCCCTCAGCTGCAAAAGCATACTGTTCACTTTTCGTTTAGGAAACGGCCTTGACAGACCTCTGTAGACTACAGGATTCCGAATAAATCCGTAGTTCAGAAAATTCTCGTCTTTCTTTTCCCCCACCGGTAAGGGATTTCCGTTTTTCAGAAAAAAAAGATTGGTTGTTTCTTGTTTCGGGTTCTTCAGTTCTGCCAATTTTCTCCATTTCAAGTCTGACTTGGAACGAACAGTAAGTTCTCCAGCAATTGCTCTTATGACCTCAGAGGACTGATACTCTTCCTCATACAGTATTGTTTTCAAACGCTGTACATTGATGAACCTTCCATTTGTAACCAGCCAGTCCAGTATTTCATCAAATAATCGTTGATCGTAGCGTGCAATCGAAGCAGAGAAAAGCAACAGTGATTCCGGATCAATCACCTTCGAATCGGAATACTCCCCGTAGCCGGAAACCCCCAGTGAAGACCACTGCTGCCAGACAAGGTCAAGAAATGAATCCAGAACATCCGATCTAAATTTTTGAAGCAGCATATTCATACCCTAGTTGTAACAGTAAAGATTTCAGGAGTTCGGTATATGGTTCTGAAACAACGTGGGTTTGCGACCACTTTGCAGCTGTGACAATTTCTTTATCAGTTGGATCCAACTGCAAAAGATCATCAATGTGATACCCGCCTCTTTCAACTGCAGCATAAAGCTTGAAATGGATCTGATCTATACGACTGATAAACAGGACTGTAAGTTTGGGGCCATATGTCCTTTCCACCAATCTCTGTGCAAACCCTTCAGGCAAGCCCATCCTGAACAGATCTGCAGGACCGGTGTTAATCCAATCAGCGGGAAGGTTCAGTATATTTGCAACAATTAATGCAGATTCCACAAGATAATCAGGGAGAGGATCCGGATCAATAAACCCCGATACCCCATGCAATGCTAAAACATCGACATCCTTTGTGGTACGTTGTATGAGGTTTGTTGCAATTAATGCAGATCCGCCACAGACCACAAGTTCCACTGGAGGTTTTCCCGTTTCTTCTATTCTATGGGCCAAAGAGACAATGCAACATCGAGGTGTTTTTTAGTAAACGGTTTCAT
Source organism: Spirochaetales bacterium (assembly GCA_018399255.1). Classification (GTDB taxonomy): domain Bacteria; phylum Spirochaetota; class Spirochaetia; order JABMQR01; family JABMQR01; genus M55B182. The sequence goes on along the minus strand of JAGYPA010000167.1, from coordinate 465 downwards.
TATTATGTTATACCCCTAATAAATATTCATATAACTTAATAATAACTTGTATGACATCCGAAGTCAATCCCGACATCCCGACACTAGTTGATGTCAGACACCGCACCAGCATAACCCTCGTAACTAAAAATTGGTACTTACCGTTTTTTCGACGGAGTAACATAGCAGACTTCCAGTAAATTTGTTAGACGTAAACGACCCCCATTTCCATTCTGTCTTTGATCCGGCATGATTTCACCCCATTTCCCTTTTTCAAGACGCTTACCCTATTCAGGCTGATACGTACGGCAGCTCAAACTTGTTCTGGTATCCCCTACCCTTTTCGCCAGATCACGCGATTGACGATAGGTTTTATGCATAGTTGTCGTCATTTCCACGGCCTGCAGCACCTGTCCTGCCTTTTGGTGATGCTGCCGATAATGAAAGGTATCAAAACCCGGGTCAAGAACTTGCCCTTAGGCAAGC
>JAGYPA010000166.1 GCA_018399255.1 Spirochaetales bacterium | reverse complement strand
GAACCCCACTCAAGTTGATGGTTATACAAGTATCTACCCTGCAATCAGCTCTCCTGGAGGGAAACGGTGCCAGCCCCCCCCTGAAACCCCCTGAAGCCCCCTGAAACCCTCTGGACACCCCTGAATATCAAATAAACCCAAGGAGAAACAGAGGGATTCTATCGCTGGTTACCCGAACGTCATCACTGCTGTGATACAGGATTATTTTCCTGTCATACGTTACATCCTTGAATTGGCTTCTCCCCTTCCCCTTCCCTCCTACCTCCAGGACTATAGATTCGTCATTGTCATGGATGATGAAATCAGGAGTTTTCTCTCCGCGCTTTGATTTCAAATACTGGAAGGTAATCCCCCCCTGGTTCATTGCTGAGGCAAAGAAGTCTTCCCGCAGAGCCCCTATGCAGTCCTGGTAGGATCTGTAGAGCAGCCTATAGGGCAGCTCCATGAAGACCTTTGGTTCTTTGAGGACATTTGTCCCATCAGGGAAAACACAGGTCAGGAGAAAGGCCTTCTCCAGGAGAGATATATACTGCTGGGCCTTATACTTCGTAATCCGGACATTCCTGGAGATACTGCTGTAATTAATCCCCTCTACAGGGGATTTACCGATGAAAGCAATGACTTCTTCAATTTTTCGCAAATCCTCCATACTGACGTCCCGTTTTACTGCAGGGATATCACGGGTGCAGATAGTTGAGAGTATGCTTCCAAACTGCTGGATAGTTGCTCCGCATTCTAATAGGAATAAGTAGCCGCCGCCCTGAAGGTATCGTTCGAAATCCTTGGAATATTGAAGGTATTCACGGGGGATATTCCCGGTAACCAGGTCTTTGAGTGAGAGTTCCGGCAGCTGTTTTCCATAGATGAAATACAGATATTCCCTGAAGCTGCATTGGGGAATCTTGCGTACAATTACCCGTCGAGACAGATCATAGGCAGAATCCTGTATGCGAAGGGAAGATGAGCTGGTGCAAAACACCTGTACATCAGAAAAATCAAATAATTTCTTCAGATCACTTGCTGCATGTTCGAGGTAATGAATTTCATCGATAAAGAATACTTGAATTGAAAACGCTGAGTGCAGGTAAACCACTGCATCGAATAGCGACGCTCCCCGGTCAAACGTATCAGATGATATGTAGATAGAATTCCTTGTCATGGAGCGTATCTGTCTGAGAAGCACAGTCTTTCCTGCACCTCGCGGTCCCTGAAGCATTACAAAGGGTCTGCCGCTCATTTCAGCTAGTTCCTTCATGATAAACCGCTGCTTCGGGTACTTCTGGATAGAATCAAGGGCTCTCTTGTCCAACTCAAATAATTCTGCTGTATTCATAGAACAATAACTACATAATACATTCATCTTGTCAAATTGTTTTCTAAAATGCTATGTATTTTGTTCAATCATTGTCCTAGATGTATGTTTGTGCGGGTGTGAAGCCACACAAAAAGTGCGATGTGCCCTGCCTGACACTCGCATACAAAAATTTAACCGAATATAACAATATAATTTAACCGAATGAGATTGCAGAATCTAACCGAATGATGTATTCCCAAAGCGCTTTTCTTGTCGGTGACCCCGCAGGGAATTTTTTTAAAACAGGCAGACTGCAATTATCGACGGAAGATGCGGTCAAGATTCGGCACAGTATCTGGACAATTTGGTAACCGATAATGTCGCTGAAGTGGATGACAAAGTGCGTGATGCAGCCAAACTCCGCCTTCTGCTTCGGTCGCTTGCGCGCAATGAGAGCACGACAGCAGCCAGGGCACGTCTGAAGGGTGCCATGCAGGAAATTGAGCAATCGACTATCGATGAGGACACAATCGCTGATTACCTCAATATCTTTTCAAAGATTTTTATCATCGATAACCAAAAGCCGTTTGCAACTGCCCTACGTTCTTCTCTTCGCATTAAGCAGGCAGAGAAACGTCATCTCGTGGATCCATCCTTTGCATGCTCCCTTCTGGGCATCACCGATGAAAATCGACTTATTGGTGACCTGCGGACGTTCGGATTTTTGTTCGAGGCATTGTGCGAACGAGACCTCAGGATCTATGCACAGTCGTTCGGAGCCAATCTCCTGCACTACCAGGACTACAGTAATGAGGAGATTGATGCAATAGTGGAACTTGCAGACGGAAGCTGGTCCGCTTTTGAGATCAAGTTGGGTGCAAACCAGATTGATGAGGCCGCCGCCAAGCTCTTGGACGTTAACCGGAAGTTCAAACGTCCGGCGACCACTCTTTGTGTAATCTGCGGCCGCTCAATCGCAGCCTACCGCAGGCCTGATGGCGTGTGCGTGGTACCCATCACCGCGTTGAAACCGTAAGAACAGGAGAACTGGCACTGGTACCGGGTCACAACATGATCATCCACATTATCCACATAGGCCATTTTTTAAGGATGCAAGCTGCACACATGCGATAAAGTCCCCCACTATTTCCCTACTGGTCCCCCACTACCCCGCCGCATGACGCTCCGCCAAGCCGTCCATGAATAAAGCAGTTTTTTTATCAGTATATCGGATAATACACAGGGGTAAAAACCCGGCTGTAACAAAACGCTGAACCTGCCGTGAAGTTGTGTAAGTTATGGATCCACGTGCCAGGGGGTACGGGGGTAGCCCCGTACCCCCTTTGAGTTGCGAGGGTTATGTGAGTGCACCGCCTGCCACCCGAATCAGAACATCCTGATGGGACGAACGTAGAGAGCTGTGTCTTTAGAACGGTTATTATAAGCAAAACTTCCCCATAAGTCCACAAATTTTGCATCATTAGGCATCCCCCACTCATTTACCTTCTGATTGGATGACCAATAATTGCTGCCAGTTAGACCAATACCATCACTAGCAAGACGATTCATCATATAACTCAGCTCACTGGT
>JAGYPA010000165.1 GCA_018399255.1 Spirochaetales bacterium | reverse complement strand
CTTGCCCTGGGGTATTGATACCTTTCATTTGATTATTATACATATTCTAACTATACATTTACGAAAGGAAAAAAATTGGCCAAAAACTCTGTATCCGTGGCGGAAATTTTTAAAGGAATTATTATTGCTGCTGCAATAGTATTTGCATGTGTAATCGCAATATATCCGGTGCATACACCTCCTGAGATATCTGAAAGTGTATCTAATGGTGAATTTAACATTGAACGTGCTTTGAAGGATCTGGAGGTAATAACTGAAACTCATCGTGTTCCAGGAACATCCGGATATGAAAAAGCAAGAAACTATATTGCTTCTGAACTTGAAGCTCTGGGTTTTGAAGTGGAGATAACCAATACCATTTCTGTAAGGTCCCAGTCTGGGAATGCAAACACCGCGCGTGCTCGGAGTGTTGTCGCAAGACTCCGGGGCTATGATAGTACAGGCGCCGTTCTTCTTGGGGGGCACCTGGATACAGTTCATACTACTACCGGTGCCAGTGACTGCGGGGCAGGTGCAATAGGGGTACTTGAAACAGCAAGGGCAATTTCTCAAGGAGAAAAACTGCGGAACGATATTATTTTTATTATGGAAGATGGAGAAGAGACTTCCCGTTCCGGGTCAAACTCCTTCGCCCAGGAACACAGATGGGCTGAAGATGTTCGTGTCGCTGTAAACCTTGAAGCAATGGGGACAGGGGGGAGCTCTCTGCTCTATGTAACCGGGCCTGAGAACGGATGGCTTATTGACCAGGCTTTAGAGGTTATGCCGGATCCGGTGGCCTATTCCTTTGTAAACGATTTAGTCTGGCTTACTGGTACCGGCGGGTCGGATCTTGATCAGTTTCTTGATATAGCGGAAGTTGGTCTAGGCCTTATATATCTTAATAACGTACCCGCCTATCACACTATGGAAGACAGTATTGAAAACCTTGAGCCTGCTGCATTCAATCACCAGGGTAATACCATGCTTGCTTTAGCACGGCACTACGCTGATCTTCCTTTAGACCAGAATCTTACAAGAGATGATGCAGTATATTTTAATCTCTTTTCACGATTTATTGTAAACTATCCGAAGTGGGTCGGAATAATAGTTGCCGCTATTTCTGCTGCAGGTGTTTTGCTCCTGCTCTTTTTTGGATTTCGGCACAAGAGGCTTGGGTGGAAAGGCGTATTAACAGGTGCGGCTGTCTTTCTTCCCTTTACGATTGGAGCAGTGGGTATTACAGGCGGGCTTTGGTACTTATTACGGCTGCTCGATCCCAGACTTCAAGTCTTTCTTATTGGGATAAGCTATGATCGTCCGCTGTACACGCTTGCCTTTGCCTTGCTCGCTGCCGGAATTATAACAGCAGGATATATTTTACTAAAAAAACGAAAAGTTGAGGAACTATCCGCAGGCGCCTCTCTTTGGTTTGCTTTGATCGCACTCCTAACCGCTTTTTCCCTTCCGGGGACAAGTTATATTTTTTCATTTACCCTTCTTTTTGCTTTACCGGGGATTTTCAGCGTAGTGTATTCAGATAAATTTGGACACTGGGGAAGAACAGCTCTACTTGCCGCTTCTATTTTTATGGCACTCCTTATGTATGTGCCTGCAATCAATTTTGTCGGGATATTCAGCGGCAGGGCGGAACTCATTATGGGCCTCCCTCTAATTGCTATGCTGCCCGCGTTTTTTACTTCTTTTCTTGCTGCATTATTACTTCCAGTACTGCAGAGTGCCGGATTTGGGAGAAGATGGATACCTGCTGCGGTATTATCCGGTGCAGCTGTTATTATTTTAATAGGAATTGCCGTGACGGCGGATTTTACACAGGACCGCCCAAAACCGAATTTGGCAGCTTATGTGTTGGATGTTGATGAAGATCGTTCATACTGGGTTACTGGTTCTGTGAATGTAGGAGGCCGTAGGGCTTCTCTTCAGGATGAATGGACGCAGCAGTTTTTTCCGGATGGAGCGGATGAGGGTTTTTATAGTCCCTGGGGCGGGTTTATGCCTGATACGTTTCCAGCATACACCGGCGCTGCACCTGAAATTAATCTTAAGCTCCCGATTGCTGAAGTGCTTGATGATACGATAGATGATCTGGGAAGAAGGCAAATGCGAATTAAGCTGCTTTCTCAGAGAAACGCGGAGACCATGGTTGCAATTGTTCGGACAGAGGGGAACATAGTCTCCGCCCGTATTGCAGGGAAAAACATTGAAGGACCGGAACCGGAAACACCCCTTTCTCATTTGAATCTCGGGCTTTATGGGTCAACCGCCGGCGAAGGTTTGGTTCTTGAGATTGTTCTAAACGAATCCGCCGGACTAGAAATCTTTTTAGAAGACCACAGTTATAAACTTCCAAGAATTGAAGGGTTTGAAATTCAGCAAAGACCTGAATGGATGATGCCTTCTCCGACTTTTATATCAGACTCGACCATAGTTAGACATACTATACGTATTAAATAAAGCTTTGTGCTGCCGGATAAAGAAGACTGATTGGAAGAACTAATCGATTACTAGCCAAATGGTCTGTGTGCCGAAATTCTACTATCCCAAAATCGAGCACTGAAACATCATCATAAAATTGCTGAATGGACGTTGATGAATAGACGTTGATGAAAGTCCAGCTTGATCTTTCAAGTTGGTATGATAGAATAGTTGAAAGGATAACAGAAAGTTTCAACCTACATAAATCCCTTGAAATTGACATAGATTATATCGATTTACCAATACAGAAGATGTGAAATGCTTTTTACGTAATAAAAATAGCATTTTACAGTGCATTTAACAGTACATTTCATGGTGCTTCAAGCTGTATAACCTGTGCTGTCAATAGTTGACAGTGACGTTTGCATTCTCAAGCCGCTTTGGATGTATAATGGTAAAAGGGGGAGTTGCTATGAAA
>JAGYPA010000164.1 GCA_018399255.1 Spirochaetales bacterium | reverse complement strand
GCTGATGAGGCAAACTACTGCATCTCCCTGGCTCTGAACAATGCACGCAAGGGAATCCTGGATCGAGGATTCGTCTTTGTCGGAACAAACGGCTACCGCGTACAGGCAATTCAGCCGGTGGCGGAACTGCTGAAGGAGCTCAAGGAGCAGTTCGTCGCAGCCCTCGCTGCTGACAAGCGAAGAAGCGTCTCAGCCACCGCTGACGTGCTCAGTGCCTTGAGGGCAGAGTATAAGGCCGCAGAAAAGAGGGTACGCGACCTTAGAATTCGCTACGGAGACCTTCTTTCACAGTACTCAAGGGCTTTTGAATCTTTTGAACAATCAGCAGTAAGCTCCACCAGGGATGAGATTAAAAAGGCCAGCGCCAAACTGACGGAAATTCAGCTGAGCATCACGGAAAAGGTTTCTGAACTCCAGCATGATCTCCCCTTTGTTCGGTCCTGATAAGCAGCAGCATATGCCATTTTTACTGCTGCCTGAATAAAATTGAGGACGAAGAATTACTTTATCTCTGCTGCTGTGATACCATAGATACAGGAGGCTGATGCTTATTCATTTACCCTTGCACTAAGCTTTTTGCTGCCATATAAAAAAGTGAAAGTCTGAATTAAAAATGCTTAAAGATGTAAAAAATGAAAGATTTGTAAAAACATGTATGCTTCTGCTGTTTATATGTTTTGCTGTTCCTGCAACTTCTCAGCAGTACAGCTCAGTAACGGATAGCATACAAGTAATCAGTAGAGAGGCTGAGCCAATCTCCTGCATCGGTATATTTGATGAAAAAAACAGGTCTCTTGCTTCAAACCAGCTAAGCAGCACTACTGAAGAAACTGAAGAAAACTCAGCTTGCCCCTCCAATCATGTGTACGCTTTGTACCAGGGAAATGATGGATCTTCTGCTGAGTTCGGCGGCTATCTTAAATTTTCCCTCTTTGGCTATCCTGATACGGATTTCTCTATCACTGTATCCATGGAAACGCCGGCATATCAGTTCGGCGAAGTCGAGATGTCCGTTGGAACGATGAAGTCATCTGGATCAGATGTTTCGACTCTGGGAACTGCTATCCCCGAATACAGCAAGGGCAGCTGGGACGTATTGGAGAAAGAACCGACTCTTCTGGTATACGGTATCGATGGAAACCGCACCTGGACCGGAAGCAGCCCTGTCGATGGAATACAGATATACTATAGGATTACTTCCGGCCGAAAACCCTACACATTCACCGTCATCTACCACCTTAAAAAAGAAAAATAATAACTATCAGCCCCTTCTTATAACGAACTCTTTTGGTCTCTGTGTGCCCTTTTTTGTTTACGCATCCTTATTTTTTGTATAAAAAAGATTTACCAGCCAAGTATTACGGAGATTCCTACAAAGAAAACAGAAAATCCTACAATTTCAGTTAGCTTACATCCTGTATCCTTGTAAATATACAAGTTTACAGTTTGGAGAAGGTTTACCAGTGTGTTCAGGCAGCAGCTATTTTAAATGTATCAATGCATTGCTACTTATCATCATATACCTGCTGATCTCTCCTCTACAGTCTGTTTTAGCGCAGACAAGTGTTATCAGCAGGGTATCTGTAATTATCAGCCAGCCCGACGGCATCAATGAAATAGGTCTTACTGATAAGCCGGTTGAGCTTGAAGTTGAAAAAATTGGGAAGGTTATCCGTCCTGGTGAACCGTATACCTACTTTATTAAAGGGGACGAAAAAATCGGCAGTCGTCTTCACTATTCAGTGCATACCGATTCCCTTAAGAAAAAAATTGTTGTCCACAGTGATCATTCCATTAAAGCAGGATCTCTCTTTGTTGAAGTCATCAACCATTCCGATGAATTTGGAACAGGAAGCCCCGGAACAGCCGTTGAGGAACCGATTGAGGTGGGCAGGGAAGCTCAGGATCTGATAACAGGAATCGGCCGCTGTTTTACCGGCACCCAGGAAGATCAAGGTCCTCTGCTCAAATATACCTTAAGCGATGAACTGCTCACGAATTCTGTGACCGTGAGGTACTCTCTTGTAGAGGATGCTGATGACTAAAGTTACTTGGAAAAGAACTGCATCAGTTCTGCTGCTGTGTAATGTATTAATGATGCAGATAAATTTCACGCAGGCTGCCGATACGGTACGGGATACTGTAGCCTGTGTAGTGGGAGAACCTTCAGGTACGGTTGTCTCCCTGGGGCTTTCAGATTACAAGGGGGTGAAGTTTTTTCTCTCCCGGGGAAGTAATGCCATATCGGAGACCGGTGCCGCAGCCCGGGCTGAAAACAGGGGCTTTGGTGATACCTTCGGCCCCGGCGCACGACTGCAGTATACGGTTTTCGGTTTTGAGGGAAGCAGCTTTAAGATTACTGCTCGGGTGCTCGAGGAGGAGCATGCGGAAAAGACGAAAGTGGGCATATATACCATTTCAGCTCCCCCCAAGACGGGTTCCGGAGAAGATGCAATAAGCTCAGGGTCAATTGGTGCTATTGAAAGAAATGGAGTTGGGGAGATCAGCGATTATCGTGTGGGCAATACTGACTATGAAGGTATTGAGATGAAGTTTCTGCAATATGACAGCAGTGTAGAGCTCATATCAGGAATCGACGGCGGCCACTCCTGGACCGGAACTGACGATGAGAGCGGGGCTCGGATATTCTATGAGCTGACTGAGCCGATGAGCGCACAGGTCCACTATACGCTTTCTGCTGAATAAGACTGCATGATAATACAGAATGATAGAAAACAGCAAGCGTATGATTGCTGGCAAATACCCGTGTTACGGGTTTTAATATAGAAAAATCATGATCGTTGATCATGAAGAATCTTGATTTTTTAAGGAGAAGAATATGAAAAAGCAATTCATTGCAGTATTGATCATCGCTATGCTCATTGCTTCGGTACATCTGTTTGCAGCT
>JAGYPA010000163.1 GCA_018399255.1 Spirochaetales bacterium | reverse complement strand
CCGCATCGGCATTGAGCTTTTCGGCCTCCTGCACCATCCGTTTGGTAGCTTTGGCACGGGCTTCGTTGAGCATCTCGGAATACCCTTCCAGCTCCCCCCCGACTATCGTCTTGAAACCGGCCATGATATCCTTTCCCAGATGCTTCGACTGAATAGTGGAACCCTTTACGACCTCGAGGGTCTTAAGATTGCGTCCGGTTATGAAATCAGTATTTACTAAGATCATCCGCATCCTCCTCATCCAATTCTTTTTTTCTTCTAAATAATGCATATGCCATGGCTGCAATCAATGATCCCAGAACCAGGGCCGCCGCGAATTTTATCCAGGCAGGAACAGGAAGCTGCAGAAAGATCCAGAGATATCCAAAGAGTACAGCTATGGTTACCAGTGCAAAGAATAACGGAGCGATAAATTTGCGCATACAGATACCCTTCCAGTTTCGATAAGCCGGCAAGCTGTCGGCCGCAATGGCGCAATGGCACAATGGAACAATCCGGCACTGCCGGCTGGCGTGCCAGTAACAAGTATAGTGGCCAGAGCCGATTCTGTAAATATGCATTTGAGGGTGCTGAACAGTGCCCTTATACAGTGTGCTGTACAGTGTCGTGCTATACGGAATCTGACACCGCACTGCACTTATGAGAAAGGGACAAGTGTTTCAGAGGAACAGTTTGAAGAGTTGAATATCAGCAGGAATCAATTTCATGGTGAATGAAACTATCATAACTCACCATATGCTTTTTTACCTGAGAGTAGGAGCCTGTCGGACAGGCTCTTAGAATTTCTAGCAGGTTTTTTATAGAAGGTGATTTCAAAAATCAAGGATTTCTGAAATCACCTTGATTAAAGATTATTATAACCCGAGCTCTGCACTAACCCAATTTCCAGTTCGGTTGGATTCCAGACACGCATCAATAAATTTAATCATTTTTGCCCCTTCTTCGACTTTCGGATACGTTGTACTTAATGGGTTTGCAATTATGCCATATCTTTTTTCCAGTATTGCATCCGCAATATCTCGATAGATTATTCCAAAGGCATCGTGAAGACCCTCCGCATGACCACCCGGAAGCTTATTTGCAAAAGCGCTAAGCGGTTCCATAGCACTACCTCCACGGCTGAACAAATGATGATTTCCACCAAGCATACTATACCTCATCTCGTTCGGCCACCGGAGCTGCCAATCAATACTTCCCTTTTCTCCAAATATTCTGATCCGAAAGTCATTTTCAGTTCCCGGCGCACATTGGCTCGCCCACAGCATTCCCCTGGCACCGTTATTGTAGCGTAGAAGCACATGCGCATTATCCTCCAGACTTCTTCCATTTACAAAGGAAGTTAAGTCCGCATTAACTTCTGTTACCTCAAGACCGGTTATATATCTTGCTGTATGTACGGCATGAGTACCGATATCCGCAAGAGCAGCTGCCGGACCTGACTTTGCTGGATCTGTTCTCCACACTGCCTGCTTCAGGCCATCATCTTCAATTTTTGTAGATAACCATTCCTGTGGATATTCAAGCTGGATTATTCTTACTTCTCCCAACACTCCCTTGGCAATCATCTCTCTTGCCTGTCTAACCGCTGAAAAGCCAGTATACTCATGGGTCAGTCCAAATATGCGTCCCGTTTTCTTAACGATGCCTACAAGATCCAACGCATCTTTGAGATTTGTTGTTAATGGTTTATCAAGAATCACATCTATTCCGGCTTCAAGAAATGTTTTACAAATCGGGTAGTGAAGATTATTTGGAGTAACTACAGTAACCGCTTCAATACCGTCTTCCCTCTGCGATTCCTTCTCAGCCATCTCCTGATAGCTGGAATATGCCCGTTCCTTTTCAATATTATAAGAAGGAGCAATTTCTCTCGTTTTTTCCGGATCAGAAGAAAAACTTCCAGCTACCAATTGATAGCGATTATCAAGCCGGGCAGCAGTCATATGCACGGCCCCAATAAAAGCTCCGGGACCACCTCCAACCATACCTAATCGAATTATAGGGGCAGCATTCTCAATTTTAGAACCCTTAATCATTTCAGTCTCCTATTAGTATTCCAGGTAAATCGCTATTCGGCATCTAATGGATTAAGCCCAAGCATCAAATTAAGGGCTTTCAAATCAGCACTACTTCCAGCGAAATCATCGAATGTTTTATCTGTAACCCGTATTATGTGATTATTGACAAAATCAGCTCCTTCTCGTGCCCCATCCTCAGGATGTTTCAGCACGCATTCCCATTCAACTACGGCCCATCCATCATATTCATACTCTGCCATCTTCGAAAAGATTCCCTTAAAATCAACTTGACCATCTCCTAGACTTCTCGTTCGCCCAGGCCTCTGCAGCCAATTCTGAAATCCACCATAGTACCCGGATTTTGCTGTAGGATTCACTTCAGCATCTTTGACATGAAACATTTTTATATATTCATGATAGTTATCAATATACCCCAGATAATCGATACCCTGCATGATCAAATGGCTTGGGTCGTAAAGCATGTTGCAGCGAGGATGATTACCTGTCAGTTCGAAAAACTTTTCAAAGGTAACACCATCATGCAGATCTTCTCCCGCCATAATCTCAAAACAACAATTAACCCCCTCCCGATCAAACACATCGAGTATTGGCTTCCAAAGCTTTGCTAACTCCTCAAAAGCTCTATCAATTAATCCAGGTGCTCGTTGCGGCCATGGATACACATAGGGCCAAGCAAATCCTCCGGAGAAGGCTGCTGCTTCTGTCAATCCTAGGCGTCTGCACGCAATGGCAGTCATTTCCAATTGATTGCGAGCCCATTGATAGCGTTCTTTGGGTTTACCAACCACTTCCGCTGGACCAAACCCCGCAAAGGCAGCATCATAAGCCGGATTTACAGCTACCAGCTGGCCTGCTAGATGAGCTGCAAGATCAGATAT
>JAGYPA010000162.1 GCA_018399255.1 Spirochaetales bacterium | reverse complement strand
GAGATTTCCCATCAAAGCAATATCCGCTCCTCGGGCCAGTTTCACCTCCCGCAGGTCCACATCACCCATGGGAGCAATTTCCAGCGGGTTGATGCATTCAATATCCGTCTCATCAGCCAGTAAATCCACAAGAAGTCGAGATTTCCCACAACTATGGAGCATCGTTGCTGTACCTGCCTCCTTTGCCATGGAGGACCAAAGCTTCAGGGAGGGGAGAACAAAACGCTTAACAAGTTCAGGAGAAGCCATGGTCAGCGTTCCGGATCCTCCGAACAAGACATAATCCGGCTGCTCCGCAAGATACAATTCCATTGCCCGAGTACCTGCCGCAAGATGGAGTTCGTGCCATTCTTCAAGAAGTTCCGGCTTATCATAATAGAGGTAGGTAAGGGTCTGAATACTGCCGGTAACAAAACCTTCCCAGTACTGGAAACCCGGATATCCGATGCTGAGACCAAAGGCCTGATCCTTCTCCCTGCAGGCATTACGGATACGATCAATTTTTTTATGATCAATATCACTGGGCGGCTGCAGCAGCCACCTGAAAGCCGGCCAGTCACTCTCTACATCTTTCATAATACGATGCAGATGTGTCGGCGGTTCGGCTTCGAAACAGATAAGCTCCTCTGAGAGACTGCCATCGGGGGTATCATAATCAATATGCTGAACCATAGCGTTTTTTTCCGGAAGATACCGCTGTTTTCTGCTGATAACTACGTGCTCCTCAGCATCTTCAACTTCTACTCCAAGATTACTTTTTCCTGATAGCAAATCATCTTTTTTATAGCGTCTCTCCTTATGGATCAAAGGAATTTCTGCACAGGATGCAATCCAAGCTTCAATACCGAAGAATTCAGCCGCATCTAAGTAAGCTCGCCATAAAGGAGGGTCCTCATTAAAATAGATATCCCAATAGGGTTTTCCCGTTTTTCTGCATGGTATGTAGTTGGAAATATCCGGCACACAGGGAACTCTGTCAGGTTTCCCGTTTTTCATTGCTGTTAGGAACCGTTCTTTCTGTGTCACTTCTGCCATCCTTTTTCTCTAAATCACTATTATTACAGTATCTTTTCCACGCAATTCCATCACCCGCCAATCAAGAAGGAAACTTAATAGAAACTTGCGGGGAACTCAGCTGCAAGAAAAGATCAGAGTGTATATCCCGCGGGGCTCTGCCTGAAATGTAAAGATATTTCCACTTCGTTCAACAGTGATCGTCTTTTTGATCCGTTTTTCCAGTACATCAGTGCATACTGCCTCTCTACAATTGAAGCCGACTCTCTCCGGCGCTTTCTCAGACAGGGGTTCAGCAGCGTCGTCAAACAGACAGACAGAAACCTTTCCCCCTTCACCCTCAGCCTCATAGAGGCGCATGATAATCCCATCTCCATCCTCTTCCTTTTTCAGCGAAGAAAGAAGCACCGGGCCATCAACTGACACAAAAGACTTTTCCGCCGGCAAATATCCTGCATGCCTGCCGTGGGTTACCTGAACTAAATCTGAATTGACTAAAAGGCCGTTGTTTATCAAGTCCTTATCCGACGCAGCCCCTTTGAAGAAGGACAGGGTGAACTGCATACTATGCTCACCGAATTCGGGATACGGATCTGGATCAGATGAGCTGCGCAGCAGGGCAAGCCGGGTCATAGTATCCTCACAGCGGAAGGCATGTTTCCCCCTGGCAGTAAGCTGCAGCGTAGTTTCTCCCAGTTCTCTCGCGGCCCAGCTTAAGGCGGGGACATCCATGTGTTTCGGCGATCGCCGCACAATCCCGAAGGGAATATCATAGCGTATGACTTCTCCCCTCCTCTCTGCTGCGGCGGAATCATCTTTTCCCGAACCAGCAATTCCACTTTCAGGCTGGATGTGATTGAGGGAAAAAGCCAATTGCGGAATAGTCTCATGGTCACCAAGTTCAAGCCAGTCTGCTTCCAGTTCCCATCTCAGTGAGGAAGCTTCCTTATCCAGACTAACCTGCTGGCGGATAACTGAATTACCCCGTTTCAGCTTTGCCGATAGGGTGGACCGCAGGCTGTTCTGCTGTATCTGCACTTCCTGGGCACAGGGCGAGAAGGCTTCATCTGATGTAATTCTTCCTGCCTGCCAGGAAGTCATCCCCCGACCGGCATCTTCAATGATATAGCGCAACCCTGAAGGGGCTGTAATGAGTTCTTCTCCGGTCTTTTTATTCACCAAGGATATGAGTTCCAGACTGCCCTCGGAAAACTGCGCCCGCAGACTCTCGTTTTCCAGAATATACTCCAGTACCGGTTCAACCCGAGGATTGATCTCCTCTTTCTGCTGCACCGCCGGTGATGTCCCAGCCTGAAAACGATAACTAGCATAGCCTAAGGGCGGTATTTCTACAGGGATAAGCAGTTTTTTCGCGCTGTGCTGCCAGTAGACTTCATCTTCACAGAGAATTTCAATAGGGACCTTTCCTCCTGCACTGTCTGTGCAAATGATTTCATGATCATTGTCCTCCCAGTCCCACAGTGTCACTTCAAAAAGCTCCTTCCTTGCAGCAGCCAAGGCATTGAAGAGCGTAACAACTCTGTCGGCACCTTCTGCCAGACTGAGTGGTGATGTTTTAAAGCGATCTGCACCGTATCCTACACCTGCCCCAAATGCTCGTCCTCCCTGCAGTTTCTTTGCCGAGTCCTGTCCTTCGAGTCCTTCTAAATGCTTTTCCCTCTCTTTACTGCCCATAATTCCTTGGGTATTGATGGCATATGCCAGCATTTTCGCCGCTTTCGACCGTTCAGTATCGGCTAGGGCAAAAACCTCCTGGTACGTGCCCATGGCATACTCCTTCGAACTGCGTGTACAGGAACCGGGAAGAATATCGTGGAACTGATTGTGCAGCAGCTTTTTCCACGCCCCTGCAAAACCCTGCCTATTGTAGAAGCTGTTTCTGCCTTCCCCTGCCCTCAATTCATGTGCTTCTTCAGATACAGGCTCATCGGCAGGCTGCACGCCTGCAATGTAG
>JAGYPA010000161.1 GCA_018399255.1 Spirochaetales bacterium | reverse complement strand
TGTTTATTGAAGGTCTCAACTCTCAACTCTCAACTCCTCTCAACTCTCAACTCCTCTCAACTCTCAACTCCTCAACTCTCAACTCCCCTCAACTCTCAACTCCTCTCAACTAAAAAGCCGTCTGGGATCGTTTTGCCCGCTCCCATAGAACTGTCTGCTCTCTGCTGAGAAATCTTAAAAAGCCACGATAGACTGCCCAATGCATCATCAAAAAATAGTAGGGAATAAACAATCCCTTTACTTTTATCTTATAATTCTCAAGTATGCTTCCTGCAACCGCAGCCAGGTAAAAGAGGATTTGAAGTGCAAGGATACCCAGGTAAAAAATGGAGGTCGTGGATAAGAGGGTATTGAATATCAGTATGATTGGAAGTAGCAATGGGGTGAGTGTCCACCTGAGTACCCTGTGCGAGATATACTGGAACGATAGCAGCCCGTATCTGAAAATATTCAGCAGCGGAGCGAGGCGAAGAATTGATTGAATGCCCCCGGCTGCTATGCGGATTTTTCTCTTTAGCTCCTCTTTTACACTCAGTGAAGCCGATTCGATGGCATAGGCTTCCGGGTCATAAGCAATTTTATAACCTTGCATTGCTATGCGCAGTGAAATAATAAAATCATCAAGGATGGTATCCGGCTCCACCGCCCTGTATAATTCAGTCCGTACCGCAAAGAGTTCGCCCGCAGCACCTACTGCTGTATTCAGCTCAGCATCCATCCTCTTCAAGGCTGATTCATATTTCCAGTAAATCCCCTCTCCGGCGCCTGCGGCGACATCTTTCTCTTTATTGACAATGCGTTTCTCTCCCGATACGCATCCTACCAAAGGATCGGAAAATTTTTTGCCGATACGAAGCAATGCGCTCCTGCTTAGGGTGGTATTTGCATCAGAAAAGACAACGATGGGACTCTTCACCTCCTCCATCGCCCGATTCATCGCGGCAATTTTTCCCCTCCGCTCCTCATGATGCATCAGTTTCACTCCCTTATACTTTTCTACTTCCCCGGGGGTTCCATCATCGGATCCGTCGGTTACCCATATAACTTCCAGGAGATTTGGGGGATAATCGAGGGTTTCTGTATTTGCCATTTTAGCAGCTACACACTCCTTTTCATTATAGGCTGGAATCATCAACGTAATTTTGGGAAGATCTTCCTGCCGGATCGTCTGCTCCTCAACCGGTTTCAGAAAAATCCGCCTGATCCTCACAGCAAGGTACAGAAGGATGCCATAACCGATATAGGTGTAAAAAATGATCGCTGTACTGATCCAGAAAAATATTTCAATGGTATGCATGTTTTCTCTGTTTATCTGTTTAAAATGATGGTTTTTTCCTCCTGGGTAGGGAGGGGTTTCATCCGCTCCCATATTCCCGATGTATGATTGTATTGCCTGATAACCCTCGCCGGATTTCCGCCTACTACCGTAAAATCCTCTACGCTCCTGGTTACCACACTGCCTGCTGCCACAACGCTGTTCCTGCCGATGCTTACCCCGGGAAGAATCACTGCATTTGCACCGATCCATGAACCATTTTCGATGACCACCTCAGCTGTATTGATTCCTTGCTGAGAGACAGGCAGTGCAGGGTCTTCGTAATTGTGATTCAAGCCCGAAACAACCACATGCTGAGCCAGTCTGACATGGTTCCCGATGCGCACAGGACCGATCAGGACAGAATTAATGCCAATTCTCGTTTCATCACCTATGAGAAGGTCACCCGCCCCATTGTTGATGGTGCAGAAGTCTTCGATGGTTGACCTGCTTCCAATATGAACCTGATGGTATGGAAACAGGTCCATCCGGGCACTCCGCCGAACCAGGGCTCCCTTTCCTTTTTTAACAAAAAGGGGAAAAAGAAATAGTTTTACCCAGCGCCTTGGCCTGGCCTGACCATAAGGTGAGATGAGCATTCCGGCGAGTTTTTTCAAGCCGGGATTTGATTTTATCTTGTCTTTAATTTGCATTTGAATCTGCTGTTTTTATAATTTTATACATCCTGTTCACATTCTGCTCCCACGAATGGCTCTTTGCAAAAGCCATTCTGGCCCGTTGCCGTTTCACACTGTCGGAGGAGAGCGCATCTTCTATCGCAGCGATCCATCCGGGCAGATCTGCCGCAGGTGTGACAAACCCGCTGAAATATTTCATCGCTTCTGTTTCGGTCGCAACTACCGGTTTTCCCATAGCAAGGTATTCATCAATTTTTCTGGGATAATTCCCGATGGTTACTTCATTTATTTTCTGGGGATTGATGGCCACATCAAATGTGCTGATCCAGTCTGGCAGCTCTTCCATCGCCTTCCTCCCGGTGAACCACACGTTCGGCATCTCATGCAGCCTGCTTCTGCGAAACGCATCATCCTCCGGTCCTACCAATACAATCTGCCATTCAGGTTGATGAACTGCAAGATATTCGATCACATTAAGATCAAGGCGCAACGTATTTAAAGTGCCTACATAACCGATGACGGTTGACCCCAGCCTGTCAATGTCTGCAGAACTTTTCAGTTCCTTTCCGGGCAGAAAATTTGAGAGATCACAACCCTGGCCTACGAAGTGACTGTTCGGATTGGATCTTCCGGCAATGTCTGCCAGGTATTCCGAATTGGACAGGACAATATCGGCCTTTGCCATATGGCGTGGTTCGTATCGTACCCCCTGCCTCTTCCAATAGTCAACCCCCAATAAATTGTCCCGCGAATAATAGATGTATAATTCCGGGTTCAAACGTTCTTTCAAATAGAAGCTTCGAAACATATCACTGTCACAGAAATGCACATGATTTTTAAATTGGAGAAACTGCATGGCGTAACGAATCTCTTTTGCAAAAATGTTGCTGTTGCGCCGGGTTACCCAGTCAAATAGAGGGTTGAACGGAAGCCTGTTCAGTGTCTCCAGGAATCTGCCGGGATAATAGACCCAAATATTCTCTTCGACTTTGATCATGTTGTTGCTTTTCTTTAGCTGAATGCGCTGCTCCCGTACGGATCTGTTTCTGAGCCAGCTTAGCCTGCTTACAGGCGGATTGATATACAGAACCCGGTTGTGCCGGGAAAATTCCATGGCAATATT
>JAGYPA010000160.1 GCA_018399255.1 Spirochaetales bacterium | reverse complement strand
TAAACGCAAGCATATACAACGTGTAGGAAAATATTACAAATTTCGCGAATCCTGTAAGGATATTTCAGGGATGATTGAAATTACCAACACATTTTATAGTAATGAGTTAGGAGTTTTGAAGTTTAACCTTCAAGGGCCTTGACGGGAATCATAGAAGCCAAAGGATATCCGTCAAATGTTGTTACAATTGAAGACGGAGTTCCTGGTATTCTTAGCAGTATTGCTGATATCAATCCGCCGGATACTCCCCCGACATATACAGACACCAGCAGAGACAGAGCCAGCAGAGAATCCATGCTGTATGTCAATGGAATTATCAAAGCCACGGCAACGCTGGATGAAAGTCCGGGAATAGCCCCGAATATAATACCATATGAAACACCCGCAGACATCACCAGAATAGTCAATGGATTAACGACACTAAGTACTATGTCAATCATTTTTTTTCCTTCCTGCCGTCTATAAAAGTTTGCCTTTAGGCAGCATAATGTTGAAAAGATCACCGAACAGATAGTTTACGACGGTAATAATAACCAGCAGCAATATACAGCGGAGTACAACTCTCTTCCAGGTTCCTACAGTTCCTGTGTAGGCAAAGGTAAGGTAGTTTACGGTGAACAGCAGAAAAATTGCCGTGGCAATGTAAAAACCGAAATAATTAAGTGCAAAAAGATATAATACAATTGATAGAAGAAAAATACCCCGAAGTGACCTGAAGAGTTCCAGGAATACAAGTTTCCGTCCCTCTTTCCTGATTACCAGTTGGATAATCAAAACACCAATGGAAACCATCAATAGAATAAGTATGTACTGCGGAAAAAGGGCAGGTCCTCCAGAGGTGTCAAAAGTGGGAATTGTATAGGTCAGGGTCTGCAAAAATAAAACACCTGCTACTGCAAACAGCAAACTTAAAAAGACAATTTCCATATTGCTGACTCCATGGAAGAGAGCTTTAGCATTACGCGAAAGCTCTCTTCTGAAATATTCCAGATACTTCGTGATGCATTATCAAAAATCGAAAAAACGATTATGATATCAGCCTACATCATCTTTTCTGCTGCTTCCTCACAGGTCTTTTCATACTCTTCAAGAAAGGCAATGTAGCTGGCTCTATCCTTGAAGGAAACTTTCGTATAGGTGTCTCCTTCGAATTTCTCGATAAACTCTTGGTTTCCGGTAACATTTTTCAGTGCAGATTCTACAGCTTTCAGAACTTCTTCCGGAGTTCCTTTTGGAGCCCATATTCCCTGAACCTCCTCCAGTACCATATCAAAGCCGAATTCGTTCAAAGCGGGTACATCCGGAAGAAAATCACTTCGTTCATTTCCCCAGATTCCTATTGCTCTGAAATCACCTGATTCTATGTAGGGAATTGTTTTTGCAGTGGAATCAATATAGGCCTCTACTCGTCCGCTGAGCAGCTCAGGCGGTTTTACTGAAACTCCGCCAATATCTACAATATTGAAGTCAACTCCCATTTCCTCTTCCATGGCAAGGGTGGCCATCTGCAATGAGGTTCCAACCGGAGCACCAACATTGAGCTTTCCGGGATTCTTTTTAGCAGCCTCGATCAAATCGTTGAAGTCCTTGTATTCGGAATCTCCCCTCACAACGAGAATCTGTTCAGCACTACCATAGGCAGCCACCTGCTCAAAATCCCTGAAAGTGAAGTCCAGCCCAGCCAGCACCCGCTGAACGCTGAAGCCTGGTACTGCTATAAGAAAAGTATAGCCGTCATTTTTCTCATTAAGTACATGCCTTGCTCCGACCGAACCGCCAGCTCCGGTAATCTGATTCAGAACTACCTCTACTGTCTGGAACTCATCGTTCAAATAATTTATCAGTATTTGCGCAGGGGTACCTGTAGACCCGCCTATGGGGAACGGTACAATAAACTGAATATTTTTCTGCGGATAGGGTTTTGCATCCTCTGCATCCCCTGAGGCAAATAACGCCGTCATCAGAATAAGCATAACGATTACCAGAATTCTTTTTTCCTCTTCACCATCTTTTTTCTCCTTAAGGTATTTTTATGGATGCCGGAACGACATCATCATTTGATGAAATTCATATGGGTAAGAACAGCAAAGAAAACTTCAGAAACATGTGCTCCCATCATTTTGTGGGCTTTGGCCATATCATGATCTTTTATTGCCTCCAGAATCTGTTCATGTTCTTTTATTGACGCCTGAAGTCGGCCTTCAATCTCAAATTGTTTCTTTCTGAAAGGACCGGTCTGAACAAGGCATCGTTTAACGACATCAGCCATGATGGGATTATGCATACCCAGCACTAAAGCTGACAGAAACTTTCTGTTGATAATGGTGTACTCTTCCACATCATTGTTCTCAACTGCCAATTCCGCCTGCTTATGTATCTCCTGGAGATGCATTCTTTCAATCATAGTCATGCGTGCAGCGGCAAATCGTGCGCAAAGGCTTTCCAGCTCAGCTGCCGTTTCAAATAAATTTTGTAAATATTCTTTATCGGGACTGATTACAACGGCACCTTTGTTCGGTTTTATCTCGACAAGACATGCAGACTCAAGCTGGCGCAAAGCTTCACGAACTGGTGTCCGAGATACCCCGTATTTCTCCGCCAACCCCTTTTCATCCAGTTTGGCACCCAATGAATACCGTTCATTAAGAATATCATTTGCAATTCGACGCCTGATAACATTCGGAAGTGAGTCGCCCTGTTCAACAACAAGTTTTTCTTCTAGAACACTAAGGTTCTTCATTTCAACTGGATCCGATTTCTCTGTATTGTCAGTTGTTTTCATATTCCGACCCTGCCCCCCGACCATTAATCTTTATTGTATACATTATCTTATTTTTGCATACATACTAGCATCGCAATATTACGTTGTCAACAAAAAAATAGACAAAAAGTCCAGAAGGCTCAAAGTGATCATGTCATATTGTATACATTAGTTACTTTTTGAATACATCAGGAAAGGCATACTGAAGCTCAGACCGCTCACTGGAGCCTCACTTAAAAAAGTTGTAAGTTCAAAGTGTCTCTTGATAATATTGTGAATGCTTACCGCTTTTCTTACAGATCTGAACCGGCAGATTCTGCATGCAGCTTTACAA
>JAGYPA010000016.1 GCA_018399255.1 Spirochaetales bacterium | reverse complement strand
CGCTAAACCCCTGCGCTACAGCCCGATTGCATAATATGCCAAATACTCAGGCACATTGCACGAGGAAAAAAATACCA
This sequence comes from Spirochaetales bacterium, assembly GCA_018399255.1. Taxonomy (GTDB): domain Bacteria; phylum Spirochaetota; class Spirochaetia; order JABMQR01; family JABMQR01; genus M55B182. Next base: position 71,646 of record JAGYPA010000016.1, on the reverse strand, counting down.
CAGCGGGTGGAATATGTCAACTTGCTTCAGACAATTGATTAGCGAATCTTGAAAAGTGGAATAACTAATGGAACTTCAAAAGGCAATGCGGCAGAATCAGTTCTTTTTATATCCATTCAGGGTAATGTCTGATATGGGTGTTATGGGTGTTATGCCATTTTCAGATTGACAGATCATCACACCACAGGTATGGTTATGAGCATCCTAAAAAGTTATGAAAATAAAATAAAGGAGATGTCCTTGTGAGAATACTTCTTTGAGAGAAAATATCTCAAGATTTACGTCTTTCTGGTCAGGGAAGGGAGATGTGTAATTCAGCAGGTGCATAGTCGCAGAACTTGAATAAAAATCAGCAAAAAGAAAAGAAAAAATACCCGCTCATTGTAGTACTTTTAGCCACTTTTGTTATTCTCACGTTAACGGCAGCTTTCTCTGTCCGATTAATTGCCTATATCACCAGCAAGCAGTCAGTCAATATAGCAGTTTCGGATTTGCGCCGGGAAATCAATACTTCCATAGAAAACCGTCTTATAACCTTTTTCGATTATCCCCTGATAATCAACCAGACAAACGAACAGCTCATTGCAAACAAAACCCTTTCCGCTGATGACCAGACAATGCTTGCAGACCACTTTCTCAAACAGCTCGATATATTTCCTTCTGTTTCGAGTATCTATTTTGGAAATATCAGGGGCGGAATCGCCAATGCAGGAAGGGAAATGGTTGATCAGGAGGAATCCTATCGATATATCATCGAAACGGAAAACTTTGAAAACGGACTTTTTATAAAATTCCGTACCGACGATCGGGGAGCAAGGCTGAATACAGTCAATACTATTCCCGAATTTGACGCTCGTACCCGTTCCTGGTACACCAGTGCCGTTGAGGCCAATACAGATGTCTGGAGTAATGCCTATGTCCTGTTTACCGGGCAGGATCTGGCTATATCAGCCAGCAAACCAGTCTACAGCGAATCTTCGGAACTGCTGGGAGTTCTCTCAGTTGATATCTTCCTGTCACAGCTGAGCAGCTTTCTCTCCGATCTCACCATCGGCGAAAATGGTCAGAGCTTCATTATGGAACGATCAGGCAATCTTATTGCCGCCTCGACTGATGAACAGATGCTTCGCCGAGGTTCGCCTGATGATTCGTATGTTAGAATTCATGCCGCAGAATGTCCAAATCCGATAATCAGCTTGGCTGCACAGCAGATTTTCTCCAATTACGCTGACTTCGGAAGTTCTGTTTCGCTGAATGAGCCTTTGCAGTTCGAATTTCATGCTGACAAGGATCGTTACTTTGGACAGGTCCTGCCGCTGGCCAGAAGCGATAACCTCGACTGGCTCATAGTGACCGTTATACCTGAATCGGATTTCATGGGACGGATAACGCAGAATATAATTTTTATGGACATACTGATAGTAACCATCCTTATATTCATTATTCTTATTGGAATCATGCTTGCATCTTCAATAACCAGACCCATATTTGCCCTCGAAAATTTGTTCAAAAAGCTGGCTGGGGGAAACTGGGACGGGAAGCTTCTCATAAGAAGCAGGATTAGAGAAATAAGCAGGCTGGCAGCCTCGGGCAGACATATGGCTGAACAGCTGCAAGAGACCCTGAAGGGATTGAAGCGTGAAGTAATGGAACGGCGGCAGGCAGAAAAAATCCTTGCTGAAAGAAATTCCACCTTGGAAAAAACCCTGAAGGAACTGGAAACGGTTCAGAAGCAGGTCATTCAGCAGGAGCGACTGGCTTCGATCGGTCACCTCACATCAGGAATCGCCCATGACTTTAACAACATGCTGGCAATTATAAGCGGTTATACCGAGATTCTTTTGGATGTCACAGACGGGGAGGATGGGATTACCAGCCATCTTCAGCAAATAGATAATGCTGCACGACGATCTGCAGATTTGGTGCGTCAGCTGCTTGCTTTTGCCCGGCGACAGCCGATTAATCCGAAAATTGTAGACCTTAATGCTGAGATTGATGATGCCATGACTATGCTGCAGCGTCTGATAAGTGAAAACATCGAACTTATCTGGCTGCCGGGAAGTATAATTGATCCGATCGAGATTGATCCCTCTCAGATAACTCAGATTCTCACAAATCTCATCGTCAACTCACGAGATGCAATCGATAATGCAGGAACTATCAGGATCGAGACCCGCAGCATCGTATACGATCAGTCTTTTATGGCGGTTTCCAGCTCCGAAACAGCATCTTCCAACCATACGGGGGGAGAGCGCTTTGTTGAGCTGAGGGTGTTGGACACCGGATCCGGGATGGATGAGAATACCCGCCTGCGGGTGTTTGAACCCTTCTTCAGTTCGAAGAGAAAAGAGAATGGTTCCGGACTCGGGCTCTCGACTGTTTACGGTATTGTAAAACAGAACCGCGGAGAAATCACGTTAGAGAGCAGGGTAGGGGAAGGAACGACCATCAGCATCATTTTTCCTGCCGTGGAAGAATTGCTCACAGAGATTTCATCCCACAATCCGGTTCCTTCAAAAGGAAGTGAAACCATCCTGCTTGTAGAAGACGAGGATGGTGTTCGAAATCTTATCAGCCAGATGCTGCAGCAAACAGGGTATACGGTCATTGCCTGTGCAAATCCTGCCGAAGCTCTGGAATCAGTTACAGCTCACCCGGAAAATATTGATTTGCTGGTATCTGATGTAGTTATGCCGCAGATGAACGGGTTCGAGCTATACGAACACATATGTGAATCCATTCCGGATATGCGGGTGCTTTTTATATCCGGTTATCCCGATGAGGTACTTGATGAACCTTCAATAAAACGGAGAAAAATCCTGCTGCTGCCTAAACCGTTTACCTATGAGCAGCTTTTAATTTTTGTCAGACAGGCGCTGGAAAAAACTGTCCGTTAGCAGTAAATAATAAGTATATTGACATATAGGAGAATATATCATGAAAAGTAAAACGAGATTATTCGATATGGGCTTATCTGCCAAACGGCTGGATGGGAAAACGGTCAAACTTAACGACTTCAAAGGAAAGGTTCTGCTTATAGTCAATACCGCCAGTAAATGCGGATTTACCCCGCAATATAAAGGGTTGGAAGAGCTCTATCAGAAATATAAAGACCAGGGACTGGTTGTGCTGGGATTTCCCTGCAATCAGTTTGCAAACCAGGAGCCAGGGGATACAAAAGCTATAGAAAACGTCTGTTATGTCAATTACGGGGTTACCTTTCCGATGTTTGAAAAAGTTGATGTCAACGGGAAAAAAGCACATCCACTCTATAGCTATCTTAAAACGGAAGTACCGCAATTACTCGGAACGCGAATAAAATGGAATTTTACCAAATTTCTCGTTGATAAAACTGGAAAACCAATAAAAAGATTTTCACCATCCACAACTCCCGAGAAACTCATACCAGATATCGAAGCACTTCTTGAATTGTAAAATTGCAAAAATACAGAATTGCAAAATGCTGGAAGAAAAAACAGCCTATCCCGGATCAGACCAGCCAGGATAGACTGAAAAATTTTCGTACGCTGCTTTATTAAAGAACTGAAAGACAAAAAAACGATTTCTAAAGCATTTCCACCGTTTCACGCTCTTCATACGTCGTGTGAAGCAGGTGATGAGACTTCTCTCCAAGAGGAGATTTTAAGAACTCTTCATATATTTGCGTAATGTATGGATTATCATGAGATTGACGCAATTCCCGTCCTTCATCCTCGCGATAAATAGCATCGATCCGTGCCCGCCGTACGTCATCGGTCGTAAAGCGAGGCTGCCCGCCGCCGCCAATGCACCCGCCTGGACAGGTCATAACTTCGATAAAATGAAAAACCTCCCCGGTTTCCTTAATCCGCTCTATCAGTTCAGACGCATTACCCAATCCATGGGCTACTGCAACACGGGCTGTCACCCCTTCCAGAAATCTCCACCGGTCAACCGTATCGGTAAGCGTAACTTCAGCCGTCTTAATCCCCTCGAGCCCGGCAAGCGGCTTTATATGAAGCCCTTCGGCCGGAAGTATCCTACCCGTCACCAGCGCGTACACGGTACGCAGGGCGGCCTCCATAACACCCCCGGTATTGGCAAAAATATCGGCAGCACCGGTTGATATGCCGAAGGGAGCATCCATCTTCTGGTCAGGAAGCGAAAGAAAATCGATGCCGGCCATTTTTATCATATCTCCGAGTTCACGGGTAGTCAGAACATAGTCGACATCCTGATAGCCGCTCGAGTTCATTTCCGGCCGCTGTGCTTCAAACTTCTTTGCCGTACAGGGCATAATGGAGACAACCGTCATATCAGCCGGGTCAACCCCGATTTTCTGGGCATAGTAGGTCTTGGCAAGGGCACCGAACATCTGCTGAGGAGACTTGCAGGAGGATATATTAGGCAGAATTTCCGGATGAAAATATTCGGCGTATTTAATCCAGCCCGGGGAGCAGCTCGTGTATTGCGGCAAAGCCACTTCCTTTCCGTGAACCAGGGCATCCTCGAGACGCTTGAGCAATTCCGAACCTTCCTCGATAATCGTCAGGTCGGCCGTAAAATTGGTGTCAAACACCGCATCAAAACCAATTTCCCTGAGAGCCGTCACCATTTTCCCGGTAACCAGAGTGCCAGGCTCATAGCCGAAGCATTCGCCAAGAGCTGCCCTGATCGCCGGAGCCGTCTGAACGACAACATGCCTGGCAGGATCATCAATGGCCTTCCAGACCGCTTCGATATGAGTTATCTCGGTAATGGATCCCGTGGGGCATACAGCCGCGCACTGACCGCACTGCACGCAGGCAACCGAATCCATCGGCCTGGAAAAAGCCGGCCCGATAACCGTATCATACCCGCGGAACTGGGCACTTATCGCACCCACATGCTGAATATCATGACAAATTGTCACACAGCGACGGCACTTGATACATTTACCCGGATCCCGGGAGAGGGCAGGAGTAGAGCTGTCAATAGTGTTTTTAAGCGACTCACCGGTAAAGGAAATGTTCCGTATCCCCAGATTCTGAGCCAGCGTGAGCAGTTCGCAGTCGGTACTGCGGACGCAGGTCTGACAATCCCCCGAATGCTCGCTCAGCATCAGCTCGACAACATCCCTGCGGGCATTTCTCACCCGCTTCGTATTGGTATGAATTACCATACCGTTATTCACCGGAGTTGAGCAGGATGCTGCCAGGGCCGCAAAGCCCTCAACTTCAACCACGCATGCCCGGCAGGCACCCTGCGGGGTTGTTCCCTCGAGAAAGCAGAGAGTGGGGATAGTAAACCCGGCTTCCTTAGCCGCAGTAAGAATTGTTATGCCCTCGCGCGCTTTGCAGGGCAGACCGTTAATCGTAATATCAACCATGAACCGCCTCCTTTTCCTTTTTTTCGGTATTTTCCGTTCCGGCAGGAGCGGTTCGGATGTTTTTCCCGTAGTCACAGCGCAGACACCGGTGAGCCTGACGATGGGCAACCGGTTCGCTCCAGGAAAGTTCAACTTCCTCAAAATTCGAACGTCTTCTTTCAATAGGAATTGCCCGAACAGGTTCCCGCTGATAGCTGACAGGATCGGCATCCGGATCAAAATGGGTAGTAATCTCCTGTTCGTAGCGCCAGAACGCATGGTTTGATCCCGTCAGGGCAAGATCTATACCAGCAGCCGCTTTTTCTCCCGCAGCTATAGCTTCAACCACGGACGAGGGACCATCCGCACAGTCACCTCCGGCGTAAATATCGGGATTGGAGGTTCTTCCCGTAACCGGATCGACTGAGATGAATTTTCTGTCATTCATGGCAATCTGCTCGGAACCGAAAAGATCATGTGTATGCAGTCGCTGACCGATTGCAATTATCACCTGGTCAGCCTCAACTGTGAAACTGGTGGTTTCGGCAGCGGTAGGCCGTCTGCGGCCTGATGCATCAAAACCGCCCAGCTGCATTTTCAAGCAGGCTACACCGACAGCAGCACCGTCTTCGCCAGCGAGAATTTCAACCGGCTGTGTCAGACAGGATATGATAACTCCCTCGTGCAGCGCCTCCTCGATTTCCTCGGCATAGGCCGGCATTTCATCGCGGCTTCTTCTGTAAATAACCTCAACTTTATCCGCTCCCAGACGCAAGGCGGTCCGGGCGGCATCAATAGCAGCGTTTCCGCCACCAATTACCGCTACCTTGCGGCCGACCTGGGCTGATCCGCGAATATTGTAGCGTTGGAGAAATGGAACAGCCTGAATAACCCCCTCGAAGTCCTCACCCGGCAGCCCCATAGAGACCGATTCGGGAGCGCCTACCCCGATGAAAAATTTCTCATATCCTTCACTGCGGAGTGATTCAAGGGTGAAGTCCTTGCCAAGCTTCATCTCGCTGATGATATCCACCCCCATCTGCTCTATCATACGGATTTCCCTGGCAACAGTTTCACGAGGGAGACGATAGGCAGGAATTGTCTGTACAAGCATTCCTCCCGGTCGAATCGAGGCATCGAATATTGTGGGTTTATAGCCGAGACGGGCCAGAAAGTATGCACAGGAAAGACCGGCCGGACCTGCCCCGATAATAGCAATTTTTTTGGACGCATTCACATCATTTTCCAGCTGCTCAGGAACCTGGAGAGTAATTTCCTGATCTACCAGGAAGCGCTTGACGCCGCGTACCGATACCGGTTCATCGAGACTCATTCTCCGGCACTTATCTTCACAGGTGTGAAAGCAGACCCGGGCACAGACCGCAGCAAAAGGATTTCGTTCACGATGCAGCTTGAGGGCTTCGGCATAGCGGCCTTCGCCGGTGAGAGAAACAAAACCGGGAATATCCACATGAGCGGGACAGGCACTCTGACAGGAAGCCCGGACCAGACCTGGACATACGCCCGCGTCACAATGCTTATCACGGATATGGGCTTCATATTCATGCCTGAAATGACGGATAGTAGAAAGAACCGGATTGGGAGCAGTTTGTCCCAGGCCGCAGAGGGCTGTATCCTTAATCTGATTTCCCAGTTTCTCCAGAGCTTCTATATCGCCGTCTTTTCCCTCCCCGCTGCAGATCCGGGTTAAAATCTCCAGCATACGTTTGGTGCCGACGCGGCAGGGCACGCATTTTCCGCACGACTCTTCCTGCACAAATTCCAGAAAATAGCGGGCAACATCCACCATACAGGTAGAGTCGTCCATGACAATCAATCCTCCGGACCCGATAATGGCTCCCAGCTTTTTCAACGGCTCGTAATCAAGCGGAACACTGAGATGCTGTATTGGAATGCAGCCCCCTGAAGGTCCCCCGATCTGAGCAGCTTTGAAAGGACGGTTGTTTTTAATTCCCCCGCCGATATCAAAAATCAGATCTCCCAGCGGGGTGCCCAGCGGGACTTCAACCAATCCGGTATTGCTGACCGAACCGGCCAGGGCAAAAACTTTTGTCCCCTTGCTTTCAGGAGTTCCGTAAGAGGCGTACCATTCTGCACCCTCATAGATGATAGCCGGAATATTGGCATAGGTTTCAACATTGTTCAGAAGGGTAGGCTTTCCCCACAACCCATGCTGTGCCGGGAAGGGAGGACGTGTTCGCGGTTCACCGCGCTTGCCTTCAATAGAGTTTATGAGAGCAGTCTCCTCGCCGCATACAAATGCGCCGGAGCCCATTCGTATGGCAAGGTTAAAGGAAAAATCAGTTCCCAGAATCGAATCTCCAAGAAGCCCGCTGCTTTCGGCCTGTTCGATAGCCTTGGCCAGTCGAGAGACTGCCAGAGGATATTCAGCTCTCACATAGACATACCCCTGAACTGCCCCAATCGTACGTCCGGCTATCATCATTCCCTCTATAAGGGCATGCGGATCACCTTCCAGCACACTGCGGTCCATGTAAGCACCGGGATCACCTTCATCTGCATTGCACAGCACGTACTTTTCCGTATCAACGGCATCCCTGGTAAATTTCCATTTCAGCCAGGTGGGAAAACCTGCTCCGCCGCGTCCGCGTAATCCGGACACCTTCAGAATTTCTATGGCGTCAAGCTTCTCATTTTCAAGAATTTTTGCAATACCCTGATAACCGCGGTGTGCCAGAGCATCCTCGATGCTCAGCGGATCCACAATTCCGCAATTTCGCAGCACAATTTTTTTCTGCGGCTTGAAAAAGGGTGATTCATCAGGATCATTGCTCAATTCCGTCTGCAAACTCTCTCCTGCTCCTAAGATGGCCGGCTTATAAGGAACTTTGTCAATAAAGTGAGTTGATAGAAGCTCTTCCATCATCCCGGGACTGACTCCCTCGTAAATTGTACGCATTGGAGAGCAGGTAAGAACCGGTCCTTTTGAGCAGGGCCCCAGACAGCCGGTTTTTTTAACCGAGACAGTTGCGAGGCCGAGTTTTTTCAGCACTTCATCGATTTTGGGGACAAGATCAAGGGAACCGGAAGCGATACATCCCCCGCCGGTGCAGACGAGAATCTGAGGTGCTTCAGCCGCTGCTTGTGTTGCCTGTGTGAGTTCCTGAGAAAGAGCCTGAAAATGGGCAAGAGAAGATATTTTGCTGATCATAATGCTGCCTCCATCTTTTCTGCTGCCGCCTGCTGATACTGGGCGATAAGCTCCCGAACCTTGGAAGGTTTTACCCGCTGATGGACGGTATCGTTTACCATGACAACCGGAGCAAGCCCGCAGGCACCAAAACATCTGCCAACTTCCAGAGAGAATTGATGATCATCAGATGTTTCACCTACACGTATTCCCAGTTCACGGGTTATGGCTTCGAGAACCTCATTGCCTCCCCGTACATAGCAGGCCGTTCCCATGCACACTCTGATCAGGTAGGTTCCGCGCGGTTGAGTGGAAAAGAAAGAATAGAAAGAAACCACCCCGGTAACCTCGCTGAAGGGGATTTTCATTGCCTTGCTGACATACCGCAGAGAATTTTCCGGTAAATAGCCGAGCATGTTCTGAATAGTCTGGAGGACGGGAATAAGGGCGCCTCCCTGTCCATGGTACGAAGTTATTATGTCATCAATGACTGGAAAAAGAGCTGTTTCATCCGGTTCATGGCCGGGTTTCAGGCTTTCCATAAGATGATCTACTTTGTGCTCTGATGCGGAAATCATGGCATACACTCCTTATTAACAGGTTGAATATATCAGTATAAAGAGGAGCAACTTAGTGAATGAAAAAAAGAACAGGCATACTTGGCATATGCTCAAAACATTCTTAGATTTTCCACTGTTGCAAAAAAGGTTTAAAATGACTTTATAGCTACCAAAAAAGGCAGTTACGAGCTGCATCTTAAACCAATAAATATATATAGATATATTAATATAGATAATAATAACACGATATGATTATTTGTCAAGGAGAAATACGTGAAAAATATTTCTTTTATTGTCAGTTATCATGAAGGAGAAAAGCGGAAATGTTCAGGGGCAGAGGTATACTTGCCGACCCCAAAGACAGTTTGCGCAGCTCGGAGCCTGTCGGCTTCAAAATTCTAAGTCCGACAGGCTCCTCGGCTCATTTGTCCAGCAGTCAGCAGATGAGTCCGCTGTAAAAAAGCAGCCGCTGCTGGCCCGGTTTCAAATCCGGTATGCAGAAATCGGCAGCAGGGAGAGACCTCTCCGTCGAACATGATTACTGACGCATGATTTTTAATAAAATCACAACGGCGTTCGGTAGCTAGTTCGAACTCAGGAATGCTGATAGATGTATGTTATGAAATATAGACTTACTGCTGTTCCAGTGGTATGGTAATACACTATGAATACAGAACGCTATAAACGACATAAAGAACTGCTTGATAAAACGGCATGGAACCGGCTTTGCAGTACACCGATAATTACAGCCGGTGCCGGGGGACTTGGTTCCCATGTCCTGATGACGCTGGCAAGACTTGCCCCTGTAACCATCGAGATCTGGGATCCCGGCTTATTGGACGCCCCCGATCTTAACCGCCAGATACTCTATGAAGAACAGGATATCGGTCAGTTGAAAACAGTTGCTGCTGCCAGGCATCTGCAATCAATAAACAGCAGTCTGATAATTCATCATCAACCTATGGCTCTTACGTTCGAAAATTTTTCTGCATACAGCAATTTCGGTTCAGCTTTGCATGCACATCATGAAGGAAAAACCATTCAGGCAGAACCAGCCAGCGGAAAAGACTCAGATTTCAATCCTGAGTCAAATCATAATTTCAATCCGGCTTCGCCCTCTCCGTTTGTAGTATTCGACTGCCTCGATTCTTTCGCCGCCCGTTATGAGTTGGAGTCTCTTCGGAAAGCATACGGCTGTCCCATCTTCCATGGAGGCGTAGAAGGGTGGTTCGGGCAGGTTTTTACATTTCTCCCGATGGGCAAGGGGTTTGCAGACCTTTTCGGGGAAGAATTCTCGCACATGCGAAAAGCAGCCAAACCGATTATGCCGCAGACCGTATCCGCTATAGCTTCTTTTCAGGTGGGAGAGTATATGCATTGGTGCATGCATCCACATAAAACACCCCTTTCAGAAGCTATGCTGGTTTACAATGGTATGACTATGAGTACAGATACCATTGTAATTCAATGAACCCGCAGCCGGGGAAAATGAAAGGTATCAATACCCCAGGGCAAGCGGCTTACCTACGGTAAGCTTGGGACCCGAGGCACTTCGTGCCTCCGTTCCGCCCCAAGGGGCGGGGTATCTCAACCTTGCGATCCCGGCACTCGCTCGGCAATGGAACCAACAAGTTGCTTCCGCTCCTCTCGCTTCGTTTGGGAATAAGTAAAATTCAGAGACTGGCCGCATCATCCTCCTCCAGATGGAGGAAAAATACTCAATATGCTGCCGGTATTCCACCTTTGTATGAACCCTTCAGCATGAATCACATTTTTACCGTTAATCAGCAGCAGCGTACCCGGTCTGATTGAACCATCATCTTCCAGCAGTTCATGAGTTATTTGAATCCTCAAGATTCTTGTCATCGGCAATTTCCTGCAGCCAGTCAAGCAGCTGGAGAACCGTTGGAGAAGCTGCAGCTGAACGGACGGCCGGACCTACTGAGTGTCAGAATGTGCCGACAGCTGACTGGAGTACAGAACCTGCCTTTCGATTCCAGTTTCATCTGGAAGCAAAGGAGAAAATCTTAACCGTGATAGTGCGATTCCGCTCATATGAATGCCCTTGGAGATTAAGACAGATATGCAATACCGTCATAAGCTTTAACAAGCCGGCGACAAACTGCGTAAGCAGAAGTGAAGGCCGCTGTAAAGGCCCGCCAAAATACCAGAATACTATCTGTAAGAAGTGAAACTGTCAGGCAGCAGCGTTATACCATAGAAAGCTCTCGCAATTTAGCCTCACTGGAATTCTCTGTTGTCCCAGCCGTTATTTTCATAATACCCGGCAGCATCTCTGCAGGCGGTGAACTTGACCTGCATTCGGTCCCTTCTCAATTGGAGTTTCGAGCAGGCGCGGCGGCAGCGTATCTGCAGCAGGATCCATTCCGGCATCGAGATTGAATTTGCGCTCGAGATTCCAGATTCGTTCTCCAATTTGCAGAATTTCCGCAGCACTCCAGTTTTGTCCGAGGGCTGCATTCAGCAGTTCGGCATAATCGGGAACACCAAGTGCAAAGCTGGTAAAGAGACAGAGACCTGCAGAATCAATAACAGCAGTCAGGTCCTGAAATGTCATAACCCATTGGGGTTTGCCATCTATGGCCTGGGGATCGAGCTTTTCCGGAACACCGAGAATTTCCGGGCTGATCAGATAGGATCTTACATGACAGCCCCCGCGGTTGCTTGTTGCATACCCTAATCCATGGCCCTGTACTCCGCGCGGATCATAAGCCGGCAGCTCCTGCTTTTTCACTGACATAGAGAGTTCGGGATGACCGTAAGCCTCAGCCAGCCGGTAGGATCCCCGGGTCATAAGATCACCGATTCCTTCACGGGAAGCCATGACTTTCAAATACCAAGCCAGAGCCTCGGTTGTGCCGAAGTTCAGTTTTGGTCCATTGCCGAGATCTTCATCAGGAATAAAACCTTTCTCGTAGAGTTCCATAGCGGCAGAAATGGTAACCCCGGCACTGATAGTATCAAATCCCAGATCATTGCAGATAAGATTAGCTTCGGTTATGGCATTGAGGTCTTCAATCCCGCAGGCAGGTCCGAACGCCCACCCCGTCTCATATTCGGGGCCTTCTCCCTTCATGCCGTTAGGAAGTTCCACAACGCGGCCGCAGCCGATCGGACAGGAATAGCAGGATGAATTTTTTACCAGATACTTGTCAACAAGAGCTTCTCCCGACATTGAGGCAACTCCGGAAAACTGAGCTTCCTGAAAATTGCGGGTAGGATACAGACCGCTTTCATTGATTATATTATCCAGAACCTTGGTTCCGAAGGTCGGAAGACCTTGACCGGTGACTCCATGAGCCTTGAGCATGGCAATTTTTTCCTTGACAATTTCCCGCATGCGCTCGTCATCTACTATGGGACTCTTTCTGGTTCCCCATGCTACGACAGCCTTGAGATTTTTGCTGCCCATAACGGCTCCGACACCGCTGCGTCCGGCAGCTCTGTTTTTATCATTCATGATGCTTGCCATAAGAGAGAGCGTTTCACCTGCCGGCCCGATACAGGCAACGCTGGCCCGTTTCTGCCCGGTCTCCTCTATAAGCATGTCAGTTGTTTCCCAGACACGTTTGCCCCAGAGGTGCGAAGCGTCGCGAAGCTCCACGGTTTCCTCATCAATGTAGAGATAGACCGGCTTTTCACTCTTTCCCTCAAAAACCAGAATGTCGTAACCGGCTTTCTTCATCCGGGCGCCAAAAAAACCGCCGGAGTTGCTCGAGGCAGCCAGGTTGGTGAGCGGGGATTTAGTGATTACCATATAGCGGCCGCCTGTCGGGGCAGTGGTGTTAGTCAGTGGTCCTGTGGCAAAAAAGAGCTTATTATCCGGTGACAGCGCATCAATCCCGGGATCAACTTCATCAACCATCATTTTAGTAGCTAATCCTCGACCGCCGATATAGAGTTTTGCCAAGTCTTCCGGAAAACTTTCTTTTGTTATGGTACTTTTTGTTAGATTGATACGCAAGATTGTTCCCATGTAAGCCATACGGGCCTCCTAAGTAATTGAAAGGATGCCTTCTTTTCCAAACACGGGAGGCCTGCCAGTTTCCCGACAAACCCTGACGGCCGGGCTCCATACCTTAAAGAAAAGGTTCAGGAACCACGGCTTCAGAAGGGATATTACACTATAATAAAATGGATGATAGAATTTGTCAAATATAAAAGCAAAATTTCACAAAGAAGCATAATTTCACAAAGAACGAAATTTTACAACGCTTTTATACTGTCACTGCGGTTTGAGCCGATTACTGCTGCTAAAGGATATGCGTGAGAAACTTGCGGGTCCTTTCTTCCTTAGGGTTGGAAAAAAGCTCGTCGGGTGCACCGACTTCAATAATTTCACCGCCATCCATAAATACCACTTTGTCGGCCGCCGCTCGGGCAAATCCCATCTCATGGGATACTACCAGCATCGTCATTCCTTCACGGGCAAGATCGAGCATGACATCGAGTACTTCCTTGATCATCTCAGGATCAAGCGCGCTTGTAGGTTCGTCGAAAAGCATTACTTTCGGTTCCATAGCCAGCGCCCGGGCTATGGCAACGCGCTGCTGCTGTCCACCGGAAAGCTGGCCAGGATACGCCTGCTCCTTGTCTTCCAGACCGACCTTTTTCAGCAGTTTGCGGGCTTGCTCGTTTGCACCTTCCTTGCTCAGGTTCTTTACCGTTCTTGGTGCCAGAGTGATATTATCGATAACACGTAAATGTGGAAACAGATTGAAGCTCTGAAAGACCATGCCGGCCTCTTCGCGAATCTTCCGGATATCGATTGAACTTGAGGTAACCTCATCATCATCTATCCAGATTTTCCCCTCTGTAGCAACCTCCAGGCGGTTGACGCTGCGCAGCAGAGTGCTTTTACCGCTGCCTGAAGGACCGATGATCAATACCACCTCGCCTTTTTTAACTTTCAGGGAGGCGTTTTTTACAGCCTGAATAGAATGGCCGAAAAATTTGCTGACATTTTCAATACGAATCCGGTAGTCACTCATTTTTCATCCTCTCTTCCATCAAGGCAACAATTCTCGAAAGCAGCAGGGTGATGACCAGATAAATGAGAGCCACCATCAGCATGGTTTCCAGAGAAAGAAATGTTCGGGAAATATATTCACGGCCCCGACGAAGAATATCACGCAGAGCAATAACAGATACAAGGGATGAGTCCTTAAGCATGGCAATAAATTCGTTTCCAATAGCCGGAAGAATAATTTTCATGGTCTGGGGCAGGATGACTTTTCGCAATGCCTGACCCCGTGACATTCCCAGCGCTATGGCTGCTTCCATCTGACCTTTGGGGACGGCCTGAATGCCGGCGCGAAATATTTCTCCCATGTAGGCTCCATAGCAAATGGAGAGGGCTATTATGGCTGCTATAAGTCCTTCAATCTGAAAGAACCGTCCAAGAGCATAGTAGATGAAGATAAGCTGTACCAACAGCGGAATTCCCCGAATCAGCTCAACATATACCCCTGCCAGAGTATTGAGCAGACGGGACCTGGAAACCTGCCCCAGTCCGCAGAAGAGACCGAGCACCAGGGATCCGAGAATGGCAAAAACGGTCACCTGAAAGGTTACAGGAACCCCCTTGACCGTAATATAAAAGATATCCCTGAATGGTGCGGGACTGATAAATATCAGGAGAACCAGCAGGACAATGGAGAGGATAAAGGTAACCCTCCAGGAATTGAAGACCAGAGAGTTGCCCCGGTTGGGGATCAAAGCCCCGTCAGTCACATCGATACGTGACGTGACAGGACCTCTATCCGCTTTTTTTCGTGGTAATTTGTCTATCTCAGCCATTTGCTGATAAGTTCATCAAGTTTTCCGGATTCACGCACAGCGTCCAGGCTGGCGTTGAGCTTGCCAAGCAGTTCCGTATTCTCTTTCTGTACGGCAATTCCAAAAAATTCTTCGGTAAAGGGTTCGCCGACAATCTGCAGTTTTCCTGCGTAGGCCGTATTGGAGAGCACAAAATCTGAAGCAACAATGGAATCACATACGACACCGTCAACGTTGCCGTTCATCAGGTCTTCAACGGCAAAACCCACCTCATCATAGGCTTTTCTGACTACATTGGGGAAGTTGTCCAGAGCAAAGTCACCAGTTGTACCGTTCTGTACGCCGACTTTCATGCCGCTCATATCGTCCAGACTGTCAACACCAGTCATATCTTTCTTTACAATGAGAATTTGTCCGGCGTTGATATAGGGATCGGTGAAAGCCATCTCAGCTTTCCTTTCGTCAGTTATGGTTACCGATGAACAGACTGCGTCATATGCACCATTTTTCAGTCCTGCAAAGATTCCATCCCAGGCAGTGTTGCGGATTTCAATCTCAAAATCTCCCGCTTCTGCCATAGCGTTCATCAAGTCAACATCGAAACCAACAAGGTCGCCTTTTTCATCGATATATTCCATGGGCGGCCAGGTAGCATCAGTAGCAAATACAATCGTATCTGCATCTGCCTGCGGGCCTGCAAAAACAATGCCCATGCCGAAAGCCAGCACCAGCAGGGTGAAAAGCATAATCTTTTTCATAACATCTCCTTCATTTTAATAAGATAATATATTTTCAAAAACTCATGATATATGAACAACCGGGGATTAGTCAATAAAAATGTATAAATATGCACTTTATATCAATTAAAAATGCTTTAAAAAGAGGACTGCATAGAATTGCAGATAATATACCTGTTTCACCGTCCCTTTACAGGTAATAGTTGACCAGGAATCCAGTTGCGCATCCCAGAACTATTCCGGCGAAGACCTGCGGATAGGAATGGCCGAGCAGGGTCTTCAGATCTTCAACCTTAAACCCGTGCTCATAGACTTCCGAAAGAATTTTGCTCCATTCATTGAGAACCTCTGCGTGTTTACCGGCCGCCCGGCGAATGCCGACTGCATCGTAGATCACTATAATTGACAGAACGAGCGTTACGGCGAACATGGTGCTTCCCAGGCCGTCAATTATTGCAACAGAAGTGGTTATTGCAGCAACGGTAGCTGTATGAGAGGAGGGCATCCCGCCGGTACTGAGGGCATTGTTGATATCAATTTTACCCGTAAAAATCAGACTGAAGATTACTTTGAAAATCTGGGCGGCCGTTACCGCGATGAGTCCGGAAATAAATGTCAGGTTACCGAGCAGCTCATACATGCATCAGATTATAAGCGGCGACTGTCTCCCTGTAAACCCGCTATTTTATGCAATTTTGCTGTAACTGCTTGTCGTAAAGTTACCAAAGCGCTATAAAAGAATCATGAAAAAAACCGGTTTCAAGGATATCCATCTGCTGCTGCTCATTTCATTTCTCGGGCAGTTTTCCATGGCAGTAATAAATCTCGGTTTGATATTCTATACCCGCGAAAAGTTCGGGCTTGCTCCGCAGGCGATCGGTCTGCTGACTTCACTCGCCCCGGTAACCTATTTTGCCGGACTAATTCTCCTGAAGCAAATTGTCGCCAAAAATCCTCCCGCTGTAACGGTAATTACTGCGGCAGCCGGTATGACGATAACCGGAACCCTGATTACGGCCATGGAGGCCGCATGGCCGGTTTTTATTCTTTATGCTTTTTACGGCGGATTTATGGCTCTTTTCTGGCCGACCATCATGGGCTGGATTTCCCGCGGCCGAGAGGGGAGGGCCCTGGGGAAACGGGTATCGCATTTCAATTTTTCATGGAGCGGAGGCCTTATCCTCGGGCCGTATGCAGCCGGCATTCTTACCGAAGCAGGATCGGGACTGGCCATTTGGGGAGCCGGGGCAGCTATGGCTGCAATTGTCATCCTGGCCTCCGGAGCAATGCGCCTGCCCGGTGTCGGATCGGCAGCATCCGGATCTCGTCATATTCTCGATGCAGGGGCTGCCGATAAGAGCACCTTTCTCCGCTTTGTCTGCTGGATCGGTATTTTTACCGGATATTTTGTCTTTGGCATAACCATGAATATTTTCCCCATGTATGCCAAGGATATTCTCAACTACTCAGAAGGCAGTATCGGTCTGCTGCTGTTAGTCCGGGCTCTGGTTACGACCTTGGTATTTGTCCTCCTGGGCAATTTGGATTTCTGGCATTTCAAGCTCCGTTACATAGTCGGATTCCAGCTCCTGCTCGCAGTCTCCCTGGCTTTCGGTACGGCAGCCATAGGAACCCTCGAGCTCCTGCTGTTCTTCATTCTCTTCGGGACAGCCTTTGCCGGAATCTACACCAACAGCATCTTTCACGGTGCCGCGGGAAGTATAAATCGCGAATTCCGCATGGCTTTGCATGAGGCATTTCTCACGGCCGGGCTTATTGCCGGTTCACTGTCAGGGGGGATTATGTACCAGAGAACCTCATTTCCCACGGTCCTCCGGATGAGTCTGGCAGTAACGCTTGGAGTTGCCCTGCTTCAGGTATTACTCTACATCAGTTTCAGTCGAACCCGCAGAGCAGTACCCCGGCCTTGAGGCTGCCTGCCTTGAAACAATGGGATGCATTGAATTATAATCGATGATGATGATTATTGATGATTATTGATGGACAAGATAGATAAAAACGACATTTCAGCCTAGCAAGGGAACAGGAAGGTATAGCGTTATGGGAATGAATATCACCCGCAAAATATTGAAAAGTCATCTGGTCGAGGGAGAGCTCAGGACGGGAGAAGAGATCGGCATCAGAATTGACCAGACATTAACCCAGGATGCGACCGGTACCATGGCCTATCTGCAGTTTGAGGCAATGGGGATAGAAAAAAAGCAGAATGAGCTGGCAGTCAGCTATGTCGACCACAATACGGTTCAGGTTGGTTTTGAAAATGCTGATGACCATAATTATCTGCAGAGCGCTGCCGCAAAATACGGGATCGTTTTTTCACGTCCCGGTAACGGTATTTGCCACCAGGTCCATCTGGAGCGATTTGGAAAACCTGGAAAGACCTTGCTGGGTTCCGATTCTCATACGCCCACCGGCGGCGGTATCGGTATGCTCGCCATGGGAGCAGGGGGAATTGATGTAGCCACGGCTCTTGGCGGTGGAACCTTTTATATGACAGCTCCCCGCGTCGTCAATATCAGACTGGAGGGTCAGCTGAACCCCTGGGTTTCGGCCAAAGACATCATTCTTACCGTTCTCAGTCGATTCGGCACAAAAGGTAATGTCGGAACCGTATTTGAATACAGCGGTCCCGGGGTTGAAACATTGCAGGTTCCGGAGCGGGCAACCATCACCAATATGGGGGCCGAATGCGGGGTTACCACCTCTATCTTTCCCAGCGATGAAAATACGCGGCGCTTTTTACAGGCTCAGAATCGGGGAGAAGAATGGATAGAACTGCTCGCTGATGCTGATGCTGAGTATGATGACCTGGTGGTTATAAATCTGTCTGATATTGTGCCCCTGACGGCAGAACCGCATTCACCGGGCAATATTGCGACGATTTCGAGCCTTGCCGGCAAAAAGGTTGATCAGGTACTGATCGGTTCCTGCACAAATTCCTCCTATGACGATTTACGGAAGGCCGCTCGCATCCTTGACGGAAAAACAGTTGCCCCGGGCGTCAGTTTAGGGGTGGCCCCAGGCTCCCGGGAAGTTATGCTGATGATAGCCCGCGACGGTTATTTGGAGAAACTGATTGCCTCGGGGGCGCGAATTCTGGAAAGCGCCTGCGGTTTCTGTATTGGAAACCATATGTCCCCCGGTACGGATGCCGTATCCCTCAGGACATCAAACCGCAATTTTGAAGGGCGATCGGGAACCAAGTCAGCTCAGGTATATCTGGTAAGTCCTGAAACTGCAGCGCTTTCTGCAGTTAGAGGAGTTTTTGTGGATCCGCTTTCAATGCCGCCGGAGGAGTATCCGGGACGGGAGCTTCCCGAATCATTTCTGGTAGACGATTCCATGTTTATCTTTCCGCCGGAGGACGGCAGTTCCGTGCAAGTTCTACGGGGGCCGAATATCGGGGATCCGCCCGTCAATATCCCCATTCAGGGCAGCCTGAACGGGATTGCAGCAATAAAGGTAGGAGAGAAAATCACTACTGATCATATCATGCCGGCAGGCAGCCGCCTGAAGTACCGTTCAAATGTTCCCGCATACTCGGAATATGTCTTTGAACCGGTCGATCCGGAATTTCCGAGGCGTGCGGCAGAGTATCGTGATGCAGGAAAGCATAATATTATTATAGCCGGAAGCTCCTACGGGCAAGGATCGAGTCGCGAGCATGCCGCCTTGTGTCCGATGTACCTGGGGGTCAAGGCTGTTGCTGCCGTATCCATCGAGAGAATCCATATGGCCAATCTTTTCAATTTTGGCATTATTCCATTCATGTTTGCTGATCCTGCAGATTATGAAGGAATTGATCAGGATGATGAGCTGGTGATAGAGAATATATATGATGCAATCGACAGCGCGGCAGATTCAGGAAACCCGGTTATTATGGTAAATAAGACTAAGAAGAAGAACATTCTGCTGAAATCAGATTTCAGCCCTCGGCAGCGGGCGATTCTCAGGGCAGGCGGCCTGCTTTCCTACACCCGGAAGCAGGCCCTGTAACCCGGCGCTGTAACCTGCGCCGCAACATGCTGGAAGCTATGCCAGCATGTTGCTTATGATTGCCTCGCCGAAAGCCGAACAGGAGACCAGCCGGGCACCATCCATCAGCCTGGCAAAATCGTAGGTAACTGTCTTACCTGCAATAGCCCCGCGTATCCCTTTTTCAATGAGATCAGCCGCCTCATGCCATCCAAGATAGCGAAACATCATCACTCCCGAAAGTATTACTGAGGATGGATTAACTTTATCCTGACCGGCATATTTCGGAGCAGTTCCATGAGTGGCTTCAAAGAGCCCGATCCCGGAAACATAATTGATATTTCCGCCGGGGGCTATACCGATTCCCCCGACTTGGGCAGCCAGGGCATCTGAAATGTAGTCCCCGTTAAGATTCAGCGTGGCAACTACATCATATTCATCAGGCCGGGTAAGTATCTGCTGAAGAAATGCGTCGGCAATAACATCTTTGATAATTATTTCCCTCCCATTTTCCAATTTAATTATCTGCCAGGGACCGCCGTCCAGGTCTTCTGCGCCAAACTCTTCTTTAGCCAGCTGATACCCCCAGTCACGGAAGCTGCCTTCAGTATATTTCATGATATTGCCCTTATGGACCAGGGTGACACTGGAACGATTGTTGTCCACGGCATATTGAATCGCAGAACGGACAAGGCGCTTTGTACCTTCCGCACTGACCGGTTTGATACCCAGACCGGTCGTCTCGGGAAACCGGATTTTAGCAAATTTTTCCGGAAACTGCCGTTCAAGGAATTCCAGCATAATCCGGGTTTCATCCTCACCCTGCTGAAATTCAATTCCGGCATAAATATCTTCGGTATTCTCTCTGAAAATGACCATATCAATTTTTTCCGGATTTTTTACCGGACTCGGAACTCCCGTATAGTAGGAAACCGGTCTGAGACAGACATAGAGATCAAGCTTCTGGCGCAGGGCTACATTGATTGAGCGAATTCCCCCGCCGACCGGCGTTGTCAGCGGACCTTTTATGCCCACGTGGAACTCCCTGAATGCTTCAACCGTTTCATCAGGCAGCCAGCTGCCTGTCAGGTTGAAAGCTTTCTCTCCGGCAAGAACCTCTTTCCACTGAATAGATTTTTCCCCTTTGTAGGCTGTTTCTACTGCCCTGTCCATGACATTGCGGGATGCTTTCCAGATATCAGGACCCGTTCCGTCCCCTTCAATGTACGGAATAACGGGATGGTCAGGCACCTGCAATTCACCGTTTATGATTGTGATTTTTTCAGACATGGTTTTGTGTTCGCCTCCTGCAATAGTACTAGATATAAAGTCAATTACAAAATGTAATCATTTTCAAAATGTAAATATTTACAAAATGTAAACATTTACAAAATGTAATCATTTTGCAATTTCCTTCTATGACATATTATTCGCGCTGATCAATCGGCAGCACTTTTTTCGGCTGCGGACCGGTGTAGATTTGCCGTGGTCTTCCGATCTTCTCATAAGGATCATGGTTCCACTCAAGGTAATGGGCTATCCATCCGGGGAGTCGGCCGAGGGCAAACATGACGGTATACATGTTGGTTGGAATACCCATGGCGCGGAAGATGATTCCGGTATAGAAGTCTACATTAGGGTAGAGGTTCCGCTCGATAAAATAGGAATCATTGAGGGCGACTTCTTCCAGCTTGACGGCAAGATCGAGCAGCGGGTCAGATGTACCGAGATCCGCCAGTACTTCATCACACATGCTGCGGGCAATTTTGGCTCGCGGATCATAGGTTTTATAGACGCGGTGACCAAAACCCATGAGACGGAAGGGGTCATCTTTATCTTTCGCACGTTCTACAATTTTCTCGAGACTTTCCCCGCTCTCGAGGATTTGCTGCAGCATCTCGATTACGGCCTGGTTGGCACCGCCGTGGCGGGGGCCCCAAAGAGCGCAAATGCCGGCTGAAACAGCTGCATACAGGTTTGCCTCGGAACTTCCGATAAGCCGCACTGCGGTGGTGGAACAGTTCTGTTCATGATCAGCATGCAGAATCAGCAGCTTGTTGAGGGCTTTGGCGTGGACCGGATTTGCTTTATATTTTTTCACCGGCGAGCTGAACATCATGTTCAGGAAGTTTTCACAGTAGCTGTATTTGTAGTTTGGATTTACGAAGTCCATCCCGATCAGCTTCCGATAGGTGAAGGCGGCAATTGTACGCATTTTCGAGAGCAGTCTGGTAACATTGAGGTCCATCTGCTTTTCCGGATCTTCAGCTAAATCTATCTCAGGATAAAAGGACTGCAGCGATACCGACATTGCGGCGAGGATTGACATCGGATGAGAGTGGTCGGGATAGTTTTTGAAGAAATCTCGCATTTGCGGATGAAGCAGCGAGTGCTGGTTCAGCATGTCGGCATATTTTCTCCGTTCAACCAGGTTGGGCAGATACCCGTGGACCAGCAGATAGGCTACTTCGACAAAGTCGCAGCTTTCGACAAGATCTTCGATAGGATATCCACGATACTGAAGGATCCCTTTTTCCCCATCCAGATAGGTTATTGAGCTGCGGCAGGATCCTGTATTGCCGAATCCCGGATCATAGGTAATGAATCCAGTATCCTTTCGCAAGTTTGTGATATCGAGTGAATGTCCTCCCATATTGTCGATTATAACGGGAACTTCGTAAAGTTTGTCTCCGTTAATAAATATTTCAGCCTTTTTCATATTGTCCTCCCATAATCACATTCTGATTCCGGTATACTAATAAATATTCAATGAATATGCAACTAGCGACTCTATTCAGTATGTAACTGCATAAATATACAAAGCAGATTTACTTCCTTATCGTATTCCCGCCCGAAAGCTGGTCGAGGGCAAGGATTAACGACTGGGTTCCCGATTTTCCATGCCCGGATGCTTTTAAGGCCACATACAGCTGGTGGACAAGGGCCAGGCCGGGCAAAGAAAGCTCCATTGCAGCCGCTTCTTCCAGGGCAATGGCCATATCTTTTATAAAATGTTCAACATAAAAACCGGGAGCAAAATTTCCTGCAATAATACGGGGTGCATAGTTGTCGAGAGACCAGCATCCGGCTGCCCCTCCGCTTATGGTGTCAATAAGGACTTGAATATCGAGTCCGGCCTTGTATCCGTAGAGCAGGGCTTCACACATGCCTATCATGGTTCCAGCAATAGTAATCTGATTGCACATTTTAGTATGCTGACCGCTTCCCGCTTTTCCCTGATAGACGATATTTTTTCCCATTGCCTGAAACAGCGGAAGTATCTGGTTAAAGATATCATTTTCTCCGCCTGCCATAATCGTAAGTCTTGCCTCACGGGCTCCGACATCCCCTCCAGATACCGGGGCATCGAGGGCTTCACAGCCTGTCTCACGAGCGGCAGCATCTATCCGCTGGGCCAGGGATGGTTTGGTTGTTGTCATGTCTACAAATATTTTTCCAGGACTTGCCGCTGACAATATGCCGTTTTCAGAAAAATAGACCTCTTCCACATCTTTCGGATAACCGACAATGGTAAATATAATATCTGCGGCAGCGGCTGTTTCTGCCGGTGTTTCGCACCAGAGGGCACCTTTTTCCAAAAGCGGTAGAGCTTTATCCTTTGTCCGGCTATAGACAAATAACGAATATCCGGCATCCAGAATATGGCTTGCCATCCAGCGGCCCATGACGCCGGTGCCGACCCATCCGATTTTTTTATCCTTGATATTCATTGCCGTCATAGTTTTCTCCTGTATCCAGTATGATTTGAATCTGCAAATATGGTCATTGAAGCTTGCATTATGCGGTATTATAGCTGATATCGGGTTTTTTTCCTATAGAAAGATAGTAATCATGAGTTATCATTTGAGGTTGACAAATATATTCATATTGATTATATATGAATATATGAGCATATATACTATACATGAGGAATCAGATTTTCCCTTAGAAGAAGAACTTGCCGACCTTTCTGAGTTTTTTCGAGTATTCGGAGATCCTACCAGACTTCAGATATTGTTTATCCTGCTGAAAAATCCGGAAACGGGGGTCAATCATCTTTCGGAATTACTAGGTCTCCATCAGACAGCTATTAGTCATCAGCTGAAAATTCTTCGCCAGCTCAGGCTGGTCAGATATCGAAAGGATGGCCGGAATGTCTATTACAGTCTCAGCGATCATCACATACATGATATTCTTCATATCGGTATGGAGCATCTCCAGGAAGGATCGATATGACTATTATTAAACGTTTTATCGAAGAACTGGTACAGTTGTTTGCTGCCATGACTCCTTACCTGGTGTTGGGAATGTTTATGGCTGGCCTCCTGCATGTATTGATAAAAGAAGAGTTTATTGCAAAGCATATAGGCAAGCCCGATTTCTGGTCTGTAGTAAAATCTTCATTGTTCGGGGTGCCTTTGCCGCTTTGTTCCTGCGGAGTTGTCCCGATGGCTGTCTATTTGAAAGATTCGGGTGCCTCCAGGTCCTCCATCGTATCATTTCTCATCTCCACTCCGCAGACTGGCGTAGACAGCATTATAGCTGCTTACGGACTGCTGGGGCCCGCAATGGCAATAATCCGGCCGTTTGCAGCCTTCTTTTCCGGCCTTCTTGGAGGAGGGGCTGCCTTGTTCCATGAAAAAAAAGCCAATAAGGAAGCTGATATATCACAAATTTTTTACCCAGAATCTGGTGACATGACAGCGCAGAGCGGAGGAGGTGAGGCTTGCGGCTGCGCTCATGATCATTGTCGGAGTTCTCATGAGGAAGCCCATGATAATGAGCAATCGTCGCTGCCGGTTTCCGGTCGATTGAGAAAAAAATTAAAATCATTGTTTTCTTACGGTTTTGTAGAATTTACCGATGATATAGCGCTTTCTTTTATCGCCGGGCTTGTCTTAGCCGGCATAATCACCCTTGCCATACCTGACGGCTTCTTTGCTGACAGCTTTGTCGGGAGCGGAATTACTGGAATGCTTCTGATGGTCATTATCGGAATACCGTTCTATACCTGCTCAACCTCAAGCATACCCATTGCTGTAGCGTTTATTATGAAAGGTATATCACCTGGAGCAGCCTTTGTATTCCTCATGGCAGGCCCGGCTACAAATGCTGCAACCCTGAACATTTTACGCCGTAAGTTCGGTATGCGCATTACGGCAACGTATCTGTCTGCCATAATAGCAGGGGCACTGATTTTCGGCTATCTTATCGATTTTCTCACTTTGACAGCTGGAATATCCTTCTTTTCACCAGGAAGCGGGTACGGAACAGAGGGTGAACTGAAAGAATCGTTCAGTCTCCTGGAGCTCGCCGCCTCTGCAGGGTTTCTGCTGCTGCTTCTGCATGCTCTTGCAAAAAGGTTTGGAGCCTGGTATCGAAGAAAAAATACCAGCCGAGCTGCCTGAAAAGGCCGAGCTGCCTGAAAAGGCCGAGCTGCCTGAAAAGGCCGAGCTGCCTGAAAAAAAGGCGATGCGGATCAACTCTGCATCGCCTTTTTAATGTGTGAAACAGGCTAGTTTTCATCAGCCTCCTGCTGCTGCTCGTGGTGATAGCGCCAGGTATACGGTGATTTTCTCCGCAGAACCAGATTGTGGGCTTTCAGCCTGATTCCATTGATATTGATAAAACCCTTGCAGTCGATGGCATTATAACCGCCCTCAACCTCCATGCTCGAAAGGTCCTGGTCATACAGAGAGGTAGGGGATGTGCGTCCGGAAGGTATGATATTGCCCTTATAAAGGACCAACGTTACGGTTCCCGTGATATCTTCCTGGCTTTTATTGAAGGCGCTCATAAGGAAGTCCATTTCGGGTGAGAACCAGAGGCCGTTGTAGATGAGTTCGGAAAATTTTGGCGTCAGCATATCTCGCAGGTGCATTACTTCTTTATCCATAGCAATTCCTTCGAGATCGCGATGGGCAGCCCAGAGAATAGTGCCGCCCGGCGTTTCGTATATACCGCGCGATTTAACCCCGACATAGCGGTTTTCAACCATATCTACTCGTCCTATGGCATTCTCCGCCCCAATTTTGTTCAGGTAGGTAAGCATGTCAAGCGGATCCGTAAAGGTTTCTCCAGTTTCAGGATTCTGTACCTTTACCGGTATTCCGTCGGTAAACTCAATCGCAATGCGACTCTCCTTGTCCGGGGCATCCTGGGGTGAACGGGTGTGAGAAAAAACTTCCGGAGGGCAGCGTAAGGCCGGGTCTTCCAGAATTCCTGCCTCGTGGCTGATATGGAGAATGTTTTCATCTTCACTGTACGGTTTTTTTGTCGAAGCCTTGATAGGTATGCCGTACTTCTCGGCATAGGCAATAAGATCAGATCGTCCCTTGAACTGGCTGAGGAACTCCTCATTCTTCCAGGGAGCAATAATCTGAACATCAGGGAGAAGTGCGTAAAAAGCAAACTCGAAACGTACCTGGTCATTGCCTTTACCGGTAGCGCCGTGAGAGACATAGCGGGTACCTTCTTTCATGGCGATTTCAATATGCCGTTTGGCAATAAGGGGTCGTGCGATCGATGTTCCCAGTAAATACTGGCCCTCATAAATAGCATTAGCCTGCATAGCGGGAAAAATATAATCAGTTACAAGCTCTTCCTTCAGGTCTTCCACATATACTTTGGAAGCCCCGGTGGCATATGCTTTTTTTTCAATTTCAGAAAAATCCTCATTCTGACCGACATCAGCGACATAGGCAATGACATCAAATCCTTTATTGTCAAGCCATTTGAGAATAACCGAAGTATCGAGCCCTCCGCTGTAGGCAAGAACAATTTTTTCTTTTTTCATAGCTGCACCTCTTTATCAGACCGCAGAGCTGTCCGCCAGAACAGAACCGGTATAGTATGAAAGCTTTATTGCATATTTATCAAAATTAATCAATAAATTATTGTATAAATATACAAAAAGACATAGATGTCCACATAATTATTCACACATTGTGCAGTATGAGCGAATTGTTACAGTGTAATGAGGCTGATATCTATACTGCTGGGATTACCGCCGGTTATCACCGGGTAACTTCTGCTGGAGCGGTATATCAGATTCCCGGATTTATCATACACATTTACAGATACAGCGTAGGTGCGAAATGTAATAATGTCATCCGGGTCGTAGCGAAGAGAAAACTTGATAGGATTAACCTGGGGATTCTTGATAATCTGCTTGGAAATTATCTCTTTCGGGATTTTTCCATTGGCATCCGTTGTCGGATTACCAATATTACCGGGTTCGTCGGTCTCGGGATTTTCAGAAAACAGATCATCTCTAAGTATGATCTCCACCTCAGTCTGTTCGGGATACATGACTAGATTCCGGGCTGTTATCGAACCGGTAATAATATTCCGGGCAGCAAATACCTGAGGCTGTGTAGTTGAGCAACCCGAAACTGCCAGGAGCATGATCAGGATAGAGCTCTTGATTATAACTGAGAAAATCCTTCTTTGCATGCACTCACCCAATATCTTCAACCCTTTTCCAACGGGCTTTCATGTAGTATAACGATAAATGAAACTTTATGAAATAGAGAGCCGTTTGTCTTGTTTACCTTCATACAGATACTCAGGCATCATCTATTGACAAAAAGCCTATGTAATGTTATAAAAATTGTAAGGATTACACAATTGCCTTTTAATTACTTATACAGGGTAAAATAATGAAAAGTATTTCTGATTTCCTGAAAAATCATGATATTCGTCCCTCCTATCAGAGAATGCGAATTTTTGAATACGTTCAGTCAAAACGAAATCATCCCACTATTGATATGATTTACAGCAGTCTTATCCAGGAAATCCCCTCCCTTTCAAAGACTACCATATACAACACCCTGAGACTGTTTGTTTCAGCAGGGATAGTAAAACCGGTTACCATTGAAGATCATGAAATCCGCTACGATGCTGATACCGTTCCCCATATTCATTTTAAATGCATTAAATGTGGAAAGATTGAAGACATATACCTGAAAAATGATTGGAATGATCTTGCTTCAATGGTTCCTGAAGGCTATGTGGTAAATGAGGAACACCTGTATCTTCGGGGACTGTGTCCTGATTGTCGAGATGCATAGCTGCAGCCTTGCAAAGCCTGTCCTGAGAAAGATTATTCTTCGTCAACCCGTATCCGGACATCAACAGCTGTAAGCCTGAACTCTCCTGATACCGTACTTTTTGCGGCTATAAGCGGATTGATATCAATCTCAGCAATTGAGGGAACAGCGGTTACCAGATCCGATACGCCAGTAATGCAGTCGGCGAAAGCGTCACGGGGGAGCGGCTGTCTACCGCGCACCCCGGTGAACAGGGGAAAACTTTTCAATCTCCCGATCATCGATTCCGCATCTGCAAAACTGATTGGCGAAAGCTCGGAAACCGTGTCTTTGAAGACTTCAATGAAGACCCCCCCCATCCCGCAAAAAACCAGATGCCCATATCCGGGTTCCCGGACAGCTCCGACAAACAGCTCCTGCCCATCATCATCTTTCTGAACCATCGGCTGAGCCTGCACGCCGGCTGCTTCCGGCAGGCAAATAAGCTTATTAAAGGCTTCCTGAACGGCCTCCCGGGTTTTCAGGTTGAGATATACTCCCCCTGCATCAGATTTATGGAGAGGTCCGACCACCTTAAGGGCAATAGAACCTTCTGATTCATCAAAGAAGCTGAGGACCTCAGACAGGTCAGAACTCAGAAGCTCCGCAATCACCGGAATTCCAGCTGCCTGCAAGAGCGCAGTGCAGGAAGCTGGCGAAAGATATCCATCAGTTTTTTCCTGAAGAAGCCTGACAGCAGTCTGTCGTATTCTTTCCATGCGCATTTCCCGGGTTTCCCACTTTTCCTGGGTTTCACTCGTATTCCGGGTTTCTCCTGCCATGCTGGGAGTGCCATCGACATGGATAGACGATGAAAAAGCTGCCGATTGCCGTAAAAGGGGAGCTGCAGTTTGAAGTGCGCTGCCGAGAGCCCCCTCATCGAGAAAAAAAGGACGTCTGAAGCTTTCAGCAAACTCAGCCATTTCGCGGGCAGCCGTGATCATTGATGGAAAGATTGGGTAAATAAGCAGGTTCGATTTCAGCATTATGCGGCCAAGAGCTGTATAGACGGCATCAACAGGAGCAAGCCCGGGGCTGCCGAAAATCACGGCTGCCGCATCAACCTTGCAGGAACGCTCAAGCGTATCGAGAATCTGCTCCAACTGTTCTGCGGTGCCTGTTGCCAGAAAATCAATGGGGTTTTTCACAGAAGCGCCCGGATACAGCTGATCAAGAAGTATAGCAAAAGAGTTTCCGCTCAGTTCCGGAACCTTGAATCCTCCCCGGCTCAAAGAATCGGCTAACAGCACTCCCGGACCTCCGGCATGGGTTACGATACCTATTCGATTACCTGGGGGAAGACCCAGATTGAGCAGCACTGCGGCCTGGACAAGTTCCTCACGGGTGCGACAGTAGAGAATGCCTGCCTTCCTGAACAGAGCCTCATCTGCCGCTGTCGGGGTGGCAAGAGCTCCGGTATGAGAAGAAGCCGCCCTTCGCCCCTCTGAGGTGGTGCCTGCCTTTACTGCAGCAATGCGGCAGCCTTTATGCGTAAGTGATGCGGCGTGCTCGAGAAATTTTTCTGGATTTCTGATGGTTTCCAGATAGAGAAGTTTTACCCGCCCATCAGTTTCCGGATCGAATTTCTCATCCCAATAGGCAAGAATTTCCTCAACCCCTATCTGGGCACTGTTGCCCACGGTAATTATTTGTGAGAAGGGAAGTCCCTGCGTAATGCCCTGTTCTACAACGAAGGCAGCTGTCGCCCCGCTGCCGCTGACAAAATCGCAGCCGTGAACTGCATCGAGAAGCGGAACAGGTCCGGCAAATATGCCCGCATAGTCCCGCGTCAGGATGCCGGTGCAGTTTGGTCCTATAAGAATTCCATCGTGTTCGTTAACAGTCGCAAGAATACGTTTCTGCAGGGCTTCTCCCTCGGAACCGGGGCCCATTTCCCCGAATCCTGCCGAGGTGATAATGAACCCCCTCACTCCGTGACGACTGGCCAGTTCGGTTACATAGTGTTCACAGAACGCGGCCGGTACGCAGAGAATTGCCAGATCGCAGTCAGGGAGGTCCTCCATTGGCGGGCAGGGGATTCCGTTAATATCAGTCTCTTTGGGATTAATCCCATACAAAGCTCCCGAAAAATTATTATCCACGATGTTTTTGAGGGTTTTACCGCCGATTTTTGACGGATCCCGGGATGCCCCGACAACAACAATTGACTTTGGTGAGAAAACGGGTTCAAAATCCATGCTGGTTCCTGTTTACCTCGTGACCGGTCTCAGCAGCCAGATCTTTCCCGATCTGAAAGGCTTTCAGGTTGATTTCTGCAAACTGCGTCCTGACAGTCTTTTTTATGGTTTCTTCCCAGGGGAAGGTTTCCAACCCGGGAAAAGTGGATAAAGCGCCGATCAAAATCAGATTCTGGACCTGCAGCATACCGATATTCCGGGCTTCTCCGGCAGCATCCAGGACCAAGATCCTGCCCGCGGTTTCTTTCAGCTGTTTCAGTCCATCCTGGGGATAATCTGCAAAGCCTGATAATACCGGCATGGGTGCTATTTCCAGGTCATTTACAATCAGCAGTCCTTCCTGCTTCAGATAGCCGTACTGACGTATGGCCTCGAGCTTCTCGAAAGCGACCAGGCAGTCTACTGTTTTGAGATCAGGCAGAGGGGAAAAAACCTGACTGCCGAAAGCCACATGCGATACGACGCTTCCTCCGCGCTGTGACATTCCGTGAATCTCAGACATTTTTACATCGAGTCCGGCAGCGGCGGCAGCCTCGGAGATAATTTTTGCTGCCAGAATGGTTCCCTGTCCGCCGACTCCGGCAAGCATTATTCTCGTGGTTATGACGGCGGTATCAGACATGAGCTTTCTCCTTGGCGCGCGTAAATGGCCCCGTTATGGCACCTGGCTTGCAGACCTGCATGCAGACACCGCAGGCAGCGCACATATCGGGATCTATCAGCGATTTCCCGCCCGTTATACGTATCGCCGGACAGCCGGTCCGTATACAGGCTTTACAGGTAATGCAGATATCGCGGTCAACCTGATAAAAGGTCTCCTTTACGCTGTTTTTAACTTCCGGCAGGAGGGCGCAGGGAGCTTTGGTAATAATTACGGCCGGGCCGCTGTAATCCATTGCTTCTTTGAGACTGTTTCGCACAGCCTCAAGATCATGGGGATTTACCTGAAAAAGCTGTTCCTGCGCAAACCCCAGGGCTGATACCAGATTGTAGAGGTCGATTTCGGGGGCATCGGCACCCTGCAGGGTTTTTCCCGTACCAGGATTATGCTGATGACCGGTCATGGCCGTTATCCGGTTGTCCAGGATCAGAATTACCATGGGGGTTCTGCTGTACAGGACATTGATAAGGCCGGTAATGCCTGAATGAAAAAAGGTAGAGTCACCGATTACGGCTATGACCTTACGTTGAGGCGATTCGGCTGATTTTTCAGAGGCAGCAGCAGCCTGAAAAGCTTTGGCAAAGCCCATCCCGCTGGAAATACTGGACCCCATGCAGAAAAGAAAGTCGCCGGCATCGAGAGGCGGAAGTGCGCCCAGAGTGTAGCAGCCGATATCGGTAGATATAACATGCTTGCGGTACCGTGCCAGGGCGGTAAATACACCGCGATGCGGACAGCCGGGGCAGAGAGCCGGCGGGCGCTGGGGGATATTCTTGTCAATAATCCGGTTAGAGGAAGCTGAGGGTATTTTTGCTTCATCAGCTTCGGAATCCTTGAATTCCGGCAAAAATGCCGCCCGGATGCGGTCAGGAGAGAGTTCATCGCAAAGCGGCAGAACCTCTTTTCCAAGACAGGCGATTCCGAGTCTTTTGCAGGCGTTCTCTATAAAGGGTTCGTTTTCTTCAATAATAAAGAGCTGATCGACGGAATCAGCAAATTTCTGAATGAGATTCTCGGGAAAGGGGAACATGAAGCCGAGAACCAGATAGCGTACGGAATCACCGAACACTTCCCTTGCATATTGATACGATATTCCGCCGGTTATGATGCCGATAGAAGCTTCTTCCGGATTCCGTGATGGGATAATCCGATTCAGCGGGGTGGATTCCGCATAAACAGAGAGCTTTCTCAGTCGTTCCTCAACCTCAGGGTGCTTCAGACGGGCATGAGAGGGAATCATCAGGTTCTTTCTGATATTTTTGACATACGGGGCAATGGGTATTTGGGCCCGGCTGCCGGTATGCACCAGACTCTTGCTGTGGCAGACACGGGTTGTGGTGCGCAGCAGTACCGGGGTATCGAACTCCTCGCTGATGATAAAGGCGGCTTTGGTGTAGTCGAGACATTCCTGGCTGTCGGAAGGGACGAGCAGCGGAATTTTTGCATGCTCTGCATACCGGCGGTTGTCCTGCTCATTCTGCGAGCTGTGCATTCCCGGTTCATCACTGGTGTTGATAACCAGAGCTCCGGTTACACCGGTATAGGCAACGGTGAACAGCGGGTCTGCAGCCACGTTGAGTCCGACATGCTTCATGGAGGCAAAAGCCCGGGCTCCTCCCATGGCGGCTCCGGCGGCGACCTCGAGGGCTACTTTTTCATTTGGGGCCCACTCTGCATAAATTTCGGGATAGGTGCCTATATTTTCCTGAATTTCCGTGCTGGGGGTTCCAGGATAAGCTGAGGATACGTGACAGCCGGCTTCATAGACTCCACGGGCGATTGCTTCATTCCCGGTCATCAGGATCGGTTGATTATCGTTCATGCGGTTACGCCTCGCTGCTTGTGTAGATTCTGAAATTGACGGTTTGCTCCAGCTGCAAGGGCCTTTTTAAAGGCCTCCATAAAGCGGATATTCTCATTATGCAGACCGATAGTAATGCGCAGACCGTAGGCACCGATCGGCCTGACGATAACGCCCTGCTTAAGCATTTCTTCAAACAGAAAGGCGCTTTCATATCTGGTTTCTACATAGATGAAATTTGCCTGGCTCTCCTTGAATTGGATACCTGAAACTTTTCCGGCAAGGCGTTTTATGCTTGCGGTAAGGTAATCTCTCCCCTGCAGGACTACTTCCTTCACATGCTCAAGATAGGCTGAATCCTGGAGAGCTGCGGCTGCCGCTGCAGATGCAATGTTGTCAACTGAGAATATCTCTCTTACTTTCAGCACCTGGCGGACAATTTCCGGGTCAGAAATCATATACCCGCACCTGAAGCCGGCCAGCCCATAGGCTTTCGAAAAAGTCCGGAGCAGAATAAGATTGGGATAATCTTTCAGCATCGGCACGGTTTCCATGGGAAAGTCTTCTGCGGACGTGAAATCCCGATAGGCCTCATCATGAACTACCAGAATATGTTCCGGCACAGCGGCCAGGAAATTGACCAGGGCGTGTTCACTGAAATAGGTACCGGTAGGATTGTTCGGATTGCAGAGCCATATAATGCGGGTTTTATCGGTAACTGCTGCCAGAATTCCCTCCAGATCGATTTCCAGATCCTGCATAGGCACTTTAACGACCTCGCCGTCCATGATGCGGGCCCCGATCTCGTATTTGATAAAGGTCATAGCCGGCTGCAGGGATTCATCGCCCGGATTCAGGTAAGCGCGGCAGAGGGCGGGAATCATCTCTTCCAGTCCGTGAGACAGCAGAATGTGGTCTTCGCCTATTTCATCGTGTTCTGCAATGAGAGCCCGAAGTTCCCCGCTGAGGGGATCAGGATAGCGTCCCATGCCCGAAAGGACTCTCTTTGCTGCATCGAGAGCCGATTTGGGAGGTCCCAGCGGGTTTTCATTCGAGGAGAGCTTGATAATATCGGTAAGGCCGTATTTCTGCTTCACTAAGTCTTCCCGCATACCGGCTACGTATGCAGGGGTATTTTCCAGGGTCTTTCGGCTTGATATGGTCATCCATAATCTCCAGTGGTTAAAGTTCAATTAGTTAACTAAATTAACTTCAATGATAGTATGAAACCAAATTACCCATTAGTCAATAAAAATATGGTATGATACACCATTGATTCGAGAATGCACCAGGAGATGGGAGAGGGGAGAGGGGATATGAATATGAGGTTGGAGCCGGTAGCCAATCAGAAAATGTACTACTCTATTATTACTGCCATTGTAGGCATGATAAAAGACGGAAAACTGCAGTATGGCCAGAAGCTCTACAAGGAGAGCGAGCTGGTGGACATGCTCCAGGTCAGCAGACCCACGCTGCGGGAAGCCCTGCGGGTGCTGGAATTTCTCGGCATAGTGACTACACGGCCTCGCAAAGGGATTGTGATTAATGATCCGGTCCACAGTAACGGGTACGGACCGCTTGAGATGATACTTACTTTTGAGAAGACCGACCGTCACGACCTGTTTGAGCTGCGGCGGGCCATTGAGATAGAAAATGCCGGCAATGCCGCATCCCGTGCTTCTGCTCAAGAGCTTGAGGTGCTGGAAAAGATTGACCGTGAACTGGAATCCGTTTCTTTTGATGATGAGAGCTTTGAGGAACTGCACAGTCGCTTCCATCTGCAGATTGCCCGGTGCTCCGGGAATGCACTCAACTACAGACTTCTCAATTCAGTCATGCTGCTGATAGATCAGCAGGTGCATATGGTATACGACAACCTTTCCCCTGAAGAACGAATGGATGTGCGAAAGAGTCATAGAAATATGTATCAGGCAATTATCAGCGGACAAAGAGAGGAAGCGGAAAAGCTGATGCGACTGCATATGAACTTTCCCCCGATGCTCAAGCTGATGCTGGGGTAAATGACCTTTCAGTTATTTCTTTCTCAGCAAGATCAGAGGGCAGTAACTGTAAAAACGATGTATTCCGGGGCGGTTTCTGCTGCGTTATTGGCCATGCCAAATCTATTTGAAGCAGTCCCGTAGGCTCCGCTGCTCCAGACAGCGGCTGCACCGGCAGGTATATCAAGCAAATATCCGTTATGTAAAACAGAAACACTACCCGATGCTGTTTCAGAATCAGAGTCAGAATCAGGATCAGGATGGGGATGGGGATCAAAGAATTCTATTTTTCCGTCAATCGTCTGTGCTGTGCTGATAGAAACAGCGTAGGGGAGAGTGGAATTACTGTTTTCCACCACCAGCAATTCCACATTTCCTGTTGAAGAGCTGAGAGACCGGGAATTGTTCAGTTCGGTAATGCTTAAAGATACCTTCGGGGGTACAGTTCCAACAATTACAAGGGATGCAGTATCGGAAGCAGCAAAGAGGGCTGCAGAAAAAACAAACATAACCAAAATAGTCAAATAGAGCTTTCGCATGGAAAACCTCATAGAGAAATTTTTTTGACTTTTTGGTTACTTGAAAAAGTAAACTTGTTTTTAACTTACTAAGACTGGATTTTTGATTAATTATTTTTAATTAATTGAAATTTACCATACAAAAGAACGAAAGTCAACAATTCTCGTTAGAATTTTAAAAGTATTTCGTAATTGTATGAGAAGTAACTATGTAATCTTTACATTATTAGGCTACTGAGCCGTAACGGTCAGGCTTATGGTATCTACATAGTCACCGGGAGTTACTGCTTTTGATGTATCTGTAATAGTTATAATTGAACTGTACCGGTCCCCTTCGACGGTAGTAGCGGGTGCGCCATCTACGACAACTGTCGTCACATCCAGGGGAACTGGAGAACCGCCGTTGAAGGCGAGGGTGTAATCGACAACTTCAGCATCATCACTGGGAGCAAAAGATTTTCTCAATTTTCCTGAATACAAGGAGCTCACTTCAATAGAGTAAGGAGCATTGGATTTTACGACAGTATCAAATGCTGCTGTCTTATTAAGTACAATCTCCCCTAAATCAAGGCTGTGCAGATTTCCGGGCTCGAAATTGGTAAAGCCTGGAGGACCAACGGCAATTTGTGCTATAGTATCAACTTGAATGGACAGAGAGAGCGTCTTTTTGTCATCTTCAAGTGTATAAGCTCCCTCAGTAATCGAGAAGAGTGTGATGGAAAGGGTGTCAGAATAGGTTGTGGTGGTACTGGTTTCAGGAAACTGGTCTGCCGGTACCACAACCGCAAATTTGTAGGAATAGATAATCGGGTTCTTAGATTCCGGATAGCTGTCCGTAAAATACCAGTCTGCAGCGATATCCCCATTTTCAATCCTATCGGTGACCACTTTCCGTTCAGTCAAGTTGTTGTAAACGTTATAGTTGATTGAGTTGTTTTTGTTGTCGACAGCAAAGCGACTGTAATGATCGAGAGAATTTCCTGAACCAAAGCCGAAAGCAATATCAACAGCTGCATTTCGATGCCTGATTGAAAGAGTTCCTGTTACGACCAATTCTGATTCTGATGTATAGGAGGTCAGAGTGATTTTTTCAGGGTTTCGTAACTGGAGAGTAACATTACCGGGAGCTGAGAAAAGAGGTGTGATGAGTATCAAGGTGAAGAGCAAAAAAAGCGTGAGAAGTTTTACTGCTTTCTTATACCTGTCCATAAAAGTCTCTTTTTACCATCCAATAGCCAATTACAAAATGCTTCGCAATTTGTAATTTCGACGATTTAGTCCTTCTCTCTAAACAATACCATTAATCAATCGTTATGTCATCCTTCAGGAACAGGATAACTCCTTCACTCGTCTGCTTGTCCGTAATTGTTATTACATATTTAGGAAATTCGGGAGTGAACAGTCGTACCGTATAGGAACCGGGAGCGAGGTTCTCTATTTTAATGGCGCCGCTGTCTGACGTGGTAAAGAAGAGCAGGGTTTTTCTTCCGGCAGCTGTATCGTAATTGTAAAAGAGCAAACTTCCCTGCAGGTCAGCCGCCGGGCTGCCGTCAGCATAGGCAATTCTGATAGTGGATAGGCTTCCATCGTTCGTTCGAGACTGTTCTGCAGTACGGTAGTCTACCGGAAGCGTCATCTGCGGCAGGCTTTTTGCGTCATCAGCTTCAAACAACTCTTTGGGCGGGGGATCGAGCTGAAATACCCGGTAATCGCTTTCACCCATATCTGTAGAAACGTCTGCAGGAACTTCCAGGCTGAAAACAGCCGATCCGGTACTGAATGAGAAATGTATTTCATAATCT
Organism: Spirochaetales bacterium; assembly: GCA_018399255.1. Taxonomy (GTDB): domain Bacteria; phylum Spirochaetota; class Spirochaetia; order JABMQR01; family JABMQR01; genus M55B182. Next base: position 34,986 of record JAGYPA010000016.1, on the reverse strand, counting down.
CCCGCCGGGAGTGCATCCAGGCGGAATTCCCCTTCACGGCCGGTGGAAAAATAGACCGGGGAAAAATCAGGATTATTCAGGGCCTTCAACAGACCAGCATAGAATGCTGCCTGGGTGCGGTCATGCTGCAGCAGGCGTCCGAATAACGAGAAGGTCGGGAGCACCTCCTTATCGGGTTCAGCCTGCTTCAACTCAAATGGTACTGCCAGAGAAAATAAATCCACAGGTTTCTTCTGCTGATACTCTTTCGGTCGAAAAACAGTCGTATCTTCTTCATCATAAAGAAAAAGAATTATTCCCCGGCTAAGCTGCTCTTCAGCAGCTGAAATCGTGTATTTAGGAAAGCTTTGGGTAAATAAACGGATATGCATAAGCCCGGGAGTCATATCGGGGATGTAGACACTGCCCATGCTGTCAGATTTAAAGAATGTCAGAGTTTTCTCTGCATCTGCTGAGTTTGTATACGCGATGCTTCCTTGAATATTTGCAGCGGGACTTCCGTCGGTATACCGTATTTTCAACTGGGCGTCCGTTTCTGCATAAGAAACTGCCGAGCTTTTATATCTGACTGAAATCGCTTTTTCAGCGGCTGTTTCATCAGTCGTGGAAACCTGTCTGGACTCTGGTCTGTCAAGGTGAAAAACTTTTGCAGCCGTATAGTTTTCTTGAGTATCGGGGATAGTCAGGCTGAATTCAGCTCTCTCCGGTTTGTTGATTTGGATTGTATAATCACCGGGGGGCTGGTTTTCAATGGTGAACTCCCCCGTCGCCCCGGTAGTGAAGCTGAAGGCTGAAGAATCCGGATCATCGTTTTTGAAAACACTCCCGTCATAGAAAGCGGCCTGAGTCTGGTCAAATCGCAGGAGGAGGCCGTCAATTATGCTGATAGGAGGCGGATCGCTGCTCTCTGCCTCAAAATCAGGAGTAAAGCTCGATCCGGTAAAGGTCGTAACAAGTTTTTCCGTTTGACTTTGCTGAGTACTCGGTATCTCAAGATAGAGATCTCCAATATCATAGAGGCCTGATGTCCCCGGTTCTATCTTCAGCAGCAGGTTATTCCACCCGGTATTCTGAATTTTGAGCTCAAATAGTCCCGTTTTCAATCCATAGATGAAGAACGTGCCGTTTTGATCGGTGAACATCATTTCGGGTTCGCTTTCCGGATTATTCTTGTCAACAACCGTGCCAAAAACCATCCCTGCTGGCACATGATCGGTAAACAAGAGTCTTCCTGTAAGATAGACGCTTGACTCATTTTCAATCTTGAATACGGCTCCCTGGCGATATCCCGGGTTGAGCGTAGTTACGGTGCTGCCGGGATCCAGCATCTCCGGCAGTTCCAGTATTTCTACTGATACACGGTTGCTGCTGTAAGAGCTTAGGGTGGGGATGACCAGCGTATTAAATATATTATCCGAACTGATCATGCGGTTGGATGATTGGCGTATGCCCAGTACGAGTCCTTCTGCTTCCTGACCGGGGGCAACAATGACAAAACTGTCCCCTATCGGTCTGCTCAAGCCGAAGTAACCGTCAGCATAGGCAATAGCAGTATATACGCTGGCAGTAGTAGTGAATTGGCTGTACGTTCCAGCCGTCGGTGAACCTGGAATAATGCTTTGCCTCAGCGAGATATTTGCCCGTTCTTCCTGGAATGCAGCGGCAAGAGAAACTACAGTCGGTATCAGTGATTCTGGAGACTGAAAGGATACTCCGGAGGCGTTTACCGAGAGATTGCTTACGGTTCCCAGTGATTCTGGATTAATGCTGTAGGATAATGCTGTTGATCCGGTAGTCAAGTCGTTTGTTGTATTGAGCATGGAGTTCCTGTCAGGGCGATAGGTAAGCCCTAATGTACCTTGCAAGCTTGTTCCCGAACTGGTAAAGCGTGAACGGCCGGAGAGGCTGAAGGAGAGCTTCGGAGTTACTTTTCCGGAAAGTCCAAGATTGACCAGCGTGTCGTTTTTTTCAGCTGTTCTTGATGCCGTTGTGCTGATGGAGCCTGAGACGCGCAGCGAGGGGCTTAGCGAATAACTGGTTGAGAGTTTTATCGAGTACCGGGTAGCTGTTCCTTCCGAGGTCGCCCCGTGCGGTGTAAAGTCTGCAGTGTAGTAGGTGCCGGATAATTGGAGGCGTGGCAGCTTGAAGTGGGTGAGGGTATAGCTTCCGTAAACAGCGCCGCCAATCACCGGTGTGTTTGTCCTGCTGAAGGCTCCTGATGCATTGAATGTTCCGAAAGGGGCTGCATACAGGAGGTCTGCAACGAACAGCTGATGCAGCGATGACAGCTGAAACCCAAGAGCCCCAGTGGCTTGTTTTACGATGCCGTAGCTATGAAGACCGAAAAATGTTGGCGGGAGGGAGAAGTCACCGGTTCTGTAGCCAAGTCCGTAGGTATAGGAAGATTCGGCCGGGGAAAGCAGGCTGTTCTCATATCCGACAAGAAATTTTTCTTCAGTTATGCTGCCTGTTTCGGAAATGATTGTCAGTTTTACCGTATTTATTCCGTTTTTGAGGGGGAGGTCTTCAAGAAGATAGGGGCTGGCAGGGAGCAGGATTGTACGTTTTATCTGGTCATCAATTCTTACTTCAACCCGGGATGGTTCTCCAAGAAAAAAGCTTTTAGACAAAAAGGATGGTGACTCCCGGATACTCCTTAATGAATTTCTGTTGGTCACTGTCAGGCCCGCGGCATAGTAGTTGTTCTGGAAGCGGAGAGAATTGGGGGATATGCTGCCTGCATGAAGGCGAATTCCGCTATCCGGAAAATCTTTTATCAGCGAAACAGCGTTTACTGCAGCAGATGTATCGGAACTGCTGCTGACTGTCAGACGGGAAGTGAGCACCCAGTCCCTATAATGGATGACGGGAGTTATCCCGATATTCACCGCATGGGATTGGTAAAAGTCCGAAGGGTCTGCACTGAGGCTGATGGTCATGTCAGTCGATAGGTTAGCCGAAAAGCTGAATGCTGCCGGTTCGAGAATGTCTGTATAGATCTGACCGGGTAGAGTGGCCAACGACACTATTTGCAGAGGTTTCTGATCGGGAGGGATATCTATTAAGATTTCCAGGGAAAATTCATCTACAGCGATGGAAAGTCCCCTTTTCTGAACATCATCAGCGGTAGCCCATTCGGGCAGCTGTGTAAGTCCGGCCAGCAAGGTTTCAGTAATTCTCGAATCGAGCAGAGCTGTGAGGTCTGAGGCTGACAGCAGAAAGGAACCCGAATCATCTATCCGGACTTCTACTTCACCAGATAATTTGCCATTTATCTGTACGGGGAAGGGGATAGAAAAATAATCTTGTGCGAAGGCAGGGAAGGGAAGAGAAAACAGAAGTATCAGGAGTGCAGGTAAAAAATGGTTGAGACAAGCTTTATCTTTTTGGATCAAGCGATATTGCCGCATCAAAATCTCCGGATTGAAGTCCATCCGGCCAGGGGACCGTGAAAACCCGCCGCTTTCCCGCTAATATATTCTTATCATTCAATCCGTCAAGATCCTCACCAGTTAGTTCCTTCTGTATTCGAGCTCCGGAAGCAGTTCTCAGGCTGAGGGTAATAACCGGCTTATTCAGAATCATATGGGTGTTTCCCGTGTTCTCCAGTTCTATAAGCAGGACCGGGATTCCGTCACTGTCTGAGCTGCGTTCTACCCGTTTTACTGTTATTCCATAGCGGTAGCTGGGGGGGGTTACATATACTGATCCCTGATAGGTAAGTAATATGGTAACCCCGGTCTGGGCCTGGTCAATGGCTATGGGAAGCTGCTGAGCTATAATGCGAAAAGGCAGTTCTGTCGCAACTGCCGATGGTCCGCGCCATTGTACCCGTACTGTCTGACTGGACTTTGCTGGAATAATAAACTGACTCGGAAAAATGAAAAACAGATCATCGGCACTGGTGAGGGTCTCCTTTCCGTTAATATCCATGTCACGATGGACCATGGATATCTTTACCGGAACAGGAGTATCGCCAGGGTTTACAGCAAAAAAACTCCTCCGGGAGCTGGTCCCGGAGGGGGTGAAGTCGCTCGTTATCGGCTCAAACTGGAAAGAATAAAGTGAAAAAAGGGTAAGCAGCATAAGGCAGGTCAAGATAATTTTTTTCATATTATTCACTTGGTACAGTTCTATTCTTCCTCTTTTTTATTACTCGTTTGTAATTTCAATAGTAATTGTGTCAGTGTAGGTTTCTGCTGGTTTATCAGGCTGGGCAACCCAGGAAATTGTAAGGGTTTCTGTACCGTCAGAAAGTATAGCTTTACTGTTTTTGCCGTCTGGTCTGCAGCGTTGTTAGTGCTACATCAAGATCACCATATGTTACTGTATAAGCAATCGTTTGAGTGGTATTCCCACTAACCAGTACGCCGTTATTAGCAGACGAATAATAAACCCATCTGTATCATTTGAGTAATAGGTAGTTGGAAATTGGTTTCACCATCAGCTGAAAACCAAACCATCTAAAGTTGCTCATCCAAATCATTAATTTGCACCCATGACCGAGTTACAGCTCCTTCAATTTTTTAGGTAGCTTCGGTTGCCCTGAACACAACTCCACCTGCCATAGCAAAAACAACTGCTATCACCGCCAATTTACTCAATACAATTTTTTTCATAACCTTCTCCTAACTTTTTATTTGTATGTTATTTTAAATACTTTACAAGTATTACTTTTCACCATCGTCAACCACTAGGGTATTTCCTGTTTAAAAAAATACATTATTTTTCCTTTCACTTTTACTGCGATATTATAGTAATAATTACAGTATCAATATAAGAACCTGCCGAAATCCTTAAACTTTCCATCCCAACAAAGTAAATGGTAATTTCATATCTACCTCTAGTATTATTTCATAAGTTATCTTAGGATCTGCCAGAAAGTTGTTCATTTGTTACTTTTGTTCCGTAGGTTACTCTATATTCTACCTTAAAACCTGCCGCCGTCGGCGGTAATTCCGGATTTATCAGAATCCGCCATTTTCACTGTGTATAGTCAAAAAGCATTTTTATTGGATTTGTGGTAGGTATTTGCAATAATTTTTCTAAAAGGGCTAGACAAATCAAACCCACCTTGAGGCGGCTGCAGGACCCTTGTGAAATACATATCCATCTTTCCAACAACACGCCCCCTGAAGGCTAAGCTGAGCCCCCAAAAAAGATTCCCGTGCTGAAAAGCACAGAACTATGAGAGGAGCAGGATTTTTCTACAGCTTTAACTGAAACAACCTCATAACTTTTTTCACACACTTTTTATACTTATATTTAATAAATTCAAAAACTCTGTAATTAAAATAGAGCGTATTGCAGAGTAAGTCAAGGACATATTTCTGTTATTTTTGTTTTTTGCAAATTATTATAGGATTTTTATTATAGCTCTTACAGTGCAAGGATTAATACCTTTAACTGCTGATATAGAAGAGCCTATTCTAAAAGGAAATCATTTTGAAATTTGCTTCTTATACTCATAAAAGATAAATATATATAAAACTTTTTTATTGACATACTTATTATAAGGTATATAATAAGTACTATAATTTAACGGCCAGGAGAAATGCATGGAAACATTGATTTAGACTAACTTCACATTCAGCGCTGCGAAATAGAAGTAGGGCGATGAACGCATCATTGACCAGAAGCCAGCAAGCCCCTTATTGAAATGTTTAAAAAAATACGGACTGAAAGCAAACCGTTTTTTTCCGGTTTTACTCGAACTCCTTGAGGAGATGGATCCAGATTTCCTGACGAGGTTATGTCGCGAAAGGGTATGAACTGGAATCTGCACCTATACCTATACGCATCCAATACCCCAGCTGCTGGTCCCCAAGGAATTTCAATGCAGATGGCTAAAGGACTCGAGCTTGACCGCAGTATCCTGCAAACTGAAACAACAGGATTTCGCCGCCGGAATTTGCCTACAGCAGCGAAAAATGGGACAGGTCTTATCAGATCAGGGTATAACGTGGTTCGTCGCCCTGGCTTCCTGTAGATAGAAAAGACTCGCCAGTCTCAGGTATCGAGGAGGTGATCCCTATTTTCCGTCAAAGTAAAGATAGATTACAGCAAAACCCTTTTAGCAATACCAGCAGCCTATCAGCTTTACCGTATTGATACACCGGCACGTTTTTTCAAGCTTATGATGAAAGGCCAGCTCCCGTTGATACGGTAATCGAAGGCGTGCGAAAATTTGCATGCAGCACCCTACGGACTGCTCCTGTTCATGTGATGCCGAGACTATATTTATTGACATGGTCAATAGCGGATTCGAAGGAACCCTCAAGGAGGTTATGACGAATTTCTGCAAAAATCAGCAAACTGATATGGTCAACCCGGTCTGGATAAGTGAAGCCGCTGCAGATTATGATGAAAATATCGTTATTGAACTTCCCGACTATCTGGGAAACACAAAAATTGAAACTACCGAAGGAGCCGCTGAATCGATCTGGAACCTTACGAAGCAGGTGAGATGCGGTTCTAGCAGGGGAGCAGGCCGGTAAAGATTCGGCGATAATTGCTGAGGCATGGAAACCACCCGCCGCTTTCCCACAACTCGACGGCCGCATAGGCTATTGGTTTTCAGAGTGGAACTCTGGTGAGCACCAGGTTGCGCCCAGTCGTCGTCAATCTTGTTCAGAAGATCACCTTCACAAGCATTGAACTTTCACAGAAGGCCTGATATGACAGTACGCTTTCTCTTGCCAGAAAACCGGTACAGCAGAATCTCAGCAATGGTTTGAGCAAAGTATGCAGAACAAGCCGGGTTTTACCGAAACCCGGCAGGAAGTCTGTTCAATATCTTTCTCCAGTCGTAACAGGAGAAAGAATCCTGGACAGCGACTGGGGCCGCCTTAATCTCTTCAGGCAGGAGGGAAACCCCGCTTGGCCGGAGCCCGCAGCTCTGCTCAGACTGGTCAGCTGAAAACTGCAGGGAACTGACGGAATTCGGGGCAAGGTAAAAACGGCTGCTGAATTGGGGACCAAACCTCGCCAGTCGCCGAATTTATACAGAACGGCGCAGTTACCCCGAATTCTGCAGCCGTTATGCGTCAGCCTTGCTGCAATGGTTAAAAGGTTGTCAGAAATCAGCCAAAACCAGTGGACAAAACGAAGGTCCGTTCCTGAATATTATAGCTTTCGCAGAGGACGGACGGGATTATTTCGATCAAACTGGTTTGAAGGCTGCCGTAATAGAAACTCTGCGAAAGAACGGAGTGAATATAATTGACCTGGGAGTGATTCCAACCCCCTCATCTGGCAGCATTCTCCCATCGCTTCAGCCTGCCGTCTATCATGCTCACTGCATCCCACAATCCCAAGCCGAATATAACGAATTAAGCTTTTCTCAGCCGGACGCAAGCTTTATCCGGAGGGTTCTTCTGATTGCCCCGGTGAATATGCGCTGAGTGCCGAAGTGCTGACGCAACAGTATCAATCTGAACAATCAAGTTCCGCAGAACGGGGCAAGCCCGGCAAGCTGCTGAAAATTGATGTAACAGAGGATATACTTGCTCACCTCGATAATGAAATAGATTGGCAGACCCTGCGGCACCGTATATCAGAGAGCCCGGTGCTGCTGGATACTGCCAATGGTGCTTATTCATATCTGGCAGTCAAAGCATTTTCCGGGCATAAAGTTCCCCATGCCGCAGTCGCCTGCACTCCCGGTCCAATGGCCATTAACTGCAATTCAGGAGTCGGGACGCTGGAAGATTTACCGCCCGTAATTACCGGCAGCATGTTTGATAAGGATTCCCGACAGTTCCCTGATATTCTGCACAACCTTTTCCGTTTCGGCCGCAGTTCGCAGTCCCCACAGCTCTTTGCTGCAGTTCTCGACGGAGATGGTGACCGGGGATACCTCCTGCAGTACCAGAAAGACAGGGATCGGGTACTCATCTTTGATGGTGATGATATAGGGTTCCTGCTGGCTGCCGTGCCGCAGGATCTGAAAAAACAGCGGACAAATATGGAACCTCAGTTTATTGTGCGGGCAACCGTAGAGAGTAATGCCGCCTGTCTTCCGGCTGTTTCTGAGCGAAGAACTGCACTCTCATCAGAAACTGTTTCCCCTGAGCTTGTCTGTGTCGGGGATCGGTGGCTGATATCCGAAAAACCATCATCCAATGACGATTTTATCGGTTTTGAACGAACCGGACATGTTATCCTGCCCGTCAGGGCCCCGCACTTTCGCAAGGCCGAAGCTGAACTGCTTAAAGAGTTTTCCCGAATCACGACAGCACAGGATCTGCTGTATACCGGGAATGGACTGCTGAGCGCCCTTGCAGCTCTTCAAAGAATAGTGAAAAGCGGGCATCCAGGCCATTTATCAGAGGCGCCGGGATTTCAGCATGGATTTACGGTTCGCAAGGTGCTGAAGGAAATTTCCTTTGAACGGTTCTATAGAAACTCTCCAGTGTGGGAAGAAATAACCCGGGTAATCCTCGACCGCATTCAGCCAACCGGTTGGACTTATCGGGAGAAACAGTTTTCAGAAGAGCCGGATATGCTCTTCTATACCCTTGCTGCAGCGGATATCCCTGCATCGGGCCATCTCTACCTGCGAAAGTCCGGAACTGAACCCAAGATGACCCTTTGCCTGGCATTTTCAACAGCTGAGTGCAGCAGGTGTCAGGAATTGGCCGACGAAATTGTACTGAGAATTACACCACTGCTTCTGTAGTGCAGGTAATAATGATATCCTTATAGGATGTCATGAAAAATATTTAGGAGGAACACCATGATGAAAAACGGTGGACGCATACTTTTACTGGTACTGGTACTGAGTATGTTTATGACAGGCTTTCTTTTTGCCCAGGGCGGGAAGGAAGAAGCAGCAGGAGAAAGCGAAGTTACGGAAATTGTCTACTGGCAGTATTTCTATGAGACGAAAGAACAAACAGTAAGCAAGCTTATCGAAATGTTCGAGGCGGAAAACCCCGATATCAAAGTTGTACAGCAGACATTTCCCTATGAACAGTACAACACCAAGGTAGCTTCTTCCGTCCCGTCAGGCGAAGGAGCCAACATTATCAACCTCTACTATGGATGGCTGCCGACCTATATCGATTCAGGATATCTTCAGCCCCTTCCGGAAAGTAAATTCAGCAATGAATTTATTGAATCGGAATTTTTCCCTCTGGTAGGCGCTGCAAAATTTGACGGATCCTACTATGCACTGCCCACCGCAGTCCGCTCACTTGCCCTTTTCTGGAACAAAAAGCTCTTTGCGGAAGCAGGACTTGATCCGGAAGTACCGCCGTCAACCGTTGAAGAACTGGTTGCCTTTGCCAAACAGCTGACAGAAACCGATAAGTCGGGCAATTATCTGCAGACCGGTATGACTCAGGAACTGCGCGCCCAGCTGCATCATTGGGTCCGGGAAGTACTGATCCGGCAGTTCGGCGGAACTCCCTACAACGAAGACGGTACCCAGGTAACCTACAACAGTCAGGCCGGCTACGATGCATTTGATTTCTTTGTAAAGCTCAACACCGAAGAAAATATTGGCATGCCCAACTTTATGACCGATGATGTTACTGCCTTCAAATCCCAGATGATGGGTATGACCATCGACGGTTCATTCCGTCTTGGTACCTTTGATGCGCTTGAAGAACTCGACTATGGCGTAACAGAACTGCCGTCAATGAACGGCGAACGCTATAACTTTGCCTCCTTCTGGGCCAACGGAATTACCAGCTTCACCACCGGCAAAGAGCTTGAAGCTTCCGTCAAGTTCCTTGATTACCTCACATCCGAGACTGCTATGTCCATGTGGCTGGAAAATGTCGGTGAACTGCCGGCCAAAAAAGCGCTGGCCATGAAGGATGAGTTCAAGAACAATCCCAAGTACGGACCATTTATCCGCGGTCTGGAATATGCTAACGCAACAAAATTCATTGATGAAACCGCACAACGAATGGTCTGGATCGATGCTTATGATGAAGTGCTTCTGAATGGTATGTCGATCAAAGATGCAGTTGATCAGGCGGCCGCAACTGAGCAGGCTGTGCTCGATAAATACTACAGCGGAAAATAAGCAGAATAGTGAATATTCGGTCCTGCAGCACCCGACACCAAAGAGCATGCCCGACTAACCTGCAGGACCGTATATTCTTACCCTGGAACCTATTTCCAGCTGCAAATTTCCAGCTGCGGCAATTGCCAATAACACCGATTTTGGTAATTGCCGAAAAATGCAAATACTTTCACAGCCCGCTGCGGCTGTCTGCCAGAGGAACCCATGATACAGGAATCAGCATCGAGACGATCTTTGGAACGGACAAAAAGAATCTGGGCCTACCTGTTTCTCATAGTGCCGGTTATTTTTTATGTTTCAATCAGGTTTTATCCAACCCTACAGGCTTTTTTTCTCTCCTTGACCAATTGGGATATCGTTTCCAAAGATAAGGAGTTTATCGGCCTTACCAATTACCGGAACCTGTTCAAGGATGAGGTGTTCTGGAAAACCCTGGGCAATACCGGAAAATATGTAATCTACGGTCTGCCGACCAGTCTGCTGCTGGGCTTTATCATTGCCTATAATATAGACCGGGTTAAAAGGGGATCTGAAATTTTCAAAGCGGTTTATTTTATTCCGTATATTACCTCGATGGTAGCGATAGCCTGGGTATGGCGCTGGCTGTATCAGCCCGCTCCCATAGGGGTATTCAACAAAATTCTCATAGCTGTGGGCCTGCCGCAGCAGAAGTTTCTCTTTTCCCAGACGCAGGCAATCTTTTCAATTCTGGCAACAACCATCTGGGCTGACGTCGGTTTTCAGATGATCATTTTTCTGGCAGGAATAAAGCAGATATCACGTCAGTACTACGAAGCGGCAGAGATTGATGGAGCCAACAACCGGAATCTTCTCTTTCGCATAACCTTGCCCCTGCTGAAACCGACCATAGTCTTTCTCATAGTGACCGGAACGATTCGCTATCTCCGCATATTCACGCAGGTTCTGAATATGACCTACCAGGGGGAAGGAGGTCCGCTGAATTCCACAAAGCCTCTGGTTCTCTATATATACCGCAGTGCTTTTCAGCAATTTGATATGGGGTATGCTGCCGCTATGACGGTAATTCTTTTTCTGATCATACTGGCGATAACGCTGGTTCAACTGAGGGTTATGCGCAGTGAAGACTAAAATAAGCAGTTTTATTCAGATCAGGGTCATCCTGCTGGCAGTTATCGGGATTTTCATGCTCTTTCCCTTTGTCTGGATGCTGGCAACATCTTTCAAGCAGGGAGCTGATGTATATAATCTCTCGATCTTCCCCCAAAACCCCTCTCTGGCAAACTACAAACGCCTGCTGAGCCGCAGCATCTTTCCCTGGTGGTTCATGAATTCAATTATCGTCGGCTTCAGCGTAACCGCTTCGGTGCTGTTCTTTGATTCGCTGGTGGGTTTCGCTCTGAGCAAGTACAATTTTCGCGGAAAGAAGGTCGTCTTCTTGATGATTTTATCCACCATGATGATTCCAACGGAGATGCTGGTCATTCCCTGGTATCTTATGGCCAACAATCTGCACTGGGTCGATACCTACTGGGGCGTCATGTTTCCCGGCATGATGTCAGGGTTCGGAACATTCCTTATGCGGCAGTTCTTTATGGGAATTCCCGACGACCTGCTCGATGCCGGAAGGATTGACGGACTGAATGAGTTCCGGATCTGGTGGAAAATCGGTATGCCGCTTGTCAGGCCGGCCTTATCAGCTCTGGCAATATTCTCTTTTATCGGCAATTGGAATGCCTTCATGTGGCCGCTTATTGTCTCAAATAAAGTTAAAATGTTTACTCTCCCGGTGGGATTATCCTTCTTTAACGGCGAATTTCAGTCGCAGTGGGAAATGGTTATGACCGGAGCATCAGTAGCTACCATCCCGGTATTTATCATTTTCCTCCTCTTTCAGCGCCAGATAATTCAGGGCATTGCCCTGACCGGAGTCAAGGGGTAGCAGCAGCACCAGAATTAATACATCAAGGAGTACTATATGAAACGAGAACAACCAATAATTGACTTTCACTGCCATTTTCCTGTAAAAGGAGATTGGTTTCCTGACTATACTATGCCGGGTAAGGTGGAATTCGATTCGGTCGGCAGCCGAAATCATGGTGAAATCTGGAGAAAAGCCTTTAATTTCCCTAAGCAGCAGCCGCCGGGAACCGATCTTGAAATGGCTGAGCTCTGGATAGAAGACCTGAATACCAAGGGGATTGACAAAATGGTATTTGTCTCTGGCGGCGGCAATCAGCGCCTTGCTGATATTGTCAAGCTGCACCCCGATCGCTTCATAGGCTTTGCTCATCACCATCCAGATGTGGAACATGCTGCGGAACTATTGGAGACGGCATTCCGGGAGCAGGGTATGAAGGGCTACAAGATGCTTGGTCCGCTCATCGATACGCCTCTGGACGATAAAAAATATTACCCGTTATGGGAAGTGTGTGATGCCTATAAGGCTCCGGTACTTATCCATTTCGGCCTGCTCGGTGCCGATGGGGGCATGCCGACTGCCGTGAATATCAGTCCGTTCAGCATTGCTCAGGTTACGCGCGATTTTCCCAATGTGAATTTTGTCGTTCCCCATTTCGGCTGTACAAAAATTGAAGATCTCCTGCATCTGTGCTGGACTCGTCCTAATGTCTACGTTGACAGTTCCGGTTCCAATCAGTGGATGCGCTGGATGCCCTATCAGTTGACAATGGAGGATGTTGTTCGGAAATATGTGGAGACCGTTGGACCCGGCAGGCTGATTTTTGCCACCGACTCCAGCTGGATGCCGCGCGGTTTTGCCGAAATATATCTTGACGAACAGCGGAAGGCTTTCCAATTTATGGGGCTTGATGATGAAGAGATGCATCAAGTTTTTTACGGCAATGCTGCAAGACTGCTTAAATTGACATGAGAAATCCTGAAATAATGTATGATGACCCTTTGCATGAGCCGGCAGACAGCATGCGCGAAAGTTCTTTTTCCCCGGAAGTTGAAGCACGAATGGTGCAGATTCTTGAAGAAGAGCTGCAGATATCTGTGGGGTGTACCGACCCTGCTGCAGTGGGGCTGGCAGCAGCAGCTGCTGCCGCAGTCTATGCAGAGCGTATCTTCGGGAAAAACGCTCCCATTGAAGATATCCTTGCCTCAGTCGCCTCCGTGTCCATCGACCTGGATCTTAACCTCTATAAGAATGCAGCCGCCGTTTTCATACCCGGAACCAGGAAAAAAGGAGTCAAAAAGGCGGCTGTTCTCGGGCTGCTTATCCAGAATACAGAAGACGGACTGAGACTTTTCAACAATCTTCCAGGCGGAGCGGTATCAAGAGCCGAGCGGCTGGAGAAAGAGATCCCCGTCACAATCCAGGTGAGAGAGGACTTCAGCAGTCTATCCATCGATGCGGAAATCCAGTGGCGCGACGGAAATCGGAGCGCCGCATCGATTCGCGAGCATCATGATCTGATTACCAGAGTCTCACTCAATGATGAACTCGTCGTAAGTAGAGATCTCTCGACAGGGAGCGTTCCTGCTGATGTTCCCGAGCTTCCGCTGCACTCTCTTGCATGGCTGGCAGAACAGGTGCCGAAAACAGCACCGAAAAAACTGCAGGCAGTTATCGAAGGCCTGAATATGAATTTTTCAGCCGCTCAGTCGGGAATGGCCAAAGAAAACCTGACAGAGGATGCCCGAACCTATGCCGCTTTCTACAGCAGAGACCGTGAAATAGACCGTGTGCTGCCCTTCCCGTATGAGCTGGAAGCCTGTTTTTCTGAAAGCACTCCGGTAAAATCAATTTTTGATATTGAAGCTGTTCAGAATGCAAAAATTACCGTGGCCGCGGCAACAAGACTGCGCATGTCCGGAAAAGATGTTCCGATAATGGCTTGCGGCGGTTCAGGAAATCACGGAATCACGTTTTTTCTCACGCTGATGCATGGATGGCGTATGAGAGGTATCCGTCCAGAACGATCTTTCCGACACGCAGGACTGCTCGGCATATTACTCCTGCATCAGATCAAGAGACAGACGGGGGTAATTACCCCGATGTGCGGATGTGCTGTTGCTTCAGGGCTTGCAGCTTCAGCGGCCCTTGCGTGGGGATTGGGAGCCGGGCCGGATACCATGCTGCAGGCAATGAACATCGTTTTGAGCAGTCTTGGCGGGGTAGTGTGTGACGGAGCAAAGCCAAGCTGCGCCCTTAAAACATCGTTAAGTGCACAAGTGACATTAGAAGCTGCCAGAATGGCAGTTAACGGACTTACCGTTCCTTCAGATGAGGGTTTGGGAGCTGGTTCCTTTTCCGAACTGCTGGAAATTTTGCGGCGAATTCATCTTGAGGGGATGGCCTTGTTTGACCGGACTATGGTTTCTATTATCAGGAACCGGGAACTTGTTCAATCCGGAAGTGCAGGATGATAATGCAAAAAAAAGTTCATGGGGCTGCAATAATTGCCAGCATTCTCTGGGCTTCTGCGTTTATCGGGGGAAAATATGCACTGGGGTACCTTCCGCCGCTTCACCTTGCAGGGTACCGGCTGTTAACGGCAGGTGCAATGCTGCTGCTCGTCTTGAGAAAAAACCCCTTCAAGCATATCAGGGGGGTTTCGGGCTGGGTGCTTCTTCTCAGTTTTTTTCAGATAATAGTTGTTTTCAGTGCCTTTAATTTTGGATTGAGCCGTGTCCCGGGGTCGTTTGGCGCTGTGATCATCGGCAGCTCTCCGGCTGTATCTTCTCTGATTGCGGTAATCATGCTAAAAGATGAACATATGACCCTGCGCAAGGCTGTCGGCTTGCTGATAGGATTAACCGGAATAGCAGTTCTTGCAGTAAGCCGTGCACCTTGGACAGTTCAAGGTCGTGAGGAGCTTCTGGGAGCTGGTCTTTTGATGATCTGCAACATTTCCACAGCAATCGGTGCGATCATCATGAAGAAAAAGCTGCATACTCAAGCGGCTCTTTCTGTCAGCACCGTTCAAATTCTGTTCGGCGGCATGGTTCTGACGGTTGTCGCTCTGCTTTTCGAGGAGGGGACTGGTGCGGCGGTCACCGTTCCTATTGTCTTCAGCATTGTCTATCTGGCGTTTGTAACGGCAGCGGCCGTCACCCTCTGGCTGTTTGCAATTAAACAGAAGCAGACCAGGATTTCAACCATAACCATGTGGAAGTTTCTTATTCCTTCCCTCGGCCCGATTCTCAGTTGGCTGTTCATGAAGGATGATACACCAACCATAAGTATGGGGATTGGAATTGTTGCCATAATTATTGCAATTCTATTTACCGTATCCGCACCTGATCGGAACAATACGGATATTCAGAGGATTATCAGAAATGATATAATGCCGAGTATTGGAGAGTAAAAAAGTGATGGGTTTGACGGGTTTTGAATACGGGTCCAAAAGGGTTTCCACCAATAGTGATGTAAAAATAGCAAACGCCGTAAAAATCTATACAGAATTGCGCGGTTCCGGAGGAATGTCAAAATCCGAACTTGCCAATCGCGTTCATTTAAGTTTTGCTTCAGTATCAAATATGTGCACCACCCTTGAGCAGTCCGGCCTCGTCAAGGTTACAGATAATGTGCGCTCAACAGGCGGTCGAAAGGCGGCCATGGTTCAGTTTGTTCCCGATTTTGCCTGCTCTCTGGTTATAGATATGCATCATACTCAGCACATTTATATGGGACTTCTGGATTTGGAAAACAGACTCGAGGACTATACCCGTTTCGAGGTTTCTCCTGATGATACGCTGGAAACAGTTCTGGACCACATAACGCTTGCGTATAATCAGCTGTGCGGCGGCAGGAAGCGTAACCTGCTCGGCGTAAGCATCGGTATATCGGCTGTTCTTGATCCGAAAACGGGGATGGTGCTGCAAAGTTCCAATCCCATTTTTGAGCGGGTGCAGCTGCCGCGCTACCTGACGGAAGTTTTCCCCAACACCGTTGTTCTAGTGGAAAATGATGCGAATCTTGCCGGACTGTCGAACCTGTCGCTTATCATGAAAACAGATCCGAGCATAAAAAATTTACTCTTCATCTTTTTCACCCAGGGCATCGGGCTTGGAATTGTCATAGACCAGAAATTGTACCGCGGCACTAATGGTTTTGCCGGGGAGCTTGGTCATTTAAAAGTTTCCGGAATTTCTAAAGTCTGCAAGTGCGGGGGGACTGGCTGCCTGCGAACCGTTGCTACTCTGGAATCGATCGCCCAGGACCTGGGCGAGATTGACAAGGTGATGTCCCTTGAGAGTACAACCATCTATGCCGCTGATCTGGCCCGAAGGTATGCCGCAGGAGAGACAGCAGTTGTCAAACGGGTGGATCTGACTGCCCTGAAAATCGGTGAGGTTATGGCGGACCTGTTTGACCTTTTCAACCCGCAGGAGATTATTCTTGGTGGAAATATGAGTGAGCTCTTTCCCCATATCAGCCAGACTATTAAGCAGCAGTGTCGGGCACTGTCAAATTTAGCCCGTGAAGTGGATTTGATGATCCGCTTTGTTTCCAGGACTACTTATGAGCTGGTTCTTACCGGGGGCAGTGAAAAGTTGTTCCAATTCTGGGTTGAACACTTTTTCCCGGAGATACCTTCAGTGTAGCTCCCGCCAGAAAATAATTCTCGGAAATAATTCTCGGAAATAATTCTCCCAAAAACTGTGTGACTTTCTCCAAACCATAAGCTATAATTACTCAAGTTCTTTTGCAAAGGGGAATACGTATAATGAGCAGCAGAATTGGAATTGCGTTCGGCGGGGGCGGTGCCCGGGGATATGCACACATTGGAGTTCTGCGTGCTCTCCGCAATAAGGCCAGCATTTTGCCGGAAATTGCTGCCGGAACATCAGTCGGATCCTTATTTGCAATGTGCTATGCGGCTGATATCCCGCAAAAGCTGCTGGAAAAGCAAGCTGAAGAATTTGGCTGGTTTCAGCATGTTATCAGTCTGGCAGATACGACTAAACGGGTACTCCGACTCAGAAGTGAAGGAGGATTGCTCTCCAATGCAACGTTAGGGGAAACAGTAAATACTATGGTGGAGGGAAGGAATTTCGATGATCTTCCGGTAGATCTGGCTGTGGTTGCCGTTGATATGGAAAAACGGGTCAGGGTAATCATAACCTCAGAGCGGGCTGCAAAAAAAATTAACATGGATCCGCTTTACCAGTATCTTTCTCCTCCAGCAAAAGGTCTGAACGGCTTCAAGACCGAGATCATTACCGATGTGGAATCAATTGGTCTTGCGATCAGGGCAAGCTGTGCAGTTCCCGGGGTTTTTCAGCCCGTTGAGATAGGGGACTATCTGCTGGTTGACGGAGGTGTAGTAGATCAGGTGCCGGTAGATGTGGTTCTAGCGCTAGGTGCTGAAAAAGTTATAGCAGTCAGCTTGGGAATGGCGCTGGTAGTCGATCAGGTGAATTCGGCTTTTTCCACCATGAGCAAGATTATAGAATCACTGGCAATTCCGCAGATCAGAAAAAGCATGGATCTTGCCGATATTGCCTTTCAGGTTACGGAGATTGAACGCAGAAGTCCAATAAAACTGCATCAGATGGGACTGATAGAGCAGGGGGAGATGGATATGCTGCGCAGCATGGAAAAGGTTGACTGGCTCTAGACATGATGCTGGCCGGACTTCATAGGCGGACAGCATAAAGCTGTAGGAGAGGGTGAATATGGAAAGTGACAGAGTTCTCAACTCGGCGCAGGACCGGGAGCCATCGGTAATATCCGGTTCTGTAGGAGTATGTGAAGTATGTGGAAAGCATATCTACGATCTTATCTATGCCGAGTGCCAGAATTGCGGCAAACTCTATCATGCAGTCTGTCTGAAGAAAAAATCCATGATAGATAGCTGCAGGCATCATAATTTAACCCTGCGCAGACAGGAAAAAGTTGGCTGAAAACAGTGTCCTGACAGTTGCATTTATGAACATATGTCCAATATAATAGTACCGCAGGTAGTGTATTTTTAGATCAGACATGGAGGATTATGTTCAAATGATTATCAGAGCAGCTTTCGCAACAGATGACGGTACTTCTTTTATAACCAGACATTTTGGCGATGCAGAATTATATATGATTTACGAAATTGATGATGACGGATTCCATTTTGTCAAGGAAGTCAGAAATACCAGTGCGGAAGAAAAGGAAGGAGTTCATGCTGATCCTGAAAAAGCCCGGGGTATAGCAGCTATACTTAAGCAGGAACAGGTGAATACGGCAGTATCAATGGTATTTGGCCCTAACATCAAACGCATCCGTAAGCAGTTTGTCTGTGTTCTGCTAGGCGACATACCTATAGCTGAAGCAGTTGCGGTTATCCAGGTCAATAATTCTGCTATTCAGGAAGAGTGGCTGAAAGGGAGTGAACGCACGCATATCAATCTGAAAAAAATATCATAGGTTTTTTACGACGATCCTGAGATGCAGTTCCCGACAAATTTGCTGCCTTATGTTCTCCGCAGAAAAATCCAATCACAGGGGCGGCTGTGTTTCGAACTGAACTGATAGCCGCCGGTTTCGCCTGTCTGCAGTTCCTGCGGATCTGTTGTCTTCTCTTTCAGGATTCTTTGAACCATGATACCCCGGGCAATTTTTGCATACATGCCAACGGTTTTTAAAACTCCCTTGTGTTCTTCTTTGAAGGAGAAATTAATAACATTCCGGTTGAGCAGTTTTTTGTCAACAGCCTTCATATATTCGGATGAAGCCAGATTAATCAGAGGTTCCTGAGGAGTATCCAGACTTTCTTCGGCCAGCAGCGCTGGAGCAATTCTTTTTTTCCAGAATGCCAGCAATGAGTTTTCAGAAGCTATTGGTACCGGCGTCTTCATTTCCAACCGATAAGGAGAAATACCATCAAGAGGCCGGAGAATGCCGTAAAGCCCTGAAATAATTCGTACATGCTCATTTGCGTATCTGATGCTCTCCCAGGATAATGATTCTGCATCGATACGTTGAAAGACCGTTCCGCTATAGGTAAAGAGCGCTGGCTTAACGGGAGCCTTCGGAGTCCCGAAAGACGCTATTTCTGCATATGCTTTCTCTGCCATGGCCCTGCGTAATTTCATAAGCGCACCAAGTTCTTCAATGGTATAGCTTTTTAACAAATTGATTATGGTATCAGTTTCTTTCTCGAAGGTGGGACGGTTTTTCCGGCCGGCTGAGTTCACAGCATTGATGATGTCGGAACTGAGCAGTGAGAAATCCATGGTTTTAGCAGGGGAGAGAAGTATTATCATAATAATGCATTATGAAGAAAACTTTATATTATGACAACAGTCAAGGAAAAGCTCATTGTTCGGGAAAACTTGCTGAAGGATAAAAATATGCGGCAGAGAGGACTTGAACCTCCACGAGCGCAATGCCCACTAGCCCCTCAAGCTATTGATTGGGTTTGCAAGGGCTTGTAAACCTTTGCATCTATTTGCAATAATTCTATGTATAGAATGGAATTAAGTCAATCAGTTTTGCATATGTTTGCAAGCATTTGCATCCATTTGTAAGCCTTAATAGGCCCTGCAACTGTCATTGCAACTGTCGTTGGAATTGAACCACGTATTCGGAGTAAACACTAAGACATTCTGCTCCAGTGCTCTTTTCTAATTCAATTTATGAAACTTTCTCAATAGTCAAACGTAACCCCAAAGCGTGAAGGATGACATCCAAAGTTTTTATCGTCGGATTACCATTGGGAGATAGGGATCGGTACAGCTGTTGGCGGTTGAGTTTTTATTCCGAGGCGAGTTTTGTCATTCCACCATTGGCATCGGCCACTGTGCGGAGTGCAGCGAGAAAAGCATCAAGATCGCCATCCTGTTCAAACAGTTCCATGGAAGCCTTAAGATATTCTGAAGCTTCGGAAGGATCCTGTACATGTTCGGTAACTAGTTCGTGAAATGATCTCATAATATTTTCCTCTTCAAGAATTCATCCCATAAAAATTTGAAGATCAACATATCCACGTCCAGGCCATATTTCGAAATCTTTCAATATACCTTCGCTATTAAAGCCAAATTTGGAAAGTAATCTCACTGATGAACTGTTTTCCGGAAGTACGAGGGCTTGAATACGGTGAAAATTCCAGTCCTGATAACACAGTTGTAGAAACAGTTGCAAGGCTTCTGTCATGTGTAAGTGCCCGAATTAATTTGACCCAAATACCCACATTGTTTTAAATCGAAAATCCTTCAGTAGTTGCTAAAATCCCGAGATATTATCAACTTTCTCTTTACCCGCATATTTTTACCGAACGACCATAGCGCGGGCATACACGTCCTGATGCAGCAGCACAAGAAAACGGCAGCCCTCAGGCTGCCTTAAGCGCCCGGCGGGCGCTCAGAAGCGGTGGAAATCCGATTTCTATGGGAAATCCGATTTCCTCCTTCTTTTTTGGGAAATCCTGTCATGACTGCAAAGGAGGGCAGGATTTCATGGGTTTTCAGGGTTGCATAGGAGGCTATGATTGAAAAAAGAAGGGCTGTAAAAGAACCCGGTTAAGTCCGGCTCAATATACACATGTCGCACGAGTAGCCGGAAGGAAGCAAATAAGGTTTTGCAGGGTAAGGAGCTGCTGAGAGGGTCACGAAAACCTTAAGCCTGGCTCAAAACACACGTGTCCCACGAGTAGGAGGGGGCGGAATTTTGCAAGGGACAGGGGCAAATAAACTATATCTTAGAACGTGCGAACACACGTTTATGCACGGTAAACCAGCTGATCGAGGGAGAGCATCATGGGATCGGCTGCTGCTCGTGTGACACGTGTATATTGAGCCGACCTTAGCGATTTTTCAGGCCTGGAGGCAGGTCCCTATGAAGTAAGAACTTACTGACTGTAAAATTTCTACTCGTGTGATATGTGTAAAGTGAGGCTGCCTTAAGCGCTCGGCGGGCGCTCAGAAGCGGTGGAAATCCAAGATTTCCATCGGAAATCCGATTTCCATCGGAAATCCGATTTCCTCCTTTGGGCCTGCGCGGGGGCAGATCACAGAGCTGGGTGTAGAATTCCAACACCCAGACGGAAGGGTGACAGGAGGTAAAAGCCTTTGAACAGTCCAGGATGCAGCTGATCATTGAGCAGGCGCAGCAGGCTTGCAGACTTAACCGCGAATGCGGAGGATGCCGATGACCAGGCGGTAGTACTATTTCCAGTACGTCCCATGCCGGCTGAATGTTCCTTCAGTTTTGCAGCAAGGACAGATCAACCCCCTGACAAAAGCCTTGCAGTCAGGGTAGAGTGATGCAAAGCAGTAATTTTCTTTTGTGGTTCTTAAGCAAATTATCGTTTTATTTGGAGACCGGGTCAAAACTGCCAAAAGAATTATGCCCGGTCTCTTTTCTCCTTTCTTAAAACTACCAAGAATTTTAATACGGGCATTTCTCTCATTTCAAGTCCTTTTTTTGCGGGATTCTACATCATGTACCCCTTATTCCATTTTGATGGAAGTAGATCATATCCGAGATTCGCACGATTTTGATGGCGATAGATAGAATTAAATCCGCAGGTACCAATAACGTAATTGTCTTCACAGATTGCATTCGGATTTGTTTATCCCGATCATAGTTCTTCAGCCACTTTTCAATTTGCTCTACAGCTTGGTTCGGGTCTGTAAAGCAGATAGATCATAAAATTCACAAACACTGAATATGAGAATAGATTATAAATCGCCTTTGCATCATTCCTTTGAATGAGACGTATGCTCAGCCCTTGTCCAGTTCTTTGAGGTGCATTTAAATTTTATTTCTCCACCAGCTGCCCGGTAATGTATTTATGCAAAACGCTTTTACGAATGTTTGGTACCGCAGTCCTTCGCGTGCTGCTCGTTCTTTAATTTTTCTAATTCATATGGATCAATCCTGATATTCATTTTCTTTCTGAGGAGATAAATTCCTTTGCGGCATTTCAAAACTCTTTTGATCCTCTTCAGAAGGTATAAACGTTTCCGAATACTTCTCCTTTTCAAAAAGCTTCCATCAATTCTCTTCTTCATTATCTAAGTATTTAGGATCCATTATCTTGCTCCTTGTCTGAAAGAGATACATAAATTTTCGATTTGGGAAAATGGTTTTCAAGACATATGTATCGCCATCTAACACATACGGTACACAGTATGTATATTGATTATGCTCAATCACGAACATCCATTGATTCCCAAACGGAGCGAGAGGAGCGGAACCATCTTGATGGTTCCATTGCCGAGCGAGTGCCGGGATCGCAAGGTAACATACCCCGCCCCTTGGGGCGGCAAAGGAGGCGAAGCCTCCTGGGTCCCAAGCTTACCTGCGGTAAGCCGCTTGCCCTGGGGTATGATACCTTTCATTCAGATATTGATCATGATTTGGATGCGGGATATTCAGTAGTACCCCGCGCTCAGCAATTGTTTCGATGACCTGATAAAAGGTTACTCCTCTGGTTTGGAAGAGTAAATCATTTTTATCCGGATCGAAATGAAACCGCATGTTCTATTATATGACGATGTGCGCACAAAGTCTACTTGAAATATATAAAATTTCAACCTAAGCTGCCTCGAAAAAGAAAAATCCCAAACGAATCTCAAATGAAATATTCCTCTAAGAAAAAAGCTATGATTTAATGGAGAGAAACGGAAAAAGAAAACAGAAGGGAAAAAAGGAGAGGAGAAGCCCACTCTCAACGACAAGACAAAGCTGCTCCTCATCCCAAAAATGTATGAAAACAATAGCACGTAAACAGCTCAAATTCAAGAGAATAACCATCCATCCTTGAACAAGGGCAACGGCAGACTGGTATGCGGAACCAGCCTTGAACCGCTTGAATATGCATTCAATCGAACGAGGGGCAGGCGAGAGACCAGCGAGGAAGGCCCGACAGAAATCTGTGGGATTTGAAACACGAATATTGCCAATATTACGTAAAAACCCGTGAACCAGGCTCATTTTCCATAATTCGTACGAGCAGGCGAGAGCGAGGGGGCCCTGCAGGAAAATCCTTTCTCCGCCGCTGCTGTAGGCATAAGAAAAACCACCTGCCAGCTGTTATACAGCCCAGCTGTTATACTGCGGAAAAATGGGAAATCGGATTTCCCAAAGAGGAAATCGGATTTCCCAAAAAAATAGGGAGGAAATCTACGATTTCCACCGTTTCTGGGCGCTTAAGTCCGGCTGACTTTACAAAAGTTCCACGACTGGAAATTCGGCAGCCGGTAAGTGCTTTTCACGTAACGACCTACCACCACTCCTGAAAAAGTGGTAAGGTCGGCTTATTATACACAAGTCACATGAGTAGCGGCCGATCCCCTGATGCCGGCCTGCAATCAGCCCGTTTGCCGTGAAAAAGAGAGTGTACACACTTAATCTGTTGCGAAAACTCGTCCGGTGCCCACCGCTGAATCCCGCCTGCTCCTACTCGTGGGACTCGTGTATGTTAAGCCCGGCTTGGGCTTTCAGACACCTTCTCAGCAGGTCTTTACCCATCAATAATTTATTTGCCCCCTTCCGGCTGCTCGTGCGACTTTTGTAAAGTGAGCCGGGCTTGGAGCCTCAGTAGCTGCAAGCAGGAGAATATTTCGAGTTCTTTTTCTATAGGTTCTCCTCATCACACAGTTTTCTGAGCTGAGCCCTTTCTAATCCCTATTTCGGGCATAAAAAAAGCTCTCATAAAGAGAGCTAATTTCCTTATATATAAGGATTTGCGGCAGAGAGGACTTGAACCTCCACGAGCACAATGCCCACTAGCCCCTCAAGCTAGCGTGTCTACCAATTCCACCACTGCCGCGTAACACAAAAGAACATATACTATTCTTACATCTTAGTCAATTATTGGCCTGAAAAAACCTGATATTTCGCTCTCACTATTACTCATCCAATCAGAGCTTCAAAAGTATCAAGAAGGTTAGAGAAAATTCCTACAGCATCCTTTACCGGCTGCGGTGAAGCCATATCAACTCCAGCCAGCTTGAGAGAATCTATCGGAAATTTTGATCCGCCGGATTTGAGAAACGCAAGGTAGGTATCCCGATCGGATGAATCACCCTCCATAACCTTTTTTGACAGCGCCAGAGACGCGGAAAGACCGGTAGCATATTTATAGACATAAAAAGCACGGTAAAAATGGGGAATTCGGAGCCCTTCAAGATCACTCTCTTCTTCCAGAACCATGGCAGGTCCGAAATAGGCTTCCAACAGACCTCGATAGGCTTTACGCAGTGAATCCACTGTCAGGGGTGATCCTTCTTCACAGAGAGCGTGCACTTTCATCTCGTATTCAGCAAACATTGTCTGACGGAATATCGTGGCAATGATATCATCAATCTGCTTGCCTATAATGTAGGCCTTCATCTCTGTCGACTCTGCCCGGTCAAGCAGATAGCTGGCAACAAACTGCTCGTTGAAAGTCGAGGCAACTTCGGCTTCAAATATGGTATAGTTATAATGCTGGAACGGATTATTTCTGACACTGTACCAGCTGTGCATCGAGTGTCCGCCCTCATGAGCAAGGGTAAACAGGTCTCTCAGAACAGTTTTCTTGTAGTTCATGAGAATATAGGGTTCTCCAAGGTAGGATCCAGCAGAAAATGCGCCCGACCGCTTTCCCTTGTTTTCGTAACGGTCCACCCAGTTACCCAGCAAACCTGAGCCAAGAGCATCGGTATATTCACTTCCAAGCGGCCGCAGGGCATCTATGACTACCGCAACCGCTTCCTCGTATGTATAATTGGTTGAAATGCTCCCGACCAGCGGTACGTACACATCGTAGTGTCTCAGTTCCTCAACCCCCAGCAGGCGCTTACGCAGGGCATAATAGCGATGCAGGGCCGGGAACCCGGCATGTACGGCCTCTATAAGATTATCATAGACTGATTCAGGAACATTATCAGGAAAGAGCGCGGCGGCTCGGGCTGAGGGGAAATTCCGTACGCGGGCCCTATAGACATCCTGCTGAACACTGCCGGTATAGAGAGATGCAAGAACATTGCGGTGGCCGCTGTAGTTGGCATAAAACTGCTTGAATGCCTTCTCGCGCAGACTCCGGTCGGGGTTGATAAGAAATGTGGAAAAACTCCCCTGACTCAATGGGAGAGATCCATCTTTGGTCTCCAGAGAACCAAAATCCATATCAACATCAGTCAGTGCTTCAAATGCTTTATGTGGAGCGGCAGCAGCCTCTGACTGGAGAGCCAGAAGTTTCTCTTCTGCTGATGAGAGAATATGCGGTTTGAATCTGAGCAGCTTTTCCAGCATGATCTTATAGGGACTGATCCGTGGATCTTTAAGGTATGTCTGTATCTGTGAATCCGGGATGGATTGAATTTCTGGATCGACAAAGCTGAAGGCTGCCGAAAACTGGCTTTCGGCCTGCATGATCATCCCGTAACGGGCCTGATTGTCACTGTCACCGGCATCTTCCGCATACCTGAGAAAGGCATAGTATCCGAGACGTTCAGCAGCCAATCCCGCCTGAGTATAAAAATCCAGAAACCCGGCAAAAATATCAACTCCCTCAGCAAGTTTGTCCTTATAAAGTTCTGCCTTGTCCGGGAGCTTACGGAACACTTCCAGATCCTTAAGCCATTCATCATGCTCAGTGTACAGACGGGAAAGATTCCAGCAATCTTCCGGTGCGACTTCTGAGCGTAACGGTATAGAAGCAGTTTTACTGTTTTTCATCGGTTAAATTCTCCTTTTGATGTTCAAAGCATCTGGCGCATCAGTAATTGTTAAATACTCAAGCAGGGCAGAAATCCCCTTACCGGCTCTTCCCCGATGACTGATGTGGTTTTTTTCTTCTTCCCGCAATTCAGCGGTTGTGCAGCCGATTTCTGGAATGTAGAAAATCGGATCATAGCCAAAACCGCCATTACCGGATAACGCGTACTGGATTTCTCCATGCAGTGTTTCCTGAATAGTGAAAATTCTATGCTCATCAAGCATGAGCGTCATGCAGCAGACAAAAAAAGCGGTCCTGTCGGTAAGATGCTTCATCTTATTCAGCAAATAGTGATTCCGTTCGGTGTCGCCCAGCATTCGTCCGTGAATATCAGATCCGTAGCGTGCAGAAAAAATGCCGGGTTCTCCTCCGAGGGCCGGAACTACCAGTCCTGAATCATCTGCAAGAACCGGCAAGTCGCACAGTAATTGTAAAGATTTGGCTTTTCCAAGCGAATTACCTAGAAACGTATCTTCAGTTTCATCAAAATCCCAATTATCTGCAACTCCTGCTTCGTGAGGAAGCAGGAGCGTATGCTTCGGCAGTATCTGCATCAACTCTCTTTTTTTATGGGCATTCCCCGTAGCTAAAACAATTTTCATAAAATACAGCATAATGAAAACAGCCAAGAACGTCGAGCTGTTTTGCCTGGAAAATGCAGATGAAAAGTGATCAAATTATTTTCATCTGCTTTCATCGAGGGCACTGATTTTACGTAAATATTTTTTCCCGTAATGAACACTTGAACCGATGGTGCCGCAGGGGATTTCCAGAATCTCGGAAATTTCCCGGTATAGTATTTTCCCCCGGGAAATCCGGATTTCTCCATTAACCCGCTCTACAGTTGAACGCAGGCGGCTGATATCATTGAGGGCTGAACAGTAGTGCTTGCTTCCCGGTACAAACCCACTCAAACTGTACTGCAGCAGCATGATAGAGAGAAAGGCACTATTGCGAAGTGCTTCATACCGCTGAATCCGATCGATGTGATCTGT
This sequence comes from Spirochaetales bacterium, assembly GCA_018399255.1. Taxonomy (GTDB): domain Bacteria; phylum Spirochaetota; class Spirochaetia; order JABMQR01; family JABMQR01; genus M55B182. Next base: position 8,314 of record JAGYPA010000016.1, on the reverse strand, counting down.
CCTGGAATCCTGAAGCTCATCTACCCATTTTTTGAAAATTTCAGGCTCAATTTTGAATAATTGTGCTGCTTTGCCGGAAGCTTTCGGACTGAGCTGGTCCGAGAAAGCCAACGTAAAAATCAGCATTTTCTTCCTGATTTGCTTATTCTTCTGTATATCAGTTATGAGAGCCTTCTGGGAGGTCGTATATAAAGGTTCGGGATCATAGGTAAAATCAGGTGAGTCAAATCCGTTAAAGACCTTGACTACCGACCTTCCTCTTTCTGATAGATAGTACCGGTAGTAGATACTCTCCTTTTTTTCCTGCTGATACTTGTTATTGAGAAATGATTTCAACTGCCAGGTTATTATCTTTCTCAAATATTGTTCAAATGAGATTCCTTGATATCGAAACTGCATGATAAGTCTGGAGACTTTGGGAAATGTGAACAGGAGGAATTCACTTGCGAGCTCCTCATCGAAAAACCCGCTATCCACGGGGAAGTAATAAATGAACAAAAATACTTGCTCAAGAATCATTCTTTTTTGTCTCTCAGCATCTCTACTGTTTTTTTTGTCGCAATTCTGGTATGTAAGCACCTTGCCGGTTAATACTGAATAGGTGTTCATAGTGAGAAAGTTGTTCAAATAATTCATGGATGAGACCTCCTGCTGTTTTGCTGCCGCTGCAGAAGTTTTTCGTAGCAGAATGCGTGCCACAAATTGCCTACATGAAAAATCCTTAATTTAAAGAGTTTACAGGGCTATATATGAGGATTAGTGAGAAATGGAAACTAACAAATTGGAGAAATCTGTTAGGGAAACACTAAAAAATCAGCTGCCAAGATAAAAAGCGAGAATGCCGATTACTGTTGTCATTGCTTTGCCGAGTTCCATTGCCAATGCAGTCCCGGAAGCCTTCTTATGTCCGCCGCCGCCGAGACCTGAAGCTATAAGTCCGACATCAATCGAGCTGTTTGCCCCGGCTCTGAATCCTACCGTGCAGCGAAGATGCGCTTCCTGGCGGAAATAGAGGACAACCTCGCAGCCTTTTACTGCCAGCAGTTGCGCATAAAGCGAATCGGAATCTCTTTCAGCTTCACCATAGAGATCATTCTCCTCCAAGGTTTCCCAGGTAACGAGGAGTCGACCGTCATAATTGCTCTCTGTTCGGGTAAGCAGCAGACCTAACAATTTACGCGACTGGTATGAGCGGTCTCCATACATTGTCTGATAAATATCCCGAGGAGATGCTCCTGCTTCAGCCAATTCTGCGACCATGGAAAATACTTCAGATCGGCCTTCGTTGATATGTCGGAAAAACCCGGTATCCGCTGCCAGCCCGAATAGAACACGCTGGGCATCAACCGCGTTCAGCGGTACTTTCATTTTTTTCATTATATGATAGATAAGAAAGGTTACCGAAAAGGCCTTTGGAAACACATACCTGATATCACCAAAATCAGTACCTGCGGCATGATGATCGATAACGGCTACGGTAAGACCTTCAATAACCTCGTTAAAGGGTTCAATACGGTCAGGTGTTGAGCAGTCAACAATGATAACCAGCGGCTGAAGCTTGAGAAAACTATCAGGAATTGCTGTGCTGAAATGATGCTCAAACTGCTTTATTTCCTGCCGCTCAAAGGGGCCGGGCGACAGCAGAAGGGTCTTTTTGTGGAAATAGTGCAGGATGCTCTGTACCAGATATTGGGAGTTCAGACAGTCTGCATCAGGATTTTTGTGACCAATAATAATTGAAGCCTCATGGCTGAGCATTGCTTCGATCAAGGCGTCAGGGACCGGGGGCGTTGGAATCATTGTATATAATCCTTAGTTTCAGTATTTGATGATCTGTCCGGAAGTATGGCTGGGGGTGAATCAGCTTCGGACAGCACTGATGCATCATCACTGCCTGACAGCATCTCTGGAAGCGTGAAGGTCAGAGTATCCCGAAAATTGCGGATATAGTGAATAGAAATGGTGTCAAGCACTTCTTTGGGGACATCCTCATCTGCATCATCCTTGTTTTCATAGGGGAGGAGAACTGTTGTAATGCCGTTCCTGTAAGAGGCTAGAATTTTTTCCTTGACTCCGCCAATCGCAAGGATTCTGCCGGTCAAGGTTATTTCTCCAGTCATAGAAATATTTTCTGTCACAGGGATATTGAGGATAGCAGAGAGCATGGCGGTAGTGAGCGTAACCCCGGCTGACGGTCCGTCTTTAGGAATTGCCCCTTGCGGCACATGGACATGAATATCTTTCTGTTTAAGTAAATGCGGATCGATGTTGAATTCATCGCTGTGGGACTGTATGAACGAGAGGCTTATACGGGCACTTTCTTTCATCACTTCACCAAGATTTCCTGTGAGGATGAGATTGCCTGACCCGGGCATCAGGGAAACTTCTACCGTGAGCAGTTGACCTCCCATTTCGGTCCAGGCAAGACCATTTGCAATCCCGGGTATGAAAAGTTGATTGATCTGTTCATTATTGAACAGAGGTTTACCAATCAGCCGGTGAAGAGACTGACGGGTTACAATCTTACGTATACCCGAAATCTGATCATCGGTCAGTGAATTAGTTATCTTAATCTGAGAAAGGTAATTACGAGCAAGCTTACGGATTACTGAACCTATGATCCGTTCAAGATTCCGCACCCCTGATTCGCGGGTATAGGTCTGTATAAGTTTAAATACGGCATTTTTCTGGAATGATATTCCAGATTTTTCGAGCCCGTTTTCCTTAAGCTGCTTAGGGATGAGAAATTTTTCCGCAATATTGAATTTTTCAATATCTGAATACCCGGGAATTTCAATAATTTCCATCCTGTCCCGCAAAGCCGGAGGAATAGTATGAAGTGAATTTGCGGTAGAAATAAATAAAACCTGCGAAAGGTCATAAGGCACTTCCAGATAGTGGTCGCTGAAAGTCGAGTTCTGTTCCGGATCAAGAACTTCCAACAGGGCTGAAGAGGGATCACCCCGGAAATCGGCGCCGAGTTTATCTATCTCATCCAACAGAAATACGGGATTAACAGTTCCTGCCTTCTTCATTGACTGAATTATTTTTCCTGGCAGTGCACCGACGTAGGTCTTGCGATGCCCCCGGATTTCCGCTTCATCCCTGACCCCGCCTAATGATATTCTAATAAAATCCCGGTTGAGGGTTCTTGCAACCGATCTGCCAAGTGAGGTCTTGCCGGTGCCCGGAGGTCCGACAAGGCAAAGAATCGGTCCTTTCAGGTCTCCGCGAATTCCACGGACAGCAATATAGTCAAGTATACGTTCCTTGGCCTTTTTCATATTGTAATGATCGGCATCCAGAATCTGTTTTGCGCGCGAAATATCAAAATAATCTTTGGTCTTGTTCGACCAGGGAATATCGGCCAGCCATTCGAGGTAGGTTCGCAGCACCCCTGATTCCGGGGCCATCGCCTGGAGCTTTCTCAGCCGGTCAGCCTCTTTACGGGCTTTTTCCAGAACTTCCTGCGGAGGGTTCTGTTCCTTGATCTGACGGTAGAGTTCCTCTGCCTCATCTGCGGTATCATTGTCCCTGCCAAGCTCTTTATGGATCTGCTTAAGCTGTTCGTTAAGGAAATATTCCTTCTGAGTTTGTTCAATTCTTTCCTTTACCCGTCTTTGTATATCGGTCTGCAGCTTCATCATTGCAATTTCGGTCTCTATAAGGACTGAGAGTTGACGAAGTCTTGCTTCGGTGTTTATCAGCTGAATCAGTTCAACCTTGATATCGTTCTGGAGATTGAGTGATGCGGCTATAAGGTCTACCAGCTTATCGGGGTATTCAGCCTGGTTAATGCGCTGTATTGCCTCACGGGAAATTTTTTTCTGAAATGACTGAAGGTTCTGAAATGAGCGGCGGACAGTCCCCATAAGCAGTCCGGAATCCCCCTCGATCGTATAGTTCTCGTTAATTGCCGATACCCAGACTATATCAATATTCTGCGAAAGCTGAGTTTTGCTGATAGCCGCCCGGTAGAGTGCATCACCGGTAAACCTGAGGGCTCCGGTTTGTGTTTCTGTCATCTGAATAATTTTAACTACCGTTCCAACACGATAAATCTCAAGTCCCTTTTCCAGAATTGCCTCGGAGGAACCTGCATGCTGAGGGTAGGCGAAAAAAAGCATCCGTTTCTGGCTGAAGGCGGCTTTTATTATTTTTGCAATTTCCGGATTTGAAGTGAAATAGGGAAACTGTGTATGTGGAAAGACAACAAACTCACGGGATATGAGCATTGGCATCTCTGTAACTGAATCTTTTCTGTTTATTCCAATAATACTCATGCTGATTTTATAGATTTTACCTCAACAATCGGTTTTTTCAATTTATCAACGACATCCTTTGATATGGTTACTTCCTTAGCCCCTTTAATTGATGGTATTTCAAACATTATTTCCACCATAAGGTTTTCCACAATTGAGCGCAGCCCACGGGCACCAGTCTTTTGCTTTATGGCTTTTTCCGCAATGGCTTCGATAGCGTCTTCTTCAAAATGCAGTGCTACATCATCAATTTTCATAATTGCCTGATACTGTTTTGTGACAGAGTTGCGGGGTTCAGTAATTATTTTCATTAAATCATCTTTCGTCAGATTCGAGAGAGATACCTGAATCGGCAGACGGCCGATAAATTCAGGAATCAATCCGAAATGGATCAGGTCATCAGGATGCATCTGACGATAAAGGCTTTCCAGGTCTTTATTAGTTTTTGATTTTATATCCGCACCGAACCCGAGCGGGTGCTGGGAAACTCTTGATTCGATTACTTTATCAAGACCCACAAACGCTCCGCCAACGATGAACAGGATGTTCTTTGTATTGATTTTAATCATTTCCTGGTTGGGGTGCTTTCGACCGCCCTGAGGCGGTACCGACGCTATAGTTCCCTCGATGATTTTAAGCAGCGCCTGCTGCACCCCTTCCCCGGAAACATCCCGGGTAATGGAAACATTTTCGGTCTTACGGGCAATTTTATCAATTTCATCAATAAACACGATGCCCCGTTCTGCGGCTGCAATATCATTAGATGCATTCTGAATCAATTTCAGCAGGATATTTTCAACGTCTTCTCCAACATATCCTGCTTCGGTAAGGGTTGTGGCATCGGCAATGGCAAATGGAACATTCAGTTTATTTGCGAGCGTTCTTGCGAGAAGTGTTTTACCAGTTCCGGTAGGACCGATGAGCAGAACATTGGCTTTTTCTATCTCTACATCAGTCTCTTCCATGTTTTCCTGATGCATAATTCGCTTGTAGTGGTTATAGACAGCCACTGAAAGGGTCTTTTTGGCATAATCCTGACCTACCACATAATAGTCAAGGTATTCCTTTATCTCTTTAGGGGTCGGGATTTCTTCAAGAAATCCTTCAGGTATAGGGGTTTTGTCTTCCAGCAGGATTGTATTGCAGACTTTGATGCATTCATCGCAGATAAAAACCCCGGGTCCCGCTACGAGACGGTTTACCTGATCAGCGTTTTTGCCGCAGAATGAACAGCTTTTTACGGAGGCTTTTGCTTTACCCATATATCCTCAGCTCCTTTTCAGTATACTGTCGACGAGGCCATAAGCAACTGCTTCTTCAGCTGTCAGGAAAAAATCCCTCTCGAGGTCAACAGCAATAACCGCTTCTTCTTTTCCGGTATGCCTGGCAAAATAGGTTATAGTCATTTTTTTCAGCCGCATAATTTCTCGAGCCTGAATATTGATATCGACAGCCTGTCCCTGAACTCCGCCCCATGGCTGATGGATCATAAGCCGGGAAGAGGGGAGGGCAAAGCGTTTGCCAGCGGCCCCGCCGGCAAGAAGAAGGGCTGCCATCGAAGCAGTCTGACCGAGACATATAGTCTGTATATCAGGTTTGATATACTGCATGGTATCATAAATTGCTAAACCAGCCGTTACACTTCCCCCGGGTGAATTGATGTAGATATTGATATCACGTTCCGGATCCTGTGACTCAAGGTAGAGCAGCTGTGCTACAACCAGGTCAGCTGTCGGATCATTAATCTCACCATCTACAAATATTATCCGCTCTTTAAGCAGACGGGAATATATATCATACGATCTCTCTCCGATACCCGTCTGTTCGACAACCATAGGCACCAGGCTGTGCATATACTCTTTCCCTGGCATAGTAACTCCTGTAGTATAACAGCATTGAATGCTCTGAAATACTGCACTCAAAATAGTGTACAAACTTTTTGCTGCAGAATCGCGTACATGTGCTGTAAAATCAATCATTTGCCGAGCATTTTGATCGGCAATATCCTGCAGCCAAGCTTTCAGCTGCCGTTATCTTTCCCGCTGAATAAATTCCTTATAGGAAGTTTTGTCACCTTTTGTAAACTCGTTTTTCTCGAGCAGCAGGTCTATCGTTTTCTGCATCAGCTTGTCGCTGTGCAGCATCATCTGGTAGTAGTCCTTTTGCCGCTGATCCTCAATAGTGTCTAAAAAATGCTCATCTTCAGCAGTTTCTTCATCGGAAACAGACACTTCCTCTATCCTGGTTATTTTTTCCAGGAGCAGCTGAATTTTCAGGGAACGTAAGGTCTCCGGCCGCCACTCAGCGAGTAAGTCATTTTTCAGCTTTCCCTGCAGCTCAAGGATTTTATTAAGCTGTTCCTCACTCATACGCGACTGTGAAGCGTATTTACTCCAGGAATTTTCCAATTCAGACTGAATCATTGATTCAGGAATACTGATTTCCAGATTTTCAAGTATTTTTTCATACAGTCCTTTAATTTTTTCTTCACGAAGCATGGCATTTACGCTCTCTTCAATTTTTTTTCTGGTTGCCTGCTTCAGATCGTCAAGGGTTTCATATTCTTCACTTACATCCTGAGCAAATTCATCATCCAATTCGGGGAGCTCACGTTCTTTCACGGCTTTGACGGTAACCTTAATACGCAATGTTTTACCGGCATACTCTTCAATATCGTAATCATCAGCAAAAGTTTTTTCGATGATTTTTGTCTCCCCTGCTTTCATGCCGACAATCTCATCATCAAATTTGAAAGGATTGTATCCGCTGCCGACAGTAAAGACAAAATCTTCCCGCTCTTTTCCTTCTGTCGGGTTGTCATTTTCATCAAGTTCAGCATAATCAACAGTTACAATCAGGTGTTCGGCGGCTGGAATATCTTTTTCCAGAACGACTGCATTCTGCTCCTGAAGGGCAGCCAGTTTTTCCTCTACTGCATCATCACCAATTTCGACATCAGGGACAGGAATGGAAAAGCCGCTGTATCCGGGTATTTCGAATTTAGGATAAATATCATAGGAAACAGCATAGGTAAATGATTCTTCAGGATTGAGTTTCAGCTCCTCTTCAGCAAGAAGCTTCGGAGTACTAAACTGAATAGGTTTATAATCATCTTCAATTTCTGCAAGAATTGTTTCAATCCCGTTTTCAATCATGGTGTACATAGTCTCTTCGCGGAGAGCGTCACCAAACTTCTTTTCCAGAACTGAAATTGGCGCCTTGCCTTTTCTGAACCCTTTTATCTGCAGCGTTTTTGCATACTTGGCAGTAGTTTTACTGTATTCTTCCGCAACAGTTTCCTTCGGAACTGTAAGGATAAGCTCGACCGCTGAATTCGCAAGCTCCTTGATCTCATGTGCTGTTTCCATCTAAAAAACCTCTTCGTATAAAATATAATGCAAAATCCTGAACCAACAGGAGTTTTTTGAACTGTCATCTAAGCAGCAAGGCATACCTACTATAATCTATCTAATCTTTGCAGAATCGTATAGTCCCCGGGCCGAAAACATGGCAAAAAGACCAAGCCGACGATGCAAAAAAAAGCGACCCGCTGTATCGGATCGCTTTTAGAGCGAGAGACGGGAATTGAACCCGCGACGTCCACCTTGGCAAGGTGGAGCTCTACCGCTGAGCTACTCTCGCAAAATCAGGAGGGATCAGATTCTTCAGCAGCTGAAAAACTATCTGATACCCGGTTTCATCAGTGGTATACTGTCAAGACACCTTCCTGTACATGCATTTTCCTGTACATGCTTTTCGGATTTTTCAAATCCCTCAGGCATAGTGCGAGAGAAGGGACTTGAACCCTTACGCCGTTCGGCACTAGATCCTAAATCTAGCGTGTCTGCCAATTTCACCACTCTCGCAGTGATATACCATAGTATTCCGTATTTGTCAATAATGACAATCGGAATGTATGAGCCGTGAAGGGATCGAACCTTCGACCCGCAGATTAAGAGTCTGCTGCTCTACCAGCTGAGCTAACGGCCCGTCATGCATTACGCCCGGCAGGATTCGAACCTGCGACCTACGGATTCGAAGTCCGGCGCTCT
>JAGYPA010000159.1 GCA_018399255.1 Spirochaetales bacterium | reverse complement strand
GTACACTTCCAATTTGAGTTCCTGCTCCCGTCTTAGCAACAATATTTTCCAATCGTGCAGCAAATGTATCGGAATTTTCTGGTGCGCGTGCAGTAATTATTCCCATAGGGCGACTGGTTGCTATCAATGTATAAGATTGCTCTTTTTCAAGGTTCTGTATTGCAAACTTTTCATTTGGAGAAACAGTGAGCATGTAATTCGGGTTATTTTCAAGATACAGATAGATTGTTGAGATTTGTTGATCAAGGCCATATGGTAAAATAATCCGCCCGACTATTGTACCCTCAGTAAATTCAGAACCAGAAAACAAACTGCAGGAGGTCATTATTGCGAGAATTATACATATGGTAAGCACGATTTTACTGAAAGACTTCATAACAGGTCTTCGTATACGTTATTCATGGATTTTTCTGTACTCAACATATTAGAGTATTATAATGGGTAATGGCCAATATAGCAACTTGAAATATAATAAAGAGAGACTGATTTAACAATAAAATCAGTAGAAGAACCCACCGATTTCTGCATAATAGCATACTAATCCTGTTTATTGATTTTTCATTGAAAAATATTCCAAATAAACTAAGAATCTGTGTATTTTCACCCTTCTTTACAGAAAACGATTTGGTTTATTCGGCAATATGATCTATAATAACCACAAATGATGAGTATAAAAAATAAATATTTTACATAAAGAAGGGTAAGAAATGAAAAAAACAGCTTTGTTATGTCTCATCGCAGTTCTGGTCATGGCAGTTTTGGTAAGCTCTTGTGCAAGCTATAACACGGCCGGGAAACTTCCCGACCGGTGGTGGACCATGTCTGTTGGAGATGTCCAGAAATATTTCCAGCGGACGGGATCCGGTGAATACCGCAACACTGTTCTATTTATAGGAAAAAGCAATTCAATACTGAATGTGAATGAAACCATCGCTTTGGAACAGGCGCGGCTTGATGCCTCTCTGCAGCTCTCGCGGTACCTTTCACAGAAAGTAGCGGGGCTCATACAGACATCCAGCTACGTAAGTCAGATCCAGAAGGCCGTTGATGACGGCAAGCTGTTCACAGCAGATGCTGAAGAGCTGATATCAAAGATCAAGGAAGCCTTTTCAAGTTACAGTGCGACCATCACCAATACCCGGTTTTCTTCCCTTTATGAACAAGCCAAGCATTTGGAAAAGAGCGGCAAGAGCTATACCGCGTACGTCTGTTATTCCATGTCTGAAGAGATCCTCGAAGAGACAAGAAAACTCCAGAATACTGCGTTAGCAGGGATAGCCGAAGGATCTGATCAGTACAAAGAAGTGCTTCAGCGAATACAGGAAATCATGGCTCAAGAATTGGAACAGTCTATTCTCTCCGGCGTCGACAGTTAGAATCTATTCCGGGATAATCATAAGGAATAAACTGATGACGCATAACCGGATTTTTTGCTCAAAGAGACCACCTCCAGACCGAACCGGAAACCGTATAGGGAAAGCAGTTCTCTATCTGATGGTACTTCAGCTGTTCGTTTTATCTGGCTGTTCGACCTCTCTGCTGGAACGTGGTCCTAAGTGGCTTTCAGAAACTCCAGTCGGGGTGCAGGGAACGCTGTATGTAGTTGGCGGACCGGCGGCAAGCCTGGATGAGGCAAAAACCTTAACCTATAAAGAAATTTCACAGTTTGTCTCGACATCGGTGCAGGCAGTGACGAGCAGTTATACTGCGATTTCCGCTGATGATCTCTCCTTGGCCGTTAAAGAGCAGTTCAGTCGGTCAATAGCGACAGGAACCGATACCCTACTGGTGGGCATTGAATTTGCCGAACGGTGGCAGGACCCGAAAACCGGCAGCTGGTTTGTACTGGCCTCAGTAACGGATACTTCGTTAAAAGAGGGAATTGAGAAAACAGCGGAGATGCTGGTCGAGAAGAAGAAAGCCATGGCCGCTGCAGCTGCCGATATAGAAAACATTCTCCTGCCGCTGCAGGATAGCTCATCACAGCTTACCACCAAAGAGATACTGTCACTGCTCTCGAAAGCTCAGCAGGTTCTAGACAGTTCCGGCTTCAGTGAGGACTTGATTGCAAAACCAGAGGGGGCCCAGACGCTCATTCAGTCTTATCTTGAGAATAAATACACTGAGGTTTTCGGCAGTCTGAATGTAGAATTTGGGTTAGAGGATGAGGTACTGTATCGGGGAACATCGGTAGGGTTCAGTTTGCAGGTTACTGCACGGGACGGTCGCTCTCCTGGTGATCTGCCGTGGGTTTTGAAAGCGGACAGGTATCAGCTGAAGCCAATAATTACCCATGAAGGCACTGGTTCCGGAGATCTGTCTGTAAATCTGCTTGATATCACTACCAGTACGATAACCGTTACGCTTGACAGCGAAGCTCTCGGACTTGTCCTGCCTGAAGGGTTGGATCTCTCAACTATACCTCACATTGACCAGCCGGTTGCAGTCCGGGCCGGTAAACTGAACTTTGTCTTTACCCATGAGGATGCAGCTGACCTTAAGCTGGCTGAAAATGAGCTGAGGGATCTGTTCCGCAGGCATTTGCCGTTTACCTTTACCGAGCTCGGAGAAGCCTCGTATACCCTGACACTTGGACTGCAGCGGGAACCGGGAACAGAGAATACCTATGGAATAGTATTTACCCATCTTTCTGTCACCTGCTCGTTGTTCCGGGGCGACGACCAACTGTTTTTCTTCACATCTCCTATGGTAAAAGGGAGCGGGCTGGATGAACGCCAGTCATTGCGCAAAGCCCTGGAAGAGGTACTAGCAGTGCTTGATGAGACTCCCGAACTGTTTGAGCAGATAGCAGAACTCTACAACTGATGAATACCGATATCAGGTGAGTCGGTTTGCCAGTCGTTTCAGTTTGGGCAGCACAGTCAGCCGCTGCCGGGCAAGGCTGATGATTAAGCAAGGGAAACAAAAAAATGAAACAGCGAACAAATTCCATTCTGTTGGCAGTCCTCACAATACTGATAGCAATGCTGCTCAGCGTATCCTGTCCGATGGTAAAGACGACCGGCTATGAGAGCGGAACGATCATCGGACGGGTGCTGCTGCCGGAAGGCACGGGAGAAGGGATTTCCCAGATCTATCTCTATCTGGAGGAGAAGCCGGGCTTCATGCAGGTTGCGGCTCCCGGAGAAACCTTTGTCATCGAA
>JAGYPA010000158.1 GCA_018399255.1 Spirochaetales bacterium | reverse complement strand
CCCCCTTGCTGTCATAAAAGGATAAGTACTCAAAAAAAATCAAATTCACCATGTTAAATGTAAAGTTTCTATCCCAGAAGCTCCATTTAAATCAATCAAGATTCATTATTTTATAGTGAAGTTATCTATTTCCTGTACTGGAAACATGTGTTTTCTACTACTTGAAACCACTTTAATAAGCTGCAAACAGACTTTCGCAGACAGGAAGCTAATCCCTCATTGGCACCAGTACTAATTCTTACTTTTACCACTAAACGGCACAAAGCCTATGAAATAAAGCAGCTATAAAATCACAGTAGGCAATATTGCCTACTCTATTAGGCAGTAATAGTTCTTGTACCCTTCCGTTCACATTCTATAATTGAATGGGAGGGTATTTACATGAAAACAAGAAGACTGTTTGGGATAGCAGTATTTTTTATATTATTGATAGTATTCTGCTCAACATTTATTACCTGCAATCTCTTCGGTGCAAAAGACGAACCTCAGGATGAAACTGGTGATGAAGGAGAGTCCGGCAAATTGTTCTTCAGTTGGTCTTCCCCTGACCTCCCTGAAGAATCAATTTTCACGATGGGAACGGTGGAAGACCGTACCAGAGGAAGACGAACTGCTCTTTCTTCATCCCGATGGACTGCCTCTAGTGAAAGCGTAGATGGCCCCAACGAAATTGAACCTGACTCCTTCAGAGCGGCATACAGCTATATAGGAATAGTTCCGGATACAATTGTGCATCAGATGGGCGATATAGGATTCCAGGCAAACCGTCGCGATGAAGCCTGGGTGGGGAATGATGAATATCTGAAACTTGATGACCCAAGCCGCATACCTGGGTACTTCGGCAACTGGCACCCATCTACAGGAACTTGGGATACTACTCCTATATTCGAGGCTTACGTGGACGAATCTAGCCCTGTGACAAAAACTGCTGTCAAAGCTGAAGCATTCACCCTTTATGATAGTGCTGAACATGACGACCTGCTGAAAGTATTTGATGTAAGCTCCGGAACTACTACCATTGAGCTTGAAGAACTTCCAGAAGATCTTTCTGTTGAATATCTGGGGGTTGCTTCCGAACTGATCTACTATGAAACTGTTCTGAATGGATACGGCAGTATGCGTTTTTTCTTCAATGACCATCCCGCCGAAACAGATCCGGAAAAGCAATGGAAGGCCGGAGATGTACTGGTCAAAAAGACTGGAGAAACTGGATGGAAATGGGCATATCTGCAGCACGGAGACGGACCGGACGCTGACTGCTTTACTTATACCTCTAATGATGTTACCTATGATGATGTCAAGCAGCCGGATGATCCTGAAGTTCCATTTGTTGATTGGAGCTGGCAGCCGTATGATGGAAAAATTGATACCTATGAGGGAGCGGGTCCTTGGAATACCTACCTGTATGATAGTGATCTCAAAGATTTTTGTGACGGCAGCAGCACTGAGCTTCCGCAAAACTGTTCGAAACGCCCTTCCGGATCAGGAAGTTACAGTTATCTTATGGCAGATAGAGAAGTAATGTACGGAAATCCTGTACAGGATATACAGTTCTCGGAATTCACTGCACCAAAACTTGACCTAGCAGGCGGCATCGGAGGCTACAAAGTCTTCGGAAGTAGAGAAAGCCATGATCCTGCTGACAATCAGGCATTCGGGACCTATGTCAGCGGATACTATGAAGACGGAGATAGCTTCTCGGTTGAACCGGAAAAGGCTTTTATTGTCTATCACGAACCCGACTATCACCTGGGAACTGAAGATTTGACGAAAATAGCCTATCTGGACAATAGACTTGATGACAGTAAACTGCTGACAAGAAAAGAACTGGTAAGAAATTACGGATGGTATGCGTGGGATTCCGGCCTCTATTCAAACCTCTATGATGATGCGCCGATAGCATACGGGCGAGGCGGTTCCGGCGGCACGGGCGGCGGCAGTGACCCCATGAATCCCTTTGAGTATTCTGATGAACTAATTCTGAATCCCCTGCACTTCGCTACCGGGAGAATGCATGTCTACGCGGATGCCCTTCCAGAAACAGGAGACGGCCCCGTATATTCTGACAACTGGTTCGACAGAATCATATCCATGGAAATCGAGCTTCAGCTGGATGCAAACCTGAGGTATTCTACAGATGCATTGGACAAAACGTATGGAGTAGATGGAGCAAATGTGGCTTCAGACGATGTGGAGAAACGCTTTCTCACCTTCATTCCGGACTGGATAGAGGTTGAAGAAAAACCAACTTCCCCTACCCCGAAACCCTACAGCTTCAATGGAGCTGATGATATCATTCAGCCCCCCATCACTTTTACCGTTATACCGGACCGCTTTAAAATACGGCATGAATATATCCACTACCAGGATGCCTATACCCTGCCGCCGCAATGCAGTCCAGACCCTGCAGATGGTCCATTCGATGGCGATATTGAGCTTAGTCTTGAAGCACCGATAAACGCAGAAAAGGAAGAAGTCGTTATTTTCTATACGCTGGACGGTTCTGATCCAGTTGTTAATGAAAACAAAGACCGTTCCGAAGTCTCCGCCGCTTCCATCAGCACGGAGGAATATACTGGACCAATCACAATCACTAGAGTAGATACACCTGTCACCGTAAAAGCTGTTGCTTACCAACAGAAATCCTGGGAGTCAGATGCGCGGAAAAATCGTTCGATTGTTAAGGAGGCTGTATATATTTTCAAGGAACCGGGCACGGAAGTTTCCTTTCTCATAAAGAATTCCAGTCTGCCGGATGAAACACCGATATTTGCTGGTTTATTCGCTGACGCCACTCTCGATCTCAACACAGAGCTGAATCCACTCTACTCTGCATTCGGGACTCTTTCCGAGGGACAAACAGAATTGATAGTCCCGAATGTCCCCAGTGGAACCTATTACGCTGCTGTGTTTGCAGATGCAGATAAAAGCGGAAGCATGAGCTGGGGAGATCAGATATACCCGAAGCAGTCGGATAGTCCCGCAAAAACTAATACTTTGGAGGGAACAAGTATTTCTGTACCTACATCTTCCAGTATCACTGTGGTAGACAGCAACTGGTCAGAATACTGATAAACCAGCTCTTCGGCTTTCTTTAGGCAGGGATTAACAAATGTAAGGATTCTCAAAAGTATTCCCCGTGCCGGCTACCAGATTGTACAAATTTCCGGGAAGGAGATACGAGATGCTATACGGACCCGTTCAATTCTTGAG
>JAGYPA010000157.1 GCA_018399255.1 Spirochaetales bacterium | reverse complement strand
TTCCCACCCACTATATGTAAAAGCGACCTAAGCTCGGCCGCACTACCAGGCTCCACCTAGAACCCCTCTCAAACTAAAAGATTCACAACTACCTATCATGCAAATAATTACTAAACATCATTCCTAAAGTTACGAGGGTTCTGTGGATGCGGTGTCTGGCTCCCGCGGTAAAAGCGACCTAAGCTCGGCCGCACTGCCTGGCACCCTTGGGTCATTAACGCTGTCCCTTATTCAACAATGTATTCCAGTTTTCAAACCCTTCTTCAAGCCTTTTATGCAGAGAAACATCAGGATCATCATAAGTCAGACATTCCCTTTCCCTCAAAAAATCAGATAAATCATCATAAATACCTGCACCAGCCATAGCGCCAACTGCAGCACCATAAGCAGGATCAGAATCGTATACCTCGATCGGTATATTAAGCATCGATGCCAACATTTTACGGAAAAACCTGCTTTTGCAAAGGCCAGAAGCACCGCTTCGCAAAACCTTAATAGTCAAATCGAGTTCCTGAAACACTTTGTACCCATAATAAAAAGAGAAAGCAATCCCTTCCAATCCCGAACGGGCCAGAACACTTGGAGAATGTCTGTTAAAATCAATACCATATACTGAGTATCCGGGTGATCTATTTCCCAGCATCCGTTCAGCGCCGTTGCCGAATGGGATTGTATATACCCCATCTGTAAAAGCTTCAACTTTTTCAGCAGATTCATCGATCAGTTTATAGCTCAGCAACTCTTTACCATTGAATGAAAATACTTTTCTCAGCCAGCTGTATACTATACCTACAGCATTTATACACAGAACCACAACATAACGATCATCATGATTTTTTTCTGTTACATGGAGAAAAGTATTAACACGGGATGATGTATCAACAATCGTTTTATCTGTTACAGCAAAAATCACGCCGGAAGTTCCTGAACCGAGAGCTGAAAATCCTGGGTTTGTTACATCCATTCCAACTGCATTTGCATGTTGATCTCCTGCACGGAACGTCACAGAAGGCTGCTTGGAAAAACCGAATTTTTTAGCTATTTCTTTTGTTACTTTTCCCTGAAATGAAAAACTCTCTATCGTTTTGGGCAGAAATGCAGAGTCGATCAAGTTTTCTGAAAGCAACTCCTCTGCTGTTCTTTTTCTGGAAAATGAATAGAACATACCCTCAGACAACCCTTCTCGAGTTATAGCTTTTTCATTGGTGAATCTGAATGCTATATAATCACCGGGCAAAAAAATAGTTTTAATGTTCTCATAAATATCTTGTTCATGCCTGCGGACCCATGCAAGTTTCGAGAAAGTGAAATTGCCAGGTAAATTAGCCGTTTCCACAAACCATTTTTCTCTACCATTATTTTCAACCAGCTTCTCTCCTTCCGCAATAGCCCGTGAATCACACCAGATTATGCTTGGCCGTAGGACCTTGTCATTCTTATCCATCAGGACAAGTCCATGTTCCTGGAACGATAACCCAATAACTTCTATAACACTGTACGCTTGAGGCACCTTGCTTCGTAGTGTAAGACAGGCGTTCTTGACATTTTCCCACCATGTTTCCGGGTCCTGCTCTGCCCAGCCGGAATATGGAGATAGAATGTCTAGTTCTCCATTTTCTGGAGACACGGCAGAAACAATAATATTGCCGCTCTCTACATCTACCAATGAAGCTTTTACAGCTGAACTCCCGATATCAATACCAAGTGATACTCTTGATACTTTTTTATTTATGCTGCTCATTTCTATCCCTGCTCTTTCAATTTTTTCCCTACATCTCCGCCTGGATGTATGGTAAGAAAGTCTTTCCCGGAAAACCCCTTCTCTGCCATAATGACATTGCATACGGCATCGAAGGCAGCAATTACCACCAATGTGCTTGCAGTGGCCAATATACCTGCCTGATCACTTTCCCGCTCAACGCAAAGCACAAGTACCATGTCAGACATTTCAGCTAATTCATTCTGTTTTGATTCCGTTACAGCAACCGCTTTTGCTCCTCGTGTATGGGCAATAGAAACTAACTTGTTGATCTCCTCACTGCGCCCGCCTTTAGAAATCAGAATAAGGATATCATCCGGTTTTATCATTCCCGATGCTCCATGAGCTGCATCGCCGGGTGACAGATACATACTCGGTATATCGATGCAGGAAAGAGAATGTGCAATTTTGCGCGCAGCAGCGCCGCTTGTCCCAATACCGCTTACCAGCACCTTTGACGTACAAGACATCAGTGCTTTCACCAATTGCGTAAAAGATGCTTCATCCAGATACTGAGAAACGCGTTCTATTTCTCTCGATGTATTGAGAAGAGAATCTTGTGCCAGTTTCATTATTTGTTTTTGCTCCATGCCGTTTTCCTCGCAATGATATTATTCTGCATCTTTAGATTTCATCTTCAATAGAAGAAATAAAATCTGCTAATTTGTGCATTTCTGCTGCAGTGACAGGATACAGAGATCTGAAGTGTTTGTACAAAGCTGAATACAGCTTGCTGTCGTTATTATCCGATGTAATGATTCCCTCTTCCTCAATCCAGCTTTCAGCAACATTGTCAGGAGAAATATTGTAAGCAGCAGAAGCAGCTAATACAGCCGCACCCATTGCCGATGCATCAGTCGCCTTTACCGGCGCAATATTCATATTAAACACCGATGCAATTATCTTCAACCAAGTCAACCCTCGTGATCCCCCACCACCAATGCGTATACTCTTCGGTTCAACTCCAAGATCAATACATATTCTCAGGAGATCATTCAAAGCAAAAGCAACTCCTTCCAGAACTGATCTTGTTAAATCCGCAGCATTATGCTGTGATGTAAGACCGAACCAGCTACCTCTCGCCCTTGGATCATTATGCGGAGACCGCTCACCTGTCAAATAAGGGAGAAAAAGCAGGCCGTTAGCTCCTGCCGGGGCTTGTTCGGCCAAATCCATCATTTGCTGGTATGTAAAATCAGAAAGTTCTGTCCGTGTAAATTTCAGATACTGGTTAATAATTTTATTCAGCCAAGCAGCAGATCCGGCTGCAGACAGCACCCCTCCCATCATCTGATAGGTCCCAGGTACTGCATGACAGAACGTGTGCAGAGCTCCATCTTTTTCGACAACTGGTTCTGCAGTCTGGAGATAGACTACACCGGAGGTTCCAAGAGTTACAGACAGGTCGCCTGGCTTCACCACGCCCATTCCCAGTGCTGCTGCAGCTTGATCAGCCGCACCAGCAACCAGCGGTGTTCCATCAGGA
>JAGYPA010000156.1 GCA_018399255.1 Spirochaetales bacterium | reverse complement strand
GCTCAATGCCCCTGATACGCCAGGAGGTACTGGTGATGAATGGTGTGCAGGACAAAATTCACGAGCAAGAGCACTATCCCAGGCTTGCCGCACTCATCCCCGGGGGGCGGTTTTTTCATATACCCGTGGATGAATCCCAGCGGGAACAGCTGTTAGGGCTGGCTTCGGTTCTGTTCTCGCAGGTGACGAAAGACGATGGGCCGCCTGAGGATCTGCGAGGCTTTGAGCGGTCAATACGCTCATAGCTCGTAGGGCTTGAACAAGGGCTTCATAGCAGCCCGCCATACGGGCATCGTAGTCCCACGTAAAGTTCGGCCAATCCGGATTCTGCCCCCAGAATTCGGGAGATTGTTTCCGCGTTTAGAATATAAAATCGTTACTGTTTCTCCGGGCAACCTTGAATATGGAATCTATTCTATTATCCGTATCCGGTGAGTCGACAGTCAGCTCATAACGAATTGAAATGAGTTTTGGCGGGGAGGGTTTCCGCCGGATTAAATCCGGCGGAAGGGTCTCCACTCTTTGCACCCAGTTCAAGGGAAAAAGAGCGAACCGAAGCGGTGGTGGTAGAACCATCCGCATTTCTCTTCAAATCAAAACTGTATTCTTGTATATTCATTCTGCTCACCCCGTCATTTTAGGATTATAGGATGAAATTTCCGTATAGCATCCCCACCATCGTAGAAAAGACCACTACCAGGCCGGCGTAGGTGAGGGTCTTTTTTACTCCCAGCTCACCGCCGATTACCAGCAGGCTGGGCAAGCTCAATGATGGTCCGGCAAGAAGCAGTGCCAGAGCGGGGCCATTGCCCATGCCGGCACCCAGAAGGCCCTGCATGATCGGGACCTCGGTCAGGGTGGCAAAGTACATCAATGCCCCTACAACCGAGGCCATCAGGTTCGCGCCGATTGAGTTACCACCCACCAGGGCGGCAATCCACGATTCGGGAATAATGGCCATATGGCCTGGTCTGCCCAGCAGAAAGCCGGCGACCAGTACACCGCCGAAAAGAAGCGGCAGAATCTGTACGGCAAAATCACGGGTCGCCATGACCCAGTCGCCCAGCTCGCTGCGGTTAAACCAGCGGATCAACATATAGATGAGCAGTACGGCAAAAACTGCGGTTATGATGTACTTGCTTCGATAGATAAAATCCCAGACCGCAAGAGACCCGCCGGCGGGTGCCCAGTTGATAAATACCAGAATACCGATCATCGAGAGCATATACAGGGCGTTCTGCTTTAAGGATCGTCCTCCTTCATCCTCACCGTTATAGGAGAACATCGCCCCGTTGGTTACCCTGGCCGCGTCCTCCTTGCGGTAAATCAGATGCATACTCAGACCGATAAGAATCGAAAACAGGATCGCTCCGACTGCCCTGGCGATTCCCAACTGCAGACCGAGTACCTTGGCGGTTAGGACAACCGCCAGAATATTAATCGCCGGTCCGGAGTAGAGGAAGGCCACAGCCGGTCCAATACCCGCGCCCTTGCGGTAAATACCCTTGAACAAAGGAAGTACCGTGCAGGAACAGACCGCCAGGATGGTGCCGGACACAGAAGCGACGCCGTAGGCCAGGGGCTTCGGGGCATCCGGGCCCAGGTAGCGGATAACCGCCTGCTGATTGAGAAAGACCATTACCGCTCCGGCAATGAAAAAGGCCGGTACAAGGCAGAGCAGCACATGCTCGCGGGCGTATTCGCCCAGCATCAAAAAGGATTCATGGAGTGCCGCCGACACCCGTTTGTTGCCGAAGGGGATGAAGTAGGCGGCCAGGAATATACCGGTCAGCAGTGTCAGCAGCCGGTTCTTTTTTTCCCCCCAGAATTTTTTTAAAAAAGAAGGGGAAGCAGTTTTTTCTTTTACAGCAGCGCTCATCTTACACAGTCTCCTTCAGACCAAGCAGTGTGCTTGCCATTTGTCGCTGCACATCCTTTACAAGCTCTTCATCAATTTTGGTCTTTCCCTTTTCAACTCCGAAATCGGTGGTTTTGAGATGGGTAAATCCGATTCCCTGCTTCTCAAAAATCCGCTTGCCGCAGGCAATCGGGCATCCGTCGATCACAATGTTTTCATCCGCGGCCTTAGCCGATTCAACAAAGCCGGAATGGTCGGCACCCATCGCCGCTAAACAGGTCATCTTTCCGATGCCTATCTGCATCAAACTACGGGCAACCCGATCGGCCAAAAATCCGGTATTGGCAACCCCGGAACAGGAGTATATCAGTCTAACCGGGGAATTACTCATACAACTACAGCTCATTTTACTCTCCTTCTAAAATATATTTCCTATTTGGTAATATAACCAAATTGACAATAACAGTCAATCCCTGTTGACTCAACAATTCTGCTGTTGACTAATAAGTACTATATGTACAGAATATTTCTATAATGACTGAACAAGAACGTATGTGGTCTAATGCCCGTGCAACTATATTCAAGGCTCTCGGCCATCCGACCCGGCTGTATATTTGCGAACGCCTTCAGGAAGCCCCGCAGTGTGTCTGTGAACTTACCGAGTTGGTGGGAGCGGATATTTCTACCATATCAAAGCACCTTACAATTTTGCGCAATGCCGGTTTGGTCCGTAGCGAGAAAAGCGGCACCACAGTGTATTATAGTCTTGCCTGCAACTGCCTGACACAGTTCCTTCAGGGAGCGGAAGCTCTTCTGAAAAGAAAGGTTGAAGCGGAATATTCCGTCCTGACCTGATTGCTTCAGTAGAATTTCGGTCCAACCCGCTCCTTAGGCGGCAGCGATGTTGGAATTACCACCGGAAACAAGGTTGAGAGAATTTCTGAAAAAGCCGGGTGTCTGGAGGTCTCGATGGAGTCGAATCGCTCCATGCGATTACAGAGCAGCCTGTGTAAATAGCCCTCGGCACTTCAGCCCACAAACACGGACGGATAATTGGAGAGAATATCTGCGTACTGGAGAGCGAATATCCCGTCACGCTGGGAACCCAATCTTTGAAACTCTTTGACATGGTCATAGCCAGAACCGGTATCGATGACAGGGAGGCTGTTGAGGCGGGATTCGGTACAGAGAGCCGCAGCGGCAACTATATTGACGCTTATTGTCGCGGCATTCATTTTATACCTCCTCTCGGTTGGGATTCAGTTGCTGCAGTTGTACCCGCCCCTGAGAATTGCTGCTCAGAATATTTCTCTCAGGGCGTCGAGGAAAAGATCGTTTTCCTCCGGGCTTCCGACTGATACCCTGATGTAGCCGGGCCCCAGCTGTCCCGAGACGTCGGCCACAAGGATTCCAAGAGACTTGAGTTCGTGAAGGATTTCCGGCTGCCCCGTGGGAAGCAGCAGAAAGTTGGTTTCGCTTTCCACCGGACTGAAGCCCAGGCCCTTCAACTCTTCCCTCAGCCTTTCCCGTTCCG
>JAGYPA010000155.1 GCA_018399255.1 Spirochaetales bacterium | reverse complement strand
TATACCGATTTCCCAGGTTAGACTTCGTCTAGTATTGATAGAAATCCTATTTTGGAAAGAAGTATAGAATAATTATCATTACGTCAAGGCTAAAACATAAGCATGATGGTGTGATTGAGGACTTTTTCATTAGATGCTCGAAAGAAAAAGGGATCATGCCTAGACATTCCCAAAATACTCTTATTCACTTTCTGTCTTTAAACGTAGCATGATAATATGGTATTGTTTTGTACAATCGTTTTAGGCCATGGTTTTAATGTAAATATTTTTTATTATGTGCTGATAAGAGGTTTTAGAATATAGGATGTCCCCCATTTTCTGGCGTGAATAGTGAATTGCCAATCATCAAGTTGAAGTAAATCACCATAATTCACAATTCAAGCTTTGGCCCCATATATTTATTAACATAACAGGAGGTTACGATCATGCCCCACTGCATTCTGGAATATTCAAGCAACATTAACGACAAGATTAACCTGAAAAAATTACTTCATGACATCAACACTATGCTTATCGGCACCGGAATTTTCAACCTTATGGATATTAAGAGTCGAGCCGTCGAACATGATCTCTACGTTGTTGGTGATGGTAACCCGAATCGAGCATTTGTCGCACTTACGATCAACATATTTAGGGGCAGGCCTGATGATGTCAAAGCAAACATAGCTGAGAGTGCACTTCAATTGCTTAAAGACGCATTCAACACCACATTGCAGGAAAAGAAGTGCAGTATTACTGTGCAGATCGGTGATATACATAGAGAAAGCTACCGAAAGAGTACCAGCGGCGAAACATAACACCGGATAAGATAAAGGGGGCGAGTCCCAGTGAAACCCGCCATAATTCCGGCGGACAAGTACGCCCCAGTTAAATAGCCTTTGAGGATTTAACCCCAGTACGATATTTCATACCTACCCCAGTACCATCTCCCGGAGCTACGGGGCAGGCGGGGTGAACCCGGTTCAACGAGGCAGCGCACTGCGTCATCTTCGGCCCCGAGGGACGGGATCTACGCTTCGCTTCGACGTGCGGGATAAATCCTTTTTTGTCAAAACTTCGTTCATGTGAATTTCAGTGAATAGAGTTAGGTTTACGTAATGAAGGATTTAAGAGGAAAAGGGTGCCCTTCGACAATCTCCGGACTATCAACTTCATAGAGTCAGGGAATCTCCAGCGTTATACTCTTGAATCATTACAAACCAAAAAGGAATTGAGTTAAGGTATCTCAATAAAAGGGAGCATCCCTTTTACATCCCTCAACCAAGCATTGTGCCCTAAATTTCACTCTTGACAAAGCGTACGTTATTAAGTACCATTTAAATGCTTAAATGTTTACACAGTAGAGGTCAATTATGCCAACTTTAACGGTTACTGAAGCAAGATCAAAGTTGTATCGACTCATTGACAAAGCAGCTTCTTCCCACGAGCCAATTATCATCACCGGTAAGCGGAGCAGTGCCGTGCTTATTTCAGAAGATGATTGGAGATCCGTACAGGAAACGCTCTATCTGATGAATATTCCTGGTATGCGCGAATCAATCCGTGATGGTTTAGCCACACCAATTGAGGAATGCGATGAGGATATTGAGTGGTGAAGTGGCGAGTTGTTTTCACAAAACTGGCTCAAAAAGATGCTAAAAGGTTATCTGATGCCGGTCTTCGAAAAAAAGCCGAAACATTGCTGGATATCCTGCGCAAAAATCCCTATCAAACACCTCCACCATTTGAAAAGTTATTAGGCGACTTATCGGGAGCCTATTCCCGTCGTATAAATATACAGCACCGATTAGTTTATCAAATTCTTGATGATGAAAAAGTGGTCAAAGTTATTAGTATGTGGACCCATTATGAATAACTGGACATAAGAATGCCATGAACTCTCATTGAGTGTTCGCTGGGCTCACTCCCAGAAGGATATGCCTTACTACTCATCTCTTCACAAAACAGGGAAAAGAAAAGGAGATAGGATAATTCGAAAACAAAAATATCAAAAGCGACTAAAAGAGCGGGATGATCTTTCTGGTGAACATACTGTTGGTGATGCTGGACAGATACTCCTGGCATGCCTATTTGCAGCGGTGTGGATATCCGACACGTTCTTTTTAAAATACACCACCATCCTCAATACCTCTATCCCGCTTGGCCTTAGAATACCTTTTGGAGCCATAGTGCTGATTGTATCGGGCTACCTGTCACGAAAGGGTCTGTCTATTGTGTTCGGTGAAGAAAGAGGCACACCCCATGTTATCAGAAAGGGTGTGTTTCATTGTGTGCGGCATCCCATATACCTAAGTGAGATTCTGCTCTATTGCGGCTTATTGCTGCTGAGTATATCGCTTGCTGGTTTCGTTGTGCTGCTCATGGCGATTGTATTTCTGCATTACATTTCGCGCTTTGAGGAAAGGATTCTGCTTGCTCGTTTTGGGGAAGAGTATAGAAAGTACATGCAGGAAATGCCAATGTGGATCCCACGATTGCGAAAGAGATGAGAGGAACTGCTGCGATTGATTATTTGGAGCACTCCGATGCAAGCAGAACGCTATACGTGACGAATATCTTACTTAAAAAAATCAGCATCACCCCTTGACATTGATATCAATAATGGTACTAATATAAATGGCTACAACTGGTGAAATAATATCTAATATGAGGCGAAATCCCAGAGGAATTCCTTTTAGCGATTTATGTAAAGTTTGTGATCACTGCTTCGGGAAACCACGCAAAAGTGCCGGCAGTCATCGAGTTTGTAAAACTCCCTGGCAGGGAGATCCTCGAATCAATATTCAAAATTATAAAGGAAAGTCAAAGGCGTATCAGGTGAAACAGGTGGTTTTGGCTCTTGAAAAATTGGAGGTAAATCATGGTGTTACAAAATGATCGATATACATACAGGGTAACATGGTCGGAAGAAGATAGCGAATATGTGGGTTTGTGTGCTGAATTCCCAAGCCTGAGCTGGCTATCCTCTACACCAGAGGCGGCTTTAAAAGGAATCCGAAAATTAGTAGCTGAAACTGTCGCGGATATGGAATCCAATGATGAGATTGTACCAGAGCCTATTGCTTGTCGGCAGTATAGCGGTAAATTTATGGTTAGAGTTCCACCAGACGTTCATCGCAATCTTGCTATCCGGGCAGCTGAATCAGGAATCAGTCTTAATCGAGTTGTCAGTTCAAAATTAAGTCAATAGATCAAAATCCACATACAATCTCCGAGTTAACGAGGATTGGTTTTTACGCTGTTCGCTTTAAAACCAGCCTGTTATCCGGCTCGAACCCCGCAGTAAGATAAAAGTTAGGCGCAATCAGGTGTGTAATTTACGACGTGAAAGCATGAGAAACTCAACCTGTAATTCTTATCTCAAAAACATCTATTAAAAACAATAAGAAAATTATTGTTACTGACATTGAATCCCTAAATTGGGCACACTACTCCCA
>JAGYPA010000154.1 GCA_018399255.1 Spirochaetales bacterium | reverse complement strand
TCTGCCTGCTGAAGTGAATTGATCCGACTGCATCAAATACTATGCCCCTGATGCTGGTGGTTCCGACATCAAGAACAAGTATTCCCGTGCTTGATGTGGTGGTGTTGCGGCTGCTTTCTTTCAAGGCAGGCCTCCTTCAGCCGTCAGTTCCCGCTCTTGCTGTGATGCCACTATACTGCAAGAGAACAATCCGGGCAACCGGAAATACCCCTGTCGGTTGATGACGGAAATATCCCGGATCGTTCAGACTCGGTTGCGGTGATAAATCCGGCAGGTTCCTAGGACTGCCAGTATTTCTCGATTTCCCGGCGAAAGGCCCTTGCTTCTTCAGCCGGATCCGGAGCATCCGATAAAGAACGGCCGGCTATGAAGCACTTGACGGGAATACCGGCAAAAAGCTGTATATCAGCCGGGCTTAATCCTCCGGTTGCCGAGACGGCAAACCCCATATCAGCAAGTTTTCTGATTTTACCCAAGTCGGCTTCTCCCCAAGTCTGCCCTGCAGCCTGGGCGTCCCGGCCGCGGTGATAGATAGCCTGGGTAATCCCTGCGGCCAGCCATTCTTCGGCCTGAGAAAAGGTCCACTCCCCATAGAGCTCGATTTGAATATCGCCGTTATAGGCATCGGCAACAGTTTTGGCTGAAGTCATGGTTGCCAGGGGAGCTGCACAGATCACGGTCATCCAGGTTGCCCCGCGGCTGAAAACCATTTCAGCCAGAACAGAACCCGCATCGGCAACTTTCAGATCGGCGAGAATAATAGATGCTGGATACAGGGCCCGCAGTGCGGCTACGACATTCGGGGCACCTTCTGCGGCGCAAAGTATGGTACCGGCTTCGAGGACATCTACTTCATTCGCAAGGCTGCGGGTTACACTCAAGGCGCCGGAGAGGCTTGTCTGATCCAATGCTATCTGCAATAAAGGTTTATTCATAACTGCTCCTTGTCGGCTTAATGAACAAAAGAACACATAAAGCCGAATTTACCTAGCATTTTATCGTCAAAACGATCAAAATGCAAGTAAAAAGTTGTGATATGATTGTTTAAAAAGATTTATTTGATTATATTTATGTTTCAAGCCTTGACTTTTACTTTCGAGTGAATTCATAATATGGAAACAGCATGCTGCAGAGAGAGGAAGCTTAGATATGAGTAAAATTGATACTATTACGCGTGAATCCTGGGTACTGGCAAATTTTCCCGAATGGGGAACCTGGCTGAACGAAGAGATCGAGCTGGAGCAGGTCCAGCCGGGAACCTTCGCTATGTGGTGGCTGGGATGTACCGGGATTTGGATAAAGTCGGAAGGGAGCACCAATATCTGCATCGATCTCTGGACTAAAAGCGGCAAGCGGACGCAAAAGGAGCAGCTGATGAAACCCCAGCATCAGCATCAGCGGATGATCGGCTGTCTGAAGCTGCAGCCGAACCTGCGGAATGTACCTTGTGTAATTGATCCTTTTGCCATAACGAAGGTTGATGCAATTCTTGCCACGCACGACCACGGGGATCATATTGATGAGAACGTAGCTGCTGCGGTTCTCCGCAATGGTGAGGATTCGGTGCCGTTCATCGGTCCGGAAGCCTGCGTCAAGCTGTGGACCGGATGGGGAGTACCCGAGGATCGGTGCATTACGGTTAAACCCGGAGATACGGTAACCGTCAAAGATGTGGAGATTGTCGTTCTGGATTCCTTTGACCGGACAGAGCTGGTAACTGCCCCCAAAGGGGTGACCCTGAAAGGGAAGCTGCCGCAGGATATGGATAAGCTGGCTGTCAACTATCTGATAAAAACTCCAGGAGGGAATATCTATCATAGCGGCGATTCGCACTATTCGAATTATTACGCCAAGCACGGCAACGACTATCAGATCGATGTCGCCCTCGGCTCCTTCGGTGAAAACCCGCGGGGAATGACGGACAAGATGACCTCCGTTGATATCCTGCGTATGGCAGAATGTCTCAATACCCGGGTGGTTATTCCCATTCACCACGATATCTGGACAAACTTTCAGGCAGACCCTGACGAAATTCTGGTACTGTGGAATATGAAGAAAAATCGGCTTAAATATGCGTTTAAACCCTATATATGGCAAGTTGGCGGGAAGTTTGTCTATCCGGATAATAAAGATGATCTTGAATTTCAGTATCCCCGCGGTTTTGAGGATGCTTTTGCGATAGAACCTGATCTGCCGTTTAAATCAATGCTGTAGCAGCCGCTCCGGCCGCTGTCCGGATTTTTTGTATATGCATGACTGTACTCGCGATGATCAGGAGGTATGAAGATATTTTCTGTGCAGGCGCACAGCTCAGCTCACATTTACTTTTACAATTTGCAGAAACACCAGATCTCGACAGGTCGGACAAACATTGCCGCCCAAAGAAGGTTTGGCACAGCTTCTGCAGTAGTACTTTCCGCAGGAGGGGCAATAGTAAAATGTTTCTCCAAGTTCATTGCCGCAGATAGAACAATATTCGAGATTCTGATACTTGCTGGAACTTATGAAGTGCTTGTGCTTGTCAGAGACTCGCAACTTCCTTCCTTTCGGAAAGGCTTTTAAAGCGAACATGCTTAACCTCCTTTGAAATTTTTATGCTATTTGAATATATAATACCAATGAATACAATACAACGAACTACCCATGAAAAGTAATTAGTCCTACACCGATTACCGACATTCCTACAAAGAGCATATATTTAAGTGAGTAAAAATTGTGATAATAGAGATTTTTTCCGGGGGCAGCATGCAGATTATTGTAAGCTGAAACCTAAAGATTATACCGGTTGAGAAAATCGATAATCAATTCGGCCGTTGTTTCGGGACATTCCTCCTGGGGGACATGCCCGCACTGCGGAAGAATATGGAATTCTGCATGCGGTATTGCTTCGGCAAGGCGTCTGCTCTCCTTTACCGGAACAATCGTATCCTGTTCACCATGAATCAGTAGAATTGGCAGTGTCAACTCATCCAGGCGCCTGGTTATCCCCGGGTTGCTGCTTGCCTTGGTGAATTCCCATAATGCCCTGTCCCAGTTTTCAATCTGCAGAGGCTGAGAATAATACGTAACTTGTTCTGGGGGAATGCGGGAAGGATCATGCCAGGCAGAAGCCAGAAGGGCTTCCGGGTCTTCTCCGCCAAGAAGACGACGAATGTTTTTTATCCCGGTATTCTCGAGAAACGGCAGCTTGAGCAGGAGCCTTACAATGCCGGGAGGGCCACTGCTGTAGATAGCGGGATCGATCAGAATGAGAGCCGCAACTCGTTCGGGAAAGGCAAGAGCCAGCTCGACGGCAAGACTGCCCCCCGCAGAATTGCCCACCAGGACTGCCTTGTCAAGACCCCAGGCATCCATCAGGGCTGCAGCCCGATTTCTTACCGATTCAGAGGCGTAGGGGTTGGGTTCGGGTTGTGGTTGCTGGGAGCTGTTTTTTTCTGGAAAGTCTTCAGGCATGGGACGCTCTGAAAGGCCGAAGGCAATACGATCGTAGGAGTAAACCGTGCTGCGCTCGGAAAGAGCCGGTCTGATATAATCCCAGCTGTGGAGATTGGCC
>JAGYPA010000153.1 GCA_018399255.1 Spirochaetales bacterium | reverse complement strand
CCGCGCTATTGTCGTTCGGTAAAATTATGCGGGTAAAGAGAAAGTTGATAATACCTCGGGATTTTAGCAACTACTGAAGGATTTTCGGTTTATAATAATGTGGGTATTGGGGTCAAATTAATTCGGGCACTTACACATAATCATTTCCATAGGACTATTTGCACCGGATACCGTAGCCGCACCTGCAATTTCATAATCATAGTGCAATAAATTAGCTGCCGCGTAACCGCCCCAGCTGTGGCCAAATAATAGAATTGGCAGATTGGAAAAACCCTCCTGAGTGCGTATGTACGTCAATGCGGCATCCAGATCGATCAGCGCCTGCGGAAAACCCTTTGTCGACTTGCCTTCGCTGCCAAAGCTGCCGGTTGCATCATAGGCAAAAACACGCCATCCCTGATCAACAAAATACGTAATGTGAGACAAATAGCTGTCTGCTCCGCCTCCAATACCATGAGCTACGACTACAAGCCCTTGCTCTTGATTCAAGCCGTACACATATCCTTGCAAGCGGTTATTCCCCGATTTGAAATTCACCAAACTTCTTGGATACTGCGCCTCAAGATCTTCATATCTCAAACCTGCTGTAACTGTCGTATCATGTCTGTCATATCTGGGAAATTGTCCATTATAGATAAACATCACAACAACCATGGAAATGATTGAAAAAAGCAGAATGAATCCTGCAATACTTAACCCGACAATTTTCTTTGTTCTCAATTTATGTTTGTTGTACACTAAAAGTACCTGAAAACGTCAAGTAAAAATCCCTGATGTTGTCGCGGGAAATTCCCGGAAAACATCAAGGGACAGTTGAGAAACTGTCCCCGACGTAATATCCTTTTTTGAAACTACCAAAATCAGAAAAGGAGAAGGAGAAAGTGCTCAACATGTCCCAAGTAAATTGTATCAGAGATAAGCGAAAAGATGGATGTTCAATAGCAGAGATAGCAAGAGAATTTTCCATAGATGAGAAGACGGTTCGGAAGTATCTGAAAAAGAAAGATTTTTCACCGAAACTGCCAGAAAAGAAGGAATTCCCATCAAAACTGGATCCGTATAAAGAACAGATCCTGCAGTGGATGGAAGAAGACAAAGGAGTGTGGGAGAAGCAGCATCATACGGCCAAACGGGTTCACGAAAGGTTGCAGGAAACCTCTAATGGATACGATTGTTCGTATGAACTCGTGCAGCGGTTTATGAAAAGGGTAAAAAGAGAGCGGCAGAACCATCAGGGATTTCAGGAGCTGGTATGGCATGCAGGAGAAACTCAGGCTGACTTTGGGGAAGTTGAATGTCTGTATCAGGGAGAGAGGGCAAGAAAGAAGTTTTTAACCTTAAGTTTTCCCAACAGTAACAACGGTATGACTCAGATGTTCGATGGGGAGAATGCAGAATGCGTTTGCCAGGGGTTGAAGAATATCTTTGAGGAACTGGAAGGAGTGCCGCCGCTGATCATATTTGACAATGCAACTGGGGTGGGACGAAGAATAGGCGAGAAGATACGGGAAACGAAGTTGTTTGCCCAATTTCGGGCGCACTACGGATTTTCTGTTCGATTTACGAATCCTAACGCTGGTCATGAAAAAGGTCACGTAGAAAATAAAGTAGGATATACCCGGAGAAATTGGTTTGTGCCGGTCCCGCAGTTTGATGATATGGAAGCATATAATAAGCTGTTATTGACCATGCATCTGAAGAAAGCGGAGGAACTGCACTATAAGAAGCTGATACCGATAAAAGAACTCTTTAAAGAGGATAGAAAAGCATTGCAGGAGCTTCCTCAGGTGAATTTCGAAGTGGTCAGGTATGAATATGTAAAGGCCGACGGATATGGGAAAATCCGTGTAGATGGGAACCATTTCTATTCGAGTTGTCCTGAATACGGCGGAAGGATACTGCTGGTGGGAATTCGGGCATTTACCATTGAAATCTTCAATTCTGATATGCAAATACTGGTGAACCATGTCAGGAAGTATGGGAAAGATCGAACCGATAGTGTTGATCACCGGACCTCACTGGCAGTTCTTTCGCGAAATGCAGGAGCTTGGCTGAACAGCGGCTTTCGTGAGATTGTCCCTGAATCTGTACGATTGTATCTAGACAATCAGGAAAAGGTCCTGCTGAAGGAGGCCTTACGGACAATCTATCTGATAAGCCAGGATTATGATGTAGATCACGCACTACAAGCATTTGAGCTGGCTATTCAGCAGGACGGACAGTCTCCGCTGGCTGATGCGGCAGTCTTTGCCGCGCGGATGAAAGACCTTGGGATTGACGGGATACCGGAAAGTGGACCCGATTTAACCCCGTATGACAGCTTTCTGAGTGCAGGAGATAAGGTATGATCGTGAGTGCAAAGATTCGGGAAGAGCGGAGAGAAGAAATAGGCAGTATTTGTCGTCAGTTAATACTCTCCAAGCAGATGGCGGAATTATGTGAATCAGCGACACCAAAGCAGGAAGAGTTTTTACTGGAAGCTCTGCAGAAGGAGCTGGAGCATCGTGAGCTTTCACGGAGAACTCGATTATTGAATAGAGCAAAATTTCCGGTACTGAAGAGCCTGGAAGGGTATGATTACACGAGCATTAGGTTTCCACCAGCGTTAAGCCGTCAGGAGCTGGAGCGTGGGGAATTCATAAAACAGAAGACAAATCTCGTCTGCTATGGACCGGTAGGCACGGGTAAAACCCATCTCTCGATTGCATTAGGCATCCGTGCGTGTGAAATGGGACTGAAGGTAAAGTTTTATACCGTGACTGAACTGGTGCTGAAACTGGCGGAGACACGGAAGAATGGAACTCTGGAAAGGTTGATTACCGAGCTTAAAGGGCTGGATTTACTTATACTGGATGAATGGGGGTATGTACCCGTCGATAAAGAAGGATCACAGTTACTGTTCCGTGTTATTGCTGACAGCTACGAGAGTAAAAGCCTCATACTCACTACAAACGTGGAGTTTTCGAAATGGGGAGGTATCTTCACCGATCAGCAGATGGCGGCTGCCATGATTGATCGGCTGATCCACCATGGACATCTACTGCTGTTTGAGGGGGAAAGCTACCGCATGAAGCACGCTTTGATGAGGAAAAACGCTCGTTCTATGCAGGCGACTCCGGCTGCAGGAGGGAAAAAATGATTGTTGATAGGAAATATGTGCAAAGTATACGTACCCATGGTCAGAAAGATATACCTGCTGAAATAGAGGCAATACTCATAAAAAGGTTTGGTAAAGAACCCTATCCGCACACCTATTCGGAACAGGATCTGTATGAGCAGACACGAAAGGTTATAAACCGGTACTCAACTCCAAGAGGTCGGTTAGAAGTGATTGATGGTGTCGATCTTCTTGAAAATGAACTGGAACGGTTGAATGGAAATACAACTGGAGAGTTGTTGGATGCAGGGGAATTCTAGCTTGATAAAAGTCGGGAATTTCCCGTGACAAAACCCGGGAATTCTTGACGACAAATTCCGGGAATTTTACTTGACAAAACACAAATTTACTATCCCGCTGCATTTTCAAAAAAATGAAAGGTATCAAAACCCGGGTCAAGAACTTGCCCTTAGGCAA
>JAGYPA010000152.1 GCA_018399255.1 Spirochaetales bacterium | reverse complement strand
ATGAGCCGCAAATTCCGGAAAACTGTTATAATCATACCCATCCACCGGCAGCACCGCTGAGTAATAGGTATCGGAAGTGATGGAGCTCTCCAACTCTGCCATATACTTACCGGCAAAAGCCAGGGTATCCTGCACTATTGTCCACTGATCGGCAAACATCGGATTGTACGGGGAAAGGAACAGTGCATCATCCGGAGCCGGATCTTCATCTGCTGTACGCCCCGCTATTTCTATAAAGGCTTCCTGCATCAGCTCCAGCGCCGTGAGCATGGCTGCCTCAGCTTCGGCAAGTACCGCAACCGCATCATCATCCGACCCCAGGAAGTTGTTGAGGAAGGGGGTGTAGTCAGACTCCACCGACCACTCGCCGGTAATGATATTATAGTCAACACTGTCGAGCAGTGCACTGATGTCAAAACCCAGATCGACGACCTTCACCAGGTAAGCAAAGGACTTCACCTGATAGAGCATTGCCGCCAGGAGATTGGCTTCTGCTTTCCCGTAGTGAAGCGCTCCCCCCATCATCCCTGCAACAGTATCGAGCAGGAAGGTGTCAGAAGTAATAGCAAAGCGGGCTTCATCGCCCAAACCTTCCAGATTCCCTGTAACTGCATCAAGGGAATTACCCAGTGCCTGCAGGATGCCGTTAAATACATCATCAAGATCCTTTCCGGCAGCATCCATATTGCTCAGCATCTGGAGCAGGTAGGCATCTTGTCCATCGCTGTACTGATAGTCGACAAGTCCTTCGAGCAGCGGCAGATAGGCGTTGCTTCCACCCTCGTCCCCATAGTTCTCCCAGAAGTCGTTGAAGCCGTTTGACGTCAGCGTACTTGATGTTGGTAAGAAAGCCGGAAGACTGACGGCACTGTAGATATTGGCGTAGAACTCTGTGTAATTATCCGGATAGGTGCTCATTCCGAGTCCGTCGCGCAGAACCCCGACAATCTCCTCGTCTACCAGCATACCAACCAGATCCATGATGCTCAGAGCCAGCGCGGCATCCGAATTGTCCGGATTCAGGGCGAGTGACCGGTTGAGCAGCGAATAGGCTTCGTTCAGGTCCACTACAGACTCAGAACCGCTGACAGCCGTATCGAGCAGCGCCTTGGCATCAGCGTAGTAATCGGCGGAGGTTTCCGGATCCCGTTCGCCAATATCGATGCTCAGGGTATCGGAGGCTATCGCTCCAGATTCAAAGCTGGCGATACAGCTGATTTCATAGCTGCCGGCGGCATCAAACGCATATTCCATAGTTGATCCCGTCTCCCCGGTAACCACGCTGCCGTTAACGCCCCAGATATAGCTTTCTGCAGATGTGTTGTCCACACTGAATTCTATGACTGATGAGGGAGCAGCGTTCAAGGCTGAAGCACTCAGCTCTATCTCCTCTCGTCCCTCCGGATCTTCAATAGTTATACCGGCTGCTCCCGTAGGAACGGATACGGTGTAAGCCACATCCGTCGAGGCCCCCTCAGCTATGTGCACTACGTCAAACCTACCGGAGGTAAAGCTTGTATCTGCATCTTCTACCGAAAAAACCAGGATGTAGGACCCCGCCGGTACGCTCTGTACAGCTGAAGCTCCTTCAATCTTCTCATCAGTATCAGCATCAATATAGGATACGGTCAAAGCCTGCGGATCGCCGCTCATGGCAAAATCATCGTAAAGATCCAAAGTTACTGCCGGATTTTCCAATGCACCGTCAGGCCAGCTTATTTCTACATTCAGGGTACCGTTCCCTCCAAGTCTGCTCAAAATAACCGAAGCGACTACCCGGGTATTAGGTACGATATCGACATCCGTCCAGCCTTCGGCTACCACGGTACCAGCACCGTTTTTCCCTTCAACATCCACCCGCCAGGTGCCCAGGGTGAGCTCTTCAAACTCTATCGTGTCCCCTTTGGCAAAATCATCGCTCAGCACTTCATCTGTTTTGCTGTGCGTCAGTGTTATAGCATAGGCGGCTATTTCGTCATCCAGGCTGGAATCGAAGGATCGGGATGCTCCGCCGAAGCTTACCAGCAGACTGCCGGTCGCGTCTTTCGCTATCCCCAGATTACATCCGCTGAAGACGCTCACCAGAATCATTATGCCGATCAGCATAATCCCGACAGTCGTTTTTGTGATCTTTTTCATTTACTGCTCCTTACGTGCTTCTTTATCTGCTTCACGCTATCTTATCTGCTGCGAACTCCTGTCGCGCATCCCCTACTCGTCCTTTGCTGGAAAAAGGTCCCCGATCATCACGACCACTGAAGCCGATGCCGGAATCCCATTTGTATCTTCTGCAAGACACGTTATCGTGTAATCACCGGTCGCAGTAAAGCTGTGCGAGAATTCCGCCGCGCCGTCTTCCTCTTCCCGTACACCATTTATCGCCCAGACATACCGTTGAACAGCGGTCTCCCCAGGATCGGCGGTAAAGGTAATAGATTCATTTATCGCAGCGGTCTGAGCTCCGGCACTGACGCTAAGATCGAAGGTATCTGGTGAAGGATCCGTTATGGCGATGCTGATGCCGCCGGTTGGCACATCAATAGTATAGGCTGCCACGGTTACGGCTGTATCCGAAGCCCTGACGGTAACGGCATCCGGTCCCCGTCCAGTTTCAAAACCCAGATCTGTATCCGTTACCGCTATGCTCAGCAGGTAGGTGCCTGCTGCCACGGTTTTCCGGGAAGTTGCCCCTTCGTAAAAGCCGTCCTCATCCTCATCTACCAGCTCAATATCCAACGGCAGAGCTGCTCCGCTGGTTCCGTCAACATATTCCGTCAGGTCGGCCGTAACCGCCGGGTTCTGCAGTATTCCGTTACCCCAGGTAACTTCAAGCACAAAGGTCCCATCGCCTTCCAGGTATTCCAGGGCAATTTCGGCTTGTGTTTCCTCTCTCGCAGTTATGGTTACTGTTACCGACCCTTCAGCAACAGTCTCTCCTTCCTCGTTCGCAGCCGTTACAACGACCTCCCAATTCCCGACCGGCAAGTCAGTTACCTCAATGGTCTGGCCGGCGCTGAAAGTTTCACTGACCGTATCTCCGGTACCTTGATGCGTCAGGGTAATCTGGTACTCGCTGATATCGGTATCCAGGTTTGAAGTAAACGAACGGGAACCGGCAGGAGCAACTGTCAGGACGAGACTGCCGACCCAATCTTCCGGTATAATATCAGGGCATCCCGTGCTGACGATGAACATCATCAGAACCAGAATCCCTATAATGATAGTTCTGATACGGTTTTTTCTACTTTTTTTTGTCATATACCTTCCCCTTCATAGTTATAGAAAGTGTTTTGGTGTTTTGTAAGGTTTTTGATTAACTTGAGCACGGTAACCGAACAAATTCATTCGGATTTCACTGGGAGTATCGAACTTCAGACTTTTTTCAATCATAATGATTCCTCTGCATTGCCGGAAATAGCCTCGACTAAGCCCATTCGGCTATCAGTAATCCGCTATCAGTGATTGGCTATTCTGCCTGCTCTGCAAAATATACAGGTTCACACATTTGTAATTGCAATCAGTTTACACGGCATTTTTACCCAGCGATATCAGCAAAAGAGAGGAAGCAGAGGAATTATTGACTATTTTCGTATCAGATTT
>JAGYPA010000151.1 GCA_018399255.1 Spirochaetales bacterium | reverse complement strand
CTTTTGTCATTTGATAACTCCTTGTTTTTTTCTCTCTCTCTATCTTTAATATACTACAATTCCATACTAATGTCAACTATTATTTAACATTTTAAGCAAATAGTTTCACTTTATTTGTCCGAAACTGTTTCCCCAAACATCGGTATATTCAAAAAGCTCCTCAGTAGTAATCCAATCAAATACATCATGGCTCATAAGTTTCACGAATAATTTCCCATTCTCATTTTTCATGCCAGCTATCTTATCCACGACCTGACCATTCTTATACAGCTTCTGGCTTCTCATTTCGAATAATTTTTCATAATCATAAAATGGTACTAATTTCATTCTGTAACTCCTTTTTTATTCTCTCTCTCTATTTATAATATACTACCTTTTATCTATAATGTCAACTATTATTTTACAATATATAGATATTACTGAGAAAAGTCTAAAAATATACGGGGTTGCATCAAAAGGTTACTCAGTATCATCCACCCCTTGCTTTTATCGCCCGTCCCTGCCGGATTGCTAGCCATCTGGCACGTCTTCTGGACTTCTTGTTTCTCGGCCTATAATGATACTTCTTGCCCTTAGTGCCCCAGCGGTAATACGGTCCCTGCTTGTCATGTCCTCTATTTGCAGGCATAATTCCCTCCATCCCTTTTAATATTTACAGTGTACATTTAAATTCTCTGTTTACATCCGTAGTCCCTGCACATCTGCATACTGATAACTCCGGTATTGCTCTGAGAGAAGCGTGAGGGCATGCTGAACGCACGCACGGGGCATATGCGATAAACTACTATTAGGATGGTAGGAAGACAGCACAGAAGGCACATTTAGAATCTCTCCTTAAGCAGTTCCATCCCGAAATCTATCACGATATACAATCCAAGTCCGATGGTAGTATACATGAGAATATCACTCTTTAACCTTAATTGCTTCAAGCTCCTCTCGGTACTGGCCAAGGATTCCACGAAGTCCGTTGATACCTTCTGCAAGCTCTCCTGCCTCTGCTCGACCTTCTCCCATTTCTTCTCTTGCGATAGTAATATATCGTCTTGCTTCTGAAAGCTCTGTTCGAATACGCTCGAGGTTTTCTCGATCTTCTCCACTGAGTTTTCGTAGTCGTTCATTGTCTGATTTAAGTTCTCCAATTTCTGATTCAAGCCCGTCAACTTCTGCTCGTAGTCGATCGACCAATTCTGCAAAACTTGATACAGGTTTTCTTCTGCCGACAATGAAACCGGCAATAAAAGCAATACCAGACAGAACAAAGCCCCAATATTTCTCAAGCCATTTCCAAACCTTTTCATACCACATACCTCACCTCAATGGATCGATTCTGACAAATACATATCTATCTTTTTCTCTATATCTGCAACTTCTTCTTCTGCCTGTTTCATTTCGCCGTTCTTCGTCCCATTTTTTATGGACCTGATTAAGCATTGAGTAATCTTAACAAGGGTTTTCAACAGTCTGAACTGCATGATATTTTCCTCCCTAGTGTGTCCGCTCCTTCGCTTCAGTTCTTTGACATCTTTGTGTATATTCCATTCCATCCTCAACATGGCCAGAATGGCTCCACTAGCAAACGTTATAAAGGTTCCTGCTAATATTGTTGTAAGTCTTTCCCAGTCCATCATTACTCCTCCCTGTTAAAATCTATATGGCTATCACCACGGTTCATCTCCGCTATCCTCAAATTCTATTGTCTCGCAAGAAGCTAATATCATATCCTGGAGCAGTACTAGCTTTGCCGGATACGTTACATCAATAGGTTGTAATTCATCCTTAGTCCATAATGTCCTTTTATTATGAATCATACTCTTCAATAACACACATATACAAATCAGGATCTGCATCAGAGCTGTAATCATTAAATATATATAAAGCATCCCCAGCAGAAAGATATATTCCCATGTTTATTATGTCCTCCATTCCATCATATCCGAAAGGAAGGCTTCCACTGCGAGTGGCAGAACTATCATTGATTTTCAATCTGACTGCAGTTGATGACAGATTACCATACACATACGTTATTTTAGCTGTTCTCCCCGTTGGTACTGTATATATAGCACTCGTTGTTGTGTTTGCGGGAATAGTGGTTGAATACGTAATTGACTTTGCTTCATAAGCTTTCATCTAAAAAACCTCCGGATAAAATCTATCTCTGCGAAATACACCTTTTTTAATATACATATGATCTACAGAAATATGTCCATAAATCTGCAGTTCATTTACTGATAACTCTCGTATTACCGCTGATAATGCAATAAAATTTTCAGCAAATAAATTTCCCACGGCAAGCTCTTCTTCATCTATTCCTGTTATACTTACAAAATCTTTCATAGCCATCATGACCTTATCACTGTCGGTTGTTTCTATCCAGTCACTTCCTGTATATTTATATATTCGTCCTTTTTCATAGCCAGATGGGCCAGCCCATCCATCATCACAAAGGAAGTAATCTTCTGGAAGCAGGGGTTCACTGTCAGGAGGGACAACAGTAGGCAAACTAGTTTTTAAACCAAAATAATACGGCGCTGGTTTTCCATCCAACACCTCAGTTATTGTCACAGAAGCAGTATAATCTATAAGATCGTATGTCATGCTGGCTGTTATAACCAGAGGTAAATTAGTTACAGAAGAAAGGGCCAATACAACTTCATATCCACTGCCTCCTGCACTGATATTGCCATTCGTCGTTTCCCAAGTTAACCCCTCTGCTGGTAACGAAAGATTATGCAACAAGGCTGTGATGGTTATATCATCACCGTAAATTGTCCCTCGGCTTGTTTTTTGTATAGTAAGCCGTGATGCAGAAAGAGAAAGCTCTCTAGCAGGCTGTCCGGGATCGCCAGTATCCCCTTGAGGACCTCTATACAAAGACCAAGTATAATCATTAGGATCAGAACTCTCTGCAACTACAGCCTTATTATAAGCCAGACCAATGTAATCCTTTCCTGTTGGGCTATCGCTCATCCCCGATCCAGACTCGTCATCAGCATACTTCACCCAAGTATATAAACTTTCACCATCATCGCCCGGAGTACCGGGGATCCCTTGGTCCCCCTCGATTTTCGCCCATGTATAATCTGCCGGGTTTATGCTTTCTATAGAGCTTTCTTTGTTATATGCTATACCAATATATTCTTTATCAGTTGGACTATCACTTATCCCCGATCCAGAATCATCATCAGCATATTTTATCCATGTAAATAAACTTTGGCCATCTTCACCCGGAGGCCCTTGAATCGCTGAGTCGGGAATTGCAGAAGACTGTTCTGAAAAACTTGATACGTTTCCATTGGTTTTTATGTATCGAGCTTTAACATAATATCGAGTGCTGGTATCAAGTCCTGTTATCTCAAATTGTGTAGCTTTCTGCACTGCAACCAAGCTACTTGCTGACGGAGAAAAATCTTGAATAGGAGATATATACACTTCTGTTGATTCCCAATCACCTCCCATTCTGGGAACGGTGACCACAATACTTTGATATCCGCTGACAACTCGTATCGCTATCGGTCGTTGAACAGGTATGACATCCCGGTATTCCGGTATCCGACGGGGAGTCATGTCTGTCCTCACTCTTCCAAGGTAACACTCAATCTTTAACGTACCCTCGGAATAGCTTCTGATCTCCTGCTTGATTCGGGAACTTCTCACCATCCTGCTGTCAGGATCAGCAACCTTCACCGTATCGCCTATCCCGA
>JAGYPA010000150.1 GCA_018399255.1 Spirochaetales bacterium | reverse complement strand
TTCCACGCATTTTCACCGATCCAGCATCGTTCCCCGCCTTCTGCACGAAGGTTTTTTAAAGTCCCGGGAAATCGGCCGACAACGGTCCCGGATTGAACTTCAATGAACTTGATTCGGCGATTTGAAATCCGGCATCTAAACGGAGCTTTATTCGCCGATTCACCGGGATCTGCACCGCCGGGGATGTATTCCAGCAGTTCACCGGAAAGGACATCCCACACCCATACATCGAACGAATCCCAATCACTGAAGGAGAGAGCAACTCTCTGCTGATCCTCAGAGAACTTCCAATTGTACTCATCAATAGGAAGATCCATTCGACTGTGTTTCAGAACCACCATATCCTGATTATCTGGCCCATGTTTGACTGCCAGAACAGTGCCACCAGTAGTTTCCTCTTCGATTTCAACCAGTGTTGGATATGGCGTAACAGCTTGATCATTCTCCATTGAAAAAGCCTCTCCAGGAGAGCTTGCAGAGATTTGATTCAGATCCCAGATGTAGAGATTCCCATCCAGGGACAATGCAATCAGAAAACGAGCATCGGGTGTGAACTGGATTTGTTGAATGAAGGTCTCAGGTCCTTTTAAGCGGTAGTCCTGTTCCTTTCCGCTAAGATCGTGCAGGACGATCCAGTAATCCGCCACGGATAACGGTTCCAATCCGACATCAACCGAGCACCAGCCGGTGGCCGCCCATAAGGCCATATTGGATACGGCTGCGGTTTCGAAGTGCGGCGACTCCGGTTGAAGCTGCCATGAATGGGTATCTGACGGGGAATCTGCCAAGAGCATTCCGTCTGATTCCAGTCGATAGACAGTGTCTCCTAAGTAGATTAAACGCAAAGGAGTATCGATTTGAGTCGAGTCAATTTCGGATTCCGCTTGATTTGGAACGATCGTCAATTCGCCGAATTCACAAACGTAGGCATTATCCATACCATCCGGTTTTAGGATTATCTTCAGCTTCTGCTGCAGCCTTTTTCCATGAGATGTAATCAAGACAAGGGAATTGCTGCTTTCCGAGTAGGAAAAATCCTTTACAAGAACGTCATATTGGAATGCCGCAACCTGATTCAGACTCATGTCATAAATATTGAGCCGGGATTGCTGTGTCTCTCCTCCCAGGAATCCGCCGAAAAGGATGTAATCACCTGCCGCAGAGAAATGAACTATTTTTCCTCCTGATTCATAAGTCCAGGGAATATCCTCCACGTCCACCATACCTATCAACTCACGTCTATCAAGATGCCAGAGTCTTAGAGTGCCGAGATGGGATCCTGCAAGAACAAAACGATTGTCCGGTGAAAAAGCCAAAGATTCTATAAAGATGCGTGTTACGCGATGAGAATCTACATCTTGTTCCATTGGAGATTCATCCGAATTGATTTCAAGAATCTGCTCACTGTTCTCCCTGTCCCAGATGCGGATTCCGGTTCTGTATAATGGTGTGACAATCCACTTCCCATCACTGGATACATCAAAACAACGTACCTCATGGTCATGGCGGATAAAAGACACCAGTCCTTTACCAATAGGATTTACCGGAGGGGTCTTCTCCCTGATCCATGAAGCATTGTGACTTCCCTGTTCACAAATTTCCCTCCACCGAAGTAACAGCTCTTTCAACTTTGTTAATTCTGGGCTGTCCTGAGAAGACTCGGAGATCCAGTCCACAGCATTCCACACACATTGAAATAAAGCCTGGGAGTAATCCCCCCGGGCATCATGAATGAATTGGATCTCCCGTTGTATGGCAAATGTTAAAAGTCCCAGGACACTTTCGGCAGCATCCTCATTCTGCAGTAAATCCAGGGCCATTTTGAAATCGTTCAGGAGATCGTACGATTTCCCGGCGGCAACCTTTGATTCCAGGAACAATAGGTCCTGGAGTTTTTGACGGAGTTCTTCCAGCGCAACGGACTGGACAAGCTGCCAGGGTAATTCCATGGCTCGGCGCACATTCGGCTTTGTCTGGTTCAGCATATTCCCATAATTACTTTGCCGACCAAAATATTCGGCGAGGGTCTGATGGTATTTCGCTGAGTACTTTTTCATGGTGCCTCACCTATGAACATACATTCCTTCCTGTAACTCTTCCGATTATATTTCAGTCAAATTCGAGTGCTTTGTTTTGCGCTTACGTTTTTTTCTATCATTATAGATCTTTTTTACTGGATCTGGATTTTTAATTCTTAACCCGCACAAACTACAAATCAATGTATCATCTCGTTCATACATGTCATTAACACAGACAGGACATTTTCTGGTTCCCTTTAATAATGAATAATTAGACTTAAATTCTTCTACTTCCTCAGAAGAAAGCTTAATAACTTTGTTTTGAACTGCTTTTTTATATTGTAACTCTTTTTCATATATTTCTTTATTATCCACCACAAACTTATTAAGCTTCAGCATCCCATAACAATTAGGGCAGGCGACTTCTTTACCGGGCATACTATCATCCACAGCGAACCGTTTTCCGCAATGGGTACAACCGGCCGTGATGTCAGGAGACCATGTACCGGAATTGTTCTTATCCCCGGTTAGCCAAAGCCGTAGCGGTGTAATAACCGGCAATCCAATGTCTAAACCAACCAGTTTAAACAAATACAGACTACCTTCTTTATCTCCACACGCAATAGCTGTTCCATTGAATGACATACTGCATGAACGGATTTCTGTTTCAACTGCCAAACCTGCTATTTCATCACCTGTCTCCGTGTCCCATAGTTTTAGGGTTTTATCGCTCCATCTGCCTGAGACAATCTTTGTCCCGTCCGGGCTGAATGCGCAATAATCATCCCCACTATGCCCGGTGAGAGTGCGTATTTCTTCACCGGTCTCCGCGTCCCAGAGT
Source organism: Spirochaetales bacterium (assembly GCA_018399255.1). Classification (GTDB taxonomy): domain Bacteria; phylum Spirochaetota; class Spirochaetia; order JABMQR01; family JABMQR01; genus M55B182. The sequence continues at coordinate 843 of JAGYPA010000150.1, read as the reverse complement.
TTTAGGGTGTTATCGGAACTTCCGGAGACTATCTTTGTCCCGTCTGGGCTGAATGCGCAAGAACCTACGCCACGACTATGCCCGGTGAGAGTGCGTATTTCTTCACCTGTCTCCGCGTCCCATAGTTTTAGGGTGTTATCGGAACTTCCGGAGAATATCTTTGTCCCGTCCGGGCTGAATGCGCAAGAACCTACGCCACGACTATGCCCGGTGAGAGTGCGTATTTCTTCACCTGTCTCCGCGTCCCAGAATCTTAGTAGATTTTGACCATAATCAAAAAACCTCTCATAGGCTTCGGAGACAATCTTTCTACCGTCCGGGCTGAATGCACAAGAACCTAAGAGAAACCTATGCCCGTGAAGAGTGCGTATTTCTTCACCTGTCTCCGCGTCCCATAGTTTTAGTGTTCCATCCGAACTTCCGGAGACAATCTTTCTCCCATCCGGGCTGAATGCGCAAGAATCTACGTAACCACTATGCCCGGTGAGAGTGTGTATTTCTTCACCTGTCTCCGCGTCCCAGAGTTTTAGGGTTTCATCATAACTTCCGGAGACAATCTTTGTCCCATCCGGGCTGAATGCGCAAGAACGTACTAATTCACTATGCGCGGTGAGATTATTTATTTCTTCACCGGCCTCCGCGTCCCAGAGTTTTAAAGTACTATCCCCACATCCGGAGACAATTTTTCTCCCGTCCGGGCTGAATGCGCAAGAACCGACTAAATCACTATGCCCGGTGAGAGTGCGTATTTCTTCACCTGTCTCCGCGTCCCAAAGTTTTAGTGTTTCATCCCAACTTCCGGAGACCATCTTTCTCCCGTCCGGGCTGAATGCACAAGAATGA
>JAGYPA010000015.1 GCA_018399255.1 Spirochaetales bacterium | reverse complement strand
TAAAGAAATTGGATTTCTAAAGAAATTGGATTTCTAAAGAAATCGTAGATTTCCTTTTTGGGAAATCCAATTTCCTCCCTATTTTTTGGGAAATCGGGGATTTCCTTTTTGGGAAATCCGATTTCCCATTTGTCCGCAGTATGACAGCAGGGCAGTATGACAGCTGGCAGGTGGTTTTTCTTCTGACTTCAGCGGCTGCGGAGAAAGGATTTGCCTGAAAGCTCATCCTGCAGCGAATGCACACGCTCCCTCGTGCAGGATTTTCCTGCAGCGGCCCCCTCGCCCTTGCCTTCACTCTCGTCTGCTCGTACGATTTGTGGAAAGTGAGCCTGTTTTTACAGGTCAATGACGTAATATTGGCGAGATTCGTGCTTCAAATCCCATAGGTTTCTGCGTTGATCCTTTTTTTTAATTTCCCCACCCTCCCCATTTTCCTTTTCTTTGTCTCCAGTCACTGGACAAAGACGATGTTCTTATATATAGTAACATGATCCAGTCAAAGCCGGAATCTACCGGGCTGATAGAGACTGCCGATTGAGATCGCTGTCAAAATTCGTGATTTTTGAAAGACCCTCAGTCATCAACAAAAAAAGGAGTAAATGTATGTCTTTAAAAAGAATTATTGCCCTACTGCTGCTGATTGCAGGCGCGTCCCTGATCTTCGGGGCAGCCGAAGCCGAGTCCGATACGTACAAAGTAGGATTTTCGAAGATCGTAACGCATCCGGCGCTTGATGCCGTTGAGCAGGGCATTGTCGATGTTCTTGCAGAAGAAGGCATCAAGGCAGTGTATGACTATCAGAATGCCAATGGTGATATTACCGCCGCTGCAACAATTGCACAGAAATTCCGGTCCAGCAAGATGGACATTGCGATTGGCATAGCCACCCCGACCGCACAGGCTCTTGCCAATGCCATTACCGATTTTCCGGTACTGTATGCCGCGGTTACAGACCCGGTTGATGCCGGCCTGGTATCTTCCTATGAAAAAGGCGAAGGAAATATTACCGGTGTTTCTGATAAAACCCCTGTTGATGCCCAGATAAAGCTGCTCATCGACGTAACCGGTGCAAAAACTATCGGACATGTCTACACCAGCGGAGAGGCCAATGCCGTGCTTCTGAAAAACATGGCCGAAGAAGCCTGCCGCAAATACGGGGTAGATTTTGTTGCAACTGCCGTAACAAATTCCTCAGAGGTCAAGCCCGCAGTTCAGGCAATAGTGAACAAGGTAGATGGTATTTATATATCAACCGACAATACGGTGGTTTCGGCTCTGGCTTCAGTCGCAGATGCCGCAACCAACGCCGGCGTACCGATTCTCTCTGCAGACCCCACTTCGGCTGAGGGGCTCGACATCATGATCGCCTGGGGTTTTGACTACTACAAAATGGGCCGGAGAACCGGCTATCTGGTTAAGGAAATTCTCGAGGGAGCCGACCCTGACGGAATCGGAACCGTATTCATGACCGATCCCCTGGACTTTGAGCTGTGGATCAACCTTGATACCGCTGCGAAAATTGGCATTACCGTTCCCGCAGATATTATTGAATCGGCTTCAGTTATTATTAAAGATGGTGAAAAAACGGTTCAATAGACCGAAGGAGCGATGGAGATATGGTTGAGGGAATTCTCGTAGACGGGCTTATTTTCGCCCTCATGGCAATGGGGGTCTTCATAACCTTCAGGATTCTGGACTTTCCGGACCTGACGGTTGACGGATCCTTTGCCACAGGGGCTGCCGTTGTAACGATGAGCATCACCGGCGGTCTGGGTATATTCCCCGGGCTGCTGCTGGCTTTCCTGAGCGGCGCGGCGGCCGGAACGGTAACTGCTGTTATTCATAACCGACTCAAGGTGCCGAACCTCCTTGCGGGAATTCTCACTATGACCATGCTGTACTCCATCAATATCCGCGTCCTCGGAGGACGGGCAAACGTCGCCCTCCTCCGCGTTGATACGCTGATCTCGAGGGTGATCAATCTCGGCGGATCAGTACCCCGGGAAATAACGCTGCTGCTTTTCATGATTATTTTTACCGGCAGCATCAAACTGCTGCTCGATCTCTTTTTCCACACAGATATGGGAATTACCCTTGGCGCCATGGGCAATAATGAGCAAATGGTGATTTCCCAGGGAGTTAACCCCAGAACCATGAAGGTGCTGGGTGTCGGTCTCTCGAATGGGCTGGTTGCTCTCTCAGGAGCCATGCTCGCTCAGTACCAGGGTTTCGCCGATGCAAACCTGGGGGTGGGTATCGTTGTTCAGGGGCTGGCCGCAGTCATGCTGGGAGAGTTCCTCTTTCGATCAAACAAGATCGGCATGCTGACGCTGCAGGTAATATTCGGTGCAATCCTCTATAAAGCTTTGATGTTCTTCGGCCGCTACTACGGCTACTATATCAACCTGACTCCCAGCGACCTGAAGCTGCTTACCGGTCTCCTGGTCATTGCATCGCTGGTTATAGCTAAATCCCGCAAAAATAAACCGGTCAACAGCAGTAAACGAGGGGGGGGGACGAACGCATGATCAAGCTCGAAAATATGACTATGGTGTTCAATCCTGGAACCGTTAATGAGAATACTGCCATACGGAATCTGTCCATGACGGTCAATAAAGGTGATTTCATAACGGTTATCGGGAGCAATGGAGCCGGGAAAACGACTTTGCTGAACCTGATATCAGGATCTGTTTTTCCCACGGAAGGGAAAATACGCATTCAAGAAAAAGATGTCTCCCGCACGCCTGAATATCAGCGGGCATCTTTCATAGGACGGATATTTCAGGACCCGACTATGGGTACGGCCGGAAAGCTCTCCCTGGAAGACAATATGAATATCTGCTACAAAAAAGGCTTCAAGGGGCTGAAGATCAGCTTGAACGCAAAACGGAGGAAGATATTTCAGCAGGCGCTCGAACCGCTGAAAATGGGGCTTGAATCGCGCCTCAAGGATAATGTCGGACTCCTCTCCGGCGGTCAGCGGCAGGCGCTGACGCTGCTTATGACAGTGCTTTCCCATCCTGAACTGCTGCTGCTTGACGAGCATACTGCTGCTCTCGATCCCCGGAATGCGGAAATTGTCCTGGAATTGACCCGGCAGTTTATATCAGAGTACCAGCTGACAGCCATGATGATTACCCACAATATGAAGCATGCCATAGAGATGGGCAACCGCCTGCTCATGATGGACGGAGGTGAGATTATCTTTGACGTCAGAGGAGAGGAGAAGCAGAATCTCACCGTTGAAAAGTTGGTAAAAAAGTTCCATGAATTACGGAGCAAGGAATTTGCCACTGATGAAGACCTGCTTGCCCGGTAACTGACAGACCGCTGATTTTCTTATATACTTTCGAACCATGATGAATTGTAATTTTGACAGGGAAATAGACCGCAGCCAATCCGACTCGGTTAAATGGAGCCGTTCAGTTATCGAGGAACTGGGAGGGAATCCCGATGCCGTACCTTTCTGGGTGGCGGACATGGATTTCCCCCCTCCGCCATCCGTTCTGAAAGCCATACAGGAACGGGCTTCCCATCCGATTTTCGGGTATTCCGCCTTTCCCCGGGAACTGCCCGGTGCCCTGCAGGCCTGGCTGAAGTACCGCCACTCATGGGAAACAGCTATCGAGAGTCTCGTTTTCATTCCCGGGATGATGACCGGTATAGCCGTCGCCCTGACCCTGCTCACGCGTCCCGGCAACGGAGTTATACTTCAGACTCCCGCTTACAATCCATTTTTCTCGGTTATAGAAAAAAACGGACGAGCGGTGGCGAGAAATCCTCTGCTGCGTGATGGTTCCCGTTATGTCATCGACTTTCAGCATCTTGAGGAACTCCTGTCGAAACCGGAGAATACCGCGCTTCTTTTCTGCAGTCCGCATAATCCTGCAGGCAGGGTCTGGACCCGGGAGGAACTTGAACGCACAGCCGAGCTCTGCCGGAAATACCAGACTGCGGTGATTTCAGACGAGATCCATGCTGACTTGACCTATCCCCAAGCAGTTCATATCCCCTTCTCATCATTGGCCGCATCGAAGGAAACGGTATCTGCTACTTTTATGGCTCCGTCTAAAACTTTTAACATTGCCGGAGAAAAACTGGCGGCTGCAGTAATCAGTGATACGGAACTTCGTGAGAAATTCAATCGCTTTCTGGAAGGGGCAGCCCTTTCCCATCTGCCGATTTTTGCCCCTGCGGCAGCTCTGGCAGCCTACACGGGAGGACATGCATGGCTGAGGGAACTGACAAGCTACCTCCAGGAAAATCTGGCTGTGCTGCGCGAATATCTGGAACGTTTTATCCCCGAACTGGAGCTCAGTGAGCCGGAAGCCAGTTTCATAGCATTTATCGACTGCACGAAGCTTATCCCCCTGATCGGCGGAACCTCCCCGGCAAAGTTTTTCAGCCTGAAGGCCGGCGTTCTGCTGCATGACGGCTCCTGGTTCGGCCCGGAAGGACGCAGCTGCGTCAGGATCAATTTCGGGACTCAGCGGGCCCGACTCAGGAAAGCGCTGGAAAAGATGAGAACGGCGGTCGAATCGGTACGCCGCGGATAATTCTGGAGAAAACTCCCTCGTTTTTTTGATCCTATCGGGTATTTTCCGGCTTAAGAACTGAGAGCACCTCTTCGGCCCTTTCCCTGTCATCAGCCCGTACCAGCAGGCGATATCCCTTTCCGGTGAAAAAGATATTCGGGTATGCACCCCCGGCGTCATCAGAATCCAGAACAGCTGATATGCCGGCCTCTTCCAGAAGCCCTTTTGCGATTTCAGCATTGAACTGCTGAGTAAAGGTGCGAATTTCTACTGTATCCATGCTATCTCCTCGGGAGCCCGCAGATAGACGACTGCTCCGCTGGTATTTTTCCCTGTTATCCGGGCTGCTGCATCGCAGTACAGTTCGACCTGCTGCCGGTGCGCTTCCGGATTTCTCTGACGATCGCTCTTGAGATCGATAACGACAACATGGTCAGGGAACTCCGCCAGTATATCAATCTGACCGCGAATGTAAAAGATGCCTTCTGGTTCCTTTCGCTTGAGCAGAAACGGGACTTCGGAAGTTACCCGGGCATCGGGATGACGCAGGATATCGCTTACAGCAGATGATGAAAAGAATGCCTTTTCCAGCTGAACAGCTGCCTCCCGGACAGCAGTCTGATCCTTTTCGGGAAGGGACTGCAGTGCGGAGGGAAGCCTTGGTTCCCGTGCTGAATCTTTAAGGCGATTAAGGCGCTGTTCGATGCGTGAATGGCAGTAGGTGCCGAAGGCGGCCGTCTGATCCCGGTTCAGAATACTGTCAACCGGAAGCGTGTGCAGCTCCTCATTCCCGACGGCTGTATCTCCAGCCATGTATCTATTCCGGATAAACTCTATCGCCCCGAAGACATGCCGGGAAGAGACGTACGTAATTACATCAGCCTTGCTGTACGCCTCTTCAGCCTCTGCAGTTTTGGCATAATCCTGCCCGCCTGCCCTGTCCCTGTGATCGCCTGCCTTCTCGTAGAATTCCCGATCAACCGCTGGTATGGTGCCTATCCTGATACCGCTGTGCTTAACGCCGGCATGCTGATCGGGGCCGGCATGCTGATCGGGGCCGGCATGCTGATCGGGGCCGGTATGCTCCAAAGTCTCTGGATCAACTCCCAAAGCCTCGAAAAGCATTCCCAGCAAATGCCTCTTTGCACCCGCCTCGCTCCGGTTCCGTTGGGACAGGCACCCGGTAATCAGCAAATGGTTTTGGGCACGGGTCATTGCCACATACAGGAGGCGCTGCAGTTCGGCGGCATCCATATCCGCAGAGAGGGATTTTGCTGCGACATAAAAATAATTTGCCGCAGTCTGCGTACCCTCATCAAACTTAAGGGTAATTCGGGGATTCACCGCCAGGGAAGGTTCGGATTCTCCCGGTATGGAAAACAGCAGCGGTTCAGACTGATTCTTTCCGACATTTCCGGCATTTGCAAGAATGACAACCGGGAACTCAAGCCCCTTCGACTTATGAATTGTCATTATCTGAACCCCGGTTGTCTCTCGGTGGAAAATTTCCATTTCATCCGTTTTTGCATTTTCTCCCAGCTTTGGCCGAACAGCATCCAGGAATTCAACCAGGGATATCCCGCCCATACCGCCGCTTCCGCTGCTTCCGCCGCTCGAGTCCATCTTGCGCACAAGACCCTGCAGATAGTCGTAATATTCCAGATAGGCATGGTTGGCAGGCCTCTTCAGCAAGTGCCAATAGTAGCCGCCCCGATACCAGACATACCGTATTATTCCTGAAACAGGTACGGAATCGGCCATTGCTGAAACAGTGTGATAGAGCCTTGATACCCGGGAATACTTTTCACGATCAAGAGGATCGGCAATAAGGCTGCCTGCTTCAGGGGTGAAAATGCTCGTATCAAAATTCTGCAGCAGGGGAATCAGGGCAGCATCAGAGAGCGCGGCAAACGGCGACCTGAGCAGGCCGGCATAGGCATGGCGATCCCACGGGTAGGCAGTCAGCTGCAACAGCTGATAGATATCGTTTACCGGGGCTTCAAGATAGAGTGCCCGGGCAGCCTGCACAATATAGGGTACTCCCATATGCCGACAGGCCTTTTCGTAGAGCATCTGATTTGAAGTTGAACGCAGAAGAATGGCAAAATCATGATACTCCGCATATCTGTAGGGCTTCCGGCCTCCGTCAGCGGGAATTTTTATCCGCTTCTTTGCTACGCTGTCCCGAATATACCTGGCGATATAAAAAGCTTCCGCCTCAGAAGGGGTCAGCTGATCTGTAATGGTCTCCTCGGGGACATCACTATTTTCAGGCTCATCCTTTTCTCCTGCCGCAACCGGATAAACCATAATCTCCAGCGGGGAGTCAGACACCTTTCCAGACGTCCGTGAGGTGTCAGACACCCTCCCAGATGTTTCAGATGCCGTTCTGCCGGCTTTCAGCAGCTCAAACCCAGCCTCATAATCCTGCTCCCCCCTCAGCAGCTTTCTGAAGATCCTGTTAAAGGACGAGATGAGACTGCCTGAACTGCGATAGTTGGTGGAAAGTGAAAGACTTACCCCCCCCATCTCCGTAATGCTCTCTTTCAGATTTTTGAACACCCTGACATCGGCTCCGCGGAACCGGTAAATCGACTGCTTCTCGTCTCCCACAAAGAAAAGCTTATCCGGGGCAAGATCTTCTCCCCCGGGAACTCCCTCCGCCTCCCGATCTGATTTTTCTGCCAGCAGATAGAGCAGCTGCCGCTGCAAGTCATTGTTATCCTGAAATTCGTCAATCATGATGTTCCGATACCGCTTCTTATAGAAGCGGCGAACTTCGAGATTGGTTTTGAGGATATCAACTGACAGGGATGCGATATCGGAAAACGAGAGAATACCGGCCCTTCTTTTTCTCTTTATGAACTCCTGCTGAAAATCAGCCGCCAGCTGATAGCAGGCTTTCATGATATCCTGACGCGACAAGGTAACCGAAAGCAGATTGAGATAGGCTATTTCCTGCTTCCACACTTCGGTTTCGTCCCGGAGCAGCTGCAGTTCAAACTGTTTGGCGCTGCTTGGAGGCTTCCGCCAGAGCTTCAGTTCGGAAAATCCTGATGCTAGCTGATCCCAATCCCCATCACCTGCCAGCTGGGGAATAGTCGATAGGAACAGCTTGGCTGTCAGCTGAGCTTGCTGTATGGTTTTACTTTTTTCGGGACTATACTGCGCAATTCTTTCAGCTGATTCTGCCAGAATATCTATTTTCGCTTCTGCAGCGGACCGGAGAGTATCAAGCTGCTGCATGGCCAGGGCCGGGAAGTCAATCGCTGCTGCGGGGTTTGCATAGGCAGAAGCAATGGGAAGCAGCAGTTTTTCGATAACCTGTTCCACCGTATGGAGTCTGATCAGCTCCCGCAGACCCGCCGCATTTCCCGGCCTTCCTCCTGTCAGGACCAGTTCCTCAGCCGCATCGCGCGCTATGCGCATGCACTGATCATCATCCTGCCGAAAATCCCGCGGTATGCCGTAGCGCAGGCAATCTGTTCTCACAATCTTTGCGCAGAAGCTGTCCAATGTCGATATATGAGCTCGATCAAACTGACGCAGCTGCTCCATGACAACCGGGTTTTCACTGTTCCTTGCAAGCAGACGGTGAATACGCTCATGCATCTCGGCAGCTGCTTTGCGGGTAAAGGTCAGGGTCAGGATCTCATCAACCCCCGCTTTTCCCTCGATAATCAGGCGAAGATAGCGGAATGAGAGCACGGTGGTTTTACCCGAACCCGCCCCGGCGGATACCACTGCGTTTCTATCGACCTGCACTGCAGCCATCTGCCCGGGGTCAAGTTTTGTATCAATAAAGTCCTCTATTCTGTTCATCGTACGGCAAACCTTCCCCGGCATATATCACGATTTCTGCAGTTCGCACAGCGTTCATGCCCTGGAACTGTTCTGAAATCTCCTGCCTCAATTTTTCTGTGCATATCCTCAGCTGCTTCCAGTGCCATGCCGACCATGCGGAGGAAGCCGCCGTCCTCACCCGGCTTATCGGGATAGACGGCGGTATAGGTTCCTTTGGTGACATCATAATAGAGAGCATATGCCAGCTCCCTGACGGCTTCTGCGGCAAGGTCTTCTATGGTATTACTTTCTGGTGTCTGCTCGGCAGCATGCCTGTCTTCCTGCCCGGCAGCCTGCATAAGCAGGGCATAGATGGGAAGCTGATAGGAATCCGGGGCTTCACTCAGCTTTGAAAAACTTTTCACCGCTACCCGGTTGCTCTTTTTGAAATCGATAAGGGCTTTCTCCTTGACCCCGCCGATTCTGCCCCGGACGGCTGCCCGGTCTAGCCGTCCCGCTATGCGGTATCCTCCGGGCATGAGTCGTGAAAGCTTTTTTTCGGTGTAGAGCGTATGCCATTTTTCAAAAATCCTGGCATCGGCTTCGAGTATGTCCGGCAGATGATCACGAAGAAAAATCCCGCACCCATTCCCCGACCGGAACAATGGGAGCCGATGCGCGGGCAGCTTCTGCAGCGGTATGGCGGTCAATAATTTTGAGCAGCAGCTCCTGATACTCCGGCAGTCTGCGGGGATCGTAAGGTCCCCCATTCCGCTTCAGCACTGCGGTAGAAATCGGCATAACAGGCATGTATCAGGGTTCCGGATGTTTCTGGATCGGTATAGACAAGGGTGAAATCATCCTGCTCAAGTTTGAGAGCATGGGTGAGAAACCAGTTGAAAGGGCAATTGGTAAAGAATCGACAGCGGTGGGGCTGAGAATCGCCTGCCTGCTTCATTTCGGAGCCCTCAAGCTGCCGGACAAGATCTGGATCTGTTGAGGCAATCTGCGTATAATCAACTCCCCTTTTTCGCCAATGCCGTCTTACGGGCGGTGAAATATCCCTCTTTCTGCACTGGACTGAGTTTTTTCGGGGAATAGTCCGGGCAAATTCCCGGTGCTGCCAGGCTTCCTGTTCCATTACAAAAGGGATCGCCGCGGTACTCAGGTGCCGTATCCGCCAGACGTCCTGTTTCAACAAACCAGCCGGCAGGCAGCTGGGCACCGCTGTAGTTCTCCGACAGCAGGAAAAACGAACGTTCTTTCCGGAAAGTGCGTAGGTTTTTATATACCTGTCGGTAAGGTCAATATCGAGAGGCTCACATGCTTCCCGCTCCATTTCCCGGAGAAACGGCAGGGGTGACAGGCTTTTTCTGTCATGCCCTGAGTCATGCCGATGATAAATGGCAATCGGGCGCTATACCTGCGGCCAATCCGTATGGGTAAACGGCAATTCCCGGTGCTGAGGCCTGGGGTACATACCAGACGGAATCAAGAACCGACAGCCAGAGTGAGAAAAATCCGGGGATGCTGTGCAGTTCTGCCCGGGTACAGATACGAACGATATCACGGAGATTGTCAAGACAGAAGCTGATTACATCGTTCTGCTGCTGAAGGTTTGCATTGGCGGTTTCCGGGAGCTTCTCACGCGACCGAAGCTGCTGCTCACTGCCTTGCGGCTCCGGTTCTGCCTGATTCCCTTGAATACCGGGGTTCCCTTGAATACCGGGGTTCCCTTGAATATCGAGGTTCCCTTGAATATCGGTCTTCACCCAGCCTTCGGGATCAAGAAAGTCATTCCAGAACTGCAGGAGCTCCGTATAGCAGGCGACGGGTGAATCCGCATCGGTAATTGAACGTATATGGGCCGATAATCTGCGATAGTAGCTAAGCAGATCAGTTTCACCTGCCCGGGAAAGTTTCTCCTCCCAGACATCGCGGTAGATTCCCTTTTTACGGTAGTTCCGAGCACAGGAATAGCGAATTCCCTTGCGGATGAGCTCAGCCCCTTTTTCCGGATCGGTCCAGGGGCAGGCCCGGTTCAGGAGCAGTTTTTTCATTGAGTCGAGGGAAAAATTCTGTGATGCGGTTTCCTGAAGGTCCCTGAATATTCTGGTAACGGGGTAGCCTGCAGCCGCTTTGCCGCGTCTGAAGGAGAGGGGGATGTTCCAGAGATCTGCTGCTTCTTCCAATTCACGATACCATTGATTGTAGTCTCCGACGGATACGGCAATATCTGAGGGATCTGCTCCATTGTCAAGAATCTGCCGGATTTGTGCAAACAATGCGGCAAGTTCATGGCCGGCGTGATCGTATACTTCCAGAACGGGAGCCTCTTCCGGCTGGGGAAATTCAGTGGGAATCAGAGTTATCCCTGCCGGCAGAGCTCTCTGCTGCCTGTTTGAAGCAGCCTGGTCTGGTATCAATTCGGGAATCAATTCGGGAATCAGCTCGGGAATCAATTCGGGAATCAGCTCGGGAAAAAAAATGTAATAGCGGCGGGTATCATCTGACTTGCCCTTTGAGAAGGTTTCAGTTATCTCGGAAATACCTGGCTTCCAGGGAATCCCGATCAGCCCGCTTTCATACAATCCAGCTTTCTCCAGAAATTCCTGATAGGCTGCAGTGATCAGGGCAATGTCGGCTGCCAGCGACGGTGCAATGCGGGACAGGATATTTCCCGGGTTTCCCTCCGGTGAGCGGCTGTCAGCGTTGGAGGCTCCCGGCTGGGGCAAGTCGGGGAGAATGGCTGCTATGGAAGAGACAAAGGATCGGGAACTCTCCGCATAGTCTGGAGGGACAAGAACTTTCAGCAGGGGAGTTTCTGCATTTTTTCTGAGCAGATCGGCAGCGAAGATTTTTCTGACGGCCGCCCCGGCCGGTTCAAGGATTTCCGGAAAGTCAAGAAGCTGCAGTCTGCAGGTGTCCCAGGATATAAACTGATCCAGCCTGACGGCATTCAGCTCTGTGTCATCGAGTACCCGCTGAGCCCAGGATCCTGCGGCAACTTCAGTGGGAAATACACAGACTGCTCTCCTGTCCGCTATAACCTGGCAAATTCTATCCAGCGTCCTGTTCATGATGCCTGTCCTCCGGAGACTTGTCGCTCCTGTACATTTTATCAATCTTACCACATAATTCGGGCATGAGGAAATTATCGCACATCAGTTTTCCTGCAGCTTTGGTCTTCATTGTTACTTTCTGGCTGGTCGGCAGCCGGGCTGCGGTTCAGATTACGGTTCTGCTGCTGCCGGCGGATATGACCAGGCTGCTGGCTGATTCCACCCGCTACACGCTTCCGCTCTATCTTATACGTAATTCCGGTTTTGTTTTTCTGCTGGTCGGGACAGTCCTGGCCGTTCGCTATGTGCTGCGGATGTCTTTTAGCAGCTTTATCACCGATGCTCCTGCATTCAGGTACCGGAGAAGTTTTGCGGCAGCGGGAGTCTGGCTGATGGCAACCGCCCTCCTGACAGCCGGGGAAGGACTTCTGATGCCGGAAAATTATCTATTTCACCCCGATTTTCGGGCTTTTTTCCTGTTTCTTTTCCCTGCTGCCGCGGCAGTAGTAATTCAGGCCTCGTCTGAGGAACTGCTTTTCCGGACTCTGCTGGGGCGGTGGGTAGAAAAGTATACCGGCAGGATCCTTCCGCCGGTGATCCTCTCGGGTCTGCTTTTCCTTTTCGCCCATCTGATGAATCCTGAAATTCAACGCTTTGGATCTTCGGCTGCAATTTACCTCTATTACTTCCTCTTCGGCGCTATGCTGATGCTTTTTTCAAAGCTCGACGGGGGCTACGAACTGGCAATAGGCATACATGTCGGCAATAATCTTTTTTCCAGCCTGCTGGTAAACTACGATGGGTCGGTTATGCCCACGCCATCACTTTTTACCGCTCAGTCCATCACTCCAACGGGTGCCGTTATCGTACTCGGGATATCGGCTGGTATTTCTTATATGATTTTCATCAGGAAGCGGGCGAATTGTGCAAATTGAGCCGAACTCAAGCGATCTTTTGTGCTATCCTCAATGCGGTTGTCCGTGGTACTATGGAGCTGCTGTGTTTTTGCTGTTCAAGTTTTTCTGCACAAGTTTTGCTGCACAGGTTTTTTATAAAGTATTAACCGGGAGGCCTGAATCCGATGGAACGTATCAGTTATCATGCATATCGTGAAATTCCTCCCGACTTGGCCGATGCCGCTCTCAAGTTGGTTGATGAATGCGCTCATCACGATGGGACCAGGGAAATTGCTGACATCAAATCGATTACCGCCCTGGTCTTCAATCCGGAGATTTCGTTGTTCTTTACGGCAGAAGTCGAGGGAAAACTTGCGGGTATCGTCGCCCTTTTTGTTCCAACGCCTGACGAGGCTGAACTTGCCGGATTTGTCAGCCCATTGTTCAGGAAGCAGGGTATTTTTACAAAACTGAGGGAGCTTGCCAGAAAAGAGGTCTCCAAATACGGCGTCCCCGCAATCCTCTATGTCTGCAATGAGCAGTCAGTTTCCGGAATCGGCATGCTTTCTACCATGAAGGTGCCCTACGATCATACAGAACAGGTTATGGAACTTCCCATGGCAGCCGTTCCGGAAATCCCGGATATCAGCCTGCGTCTGATTTCCCTGGAGGATCTTGATGAACTGGTGTCCATAACAGAAAAGATTTTCAACGAATCACGTGAGAATATCCGGGTATCTCTGGAAAACACGCTCAAATTCTCCTACAGAAAAACCTATCTGCTCTATCGAGGCAGCAAGGTTTTCGGCATGGGACACCTTTCCTTTCTTCCTGAAGAAGATTCTGTGTTTCTTTACGGTTTTGGCATACTGCCTGACATGCAGGGACAGGGTTTCGGCAGGAAGGGGCTGCTGGCGTTTATGCGCGAAGCCCGTCTTCTTGAACCGGACAAGCCGCTGCTGCTTGAGGTGGACAGCGCCAATGTGTCTGCACTCGCGCTCTATACTTCCGTAGGCTTTACCACGTTAACGACGTACGCCTACTTTCGTGAAGAGCTCTCTACTTTTTAGGAGGCAGCAGATCGGTAATTGACCCGTGAATCATCTCGGCAGCTCCGGCAAAGGTTTCCGCGAGCGTGGGATGAGCATGTACCGTCCGGCTGATATCTTCCGCATCCGACCCCATTTCCAGCGCCAGTACAGCCTCGGCAATCAGTTCACCGGCATTCCGGCCGGTTATCCCCGCCCCGAGAATACGTCCAGTTTCGGAGTCGAATAGCACCTTGCTGATCCCCTTCCCACTTGAGGAACTCAGCGCCCTTCCGCTGGCACTCCAGGGGAAAACTCCTTTCTTATAGGCAATTCCCCGAGCTTCGGCATCTTTCTCGGTCAATCCCATCCAGGCAACTTCCGGGTCGGTATAGGCAACCGAGGGGATTGTCAGGGGCGAGAATTCGGCAGGCAGCCCGGCTGCTGCTTCCGCGGCGGTTTTTCCCTCATGCACTGCTTTGTGAGCAAGCATAGGATTACCGACTGCATCCCCGATGGCAAAAATGCCGGGAACCCGGGTCCGCATTGACGCGTCAACCGGAATAAACCCTTTTTCGTCCAGATCTATCCCCAGCTGCTCCAATCCCAGTCCTGCGGTATTCGGCTGCCGTCCCACTGACACCAGCACGGCATCGGCCTCAACAGACTCCGGAGCCTTCTTCCCCTCCAGCTCCACTTTCAGTACAGTCCCGGACTGATCGACAGCCTTAACCCGGGTTGATGTATAGATACCGGCATAGCGTTTTTTGAGAACCTGCATGAGGGGCCGGACAATATCGGCATCAGCCGGTGGTATCAGCTGATCCATCATTTCCACCAATGTTATTTCCGAGCCAAGGGCGTGATATACAGCCGCCATCTCCAGCCCGATTATTCCGCCGCCAATTACCAGCAGCCGGGCAGGTATGTTTTTCAAAGCAAGCGCATCAGTTGAATCCCATATTCGCTCATCATCATAATCGATTCCGGGAATCCTGACGGGACGCGAGCCGACCGCTGCTGCTGCATGTTTGAATACCACCCGGGTTATCTCTCCGTTCTCTGCCGTCACCTCGATAGTCTGTTTATCGAGGAACTTACCGAAGCCCTGCAGAATAGCAGCTTTACGCGCTTTCGCCAGCTTTTTCAATCCGGAGGTAAGGGTATCTACCACCCCATCTTTGTGGTTCCTGAGCTTGTCCAGGTTAATGTCAGGTTTGGTAAAGGTTATTCCGAATATTTCAGCTTCCTCGGCCTCCCTCAATACTTCTGCTGCATGAAGCAGCGTTTTGGAGGGAATGCAGCCAACATTGAGGCAGACGCCCCCGATTCGCTCATGCTTTTCAATGAGCACGACGGAGAGCCCGAGATCGGCTGCCCGAAATGCCGCTGAATATCCGCCGGGACCGCCGCCAAGAACGGCAAAGTCTGCTGTTATTTCTTTAATATCCGTCATACTATCCTCTTTTCAGGTTCATTTTCGCTATCCGCTATTCCAGCAGTGCTGCATGGAACTGCTCCAATTCAAGCGCCAGGGCCCTGCTGAAACGCGCACCCTCCGCTCCATCGATAATCCGGTGGTCATAGGAGAGGGAAAATGGAAGGATTGTCTGAGGGACAAAGCTTTCACCGTTCCAGACCGGCTTGACGGCCGCCCGTGAGACCCCCAGGATTGCGGCCTGAGGGGCATTGACGAGCGGGGTAAACTGAGTGCCTCCGATACCCCCAAGACTTGATATACTGAAGGAGGCTCCGGTAAAATCATCAGGTTTCAGCTTTCCAGCTCTCGCCCTGCCGCTTACTTCGGCAAGTTCACTGGCAATCACTCCAACTGTTTTTTTATCAGCATTTTTGATAGTCGGAACAACGAGTCCGTCTGGAGTATCCACGGCTATACCGATATGGTAATACTGCTTCAGAATGAGGGTGCGGTTTTCGGTATCGATGGATGAATTTACATGCGGAAACTGTTTCAGCACTCGAACCACAGCCTTCACGATAAACGGGAGAATGCTGAGGCGCACATCGTCTTCGCCTCTCGCCGCGTTGGCCTGTTTCCTGAAATCTTCCAGACGGGTTACATTGCATTCATCAAAATGGGTAACCAGGGGAATATTCAGCCAGCCGGCATGCAGGTGCGGTCCGGATATTTTCTGGATCCGTCCCAGCGGTTCGGTGGTTATTGACCCATAACGGCTGAAATCTTCAAGGGGTATTGACGGAATGCCGCTGCCTGCCATAGCCCCGCGGCTTGCTGCGGCCCCGCCGCCTGCCAGCTGCCGGTCAGCTGCGAGCAGCTTCTGGACCACGGCCTGAACATCTTCTTTGGTAATTCTTCCTTTGGGACCGGTTCCAGTCACCTGTCCCAGCGGAACAGTCAGTTCGCGGGCATACTGGCGTACGGAGGGAGAAGCGTGATACTTGCCCCCGCCTCCCGGTATCGGCCCGGTTTCGGGTTTCGCTGGAGCTTCGGGTTTCGCTGGAGCTTCGGGTTTCGCTGGTGATTTATCAGCCTGAGTCCCCCCGGTTACTGCCGCATCGTCAGCCGCATCAGCATCTTCTGCCCCAGCATCGGCATCAGCATTTTCTGCATCGTCAGCCGCATCAGCATCTTCAACCTCCACACGGGCTATGAGGTCCCCCTCGCTTACCGTATCGTCTGCTTTAACCAGCATTTCCGTTATCTTCCCGCTTACAGGTGAGGGAATATCCATAACCGCCTTATCGCTTTCAAGTGAGATGAGGGAATCCTCCGCATGTATCCGGTCGCCTGCTGAAACAAACACTTCAACTATGGCGACGTTCTCAAACCCTCCAATATCGGGAACACGAATATCTGTAACTGCCATGTTTTGCCTCTCCTGTTATACGGTCCAGGGTGCCGGGCGATCTGCCTCGATACCCAGTGTTTTTACAGCGGCGGCAGCTGTGCCGACCTTTACTGTACCTTCGGCCTCCAGCCCCTTCAATGCGGCAAGAACAATGTATCGGCGGTCAACCTCGAAAAAGTCCCTCAGATGTTCCCGCGTATCGCTGCGCCCGTACCCGTCGGTTCCCAGTATGGTCACACTGCCGGGAATAAAACGGCGGATCTGCTCGGGATACGCCCGCTGATAATCGGTACTGATAACAACAGGTCCGGAAGCTTTTTTCATCGTCTCTGTCAGATACGGTATTTTCGGTTTCTCACCGGGATGCAGCAGGTTCCAGCGTTCGGCTTCGCTGCCCTCCCGGGCAAGTTGATTTATTCCCGGGACACTCCAGAGGTCGGCGTTAACATCAAAATCCGCCTCAAGCATCTCGGCTGCGGCAATAACCTCACGGAAAATAGACCCGCTTCCCATCAGCTGAACCCGTTTCTTGCCGGCAGCTCCCTTGCGGAACTGGTAGATTCCCTTGATTATACCCTCCTCGGCCCCTTCTGGTATTTCCGGATGGACATAGTTTTCGTTGAGGAGGGTGATATAGTAGAAAACATCCTCACCCCCACCCTCTCCATACATCTTCTGCATGCCGTTCTGAATGATAACGGCCAGCTCGTAGGAGAATGTCGGATCATACGCCCGGCAGGTGGGAAGTGTTGCCGCCAGCAGCAGGCCGTGGCCGTCCTGATGCTGCAGTCCCTCGCCGTTGAGGGTTGTCCTGCCTGAAGTTGCTCCCATCAGAAAACCGCGGGCCCGACTGTCTCCAGCCGCCCAGGCAAGATCGCCAATCCTCTGAAATCCGAAAATGGAGTAGTAGGTGTAGAACGGGATCATAACCTTGCCGTAGTTTGCATAGGCAGTCGCCGCGGCAATCCATGAGGAAAATGCGCCTGCTTCGGTAATGCCCTCTTCGAGAATCTGCCCCTTGGCATCCTCCCGATACCACATCAGCGATTCGGAATCCTCAGGTTCATAGAGCTGCCCCGTTGGTGCATAGATGCCAACCTGCCGGAACAGTCCTTCCATTCCGAAGGTCCTTGCCTCATCCGGAACAATCGGTACAAGACGCTCACCGATCTGCTTATCTTTGGTGAGGGTGCTTAACAGTCGGACAAAGGCCATGGTTGTGGAAATTTCGCGGTCACCGGAAGACTTAAGAAGTCCGGAAAAGGCGTCAAGTCCCGGTATGATCAGACGCTCATTTCCTGCAATGCGCGACGGGACAGGACCGCCCATCTGCTTTCGCATCCTCTTGAGAAATTCGGCTTCATCGCTGCCCTCAGCCGGCTTGATAAACGGCAGGGCTTCCAGTTCGTCATCTTTGAGGGGTACATGAAACCGGTCCCTGAACTCAACCAGGTCCACTCCGGCCATTTTTTTCAGGTTATGAGCTCCCATGGAGGCCTCGCCGTCCTTGCCCAGACCGAATCCTTTTATGGTTTTGACAAGAATCACTGTCGGCTGACCGGTATGCTTTCTCGCCTCACTGAAGGCTGCATAGACTTTGCGCGGATCGTGCCCGCCCCGTGACATCTGCCAGATTTCACGGTCACTTTTGTCTTCAACAAGCTTCATTAGCCGTTCGTCATCACCGAAAAGCGCTTGACGCATATACTCAGGTCCGCGGGTACGAAGGGTCTGGAATTCTCCATCGACCATGGTTGATATTTTCCGCAGCAGCAGTCCTTCGGTATCGCGGGCCATTATCTCATCCCACTCGGTCCCCCAGATCAGCTTGATCACATTCCAGCCGGCTCCGCGGAAATTACCTTCCAGCTCCTGGATAATTTTTCCATTTCCCCTGACTGGTCCGTCGAGACGCTGGAGATTGCAGTTTACAACATAGATCAGGTTATCAAGTTTTTCCCTCGCCGCCAGGGCCAGGGCTCCTTGAGCTTCCGGCTCATCGGATTCGCCGTCACCCATGAATACCCACACCTTGCGGTCTCCGGCATTTGCCAGTCCCCGGGCATTCATGTACTTCATGAAGCGTGCCTGATAGACGGCCATAAGCGGCCCCAGTCCCATTGAGACGGTGGGAAACTGCCAGAAATCGGGCATCAGCCAGGGGTGAGGATAGGATGAAATTCCTTTGCCGCCGGTCTCCTTTCTGAAGTTTTCCAGCTGTTCTTCGGTAAGACGCCCCTCCACAAAAGCCCGGGCATAGACTCCGGGAGCTGAATGGCCCTGGAAAAAAACCAGATCAGACCCGTTTTCTGCCTCGGGGCCGTGGAAAAACCAGTTGAATCCCACCTCATAGAGGACGGCTGATGAAGCAAAGCTGGCTATATGTCCGCCAAGCCCGCCCCCGTCCTTATTGGCCCGGGCTACCATGGCCATGGCATTCCAGCGAACAAAAGCGGCGACGCGCATGGCTGTCAGCGAGTCACCCTGAGGTATTTTCTCTTCCCCGTCGGGAGTTATGGTATTGGTATACGGTGAAAGTACGCCCGGAGATGTTGCAACCCCCTGCCTTCTGGCACTTTCGGTCAGTTCCCGCAGCAGGAAGTCGGTTTTTTCGGCTCCTTCCTGACGGATTACGCCTTCGATGGCATCAAGCCATTCCCGTGTTTCGGCGGGATCGGGATCGGTGTAGTATTCACTCATAAATTCTCCTCCTGGAAAAACCTGGATTGCCAGTTACGCAGGCTCGATAGAGCTTATGCAGGCTTAATCAAGCTTACAGCAGGCTTGAGCCGGGCAATGGCTGCAATGGCTGCAATGGCTGCAATGGCTGCAATGGCTGCAAAAGCTGCAAAAGCTTACTGCTTTTGTCGTCCGGCAATCGGCCGTATGTGTAATATCGTAAAAACTTCTCAAAAAATCAAACCCTCAGACAAAAAGATCAATAAACTCGGCCTTCAGCACATCAATCAGTCCTTTATCAGAGATCTTTATATTCGGTATAACCGGAAGTGCCGCTGTTGCCAGACGCATTACCGGGTTCGAGGTCTGGATGCCCGCATCACGTAGGACGCGGTTGAGCGTTTCCACCTGGCTGATGCAGGTTCCTATCGATCCGCTGCTCATCAGTCCCGCAACCGGCAGCTCCAGCGGATACACCTGTCCATTATTGACATAAACAACACCGCCTCGGCTGCTTACCACTTTTTTTACCGCTGTCAGGACCTCAGAGGGATCGCGATAGACCAGGGTCAGGTTGTGGGAATCATGGCTTACGGTTCCAGCAAGCGCCCCCTGCTTCAGGAGAAAATTGCTCACCAAGCCCACGCTCATTCCCGTCTTTCCGGCATGCCGGTTTACCACGGCAATAAAGTTAAGGTCCTCATTCCCGTCAAGAACCACCTTCCCATCGCGCACTGTCACTTCCCTGATGACATTTTGCGTTTCCAGCGTATCGGCATCGGGATAATGAATAACCCGAACCTGTACAGATCCGTCCTGAACTCCTTCCGGAACGGTAAGGGTAAGATCCGCTTCATTCAGGGTTCCGATATGCACTGAGTTGTACGACTCGACTGCAAACTGCTGCTCTTCAATGGGCCGGCTGAGCTTTCCGTTTTCCGCTGCAACGGTCCCTTCAAAGAAGACGGTTTTTACTTTGAGGTTTCCCGGGTCATCGACCAGGTTGATATTTGCGATATATCCCGGCGCAATGGCGCCCAACTTGTCCAGTTTGTAAAGAGCTGCGGTATTGAGGGATGCCGCCCGTATGGCATCCACCGGCTCCATGCCTGATTCTATGGCATGGCGGGTGCAGGCATTTATATGGCCGTCTCGCAGTATCTGGGCCGGTTCGCGGTCGTCGGTACAGATGGTGAAGTTCGGCATCCGCCCGTACTGCTTGAGGGCTCCGACTATTGCCTCGACATCCCGGGAGAAGGAGCTGTCGCGGGCATCGACTATCATTCCGGCCCTGGCAGAGGCTTTTGCTGCTTCGGGGGTGAATATTTCATGATTCGAGGAGGGACCGGCGCAGAGATAGGCGGCAAGTTCATGTTCTCCGTCCCCGAAAAAGTGTCCCTGGATAAAGCATTCGCGTTCAAATCCCAGATCGAGTATGTCACGCATTCTGTCGCTGTTCCTGATCACTCCCTGGAAATCCATAACCTCTGCTATACCGAGGATGCGGTCGTTATCCAGCAGGCGGGCTATTTCATCTCTTCCAAATTCAGCGCCGGATTCCTCGAGTCCCGGTACTGCAGGCACGCAGGAGGGTGCAAGGGCCAGCTGATACATAGGAAGATCCCGGCCGGCTTCAATCATGTACTCAACGCCCTCGATTCCCAGCACATTGCCGATTTCGTGAGGATCGGTGACAATGGTTGTCGTTCCATGCGGTATAACCAGTTCCGCAAACCGCCGAGGCGTAAGCATGCTGCTTTCAATATGGACGTGGGAGTCGATAAAACCGGGAACGGCATAAGCTCCCTGTCCGTCATGCAGCTTAACGGCATTACCGGCAAATCTAGAGGGGTCTTCTGCTTCAAAGGCATAGGCTATATATCCATGGTGGATTCCAATCACGCCCGGATAGATTTCACCGGTAAAGACATTGACTATCTGCACATTGACAATAAGCAGCTCAACCGGGATGCGGCCTGCCGCGGCATCGACAAGTTCACGACGCTCAGTCGGAGTAAGTATTTTTAGGTTCATAGAGTTTTCTCCTTCGATTCAGTATACCGGTCGTTCCGCTCCAGCGCAACTTCTTTGAAATTTCTCTGGCGGATTTCCCCCTTCCATACTTTCTTTCCCGACCATTTACCTCTATATTAGTGTCAAGACACCATAGAGAGAAACCTGGTGGTCGGAATGGCCACCAGGAGCCCAAGGAGCCGGCACATGGCAGTATTTGTTAACAGAACACTGAATTTGAAGAAAATAAAGCTGATCGGATTTGATATGGACTATACTCTCGTTCCCTATGACACGAGAAAATTTGAGCAGCTGACCCATACGCTAGCGATTGACCGCCTGGTGACAGCCCGCGGCTACCCCGAATCGATCCGGACCCTCGATTTCGACTTCAACCGCGCTATTGTGGGACTGGTCGTTGACAAGCGGCACGGCAACCTGCTGCAGCTCAACCGCTACAACAAGGTTAAAACATCGTACCACGGACTGAAGGAGGTTCCTTTCAAGGAACAGAATGAGCTCTACCGATATATCGCTGTAGACTTGCATGACAAGGATTTCCAGAGTCTCGATACATCTTTTGCTATCTCCTATGGAGTGCTCTTCGGGCAGCTTGTCCAGAGGAAGGAAGATGGGGAGCCTATCCCCGACTATCGAAAGCTGGCCGATGATATTCTGACAACAATCGATGATCTTCACCGTGACGGCAGCCTGAAAACCGTGCTCAAAAACAATTTTCCCGAATACGTAATCCAGGACCCCGATACCGCGATGCTGCTCGAGCGCTACAAGGATTACGGTAAAAAACTGATGATCATAACCAATTCGGATTATGAATACAGTCGGGCGCTGCTGGACTATGCCCCTTAATCCATTCCTCAAACCACGACAAGTGGCAGGGATGTGTTTGACCTGGTCGTAACCCCGGCCGACAAGCCCCGGTTTTTGAGCGCCAGAGTCGGCTCTCTTCCCCTTGCCGTCGATCCTGAAACGGGCCTGATGCGGAATCAGGAAGCTCCGCTGAATCAGGGGATCTACCAGGGCGGATGGTACGAAAAGCTGCAGGAGGACATGGGTCTGGCCGGGGAGGAAATACTCTATATCGGAGATCACATTTATGGGGATGTGGTTTCGATCAAAAAGCAGTGTGACTGGAGAACGGCCCTGGTCCTGGGTGACCTGGAAGAAGAGATGAAGGGGCTGGAGAAATCTTTTCCCATCCAGCAGGAAATTGACAGCCTCATGAATCAGAAGCTGACCCTCGAACAGCAGATAAATCAAATTGATATCGAGCGCTATCTCGCCAGAAATACGCAGTCGGTCAAATCGCTCCGTTCGGTGGATCCCTTTTTCCGGGAAATGGACGGGCTCAACACCAGAATATCCGAGCTTATCGGGGAGTACAAGAAGTGCTTCAATCCCTATTGGGGAGAAATTCTGCGGGCCGGTTCCGAGGAGAGCCTGTATGCCGAGCAGGTCGAAGAGTATGCCTGCATCTATATGACCAGAGTGTCCGACTTGTCCAGCTACTCGCCGCGCACCTATTTCAGGCCGATAAAGAGAATAATGCCGCACGAACTCGCAGTCGCAGCGGCCATGGAGAAGGAGAAGCGCTGAGTCTGCAGAATTGTTTGGGAGAATACTCATCTTTTCTCAATTTTTTCTTTTCAACGGCTGAAAATAGAGTATATTAGAGATAGCATATGGATTGGGGACTGAATACCATTTGACAGGAGCGTTTTTTTACAATTTTTGGTAAGCATCTCCGGTTTTACCAGACAGCATCGTCAGAATTGACTGTGATGCTGTTTTGTTTTTTAACCTGCTGCGGTTCGTACTGTTTTATATCCGCTTCAGGCTCCTTCAAACCTTCAGGCTCCTTCAGGCTTCATGTTTGGAAAATAGGTTGGGCGCACTGCTCTTTCTCCATCGCTACCTGTGTTCGGATTTGGGGGAATTCGAAAGTATATCAGGCAGGAAGCGTCTGAGGAGTAAGAATTTTATTATCCGGTGCCCCGCTGTCCGATTCGAGACTCTCTTTGCACAGCTGCACCGGCAAGGAGCGTAGTATGTTTGAAACAATCCCGCGAATGGTCCGGGAAATCCAGTCTGCAAATCCCGATATGACCGCCCAGCTCTGGAAAAACGAGCACGGTCGATTCAATCCGACAACCTACCGCGAATTTTACCGCTTAACCCAGGAACTGGCGGCAGGCCTTTTAAGTCTTGGTGTTACCCGCGGCGACCCGGTCGGCCTGATATCGGACAACCGGAAAGAGTGGCTCTTAGCCGACATTGCCGTCCTTTCGATCGGCGCAGCCGACGTCCCGCGCGGACGGGATGCCATGCCCTATGAACTGGAATATATCCTCGGCTTTTCCGGCTGCAAAGTAAGCTTTGCCGAAAATGCCGACCAGCTGGAGAAGATTCTTTCCCTGACAGAAAAACTGCCCGACCTGAAAACAATTATCGTTATGGATGCTCATTTTGCTCTTTCCGATGTACCTGCTCCGGAAGGGATTTCCATTCTTACCTTCGTCAGTGTGTTGGAAAAGGGCAGGATACTGCTCACCGACAAGCCTGATGCAGTGGAGAAGGAGATCGATGCCGGCAAGCCTGAGGATCTGGTAACCATCATTTTCACCTCCGGGACAACCGGCGAACCCAAGGGCGTTATGATAAATCACCGCAACTTTCTCCATCAGGTTGAGGGCGTGCAGAAAGTTGTCGACATAGAACCTGGAGACCGCTGGCTCTCCGTGCTGCCCGTATGGCACTCTTTCGAGCGCATCCTGCAGTATGTCATTCTGGGTACTGTTTCCGCCATTGCCTATTCGAAACCGATTGGCAAGATTATGCTGCCGGATTTTCAGGCAGTAAATCCGGCCTGGATGGGTTCGGTACCGAGAATCTGGGAATCGGTCATGACCGGGGTATATCAGAATGTCCGAAAAAAGAGCGCCGTGGCCCGGGGTATGTTCACCTTTTTTGTAGCCGTAGGGGCAACCTGGAAGAAAATGCAGAATATGCTGGCAAACCGCATGCCTCAGTTCCACCGGAGAGTTTATTTTCTCGATTTTCTCATTGCCGTCATTCCGTTTATCGTTCTTACCCCGTTCAAGAAGCTGGGGGATGTGCTGGTTTTCAAGACTATCCGCGGCAAGCTGGGCAACAGCTTCAAGGCGGGGGTTTCCGGCGGGGGTTCGCTCTCGGCTTCTGTTGACCGGTTCTTTTCAGCAATCGGGATAACCCTGCTTGACGGATACGGCCTTACGGAAACCAGTCCGGTTATCGGTCTCAGAAAAATGCGGCATCCGGTTCCCTTTACCGTAGCCCCTTTCCCTGATACCGAGATCAAGATTGTGGATGATGCCGGCAAGCCGGTCAAGCCGGGAAAAAAAGGGGTTATCTACGCCCGCGGCGCCCAGGTGATGATGGGATACTACAAGCGGGAAGATCTGACCCGCCAGATTCTTGATAAGGACGGCTGGCTTAATACCGGGGACATCGGCATGTGGACCCATAAGGGTGAGTATGCCATTCGCGGCAGGGCTAAGGATACCATTGTTCTTTCAGGGGGCGAAAATATTGAACCGATCCCCATTGAGGCCAAGCTGAGAGAGTCGCAGTATATTGAACAGGCCGTGGTGCTGGGTCAGGACAAGAAATATCTTGCGGCACTCATCGTACCCGACAAAAAGCAGGTTGAGCTTTACTGTAAGGACAACGCTATCCCCTATATGAACCGGGATACCATTCTGGATATTGTAGAAGTGGATGAGCTGTTCAACTCGGAAATTCAGAATCTGATCAGCACGAAAAACGGATTCAAGAGTTTTGAGCATATTTTCCGCTTTGTCATTCTCGATACAAATTTCGAAATCGGGACCGAGCTTTCGGCCAAGCAGGAAGTGAAGCGGCACACGATAATGGAGTTGTACAAGCGCGAGATTGCCGAGCTGTTCAAGTAGAGTGGGCGGGCAAAAGCTGTTTTTGAACTAGCGGTTTGCCATACTTCAGTGGGGGGTACATATTTCTGCAGTATAGGTACTTTTCTGCAGTATAGAGTTGTTTGAAAAAATGCAGTTATGCTGGTTAACACCGCATAAGACTTACATCAGATCCTCTTACTGCAGAATATATCCCGTAAAATGTTCGTCTACCCGGAGACGCATACACCGGCAGCGTATCGGGATCGGGAAGTCGGGAGGCGCTGAATAGCCATTCACATGTCCAGTCTGTTTCAAACCAACTGGTATCGATATGAATCACATCGCAGGGATAGGCTTCAGAACGCTGGCGAGCGGCTGCCTCTCTGGTTTCGGCTGCCGAGGTCAGGGTAGAATCTGGAGGAGGCTGCCGAAATCGGGCCGATTTCAAATACCCGGTTAAGCCAGGCTCACTTAACACATGTCGCACGAGTAGGAGGGGTCGGGATTTTGCGGGGGACATGGGCGAATAAATTATATCTATTTATGTGCTTACACTCTGCATGATGCTGAAAGCCAGCTGATCGAGTGCCAGACCCATGGAATCGGCTGCTGCTCGTGTGACTCGTGTATATTGAGCCGACCTTAGCGGTTTTTCAGGCCCGGATACAGATCACTATTGAGCAAGGACTTACTGACTGTAAAATTTCTACTCGTGCGACATGTGTTAAGTGAGGCTGCCTTAAGCCCGCTTACTTATCAGTCGCTTATCCTCGCGAACAGCAACGCAGACGAATAGCTTGTAGGAGTTTTTCTATCGAGGATAATTCCTGAATACGCAGTATTCAAATAATTAATTATATAATAATCAATTATTTGAATATGTAGGCAAACTTCAAAAGCCAATTTCAAAAATGCGAAGCATTTTGAAATTGGCTCTCTTGACAGTCTAAAATAATGCAGAGTACGATAATACTCGATAACACAAAAAAAATTGAGAAGGTGGTCCCATGCGCGTTTTTTTACGCTTATTAGTTCTTTCGATAATCCTGCTGACTGCAGCCGGGTGTGCTTCATCTGTACGGACGGTCGAGAGAACTGCTGCAGATACGATAACTGACCTGAGCGGACGCTGGAATGATACCGATGCCAGGCTTACGGCGGAAGCCATGATTCAGGATCTTCTTTCCCGACCCTGGCTTAACCGGTTCCTCCGCAATGAGGGCCGCGTTCCCGTAGTAGTAGTCGGTGAAGTGCGGAACCTGAGCTCCGAGCACATTGACACAAAACCGTTCATCAGTGATATGGAACGGGAACTGATCAACAGCGGCGATGTGCGCTTTGTTGCCGGCGATGCGATCAGAAATGCTATCCGCGATGAGCGGCTCGATCAGCAGACCCAGGCTTCAGAAGAGACGATCGCCCGGCTGGGTGAGGAGATCGGAGCGGACTTCATGCTGATAGGCCGGATAAGTTCTATTGAAGATGCCGTGCAGGGCAAAAAAGCCGTTGTTTATAAGATCACCCTTGAACTCATCAGCATAGAAACTAACGAAAAAGTATGGATAGGCGACAAGGAAATAAAGAAAATTATTGAACAGCGCAATACAATCTGGTAGCAGCGGAGTAGCAATGTGAAAAGGAAGCTCTCTCTATCAGTTTTCCCCCTCTTAATCCTGGTTCTCACGCTTTTCGGCGGCTGCGCAACCATCAATCGAAATACCCTCTTCTCGTATGTGGATACGGCTTTCGAGGCCGGCAGCTACGACACTGCCCGTACGCTCTTGGACGCCAATCCCGATCAGTTTTACAGCGATAAGGATCAGGTGCTCTATCATCTTGAATCCGGTATGCTCAATTATTATGCGGGAAGCGGCGGGGAGGCCGTGACTCATCTGAACAAAGCGGAAATACTGATAGAAGAATACTTTACCAAGAGCATTTCCCAGGCCGCTCAGAGTTTTCTGGTAAACGATCTGCAGATGAACTACAGCGGTGAGGATTTTGAGGACATTTATTTGAATATCTTCAAGGCTCTCAGCTTCCTTGAAATGGGGGATGACGATGCCGCCTTTGTCGAAGTGCGGCGCATCAGCAATAAGCTCAACCTTCTGGAGGATAAGTACGAACCTCTGGTCAAGCGGTATTCATCGTATGATGCAGCCCAGGGGGTAACTATTGAAACCGGCACGAGCCGCTTCTACAACAGTGCGCTCGCCCGCTATCTCAGCCTGTTCATGTATCGCAATGAGGGCAGCTACGACGGGGCTCGTATCGACTGGCAGCTGCTGCAGGAGGCCTTCACCCGCCAGTCCAACCTGTATGATTTTCCCATCCCCTTTACCGATGCGACGGCTGCCCCCACAAAGGGCGGCAGGCTGAGTCTGATCGCCTTTACCGGCAGATCCCCCGTAAAGCTTGCCTCGACTCTCTGGATTCACACCTATACCGATGAGGTTGTCATCGTCGCCGCTACCGAACAGGACATAATAGGCCGCGTGCTTGACAGCTACCTCAGGTTTTCTTTCCCGGATGTCAAGCCGGATCTGAGGTTCAAGTTCGAAATTCCGCGGATGGAGATGCGGGGGTCCCGGGTAGAGAGGATCAGGGTTACGGCAAACGGAAAGCCTCTCGGCGAGCTGGGGATGCTTGAGGATATGCAGAAGATAACGCTGGATACGTTTGAGATAAAGGAGCCGATGATATTTCTTCGTTCGGCAATCCGGACTTTGCTGAAAGGACTGGCTGCCGATGCGGCGGGAAGTGCTTTGGAGAAATCAGGAAACGAATCCGGCTCTCTGGCTTTGAGTTTTCTGGGATATTTAGGCAGGCTCTCCCTGGAAGTGACGGCTGAAACGAGCGAGCAGGCGGATCTCAGGGTTTCCCGCTATTTTCCAGCCTTTGCCCATGCCGGGGAATGGGAGCTGCCGCCGGGCGACTACCGGATAATGCTTGAATATTTCGGTCCTTCGGGGCTGCTGTTTACCGACGATCTGGGGGTGGTAACGCTGCGCCCGAACAGATCCAGCCTGCTGACTTCCACCTTCAGCCGGTAACCGGGGGGGGGTAACCGGGGGGCTTCAGCGGATAGCTGAATGGCTTCAGCAGATAGCCGGGGGGCTTCAGCAGGTAACCGGGCTGGTTTCGTAATCGAAGTTTTTTTGAAATATAGCTGAGCCGGAACCGGGTTCCGGCGATAAAAAAAGTAGGGATGTCCTGTATGAAAAAGAATGTACGTGTATTGGCTCTTCCGGTTGTAATGATTGCTGCCATGCTCGCCCTCATGACCGGCTGCGCAACTTCTGCCGCATCCGGCACCGACGTGAACGGGTATCCGTCCTGGTATCTCGATCCCCATTCGGTCTACCCCAGGGAGCAGTATCTGGCGGCGGTCGGCAGCGGGGATACCCGAAGTGATGCCGAACAGCAGGCTATGGCAGGGCTTGCTCAGCTCTTCAAGGCTACTGTCAAAGTTGATGTGCAGACTCAGAAATTATATCGGGAAGTAATTACCGCTCAGGGAACTCTGACTGATGAAGAGATGGAGTTTGTCAACGCCACTGATATTCAGGCCAGCGAAGAGCTGCTGAATGTGCAGTTCGGCGAGGCGGCCGTCGATGCAAGGGGAATGGTTCATACCATTGCCTATCTCGAGCGGTTCGGAACGGGTCGGCTGTATCTCGATATTATCCAGAAAAACAGTTCCCAGGTTCAGTCGCTGCTCAGGCAGGCACGCAGTACCGCTGATCCGGTGGACCGGTATGCGCTGATCTCGGCTGCCTCTGCAGTTGCGGCAGGTAATGAGGTTCTGATCGACCAGTTGAGAATTATTTCTCCAACTATGCTTATGACGGCCTCGCCGGGGTATGACTATCCTGACCTGCTCCAGCAGCGGGCTGAGGCGGCATCTGGAATGCGGGCCTCTATAACCTTCAGCGGCAATTACCAGGACCGGATTACAGGGGTAGTCGCAGAAGCCCTGACGCGGGAGGGTTTTCAGATCTCAGAGGAATCACCGGTTCTGCTGCTGGCGGGCGATTTCACCGCGAGTGCCGTTGAGCTGAATCCCGATTTCAAAACCGTCAGGTGGACCCTTGCGATTGAAGCATCCCGTCCCGACGGTACCGGTATTGTCGCCTATTCCACTCAGGGCAGGGTTTCCGGGATTACTGAAGATGCCGCTGCATCGCTGGCATATCAGGATATCAAGAAAGTGGTCGACAGGGAGTTTATGGAAGAACTGCGGGCTTTCATAAATCGGCATGTTACCGATTAACCGCTAAGGCATCCTCAGACTTAGTCGAAGCTGAGAATGCTGGATTTTACTCCACGGTAACGGTGAAGCTGGTTTCATCCGACCTCAGCCCGTTTGAAACGGTGATCTTCACGGTATAGGTGTCGGCATCCGTAAACGTATGCTCGAAGGTGGTCCCCTCAACCGGCTCCCAGCCGCCTTCGTTTATGGCGGAGGCAAAGCTCACGTTTCTTCCGGTATCATCCAGAACATACTGCTCCAGCTCCAGCGAAAACAACACCCCCGCATCGGCAGTCTGATCGAGAATATCCGCAATTTCCGGGGCGGGGATAAAGAGCAGACAGCCGCTTAGCGACACCAATATCCAGATAACGAGAACAGTTTTTATCACACGCAGCATATCAGCAGCCTCCTTAAAGGAACTTCCAAAGGTAATAGTCTCATCCTCATCTCCGTCACTTTTTCTTCTGCTGCAGCAGTCTGATCACCTGAATAAGCAGGGTCGGAACGGCTGACCCGAGAAGAACCAGTCCCAGCTGACGTACGTTGAGCGCTCTTGTGCCCATCACTCTCTGCATAAACGGAATATACACTACCGCGGCCTGCAGAAGCAGCGAACTGCCCAGGGCAATCAGCAGTACCGGATTCCTGAACAGCGATGCATCGAGACCGAAAGAATGCTTCTTGCGCACATTGAAGATGTGGATGAGCTGTCCTACGGCCAGAGTGGTAAAGCTTGCCGTACGTGCCAGCTCTTCGCTGTAGCCGTTTGCCAGACCAATCCAGAATACGGCAAGAGCCCCCAGCCCGATGAGGGCACCGGATATCAGTATATTGATGAGAAACGGGCGCTGACGATTCGCGTTTCGATCCTTTGGCTTACGCCGCATGATGCCGGCTTCACCCGGTTCCCAGGCCAGCGACATGGCCGGAAGAACGTCGACAACCAGATTCAGCCAGAGTATCTGGAGGGCAAGCACCGGCATCGGCAGACCGAAGGCAATAGCAAGGAAAATCAGGACAATTTCCACCACATTGCAGGAGAAGAGAAAAAAGACGAACTTTTCGATATTGTCGAAGATTGCCCGCCCTTCCCGTACTGCATCGACAATTGTCGAGAACCGGTCGTTTGTCAGAATCATGTCGGAGGCTTCTTTGGCCACCTCCGTCCCGCGGATGCCCATGGCTATCCCGATATCGGCTCCCTGCAGGGCCGGTGCATCGTTGACGCCGTCCCCGGTCATGGCCGTCACCTCTTCATCAATATTGAGAGCCCTGACTATCTGGAGCTTGTTCTCCGGGGAGACTCTGGCGAATACGGATACGGTACGGATTTTTTCCGCCAGCTCTTCATCGGACAGGCGGTCCATTTCCCGGCCGGTAAGCACATTCTTTTCATCTGCTTTTGCAGCATCAGCTATGACAGCATCAGCTAAGTCACCATCGACTGCGGCAGCATCCGTAATGCCGATCCGGGAGGCAATAAAACGGGCTGTCTTCGGGTGATCTCCGGTTATCATGATCACCCTGATTCCGGCGTTCCGTGCTTCTGCTATGGCCTGCTTTACATCCTCCCGGGGAGGATCGATGATACCGAAGAGACCGAGAATCTCAATGCTGTTTTCGAGAGCCGAACGGATGGATGCCTCACTGCCGTCTCCGGTATAGTTCCCGATTCTTCCGGCGGCAAGAACCCGCATGCCTTCGCCGGCCATTTTTTCACTCCAGGTCAGCCACTGCTTCTGCTGCTCATCATCAAGCTTTGCCATAGCTATCAGCACATCGGCAGCACCCTTTATGTAAACGGCTGACTCGGGGCATCGGCGGGGCATCGGCGGGCGCATCGGCGGGGGCATCGGCGGGGGCATCGGCGGGGGTATCGGCGGGTATCGGCGGAATCCGACCTCTTTCCGGGTGCAGGCGACCGCCATATATTTTTCTTTTGAGTTGAAGGGGATTTCACCGATCCGCTCCATGCTGGACAGGCGGTTCTGCTCGGTTTCACCAAAAAGTCCCGGGTCCGAATCCTCGAGTGAGCTTCGTCCAAGGCCTGCTTTCCGCCCTGCAGCTATGATACCGCCCTCGGTGGGGTCGCCTACCACCTGCCACAGGCCGTCGGTAAGGGTGAGTGAGGCATTGCTGGACAGGATCCCGGCTTCGAGCAGCGCGTGGAGCTCCGTCACGCTTTCAACCGGCTGCCCGTCAATGCTGAAATCCCCTGTCGGATCGTACCCTGACCCGCTTATCGCAGCAATTGTTCCCCCGGGAAGGCAGACCTGCTTAACGGTCATCTGGTTCTCGGTCAGGGTGCCGGTTTTATCGGTGCAGATAACGGTTGTAGAACCCAGTGTTTCGACAGCCGGCAGGCTTTTTACCAGGGCATGCTTTCCAGCCATGGTCCTCATGCCAATGGCCAGGGTAATGGTCGATACGGCCGGCAGGGCTTCAGGAATAGCGGCGATCGCCAGAATAATCCCGATGGTGATCATTTCAAAAATCGGTTCACCGGCAAGAATGCCGAACAGGGTTATTAAGACGGCCACTCCCGCTGCAAAAAGTATAAGTGATTTACCGAGCCGGTCGAGCTGCTTTTCGAGCGGGGTCTGTTCCTGCTCATGCCCCTCAAGCATGCCGCTGATTTTACCCATTTCCGTCTGCATTCCCGTGGCTGTTACCAGGGCATAGCCGTTCCCCCGCGTAACGGCGGTACCGGCAAAAACCATATTTGCCCGGTCGCCAAGCGGGGCATCAGCTTCGCAGACAATCTCATGATCCTTGTCAACGGCCTCCGATTCTCCGGTGAGAGCCGATTCTATTACGGCAGCATGCGAGGTTTCGACAAGCCGGGCATCGGCGGTAACTGAATCGCCCTCTTCGAGATAGAGCAGGTCGCCGACAGTCAGCTCTGAGGAGCGTATTTCGATCACCTTCCCGCCCCGCTTCACCTTCGCCGTTGTCTTGATCATCTTCTGGAGAGCTTCCACCGATTTCTGCGCCTTGAATTCGGTAATAAAACCCGATACCACGGCTATGAGGATAGCAATAATTACGGCTATGCCCTCAACCGTATCGCCCATGACAAATGCGGCGACAGCGGCCAGAAGGAGCAGATAGACAATAATATTTTTCATATTGTGCAGCAGGATTTGCCAGGGGGAGACTTTTTTGGCTGCTTTCAGTTCGTTTTTCCCGTAGTCTTCCAGCCGGGCTGCCGCATCCCTGGAAGTCAGGCCGTTTCGGCGGTCACTTTCAAGTTTCCGACTGACTTCGTCGGCCGTCAGTGTGTGCGGATTTATTACGGTATGTCGATCCATGCATTTCCCCTCTAGTTTTGTTCGGATTTGCTGTTCAACTATGATAGTATGGGAATTACTGGAGAAAATACAGAGCAGGGAGCAGGTATGGAACGTGAAAACAGGAGAAAAAGTCGGGCCCGGGGATGTCTTCTCGGACAGCTTGCCGGAGATTCGCTGGGCAGTCTGGTTGAGTTTCAATCTGCGGAGGAGATTCGTCGTCGTTACCCGGAGGGTGTGAGAGACCTTGCCGACGGGGGGATGTGGAACACCCTGGCTGGTCAGCCCACCGATGATTCGGAAATGGCGCTGGTCCTGGCCCGTTCACTGGCTGAACAGGGTTTCTACAGTCAGGAAGCGCTGCGGGAGGGCTACAGGTCCTGGCTGGATTCGGACCCTTTCGACTGCGGAGCGACCACGGCAGCAGGGCTGAGGGGGATCCCCAATTACGCGAGTCAGGCCAACGGGTCTCTAATGCGTGTAAGTCCGCTCGGGATTTTCGCTTCCCGTACTGATGAGGAGGAGGCAGCTCGCCTGGCGGCCCTCGATGCAGTGATAACGCATCCGCACCCGATCAGCGTTCAGGCAAGCCAGCTCTTTGTGCTCGCTATACGGGCAGCCGTGCTGGAACCATTGTCAGGGAAAGAGCTCTACGACAGGATACGGAAGGCTGCCGCAGAGCTGAAAGTGGAAAGGGATCTGATGCGGATAGTTGAACGTGCCCGGTCATCCCCGCCGGATGACTATATCACCCATCAGGGGTGGGTGCTCATTGCCCTGCAGAATGCCCTCTGGCAGCTGCTGCATGCCGGAAATCCGGAAGAAGGTATTGTGGATACGGTAATGCGCGGCGGTGACACTGACACCAACGGTGCAATCTGCGGGGCTCTGCTGGGGGCTGTTTACGGGGCTTCAGCCATTCCGGAACGCTGGCGCTCTGCAGTTCTCTCCTGCCGGGCCGAAGAGGGACGGCCCGGGGTTTTCCGGCCGCGGCCGGCAGTCTATTGGCCGACGGATGCCCTTGAGCTTGCCGATCGGCTCGTTGGTGCACCTCAGTAAAAAATCCCCTTAATCATCCTCGTACAGTTCATGGATTTCATCCCACGCCTCGGGCTCATCATTCCTGAGGCGAACCAGGAGCTGAAAGTTTCTCAGAAGCATGCGCAGCTGGGTCTCAATTACTTTCTCAGGACTCTCGATATTCCGGATGCTGAATTTTGCTATCTCAGTATCGGCAAGCTCACAGAGTTCCCGGGCATAGCGCAGGATGTCATCCTTACGCATCCGAAGAAAACCGTCAATCGGGAGCAGGAACAGCGGTTCATAGGTTATTCTTTCCAGGTCGGAAGCCACATGGTCTGCCCGTGCAGCATCCGCGGCATCATCAATTTCCTGCAGGCTGCTGACTGCGCTTTCACAGAAATCGGCTCTATTTTTCGTCATCGGTATATGCTCCTTTGCTGTCTGATGTATCAGCTGTCCGCTTCTGAGAGCTTAAGCCAGCTTAAGCCAGCGGACACGTAATCGTATCACTAATAGCAAAAAGGTGCCACGTTTCAAAACACATTCCGAAAAACGTTCCTGAAGGACAGAGCCATTGTGAGAAAAAGTTTGTAAAGGTTAATATTTTTAACAGTATTTTTACTTGATTTACCATAAATACGGTGTTAGTATCATATTTAGTAAATTATTTTATTTATTCTTTACTTTTTTTCTAAAGGACGCAAGCTGATGAAAACGGAGACGGAACCGAAACAGAGCATATCTGCCAAAATCGGCAGAGCTGTTCACGACTTCAACGCCTGGGCCGAACGCCTCCAGACATGGGGGGGACAGCTGTCCACCCGGGAAAAGGAGATAATTACCTATATAACCGCCAACCCTCACAAAGCGGCCTTCTTCAAACAGAACGAACTGGCCCTGGCTGTCGGCGTAAGCAAACCGCTGGTAATCTCCTGCTACCGCAAGCTCGGTTATGCGGAATTCAAAGAGTTCCAGCAGGGCGTGCAGGCTTTCTATGCCAGTCAGATCAACTCCTACCAGGCCAGCTCTGCCGCCTTCCGGGATATCGATTCCATCGACAGTCTGCTCACCACGGCCCTCGAAGTCGATATCCAGGCCCTGCAGTCGGCACGAAAAACCATCGACGAGCAGCAGGTGCGGGAAGCTGCTGACGCTCTTGTCAGCGCACGCCGGATCTTTATTCTATCTGAAGGTACCGGTTTCTACCCTGCCCACTACCTGCACCAGCGGCTCCTGAGAAACGGCCTCACTTCGATTCTTGCCGGTTCCGACAGGGAGCATGTACTGGACAGCATCAGCGGAATCGGGAAAGATGATCTGCTTCTGACCTTTTTCTATACCCAGGACCAAAAATTCATCTGCAAACTGTTCAGCTATGCAGAGAAGCGGGGCGGAACCAACCTGCTGATAACCGGCAAGCTCGACGCCGAACTCGTATCGGCATCAGCCCATACCATTTTCGTACCCCGGGGTCAGATCAATTTCAAAAACTCGATGGCCGTGCCCATGTGGTTTGCCAATGTTCTGCTGCTGGCCGTCGAACTTCTCAGCGGAGATCCGCTTCAGGAACATCTGCGAAGTCTCGAAGCGGCCCGTAAAGCTATGGAATCTTGAGCCGTTGCTTAAGCAGCGGTTAAGCCGCTGCCTGCGCTGAGGCTTGCATTATAGATTGAACAGCTGCCGTTCGCGGCAAACTGAACTATTTTTTTTGGAGGAACTGATGAAAAGAGAAACCATGTATGTCAGAACCGGAGTACTTATCGCAGCGGCACTGCTGCTGGGTACCGGATTTCTGTTTGCCGCCGGGCAAGCCGAATCGCCTGCAGCTGAAGGAAATGTGGAAATAAGCATCGCATACCCTGTAGCAGTTGATGCCCCCATTGCCGATATTCTGCAGAAATATGCGGATGAGTTTCAAGCAGAAAACCCGGAGGTAACCATAACCCCGGTCTTCTCAGGGGGCTACACCGATGTCAAAACCGCCATTCAGACCTCAATCGAAGGCGGGGGAAACGCCCCGGCACTGGCCGTGATGCTGGCAACCGATCTTTACGATCTGGTGAATGCCGGCTACGTTACAGCGATGGATGAACTGCTCGCTGCCATGCCCGACGGCGATGCCTATATCGATGATTTTCTTCCGGCCTTCATGGGCAACTCCTATTATGAGGGCAAGACGTACAGCCTGCCGTTCCAGCGCAGTGCGGTAGTGCTCTACTACAATGCCGATCTCTTCCGGGAGGAAGGCATAGCCCTGCCGACCGACTGGGACTCATTTGCTCAAGCCGCCGCGGCTCTCACGGTGAGGAAAAACGGGCAGGTAACCCGATGGGGTCTGGAATACTCATCCGACTGGCCCTACTGGCTTTTCCAGCCCCTGGCTATCGGCAATGGGAAAAATATCGTCGGCGATGAAACTACCGTCTACTTCAATGCCCCTGAGGTGGTGGAAGCTCTTCAGTATTACATCGATTTGTCCCGGGTCTACAAAGCCATGCCCGAAGGCGTTCAGGCATCCTGGGGAACGAGCACCGGCAACTTTGCCGCCGGCAAGACAGCCATGATCATGCACTCCTCAGGCAGCATGACCAACCTGCTGGGCAGTTCAGACTTCGAGGTGGGTGTAATGGGTATGCCGGGAACCGTAAAACCCTACGCAAGTGTCCCGGGCGGCGGCAATCTCTACATTACTTCCGGCCTGAGTGACGCGGAAGAGCAGGCTGCCTTCGACTTTGCCGTATTCCTGACCGATCCCGAGCGGGAAGCCGAATTCAGTAAAGCGACCGGCTACATCGTGCCCCGCTACTCAGCCGCTGAAACAAAAACCATGCAGGACTATTTTGCCGATGTACCGCAGGCGCTCGATGCCATGAAGGCCCTTGAGTACGCAGAGAAAGAGCTTGCCCTGCAAAATCTCGGCGAAGTCCGGGGTATCTTTCACAAATACCTGCAAAGTGCGATAAATGGGGAGATGTCTGCTCAGGAGGCTATGGACACAGCCCAGAACCTGGCTGACAAAGCCCTGGAAGATTTTCGCTGATCCGCCTGGTGCTGATCCGCCCTGCGCTGATCCGCCCGGTCCGGAAACGTATGCCGGGACGGACAGCGCTGCAAAAATAACAGGAAATCGTCATGAACAGAAGAAACCCGCTGCTCCCCTATCTCCTTATCACCCCTACTCTGCTGTTCGTGGCGATGTTCACTATCTTCCCGCTGCTTTCTTCAATCATTACCAGCTTCTACAAGCAGCGGCTCAATATTCCAAAATTCCGGGAACCGGTCTGGGACGGGCTGGGCAACTACCGTGAACTGCTCAGCGATGAGGTATTCCGGCAGGTGATCTCAAATACTGGAATCTATGTACTGATCCTGGTACCCCTCTGTGTCGCAGCAGCGTTTCTTCTTGCCCTCATGCTGCATGCCGGCGGCGGGGAAGGCAGCACGGCTGTGCTTAACCGGAGATCGAGAAATCTGCGCCGGGTGGGAAAACGAATGAACGGTTTCTATCGCACCGCGTTTTTTTATCCGACAGTTATTCCGATGGTCAGCGCAGCAACTATCTGGATGTTTTTCTTCACCCCCGACTACGGGCTTTTCAACCGGTTTCTGCTGTTTCTCGGCTATCGGGGAGCGCAGAACTGGGCAGGGAATCCCGATCTCGCTCTGGCAGCTGTACTCATAACCGCATTCTGGAAGAGCGCGGGCTACTATATGATATTTTATCTTGCGGGGCTGCAGAACCTGCCGAAGCAGGTATTTGAGGCGGCCGTTATTGATGGAGCGGGACCGCTGCGCCTTCTCGTATCAATCACCATTCCCCTGCTCAAGCGGACAACCCTGTTCGTTACCACCATTGCCTTTATCGGCACTTTCCAGTCGGTGGATCATGTCTTTGTGCTGACCGGCGGCGGCCCGAGCGACCGGAGCAGTCTTCTGCTCTATCATCTGTGGCAAGTGCGGTTCGATCAGCTCAATGTGGGCGAAGCATCGGCTATAACCGTCATTCTGGTACTCCTGCTGCTCTTTTTCACCGTCTCAAATTTCATCTTCAACGAACGGGGGGAACGCTGATATGCCCCGCAGAATACCCCGGATACAGAAGGCTGCCGGATTCCGGTTCAGCCCCGTTTATCTGCTCTATGCCGTTATGACCATTCTGGCGCTGCTCTGGCTTAGTCCGGTTGTCTGGAGCCTTGTCGCCTCGCTGCGGCCGCTGAACGATCCTTTCTACAGCGGGCATATCTGGTTCGGGAAGAGCCTCGCGGTCGAGAGCTACCTGAAGGCCTTCAGGCTGGCCCCGTTCGGCCGCTACTACGTGAATACCGTTATGCAGGTGGTCCTGATTCTCGGTGTTCAGCTGGTTTTCTCCAGTCTGGCCGCTTTCGCCTTTGCCCGCTATCGGTTCCGCGGCGACAGGGTGCTGTTCATGCTCATTCTGACCCAGATGATGATACCGACATCAGCCCTGCTGGTTCCCAACTTTCAGACTATCCGCTGGCTTGGTATCTACAACACTATCCTGGCTATCGCCATTCCCTTCTGGGGGTCGGCTTTCGGTACATTCCTGCTCCGGCAGGCTTTTCTGGCGGTTCCCTCCGATCTCGGCGATGCGGCGGAGATTGACGGCTGCAGCTGGTATCAGATGCTGTTCTATATGTATCTGCCTTCTGCCATGCCCTCAGTAACGGCTTTCGCGATATCATCGATCAGCTGGCACTGGAACGACTTTCTCTGGCCGCTGATTGTCACGCAGTCGGACAAGGTCCGGCCGATTACCGCCGGGCTGGTCCGTTTTACGCAGCTTGGCGAGATCGGGGCACAATGGGCGCTCCTGTCGGCGGCAACCATGATCGTGACCCTCCCGCTGCTGCTGATGTTTCTCAAATTCCAGAAACGGTTCATCGAGGGCTACCTTCATTCCGGCATCAAGTAACTGCACAGGGAATGGTTACCTGCTCAGGGAACGGCTGCTTGCGCAGAAAGATGCTGCAGGGACAATGATGGAAAATGGAAGGAGACAGTAACATGCATAAGAAACGTGACATAACGATAGCCAATATCGCCGATGGGACCCACCTGGGCGTACTTCATGAGTCAGATTTCGCTCTGCGGCTG
Source organism: Spirochaetales bacterium (assembly GCA_018399255.1). Taxonomy (GTDB): domain Bacteria; phylum Spirochaetota; class Spirochaetia; order JABMQR01; family JABMQR01; genus M55B182. The sequence continues at coordinate 33,512 of JAGYPA010000015.1, read as the reverse complement.
GAGGAAGCCTTGGAGCTTGTCCGCCGGAAGCTTGCAGGTGCAGAGCCGGCCTTCGGTCATTTTGCTTCGGACGTTATCGCGGCCGAGTCCCCGGTCGGCAGGAGCGGGCTGGCCGCTTGACGATCAGGGTCGGGCCAGGCTTCTGCCGGTGAGCACAGACGCTCATTCTGGGGGTACCGGGACGCGCTGAACAATACCTTCCCACCTTATCGAGGGCAAAAGGAGTCGACAAACAGTTCCTGGTTTTGCAGGATGGTGGGTAACTTCTATCGAATTTAAACTGCATACACTATATCCCGGTACGCCGGCCCCGTGAAAAGCATGATCCGAAATTTCGCTCGATGAACTTGACGAAGCCGTTCGCTTCGGAGCCGTCACGCTATCATTGTTGATTCAGAGCCTATACCCGATGAGCTCAGCTGAATATGCAAAAGTTGATATCTGCCGCCTTATCGGGGAGAAGCGGGATGCACAGATCAGGTCCCGCGATTTTTCCCGCAACAGGTCCCATGAGTCAGGCCCTTGATCAAGCCCATGATCAGGCTGATCCCTTTGCGGTGCGATCTTGACATCGACTCAACTGTCATGAACACCGAACCGCGCAATCTCGCGATTCTCAGGGAACTGGCGGAAATCAATCCGGAATTTGCACCCAGCTATGACCGGATTCACCGGGAGGGGGTGGGATGGAACACTCCATAGTCGATGCCCTCGAACGGTCGGGCTCGAAGACAAGACGCTTCTTGCGCGGCACGGAGTTCTGGCACGCCCGCTTTTCACCGACGACTACGTATTTTTATGATACTCCTATCCGGGGCTGTTGCGTGCATCAATCAGCTTATCCCGGGAACGGCTTTTCCATCCTTTTTGTCACCGGCAGGGATGCGCCCGGCATGCGGCGGGGAACACTGCAGCATTTCGCCGACCACGGCATCCAGGAGGGCTCCCGGGTCAGGTTTTTCTTCAAGCCTTCTTCAAGATGGCAGATAGTGAATTAAGCTGAACTTCTTCTGCCGCAAGGCCGCAGACAGGTATACCATTACCGCCACCATCGAAAACGAACCGCGCAATGCCACGTGGTTCGCCCGGGCATTCCCCGATGCCCTCCACTTCTGGATCGACACCATAACTTCCCCACCGCGAACTGCTGAGACCGGAAGTGGATCCCGCTTTTCCCGGTACTGACGGGGATGCACTTCACCAGTGTAAATATGAACTCAGGGAATACTCCGCGAATGCATACGGTAATTGACAATCAGCACCTTGAGGGGCTATTATCAGCGTATATTATTTATTTATCAGAGGTAAAAAAGTATGATTAAGCAAAACGTTTCAATGAAATTCGCACTGGTTCTGCTGTTCGCAGTCCTCTTATTCAGCTTTTACAGCTTGGCCATAGTTGATGCCGGGCTTCAGGCTGGAGCTGAAGCCGCTGACAGCCGCAAGGTTTCCACAAGATGCTGATGTTTCCGAATCCAAAGGCGGAGGAAAGCCGGTTTCCTTTGAAGCCGATTGTCTGATACAGGCGTACCGCCGATACCGGGCAGGTTGGGAAAATGGAAAGCACTACCGTACCAATGACGAAGTGCTGGATGTGATATGCAACCTATTCAGACTGGGGATCTGCTTGTTGGCGGCACTATCTACATGACCAATTTCACTAACTTCAACCTTGACCCCATTTCGATTATGATTCCCGCTGCCATTAAAGGAACTAACCACAGCGTGGTAACAATTACCACGTTGTCTGGGGAGACCCTGACCTTTACCGCCAATGGAAAGATCGAGGGGACGTTCCCGGTTACTGCCGATGTCGAAATGAATTTCAGCATGACTGGAAAATCGAACGTCGCAGAGGTTAAAAACGCCAGAGGATCGCTGAGCGGCGCGTTTGCCTGGACCTTTTACGAAGGAACACCCGTAGCCGACGGCAGCTTCACCCTTACCGGGACCTATAACTGATCATTGAGCCAATTTCAAAATGCTTCGCATTTTTGAATATTGGCTATTTTTGAATATTGGCTCTTGCTTTATGCAGGAGCCACCATTGATTAGTAAGAAAAAAGCCTCCAGGTTCTGTCTGGAGGCTTTTTTTTAGAGCATGCCCGAAAACAATAATACCGCTGGGATCAGAGAGCATCCGGCTGATAGTGCTTTTTCAGACGGGCGGCAATAACTTCCATAAGCAGGGCCACAACCAGAATCATCAGTGTTATGTATCCTATCTCCCTGATATCGAAAAAATACCCGGCCGACATGAAAAGATTGAACCCTATACCGCCAGCCCCGGCGGCTGCACCCATAGCTACAGCAACGGCAAAGTTTATCTCGAACCGGATGAAAGTCCAGGAAAGTATCGAGGTAATGGAAGACGGCATGACCGCCTGAAAAATAATATGCGGCCACTTTGCCCCCGACGCACGGAGAGCCTCGATAACCCCCTCATCCAACTCTTCAAACGACTCTGAATAGGCCTTCATAAGATGCCCGACCGTATGAAAGCTCATACCGATTACCGCTGCAACCGCACCGAGCCCGGCACCTATAGCAAAAATAAGCACCCAAAGCACGGTGGGAACTGCCCGAATAAAGGCGACAATCCCTTTGATCGTGTTACTGATCCGGTCATTCGTAAGATTCCGGGCAGCCAGCAGCCCAAGCACCAGAGCAACGACTCCGCCAGTCAGCGTGGAAAGAAACGCCAGCGCCAAAGTAATGCCAAGCACCTTTACGGCAGAGAGAAATACGGGAAAACCTCCGGCTGACTGACTCATCCCAAAATGGGAAGCTACTGCGCGAGGACTCGTGAACATGATCCAGAAATAGCGAACCGTCTGAACAAACGACGCGGGAAGATCCGCTCCGGCTGTGTCAATAGTCAAAAATCCATATAGAGTAAAGAACACCAGCACCGCCAGCACACTTCTGAGCCAAAGCTTGGCTGGCGTCACTTTACTTATGACAATGCGCCCCTTCCTGACATGATGGTGCTGCGGTATGGCACCGCCAGCGGCAGTTGTCCCGGCAGAAATCATGGAACTCATAATATACGCCTCCTGACAGAATTAGAAATATATTCGATAAGCAGCACCACCACTACAATGGTTAAAATAACCATTGACGCACTTTTATACTGTAAACTTTTATAATAAATACTGAACATGAAACCGATTCCCGAACCGGTAAGCAGCCCGACAAGGGTAGCGCTCCGGATATTGACCTCTATCATATAGAGCACCCAGCTGATCATCTGCGGCATAGCCGAGGGCATCACTGCCTGCATAACCTGCTGTGAATACCCGGCCCCGACAGCCCGCAGTGCCTCAACAGAGCTGATCGAAGTTTCGTCGATTGTTTCAATAAATGCCCGGGTCAAAAAACCGAAACTGGCAAAGAACAGGGCAAGAAAACCGGTAAATGAGCTTTGGCCGAAAGTAAGCAGAAATATCATAGCCCAGGCAGCTACGGGAATATTCCGGTTAATCGATGCCGTCGCCCTTGAAAAAACGGCAAAGAAATTATTAGGCTTAGTTGTTACCGACCCAAGCAGAGCGAAGCCGAAGGCAAATACCGCAGCGGTTACCGAGGACATAACGGACATGAGTATGGTATCCCACAGCTTTTCGAGAATTCTCGGGAGCCTCTCAAAAGCCCGCTTATCGGGAATAAGATTGCTGAACATCCATGAAACAACCCGGGGAATCGCCTGAAACGCATCTATCAATGAAAACCCCGTCAATCTGCTGGAACCAGCTGCAATAATGATAAACCCGCTGAGCACCAGAAAAAAGCCGATACGCTTGCGGATAAAATACCAGACCGTTTCTTTGGGCAAGCTAGTTGAGTATAAGTTCATGAGCTTCCTTCCCGTATATTTCCTGGATTCTCTCGGTGGTAAGCAGCTCCGAGGGGCCGTCGTAGACAAGCTTACCGTTGTTGAATCCCAGAATCCGCTTGGCATACGTCCTCGCCACATCAACCTGATGAAGATTGACGAGAATCGTAATCCCGAGTTCACTCTGGATTTTCCTGAGATAGTCCATAATCTTCTTTGATGACCCGGGATCAAGTGAGCTGATCGGTTCATCGCACAGAATGATCTCAGGCTCCTGTACCAGTGCCCGGGCAATACCGACACGCTGCTTCTGCCCCCCGGAAAGTTGATCGCACCTCCGGTAGACATGCTCATCCAGTCCCAGCAGTCCGAGAACCTCCAGTGCTTTCCTTTTCTCACCTTCGGTATAGTGCCCGAATACACCGGATACCGTATTCTTGTACCCGAGCCTTCCATGCAGCACGTTTTCGATAACCGTCAGTCGATCTACCAGATTATAGTGCTGAAATATCATTCCTATGCCGGTTCTTGCTTTTCGTATCTCACTGCGATTCATCTCCAGAATATTCTTGTCATTATTCAGGCAGATTTCCCCACCGGTTGCAGTTATTAGACGATTTATGCAGCGGACCAGCGTAGTTTTCCCCGATCCGGAAGGTCCGATTATTCCGACGAAATCTCCCTTCTCCACAGCAAAGCTTACATCGGACAGGGCTAGAACATCTTTATAGTATTTTGTCAAATTTTTGACATGCAGTTGCGGCATGCGTAGGTCTCCATATGTAAGAAACTGTCGTGTACCGGAATACCAGCCAGTCAGTGCCTGTGCTTAAGCATGACTTTCGATATTCCGGTATAACTTTTTTCTAAAGAGTTTTTTATAGCTGCTACAGAAGTCCGCTGAGCCTCCGGATCGGATCGTACCAGGAATCCTCAACCAGAGCGAAGCCCTCTCCGGCATCAAAGAATGCAAGCACCTCAGCATTTTTCGGAGCGAAGATTGCGGGATTTGCTGCAGTTTCTTCAGAAGTGAACGCTTTCTGGAGAGCGGCAATCTCCTCATCGGTAAGAAGATTGGTATTCATGACGATGGGAGCATTGAGAACCGGCACCGTAGCTACCAGAGTTACTTCAACTCCGCCGACCTGATCGAACGGTGCATCAGCATTCGTTTTTACCCTGATTACATCACCGGCCTGGGGATCGGAATAGCTGCCTGAAATCCAATCGATATAGTCATCTATACAACTGTTGCAGAAGGCCCCTACATCAGCTTTGCGAGTAAGTACGTTGAAAAAAGAACCCTGATGTGATCCGCCAAACATAACCATTGAAAAAACCATTCCGGGTCCGCCTTCCAGCAGTTCCTCAGAGGGGACACCAAAATTGGTGCTTATGATACTTGAGGGAACTCTGAACCCTGAGGTCGAGCTGTTCGAAACAAAAGAAAACTTCTTCTGCTCGAGCATGTCCAGATCATAGACGCCGCCGGCCTTATACTGATTCGCATTTTCGCTGAGCACTCCCAGCATACTGTAGTATTTCGCGTCATCGAGAGTTCCTGATGCACCGGTATTCGTAACCAGCGGCAGGATACCCGGTTCCTTGGCATGAGCCTGGACATAGCCTTCCCCGCCGAACCAGGAGAATGCCGCATTTTCATTGACAAGAGCCTCAATGGCAATAGCATAGTCGGTTGTAAGCTGTTCCTCTATCTCCCGGCCAAGTGCTTTCTCGGCAACGGCGATGACAGCGGAACGGGATTCAGCATACTCAGGGGTGGACTCGTTCGGATACCAGACCCATACGAGCGGCTTTTCAGCCTTTGCTTCCTGCGAACCGGCAGCGGCCAGGCTTCCGAATGCCGCCATCAAAACAAGGGACATGAGTAAGATCTTTTTCATAATTTCCTTCCTTAGCAATAAGATATGAACATCATAAACAGTACTTGTTAAATCATCATGAATGTTGTGTAATATTTCAATTAATTACTTATACATCATCTAGTTATACACTCACCTCCTTTCTCCGCACCACCTGTTCAATACCGGTTCCAGGCTTTCGGGAGCCATATAATCTCCCGGTGCGATCGCCGGCCCCAGATCCCCATGGCTGTCGCTCCCCCCCGTCAGAAACAGACCAAGATAAGCAGCAGTTTTTTCTATCTGCATGCGTTCCCCAGCACTGTTATCAACATGATTCAGCTCGATGCCTTCGAGTCCGGCTGCTGCCAGTCTTTCAGCCAGGTCCAGATTATTCTGCTGTCCCGGATGAGCCAGCACAGCACTTCCGCCGTCCCCGATAACGGCCGCCAGGGCATCAAACATATCCGTGTACTCGATATCGGCACCGCAGATTCCGTCTCCTTTAAACAGCTTCCCATAGAGGGGCGAATAAATCGCGGTACTTAACCCTTTTTCCATAAACACCTTCATGATATGCTGCTTATAGAGTATCGAGGACGGCGCTGCCGCCGCCTCTACCTCTCCCAGGCTGATTGGGTATCCCGCCTGCTGCAGGATTCTAATGTGCGAAACTGTCCGTTCATGCCTGCGTGTAAGGAGGGGGCTGCAGAGAGCTTTGAGATTGCCGGCGGGCGGCTGGAAATTAAACCCCAGCAGATGGACCTTACTGCCGCGCTCGAAATCATAAGCCGATAATTCGATACCGGGAATCACCTTGATCCCGTATTCTCTGCCGGCGGCCGCGGCTTCTTCCTGTCCCGCCGTGGTGTCATGATCGGTCAGACTTATGTGAGTCAGCCCATGGCGGAGACACTGGAAGACAAGTTCGTGCGGAGTCCATGAGCCGTCAGAAGCAGTACTGTGCAGGTGAAGATCGGCTTTCATCAGATAACCGCCTCCCCCTGATTCATTTTAAACTCTCTATCACAAAGTCCCCGCATAAATTCTATATCGTGAAATATACCAAGCATTGTGGTTCCTTCACGCTTCAGCTGCTCGATAAGCTGGCGGACTCTCATTTTTGAATGCATGTCCAGGCTGGCCGTAGGTTCATCCAGGAGCAGCAGCCGGGGGCGCTTGACCATGGCCCGGGCTATATTCAACCGCAGCTTTTCACCGCCGGAAAAAGTAGCGGCATAACTGTCCCACAATTCCCGGTCCAGCTCAAAGTGGGTGAGCATCCTGACCGCTTCAGCCGCTGCCTCTGCCTCTGAACTGCCCTTTTCCCGTACTGCCTGCTGGATTATTTCGCGGGCAGTCATCCTTGGAAGTACATTGAGAAACTGGCTGATATACCCGATTTCATACATTCTCAGATACATAATATCCCGCTCTGCCCGTTGGGAAAGCTGTATCCATCCCCAGCGCTCCGAGTCGTACCATATTTCACCCTCATCAGGCAGGTAGGTTCTGTAAACCATTTTCAGAATTGTCGACTTTCCGCTTCCGCTGCGGCCGGTAATGCCGATAAACTCGCCATGCTGCAGCGCGAGAGATATACCCCGACAGCCATGAATATGCTTCTGCAAATCGTGAATAATAAAAGATTTGCCCAAATTGTCAATCTTCAGCATGTACTTCACGCTCAAGCCTCCCCGAACTGCTCGATAAAGGCTTCAGCACTGCCGCAGAATTCCTCGAGATGCTCTTTGAACCTACTGTGCGGCCAGTCCCACCAGGCTATCCTCTTGAGCTGATCAATCTGCTTCTCAGTAAAGCGTATTCTTACAACTCGTGCAGGAATTCCTACCGCTATGGCATAATCGGGAATGTCTTTGGTAACAACCGCTCCTGAACCTATGACCGCACCGTCACCGACAGAAACTCCCGGCATGACAATCGCCCCGTGCCCGATCCAGGTATCGTGCCCGATGCGCACCCGGCGCATCTCCCTCTGTGTAAAAAAAAGCGCATCATCTTGGGTATCAAGCATATACATGCGCCTGCGATAGGTGAAATGGTGCATAGTCGGCCGATCGAGAGGATGATGTGTCGGCCCCAGACGTACCTGAGCGGCAATGTTGGCAAATTTTCCTATGTCGCTGTTCTGAAAAATACAGTTCGGGCCGCAGTAGGAGTAATCATTCAGCATGGTATGCTCCAATAGTGACCCTGCGCCAATTTCTGTAAATTTTCCCAACTGGACGTCACTGAGACTGACGGCATCATGGATGAGAGGTTCTTCGGTAAGGGTTATAGTGTGGGGCTTTTCCGGATAGTACTTCATGGGTCCTTATCTCCTGTAATGGGTTCTGTAAACGGGCAGCCCGTTAACTATAGCTGTGGTAACTGCCGGAAAGTGATCATCCAGACGTTCCACAATAAGCAAGTCGGCCTTTTTCCCTATTTCGACGGTCCCTATCTGATCCTCCATATTCACCGCCCTGGCAGGGTTGCGGGTTACGAGATTAACCATCTCGTGCAGCGGCATGCCGAACTCTTCATGCAGCTGGAATATTGCATGAATGAGGGCTGCGGGGTAGTAGTCGCTGCAGAGAATTGTCACGGCATCGGCCTTGACGGCATCGGCTGCCGACAGATTGCCGGAGTGAGATCCTCCCAGTAATATGTTCGGTGCCCCGGCCACCGTCTCCATTCCGAGCTTTTTTGCATGCAGAGCGGTATCGAGGGTTATCGGAAACTCACTGATCGTCGATCCGTAACTGCGGACCAGTTCAAGCTTATCTACAGTATCATCATCATGTGAAGCAAGGGGAAGCTGATGAATCCGGGCCAGTTCCGCAATCTCCCGGATCACCTCAAGAGTCAGCTTGGGAGACTGCTGCGAACTGGCAACAATATTCTCTATTTCCTGATCATCAAGATTGCGATAACCCCGCAAGGTTTTTACAAATAACTCGACATCTTTGAACTGCCCCTGACCGGGAGTGTGATCCATAAAGGATACCATGTGGATTTTTTTACTCTGAATAAAGGTTTTCAGTTCCTCGATCCGGTCCAGATTGTCAATTTCATATCTGGCATGGATCCTGTGACGGATCAGATGCTTTTCATGATGCGATTCGCTAACCAGTTCAACGAGACGGGCAAAGTTTTCCGGATCCCGGATCGGTTTCACATCGAACATAAGAGATTTATAGAATGATAGAGAGTGAAACATGGTGGTAATACCATGGGTGATCAGCTCGCGTTCAATTTCATGGAGGCTGAGCCGAAGATCCATCATGCTTGTCGGCCGGGGAGCCGCCATATGCTCTATATAGTCTGAATGTATATCGATAAATCCCGGCATAAGGAATCCGCCGTCGGCATCCAGAAGGCTGCTGTGGGATTCCGAACTGTCAGGCGATCCCGGAGTTTCACCAATCCTCGCATTCCCCATCTTGAAAACATCGCTTTTAACGATGTCAGTAATAGTATCGTCCTGAATTATCAGGTCGTATCCAACAAGTATTTCATCGGGAGTTACAATTTTTGCATTGGTTATACGAATTGTTTCCATTCCTGCTTCCTCTTTATGCATGTTCATTATCCGACAGCCCCCTAGAGAAGCGAGTGCACCAGTTCCTGGGTATAAGCCTGCTGCGGATCCTCCAGAATCTGATCGGTCAAGCCGTGTTCAATAATCCTGCCGTTGAGCATAACCAGCGTTCTGTCAGCAAGCATCCGGATTACCCCCAGATCGTGAGATACCAGCATCATCGTTATCTGAAAATCCCGCCGTATCGTCTTTATCAGGTCTAAAACCTTTGCCTGGACCGAGAGATCAAGTCCTGTGGTTATCTCATCGAGCAGCAGAATTGGAGGATTGTTGGACAGCGCCTTGGCAATCTGAACTCGCTGCTGCATTCCGCCTGAGAAGTTCTGCGGAGCCTCCTTCATGCGGAAAGCAGGGATATTTACATGGCTGAGCAGTTCCGATGCCCGTTCCTGCATTACCCCGACGTTTCTATGCCCGGCTGATATCATTTTCTCGGCAATATTCGATATAGATGAGAACTTCATTTTAAGACCGAGCATGGGATTCTGGTAGACCTTCCCCAAATGATAATTTCTGATATAGCGCTTCACCTGGTCCGATTCCTCGAATAGATTGACAGTTCCGCCTTTATAGGAGTTCAGCTGGAATTCTCCGGATGTTACGGGCTGGTCAAAATAGAGACACTGCATAAGGGTTGATTTCCCGCTTCCGCTCTCTCCGACGATACCGAGGATTTCACCCGTATAGAGTGCGAAACTGACATCCTGAAGGGCATATACCGTGCCGCAGTGGGGACAGTAGTTTTTCTCCAGATTCCGGGCTTCAGGACTTTCGCACCGGCTGCACCCGTTGCCGTAGGCCTTGGAGAGATTCCCGGCTCGAAGAAGGACAGTATCTTCATGCATCATGGCTGTTCATCCTTTCCAGGCAGTAGCTTGTATCGTTACACTGATAACTGGTTGACCCTGTCTCATCATCTGTCAGTTCATCCATAAATACGCCTGAAGCTCCGCAAAGGCGGCAAGTCTGACCGATGCTTTTCTCTCGCTGAAAAGGATAATCATCGAAGGCGAGAGAAGCCACTTTCGTGTAAGGGGGGACGGCATATATTTTCTTCTCCCGCCCTGCCCCAAGCAGGATAAGAGCCTGAGACTCATGCATTTTGGGATTATCAAACTTGGGTATCGGGCTTGGGGCCATTACATACCGACCGTTGACCTCAACTGGATGATCGGCTCCGCCAGCCATACGGCCAAGCCGGATTATTTCATCAAACAGAATAAGATAAGCCCCGCTGTATTCCTTTTCGGCATGGAGCTTTTTCGTTGCGTACTCACTAGGCTCAAAAAAACGGAGAGGTTCCGGAAGGGGGACCTGAAGCACCAGCACTTGATTTTCATTAAGCGGTTTTTCTGGTATCCGGTGTCGGGACTGGATAATGGTGGCCTTTTCGGCATCGTTGGTAACCGGTACATCGGTTGTCAGAGTGATCAGCTTCTTGATATTTACTGCATTGACGGATTCATCAGAACCTTGATCGATGACCTTGAGGGTATCACTCCTGCCTATGATCGACAGGGTTATCTGGAGTCCGCCGGTACCCCACCCGCGGGCTATGGGCATTTCGCGGGAGGCAAACGGCACCTGATATCCCGGTATCGCTATGGCTTTGAGAATAGCCCTTCTTATCTCACGTTTCGACCCTTCATCGAAAAAGGCGTAATTATAGCTGCTGTTCATGGTCTGCCTCCCCGGAGCGGGTGCGGGTGCGGGTGCGGGCAATTTCCCGGACACTGTCCAATTTTGCTTGAAACGTTACGTAGTGGGGCAGTTTCAAGTGTGATATAAAGCCTGTTGCTTCGACCGAATCTATATGCAGCAGCACAAATTCCTCATCGCCGGTAGGATACTGCGGATCACCGACCTCCAGGCACTGATCCAGTATGCTCATGGCAATTGCCTTGGTTTCATTCTGACCAAAGCAGATGCCGTATCCGATATCAAACTCGATGCGGGACTCACCCATACCCATAGGAACCGTTACCGGAATCAGCGACTCAACCTCGGTAATCCTGATTTCCCCAAAGTAGTAGGCGTCATCCGGGTTCTTCCCACTAAAAGGATTGGCAACGGTCAGAGGTATTTTTCCTACCCTGAGTTCGCCTACGGTAGGATGTACGGCTCCATAACCGCGAAGTGCGGCATAGCCGAGGGCGGTTACGGCTCCTGTCTGTCCCCTGGTGAGAATCTGAAGCCGTTCGGAGCGTTCTGCAGGAAAGGTAAGGTTCTTTTTAGTAACATCGGAGGGTTCCGTTTCCTTGGAAGCAAGCTTCCGGATCAATCCCTGACTGCGCAGGTAATCGATGACTTTCGGATACTTACGTACAGCTGCTTCATCGATCTCTTTTTTCAGGTAGTTCTCGATCCAGGTCCGGATTTCTTCAGGAGATTCCCTGAAAATGCCGAAATCGATAAGTCGATGGGTATAATCGGCAGAGGTTCCAAGAATCTGTCCCCCCGGAATGTCTTTAAAGGCGGCCGATATTCTTCGCTCAATACGCATCCCGGTGGTATCGACCTCCATTGAATAGTGCTTCCGGGGAAGGGTTGACCGGAATGCACGCAGAAGGAATACGGCCTCCTCAGGGCTTCCTTCGGCCTGTTTGACAGCCAGGGCTGCGATGGTTTCGCTGTAGAGGCTTCCCTCAGCCATGACCTGATCAATAAGGGCATGCATTGACTGTTCGATGATGTTTGCATCTGGGGCCGTTCCGCTTTTCAGTCGTTGATAGGTGAGACTTTCTATGGATGCATTAATTGCCTGCTTTCCTCCGCGTACGGCTACATAGGCCATGACTGCCCCCCAGATTCTCCCGATTCATGTAAAACGATGGTGGTTCGCGGAATGCTGATCATGTTCCAGCTGTCATCGATCAAGAAAAGATCGATGCCGAGGGGAAATTCCCTGACACTGGTATTTCTGGCTTCCAGCCAGCTGCCCCAGGCAACGGGAGCTGTAATAAACACTTTCCTGGAGTCAGGAATTCCGGGTCCTGACAGAGTCAATCTCAGCAGTTCCTGCCGGAGGTGCTCCTTCCCTTCTTCATCGGGTACTGGTGATTTCCCTGATGCCCATGGTTTAGTTCGGGGTGCTTCGGATGGGGCTGTATCGGCTGCCTTGACGACATGCAGAAATGCTGTCGCTCCCAGCTGGGGATCCATCAAAGTTCCCCGTCTCATCTGCAAGAGTGTTTCCGCAGCCGCTTCACTGGTTTTATCAATAAAGACAAAATGGGAATCAGCCGCTTCCGAAGCGGTACTGTAGGTCATTTGCGATATCAGCTGCACCGCATCGGCAGAAGCTCCCGGATAGGCATATGCAACCTCGGCATCGAGCAGCGTTAATGCCAAAAGCAGAAAATCCGGAACATCCTTAAACCCGTTTCCGACCCGGGCGATTTCCTTAGCCAGGCAAACAGATTTCCCGGGAAAAGCTGATGCTGTTACCAATTTTCGAAAGACCTGCTGTATATCGTGAACTCTATCCAACTGCATGCTGTCCCTCACAATCCGCGCGGGACATCAAAGTCTTTCATAGTAGTAAAGTCAACTCTTGTCCTGAGGACGCGAGCCTCTTCTCCGGCCTGTCTGTGCCTGATTTTTTCCTCCTCTCCTGTCAGCAAGGGGATCCAGTGGTCGATTTCGGGCAGTGCGGCATTGAATGCTGCATCGACCAGGGCCAGCTGGCGTGCCTGTTCGGGATGATGACCCTTGATCATTCCCAGACCGACTGCTCCGGAAACCATCATCTTCGCTTCGGTAACAACAACCTCCCCAAGGTAGAAAGGGCCTCCCCGGGCTGTATCCCTCATTCTGATCATGACCATACCTTCGTTGGCCGGTTCTATCTCTTCCACGGGGTATCGGGCTGCAATAATGCCAGCCAGTTCCTCCAGAAGATCATGCGCGTGAATTAAAATTTCGGTTCTTCGTCTGCGTGTCATCTCAGGCTCCTCGAAGAAGATCATAACTTGGTGCCAAGTTGTCGTTTATGAGTTTTCCACTAATGTTTTATGAGTATTCTGTTAAACCGGTTTCCGTACGCGGCAGTGAGATGGCGAATGTTTCTCTGACTTTCTATACTGGGAGTCTGTTGGAAGGATGAACTGTCATATATGAAGTATTATATTATAGACCGATTGATTCGTGAAACTATCTCAGGGACTATCCAGAAGGGCGAACAGCTGCCTTCTGAAAACCAGCTCTCACAGCGCTATCAGGTTCCGCGAATACATGTCCGTGATGCCCTGAGGGTGCTCGAGGAGATGGGATATATTTACTCAAAGCAGGGCAAGGGCCGCTTTCTGCGAGCCCGGCAGGAGAGAATCCCACTGAATCTTAACGGGAACGAAAGTTTCTCCCGGAAAATGGAAGCTGCCGGTCTTGATCTCCGGACTTCGGTGACTCCTCCGGAAATTATCGCATATGACAGAAAGATCTACTGCAATCTGCAAGCCGAGCCTGATGAAGGAGTCTACCGGTTGGAAAGACTCAGAACTATCCATGGGACCCCCGTCGCCATTCATATTTCATTTATCAAAGCCTCCATGTTCCCTCATCTGGATTCTGACTGGGAATCTATAAAATCTCTGTTCAGCTACTTCCAATCTCATGGATATACCTCCTTTGGTTCAACCAGAAATCAGCTGCAGGTAATACTTCCTACAGCTGACGAGCGGCTTACCCTTTCCTGTCCGCCCCTGGTACCGTTACTGCTAGTGGAATCTGATACAATTGACCAAGATACCGGGGCTGTTCTGCAGTTTACAAAAATTCTCTACCGCAGCGATTCCTTTCAATATGAAATCTGATCGGCAAACAGGAAAGTTTCCCCGGTTGTCCCATTGATCGGTGCATGGCAATCTTTACTCTACCTGCTCCCGGCCTGTATAATGGGGACTGTCTTTGCACAGGTAAAAAAAAGCATTTTGAAAGAATAGAAACAACGGAGTTCTCCTTGGAAGCAGCCGGGTCAGCCAAATCAGCAAGAGTATCAGAGACTTCTGAGACCTTGAACCTTACGAAAAGTGCAAATGCTCACAACGTTCACAATACTCACCCGTCAAAGCTGTTCCTGCCCTATGCAGGCAGCCTTGTCCTGCTGTCAGCTCTGCTGACACCCTCTTTGATTCGGGGGCCATGGAAGAGCGGAGAACCGCTGCTGTTTTTCCTTCTGCTGATCACGACAATCGGGCTCAACCTGCTGCAGTACACCATGTCGGATCAGTTCTCCTTCTCCCTGGGCATCGTGCCTGAGCTGGTCGGCTTGTACCTGCTGGGACCTCCGGCGGCGCTGCTGCTTATCCTGGCAACCGTCCTTACCAATACGGTCTACCGCATCGCTGCCGGAACACTTAAACCGGTTGCCGCCGGCGGTCGACTGATCATCAACCTGAGTGTATTTATGCTGGCCCTCGCGGCTGCCTCCGCCCTTACCTCCCTGCTGAAAATCGATATGGGACGGACGGAAGATGTGTGGAAGTTTTTTGTCGTCGTCCTCGGCTTCGGTCTGGTGAACAACCTGCTGCTGGTGGGAATTGTCCGGCTGGCATCGGGGCAGTGGATATTCTCCATGCTCTCAGCCCTGAAAATCGGGTACTATATTTTCTTCTCGTTTCTTTTTATCCCCCTTATCATCTACAGCTTTCAGGATCGCGGCCTCTTGATGGCCGGTTTGCTGCTGCTGGCCCTGCTGCCTATTCAGTTCATATCGCAAAGTTCCCACCGCCTTCAGATTCAGGAGGATGCCCTGGTTCACGATGCGCTTACCGGGCTTTTCAATTATCACAACCTGAAAACCCGGATGACAAAGCTGCTGGCAGAACAGCGGCCGTTCGCCTTAGCTCTGGCCGATCTCGATGGTTTCAAGGAGGTTAACGATACGTACGGGCATGTCTGCGGAAACGAGATCCTGAAGCAATTTTCGAGAGTTTTCGGGAAGATGGGTAAACCCGAGGGGGATCTGTTCCGATACGGCGGGGATGAGTTCTGCTTTCTTACCGAATCGAAAGAACTGCTGGAGCGGGTTCTGCGGCGCTGGGAGGCTGCACCCATGAAGTTTGAGTGGGAAGGGAATCAGTTTACGGTGGAATTCAGCATCGGTACTATCTATTATGACGGCTCGGAGCAGCGTTCGTTTGATTCTATCATTGCCGAGGCAGACCGGGAGATGTATGCCAGCAAGCTTGAGCGGCGCAGCTAGCGTGGGCATCGACCTGTTAACGCATCAATTTGTGTAAGCATCGGCTGGCGTGGGCATCAGCCTGGTCAGCTTGCTGCCCTACATCCAGAATATCAGGTAGCATATCAGGGACAAGGCAAACACCCCGACAAAACTGGCTATCATAATGCCCAGGGTTTTCGAATACCCGCGGGGATTGATCTGCCCGGCAGCATCCATTTGCTTGATTGCGGGGTAGAGTCTGGAAAAGAAGGTCAGTATCGAGAATATCAGGGCAATTACGCTGAAAAACTTGATGCTATCACTTCCGGTGATGATTATGCCGATAAGCAGGACGATAAATATCAGCTTCGTTCCGGCAACCCAATTGACCAGATAGTTCACCAGTGCATGCACCTCGGGGTCGCTTTTCGACTTTTCATAGGCGGTGAAAACACCAACCCCGTTACCCCGGCGCGTTCCGGGGGTCAAGTAGAGCATCAGCACATTCAGCAATTCCAGAAAACCAAAAGCCATGAGCACTATCGAAAGGATATCCACAGCATCACTCCTTGAAGCAGCATTTTCACTCACATTCTAACACCCTTTGCCGGATAATGTAAAAAAACTGTCTGATACTATTTTTTCTTGACAACTTGACAAAGATAATGAAGTAGATTTAAGTTATGAAAATGTTACCGGTAGGCGAGTTTAAAACTCACTTCTCTGCAGTATTAGATGAGGTTATTGCCGGAGAGGAAGTTATTATCTCCTTCGGCAAAAAAAAAAGAACCTGTAGCAGTTCTAGTACCTTATTCATCTCGCAAGAAGCAAAACTCCATTAAACTAGGTTTACTGGGCGATAAGAAAATGAAGATTACCGATGATTTCGCTATGACGGAAGAAGAACTGCTTAATCTATGAAATATCTTTACTCGATACGCATTATCGTATGGGCATTATTCAACCCGGAAAGATTAACTCTTCTGTTATGAGGATTTTCAAGAATAACACCGATGAAAAATATATTTCCGGTATTAATCTGTGGGAAATTTCGATAAAATATGCTCTTGGAAAGTTGGAGCTTTACGGAGTAACTCCCGATCAAGATAGGCCCAATTGCTCTTGAATCAGGATTTCATATAGCCGATATTCATTTCCAACATTTGCGGGATATTATAAACTGCCCCAAAAGTGATCACGAGATCCATTTGACAGAGATGCTGATATGGCAATCCATTCCAGGATGGTTATGTCTTCCATATCTCCAGGATCAAAGGCGCAATACAAAGAAGACGGCCTGCGGCTCCTTATCCCACTCTGATAGAGACAGGGTGAAGTGATAATTTACAATGCACAGAAGGCTTCCAGCCTCAGACCCTGATATCACACAAGGCTGATTGTCCGTATGCTGACCGTCGGTAAAGACAGCTACCTGAATAACCAAGCGGCACTCCCGTTACAATCAGCCAGGAATACTAATTTGCCAGGCGACAGGCAGGGCTTTTTCGGCAGTCCTGGCGTCAGCCAGCAGGAAGCAAGCATATATGCCCAGAAAAACCCGGAAAAACCGAAAAAGAACTGAAGAAGAAAACGATAAACAGTCCATCCAGGAAATCCAAGCGGATGAAACTGGGGCCAAGGCTGTGTAGAGAATGCTCCAGCAAAGATAGGGGATGAGCAGGACAGTTCCTTGCTGACGAACGGAGCTCCCGGATATTGCTGATATCGTGAACAAGCGTACTCCCGGGCCAGAAAGAAGTAGGTGCCGACCACCCCTGCCGCTCCGGTAATTATGAGCACCCCGGAGCAATCCGGGGTTTCCGACCATGCCGTTATTGACTTCCAATCACCATATGCGCCGGGAGCATAGAAGGCGCCGTCAAACAACAGGTACCCAGAAACCCATGAGAAGGCTGAACCCCGCCAGCTGGAAGAAAAGAGGCTGACAAGCGGATGCCTGCACGATCTGGTGTCGGGGTGCCGACTAATTGCGGGATTTCGGCTTGTGCCGGGATGTCTTTCTCATGATGATGATTACGGCGATGATCCCGATCCAGTATGTTCACCGGTGAAGCGATTGCCTCAACGGCGATATCCTCAAATAGATGACTGCCGTCGCGAAAAGAAGGCGGGTGTCGACAGCAAAGAGATTGAACGCATGCACCTCCACCCCGACAAGCAAAGCTGTCCTTAGGTGAACTCCCTCATGCAAAGTCTGGGTAAAAAACAGTGCCGCTCCCGAGACGGCAAGGGCATTAACCATCGTTTTCATAAAACCATATGTCAGCTTCCTCCTTCTGGATACAGTTCTACGACCTATCGGCTTATCAGGCTCTCAGGCTCTCAGGCCCTCAGGCCCTCTAGGGCTAAAGCGCACAGCGCTGTTATTCCGCGCTCAAGAACACGATCATTAAAGTCCAAACTTCGGATTATGCAGGACGGTATCAGGATTCCCGATGCCTATCCGGAAATAAAGGCTCCAGGAACCTGATCAAGGTAGAAGGAAAAATCTTCGGATCGGTGGTGAGACCCACATCGTCACCCCAGGCATCCTCACCCAGCCATCAGTTATAACCTCTTTTACAAAAGCGGTCCGTGCCGGATCGTTAACCAACGAGGACACCCTACCCGATAGTTTAGCTGGTACTCGGTTCCGGATACCGCACAACAGCCCTGCGCCGTCTTGTGCAGACAATGCGTATAGGTTTGCGGTTCTTTGTCAAGTAGCGGATGGTTCCGGATACAATTGCCGTGTGTCCGGGTATGACATTATTAGCATTGCCGGCATGGATCTGACGAACAGAGAGAACAACCTGCTGGAGAGGATCGATCGCTTGCGTGACAATCTCCTAGAATGGCCTGAACCAGCTGACAGCCGTGAGTATCGGGTTAACGGCAAGATGGGGCCCTGGCACCGTGCCCGCCTTTTCCCTTGATGGTGATGGAGAATATATCGCTTCTTTGCCATGGGGCTCCACTTCTTACCGAAAAAGGTTCCTTCTGGAAGATCGGGCCATCCGTGAAGAGCGAAGACCGCATTCGGACGAAGGGATCGGCGGCAAGAACACCCCCTTCGACCAACGCTTTCCCGCCGCGGCAGTTCCTCAGCAGGCTGGAAAATGAAGCGGACGCTTCCGGAAAACTGGTCGGCAAGCTCATTGAGCACCAGAAATTTTGCTCCGGCGAGGCATCGCGGTATGTCCGTCATGGCCGCTGACTGTGGGAGATGCCGCTGTGAGCGGACTGCCAGGGAAGTACCGCTTCGGTCGTCCAGGGCCAGGGCATCGATATCCCGCCCGCAGGGTGATGTTCTTTCGTGCACCGTTTCCACTTCCGTTCCACTCCCTCTACCCCCCCAGGTTCGGCCAGGGCTGTTACATCAGTCCTGTGTGGCGGATAGATCTCGGCGCGTGAAGGACTGAGCACTTCCACGATCCTGCGGGAGGTCCGCTCTTCCTGCAGTCCCAGTTCAGGGTAGTTGTGAAGTTCGCGGCAGAAATTCTTCCATTGCGGGCGCAATCCTGGCGACCTGCGCTTTAACCAGGGTCATCAGTTTCCGGCTGTTTCCATAGGTAGCCTCCAAAGGTTGTGAAGTCAAGTGAGATAGTCCTTACAGCATGCTCCTGCGCAAGGTTTACATCGAAGCGGCGGCTTAATCAGCGCATATAAGATATATAACACGGATGCGCAGAGATATCGCGCGTGGGTATACTTCAGGAGAAATCAAAGAAGTTAGCCCATGCAGGGGATTGTTGTCTATAATACGCCCCCCTTGGGGCTGTCCCAAGAATACCTCCTGAGCAGGAAAATCAGGATAGAGAAAACACCTTATGCAACAGGATGCAACAAAAAATAATTTTTTTCTGTACAGATCTTTTCCAGCGATGTAGAATGGTACTCGGTTTATTTCAAATGTTATTACTGTTTTAAAAGGAGAAACTGCGATGGAAAAATGGTTCAAACTTAAGGAACACAAAACGACCATCAAGACCGAGCTGCTTGCCGGTCTGACGACCTTTCTGACAATGGCTTACATACTCATTGTAAACCCATTGATTCTCAGTGATGCCGGTATGGATTTCGGGGGAGTCTTCACTGCTACAGCGCTCTCGGCCGCTATAGCGACCCTCGTTATGGCTTTTACTGCCAATCTTCCATTCGCCCTTGCCCCGGGCATGGGCCTCAACGCTTTCTTTGCCTACACAGTAGTACTTGGAATGGGGTACTCCTGGGAATTCGCCCTGACTGCGGTATTCCTTGAAGGTATCATTTTCATCGTTCTTACCATCCTGAATGTCCGGGAAGCGATCGTCAACAGCATTCCAGCCAACATCAAGAAGGCAATATCTGTCGGTATCGGACTCTTTATCGCATTTATCGGCCTGCAGAATGCCGGCATTATTGTTGATGATGGTGCCACGCTCGTAATAATGGGCGATATCACCTCCGGGACAGCACTTCTGGCTGTAATCGGTCTGATTGTCACCGGAATCCTGCTTGCATTCAAGGTCCGCGGCGCTCTGCTGATCGGTATTGTCGCGACAACCATTATTGGAATCCCCTTCGGCGCAACAAGTGCTCCCCAGGGAAGCTGGCTGCCGCCTTCCCTCGCCCCTGTATTCTTCAAATTTGACTTCTCACAGGTTTTCAGCTTCGATATGCTCATCGTTCTTTTCACCTTTCTCTTCGTTGATATGTTCGATACGGTAGGAACTCTGATTGGAGTGTCAACCAAGGCAAATCTGATTGATAAGGACGGCAATATTCCGAAGGTTAAGCAGGCGCTTCTGGCCGATGCTATTGGAACAACCGTCGGAGCTATGCTGGGAACCAGTACCGTAACAACCTATGTCGAAAGTTCAGCCGGCGTTGCCGAAGGCGGGAAAACCGGTCTTTCAGCGCTCAGCACCGGAATCCTGTTCCTTATTGCCCTGTTCCTGGCTCCATTATTTCTGGCAGTTCCCGGCGCAGCCACCGCCCCGGCGCTTATTCTGGTCGGTCTGTTTATGATCACCCCGGTAAAGGATATTGACTTCACGAACTATACCGAAGCGATCCCGGCATTTCTAACCCTGATTTTCATGCCGCTGACCTACAGTATAGCCGATGGTATCATGATCGGTATGCTTTCCTGGATTTTCCTGAAACTGCTCACCGGAAACGTCAAATCCATCAATCTGATGACCATTATTGTGGGTGTGCTCTTTTTGCTGAAGCTTATAGTCGGGTAGCAAAGCGTACCGACGCAAGACCCGGTCAGGGCAAGTTCCTGACTCGGGTTTTTCATACCTTTCATTAGAGCAATTTATATGGGTGATACTGGCGGATAGGTGCAGGCAGCACTGCTATCCGCCATTTTTTTTCTTCTGTCGGGAGGCAGACCCGGTGGTTCCGGCCACTCTGATGGTTCCGGCGGTTCCGGCAGATCCGGTGGTTCCGGCGGTTCTGCAAACTTCAGTATTCATGGAGCGTGAGAAAGGAAGTGAGCGTATGAAACGTGTTCTTATAACGGGAGCTTCTCGAGGCATAGGCTATTCCACCGCAGCTATCTTCCTGAAGCATGGATATAGTGTAATCGGGACTTCCAGGAATGCTCCTCTGCACGATGAACTATTCCCCGACGCTGACTGCTTCAGAATGGTTTCACTCGATCTGACCAGTGCAGAATCGATTGAAGCACTGTATGAAAACGGGAGATGTGATATCGTAATTCATAATGCGGGATAAATGCAGATTGGCGCGGCAGAAGAGACAACCGTGGAAGATGCGCGCAAAGCTCTTTGCCCTTAACTTTTTCGGTCCCGTGCAATTGAAACCGCATATATCTGCCTGCAATGCGTAAACAGGGCTTTGGTAAAAATACTCCACACTGGCCTTCTGGCAACAAAAATTCCGGTCCCTTTCCGGTATCTAGCCGCCAAAAGTGGCTCGATGCCTACTCCGCAAGACTTCGCAGTGAGACAGCCCTCCATTCGGCATACAGGTTTCCAAGTATCTATTTTGACTATGTCGCCACGACCTAGCCGCAGGTCGGCGTTATCGGAAAGCAGTCTCCCTATGCTGAGCGTGCAAACCCGGTATAACTCATCGCGACAATTTCTGCAGAGCGGTATGCCGCCTCAGAAAATCGGCAATGCAATCTACCACGCGGCGGCGGCCCGCCATACTCCTCAGTCCATCGCTGTGGGCAAAGCAGTACCAGTCCAGCTCTCTCATGGTGCGTTTACTGCCGCGCAGGATTATTGAGGCAGGCATCCGCAAAACATTTGAATAGTCAAGAGCCCACGTGAGAAAGCCGCCTCGAATGATTCCCATCAGCCAACGGCAACAAGTGCTTCACCCTTCGCAATCTTGTCGATAATCAGTTCGGCTATCACGATCTCCAGAATAAAGAAGGTGTCAGACACTGAATCCAGACAGGAATGTACATAAGGGATTGCAGTATGTACCCAGTGATTTTTTACGAGACCCTGACGATTTTAGAATGCGGAGTCGTTCAAATACTTGTGTATGATACTGGCAATGAGGGTCTGGTACGGTATTCCTTCCCGGACAGCCCTGATTTAATTTCATAATAATCCTTTTCAGTGAGCCTCTGAGATTTATTCGTTTGTTTTTTATCAGAGTGTTTCTTTGGCAAACAGCTTGAGCCTTTTCTTTTTCCTTATGAAAATCTTTAACCCGAGTCCATTCATCATTTTCAATGGACTCCATCAATTCTTTCTCCCTGATCAAGCGGGATAAATGCTCTTTTCATTCTTCTTCTCCTCCCTGCAGACCATACTTCCTTTGTAAATTCCGCCTTGGAAAGGCAGTCTTTAAAATATTTCATTGTCCTTTTCTACAAATGGAACAACAACTGCATACCTGTTTATTTCCAATATATAAAGCTTTTGACTTGAATATCCGGGGTTTTTCTCAACACAAGAATATTTCCGATCATAAGAAGAGCAATTCTTCAAATGTTAAGCCCCTGGTCTTTTCCAAAGTGAGGTTTTTATCAGTCCCAGTTAAGGTACTGCATAGTATTACATTATACAAAATGTCTGCCTTTGTCAACGATATTTTGGTCAGCCATAGAAAGAAAGTTGTAAAGATGGGTAATAAACGCTACGTGGTATTGTATTATATGTGTACCTATTACTCAGGAGTACTCTATGAGGGATTCGGTGTCAAACACTGAATAAGATACGCGAAACAAGTACCGAACTCACTCTGAACCGGTTTCGCCTTATTATTTCGTAATGTACGCCCCTGTATCCTGATACCCGTATCCAGTTTCTTAATCTCTTAAAATGTAGTATTATAAGTAATGGACAACAAGTTACACATAACCAGTCAGGTTGAACTGGCGAGAGAGCTGAGGAAAAATCAGTAAACAAAAAGCCCGGCAGCCTTTTTGATACAGGAGACCCTCGATCACGTGAGCGTAGTGGGGCACCTTTGCCGGACTGGCTTTCATTCACGCATACCCTTGGTGATATCTATGATTTTGCCGGCAGGTCATGAGAAGTGAATATCGCCAAAGGCCATTTCCGTTTTGCCCCAGTGATGTATCTGGAACATTCTCTGAAATACATCGACACCATGCCCCAGAACAGCTTTGATGAAATTATTGAGAAATATGTTGAGATGAATATTGCCCACCCGTTCAGGGAGGGGAATGGAAGAAGTGCTGCGTATCTACGGGATCTGATTCTGAAAAAGAGATACGGCAGGTCATCGACTGGAATCTTGTAGACAGGAAATGAATACCTCTCTGCCATGGCGAAGTCCGGTAAAAGACGTCGAAATTAAAAAGCTCCTTATAAGTGCATTAACGGATAGAATCAATGACCGTTCCCTGTTTATGAAGGGCATTGACGTGAGCTATTTTTACGAAGGTTACAGCAAGTTTAAACCGAAGATCTCTGAGTTAATTCGTAAAAATGGTGACAGTCACATAATCCAGTACAACTGCTTGAAAAACTCGTACCAGAGAGCTTTGTACCAGATTTCAATCACCGTTTTCCGCAATTTACCCAGGCTTTTTTGAGAATTCGGTGTCAGACACCGAATCTCAGGGAAAAGTTTTGCCGATGTACCCTGTGCAAGTAAATTATGGTATACTCTCAGCATGTCAGAAATTGATGATTTTGAACGTAACTGGCGCCGATGCTTCCACACTGAATTTCTGCCCGCAGGGGCAGTTCGCCATCCCCTGAAAAATTTGCCAGGTCTTCAAGACCTACTGGATCTCTCAAGACCTACTGGATCTTCAAGACCTACTGGATCTCTCGCTAAGACCTGCCGGATCCGGATTCAGATCTAAATACTGTTGAGTGGACGAGCAGGGCAATCGATCTAACGCAGTCAAGCCTGGGAGACAAACGCCCTTTATGACATCCTTACTGCGTGCCCTCTTGCACGTTCCCGAAGAAGAACTGGACAGCTTTCCGGGATCTGTAATGCCGGACCGGAGACATCGGTACTGTTCACACAGCCTGCACAACACCAACAGCGCACGGAGTGGTTTATCGGGATGATCCGCACTGCAAAGCGCCTTTGACAGTGAGCATGTCGGATTTTTATGGTGCGAAAAGGTATGGGAATGGCAGGACTCCTTGACGGAAACCATATCAGAGCCGTTACATTCCTAAAGAATTTACCGCATGGTATGAAGAAAAGGACCCGGCAGTCCGCAAAACTCTACTGCCACTGTACTCGAATCAGAAAACAGTTCGATAGCGAAAAT
This sequence comes from Spirochaetales bacterium, assembly GCA_018399255.1. GTDB lineage: Bacteria > Spirochaetota > Spirochaetia > JABMQR01 > JABMQR01 > M55B182. The sequence continues at coordinate 9,314 of JAGYPA010000015.1, read as the reverse complement.
TCCTGCAGTTTCGGGAATGTACTGCCTGGTGCGGGGCCGGCTTCTACCGTCATCTCTGGGAGTATATACTGGAACAGCCAGTTACAGTTACCGCAAATGAATTCTCTGCTCAGCGGGAATGATCTCTGTGTAATTGAAATTGATATCGGGAGTCCCGGGATATAGCTGACCTTCAGGCATATGCATCAGCAGTCAGAAGCATTTTACAGGAGCGTAATAATGAAAGTACAAAAAGCCTTATGAAACGTTTCAGAGCTTGCTGCCTATATTGACCACTCCGTGCTGAAGCTGGAATTCACCCAGGCAGAGGTTGAGCAGTGCATACTTGACGGCATCAAGTACGGCCGCAGAACTGTCTGCATTAATCCATCGCAATCCCCCCTGGCATGAAACCAAAGCCGGAACAAAAACCGATCTGTGCGTCGTGTGCGATTTCCCCTTCGGACTTTCGTCTACTGATTCAGCAAGCCGCTCAGGCTGAGTTTATCTGCGCTCAGGGGAGATATCCCCTTGAACTGGATGTTGTAGCCAATTATGGATGGATCCGCAAAGGGCCTGTGGGATGAGGTAACCGAAGATATCCGGGCGCGGTTGCCGCCGTCTGCCGTCAGTATGGCACTGCCTCTGAAAACTATATTCGAGACCGATGCCCTCACCCTTTACCGAAATCAGGAGAGCAACCGAGTGTGCGGTAACGGCAGGAACTGATTTTGTTTGACACTCAACCGGTTTCTATACCGGCGAGCTCCGTAACGGGGGAGTGAGAAAGGGGCCACAGTTGAGGTGTGATATCGGTTATGCTGGAAGCCGCCCGGGGAAGGCAAAGTGAAGGGCTCCCGGAGGAATTCGCAACTGGGAGCATTTTTCACCCTGATAGATCTGGGAATTGACCGGATGGGAATCGGTTATGCATCAACCCCCCGTAGTTCTGGTCTTTTTGTAAACCGATGTTTATACAATAATCAACGATGTAAGCGGGTAAGCGGGTAAATGGTTATGCGTGGGTAAGAAATTATATTTCATAATTATAAGGAACTGATACAGGAGGTGCAGTATGATTGAACATGTACACATGCATTTACTTGATGAGATCCGACGAATACCAGAACCGATACCATTTTTGTTCTGGTATCCATATTACCGGAATCTGGTGACGCTGGCGGCAGTTAATTCGGCACTGCCGAAAGCGATGAGCCCAGAATGATCGTGATGGTTATATTTTCCGCTGACGACAGTGGTCAACGTTGTGGCAGTATTCGGGCTTCCTCAAGGGACGCCAGGCCCGCAGTCAGCTCAGATTTTGCTTGGTGCGCATGTACCGGGATAACGGCGTGGCCGGGTATTACGATGAGCGTCTGCTCAATTCATACAGGACTCGCTACCTGCTGTTTCTGCTTGTGGTTGCGGCTACCGGCATAGTCGCTGTGCTGGTTCCCTACCTGTCGCTGTAGGGTGGTAAGGCAAACCTGTCCACCCTGTTGAATCATTTTTTCCGCATACTTTTACTCAGGTTCAGCAGTGATCATCCCAGTTTTTTTCAGACCTGCTTTCCCAGGTCTGCCTTATCAGCGGGCTATCTCCTCCCGGGCAATTTCAACCCACCTCACGGCATTTTCCGGGCTGCCTCCAAGGAGGAATCCGGTGTCAGACACTGAATCTGCCGCAATACGCGGCGCCCAACGCAAGAAGTAGTCCCGTTCGCCGCTGTCTTCTTAAGTCCGCTCCGGCCGGGATCGCTGATGCCAGAGGCGCTTATTGCTCTCTGCAATGGCTTCCTGCAGCCTGCTCACCCAGCCTGTTCCGTCTGCTTTGCACTGGATCGATCGTCAGCAGTCCCTGCAGGGTCGCTGGACGCGCCTGAACTTGCACCTGCATCTCCCCCAAGGCGGCATCGGCCGAGGCCGCAGGAAAACCTGAGCATATCAAAGCGTCCAGCGCACCCTGCCGCATCAAGGTGGGAGCATCACCCGTGGAAGGTCCTCGAGCAAAGATATCTATCCGATCAAGCTCCTCAAGTTCCCGGTCGAACGGGTATCCGCAAACCGGGCAATCTCTTCCGTGTTATAAGGAGCCAGATGATCCATCAGCAAGGCTCCCAGCAAGGTCGTATTATGTATTCCTTTTTCCGGTTCTCGGCTGCAGCAGATTTCACCCACCTGTTCGATCCTCAGCAAAGCCTCTGCCAGATATTTTCCCGCCGCAGTGGCAAGACACCATTATCACTGACACCGTCTGATCCATAGACGAGCTTCGAGTATTCAGCCAAACGATACAGGATTTCCTGCATGTACGGCATTTCCAACAGCCCGTGCAGTTCCTTCAGCTCACCAGCTTCCAGCGCTGAACCGTCTCCGTTCCAGGCCGTCGCGCCACCCAGAATAAACCCCGGCACTCGACAGGAACTCGCCATGTGTCCGTTATCACCCCACCCGTGATCATGAACTTTGGCAGGTTTTTCTCCGGCTAGTCCGGCCCGGCAGCTTCTGATGTTCAGACTGGCATTAGCCCACCGCCCTCCGATGGCATTCCAGGCCGAATTACCAGCACAGATGATATAGTCAAACCCGGATGAGGCGAGAATTCCGCACTCTCTCTCGAATGGATGATTTGGTTTATAGCCCCAGTCCATCAGAACAGTGTCCTTCGGCAAAATGGTCACCATTTCCGGATGACGCATCAGCACATCGGCCCATACCAGCATCCGTTTGCCGTAGTTGGCGGCAAGATCATGCAGGCGACAGGAGAAAATTCACATATACCTGCTCCTGACCGACCTCCCGGCAAGCTGGTCAGCACTTCGCCCCCGGCCAAGCTCTCAGGGCTCGTCACCCCCACATTAACCAGCGGACTTTTCACCAGGGGCAAAAAGACTGAGCACAGATCATCAACCAGATCGAATGAAGCCTCCGCAACGGGAGCCAGTGTTGAGAAACGGGCCGGAACACTCACTGATCGACAAAGCCGTCAGGTATCTCAGCAAGATCGTGATACTGGATTAAGAATAGCCAGCGCTCCATGTGCCCGAACGAATTCTGATTGGCTATCAGCTCAATACCGCGGACAGCACAAAACTGCTCGATTTCCTGCAGTTCTTCACTTGTTACAGGCGATGCATCCTTCCACACCACCCTGGCGTCCGCGATAGGCGAAGGTATGCTCCATGTAGAGCTGCAGCTGATTATACTTCAATCCTGCCCAGAATTCGATCAGGGTAAAAAGGCTCTCCATGGTCGGTACGCGATCCTGGCTGATATCCAGCATTATCCCGCGCCACTCGTAATCTGCCCAGTCTTCGATTATCCCGCAGGCGCCGGTTCCATTGTTGCAGGTTCGGTTCGGGAATCACGCCTCCGTCATTCCCTTCCCGGGGAGAAATCAGCAGCCACCCATCGCCCGCAGGGAAAAAGAACGCCCGCTCATCCCGACATTCAACCTCGATGCTGCCGGAGTTCAGGTGTGATACGATGCCAGTCATATTTCGCTCTACCACAATTTTCGTTGGACAAGGCTTTGCTCTGTGTCCAGACGATACCCGGCGGCGCTGGAGAGCCGGAGAGTATAGCTTCTTACTGCACCTTTGGTTCCCCAGGAAGCCGACAGCAATGTCAGGATCCAGATTGATCCTTTTCGGCTTCGGCAAAGTGATGCGATCCAACGATTTCACAATAATCTTCCCGAGGGCGCATCGGCACGACTCCTCCATCCCGGCACTCAGGGCAAGCAGAAACCATGAAGCATGGGGTAATTACTGCCTGCTCCACCGCCATCGATGATCGCTCCGCCCTCAAGGGCTTCGGGGAGAAAAATCGATATCGGACTCATCGACAAAGCCGCCGGTTATTCCAAGCTGCAGCATTCCCTGAGCATTCTCCTGGGCAGTGCGGTTCATATCGCGGATTATTGCGTCCGCCGCCGTGAAGCATGCAGATATCGAGCGGATTGCGCCCGAGAATCCAGTCAGCTGAGCATCGGCAAAGGCCCGGAGGCGAGTCGCGAACCCCGGCATCACCTGAATGAACCCCGCCCCGGCAGTTCCAAAGTCATCTGCTGCCGCCGCCAGCTGTGCGGCACAGGCCATCGAAGCCAGTTGTGCATTTTCGTCCTGCCACCAGTAGCCGGTCTCATTGTAAGGTGGGGAACAAAAAAGGAACTGCGAATATCACCGCCGTCGGCAGACTGGAACCAGCTGACGGGAGAGCTTGAACGGGTTGAAGATGTCTGTATACCGCCAGTCTGTTTTCAAGAGCCCGCATCAGAAGCCGGGCGACTTGCGCCTTACGTTCCTGTGTCCACTCGACAGCAAAAATAGTGCAAAGAGGGAAACGATAATAAGACCGCTGTCAGAAGCGTGGTAAAAAGACGCTGAAGACTCTTCTCTGCCAGCCACCCTCCCAGTTCGGGACTGAACAGCTCTCCGATTTCCGCCGCCCATTTCGGCATTCCTGCAGATAAAAAGCATCTTCAGTGGCACGATACAGTTCTAACAGCCGCGGTAAGGGCGCAGTAGCAGTCGATAATGTTCTCCCGGCCGTTATCCAGATACTCAAGATTGTGCTCGAGCAGATGACGATATCCTTTATCAGCCGCCGCAAAACCGTCGAAGAAAACCCGTCCGAGGAACATCCTCCCGCCGAAAGCGGGCGGGCTGCAGGCCAGAGCCGCCACGGCCATACCGCCCTGACGGAATCCAGCCTGATACCCGTCGAGCCGCTCTCCACGCCGTTGCTCTGAACGTGCAGATCATCTGTCTTCATTCTTCTTGGCTCCACTTATCAAACACTTGGTCATATAGAAGTAAAACTGCAGATCCTGCATGCGCAATTCAGAAAATCGGCTCCCCACCAGACCTCCTCAAAAGCCTCGTTCTTCCCAGCAGACTCCGGCATGCTTCTGGATGACCGCTGAGCGCCCGTCCGCCGCGAAGAAAGCCTATACGGTAAGCGGAATCTGAAGCGGGACGATACTGCTGGCGTAAGAAAGATGGGAGAGATATTTGCTGTAATCTCCCCGAAGCATCGTACCAGCCGCCGTGACATCGGCAGTTCTTTTTCCCGTTTGCCGAAGTCGCTGAGGTCGCCGAAGCCATTGAAGCCGCTAAAGAAAGGAACAGCCCGGTCTCGCTGATCCCAGCGTCCGGAAGACCGTTGGCCTTTGAGATAAAAAGGATATCGAATATATTTCATTCCTGTCACTTCCTCGGCAATCTGAAAGGAAAAACGGTTACTTGTCGGCCGTACCGTACCTTGAAGAAAAAACGTTCCGCATTCGAGAGAAAGCGGAGAAATGAACTTTGGTAAAAACTGCCCTTCCATCCCCTGGGACGTCAGCTTCGAGGACTCCGGCTTGAAGGTCGCCAGGGGATTCCTGCCGCCGGCACGCCTTCCAACTCCTTGGTGAGACCAGAGTTCGGCACCACAGACGAATCCGTGGACAGTCCCCCGAAACTGCGGCATCCTCCTCGGAACATTGTACGATCATAATTTTATGCGCATGCGGACGGAATCCGACGTGGATCAAAAAGAGAAGAATTACGAGAAACTTTTCAGTGATTCAAAGATCTTATAATATTCCGGGCGATCCGGCATACCCGCACACCCGGCGCATTCACCAGCATCATCCCTTGATTGCTCCGCCGACTACTCCCTTGGCAAGCCGCCGCTGAAAGAGCACAGACCAGCATAACCGGAGCCGTTGCCACGACCAGGTCGCTAGCCGCCATCCGGAGCTGAGTACTTGTAAGACTCGAGAACGAAAAAACCCTTTCGACCGGAAGCGATTTAGTAAATTCCGAAACTAGCCAGAACCAGCACCAGCAGAAACTCGTTCTAGATGCCGAGAGCAGCAATAATGCTCACCGTTACCACCACAGGCGTGGCTATCGGAATAATAATAGCCAGAAGCACACGGAAAAGTCGATGCCCCATCCATCTTGGCCGATTCTACCAGACTGTCCGGAATCCTGCGGATAAACCGGGTATCCAGCAAGACCGCCAGCGCGGCAGACCGAAGGCTGTATAGAATTGTGAATACTACTGATGTGGGTATCGGTAAGTCCTACCCGCGAAAAGCATGAGGAACAGGGGAATAATCACCGAATTGATGCTTATCAGATACCCAAGCCTGATCAGCTCCCCACAACAGCCAGAGAGATCTTCCTGAACTGCATCTTGCTCAGCGCAAAGGCCGTCATCAGAGCGAGAAGATTGATCAGAAAGGTCGATACTCCGGCATATATCAGACTGTTGATAAATTTCTGTCCGAGCCCTCCACGGGTAATAGCCGAACGATAGTTGAATATCATCGTCTTCCAGCTTATATTCCTCCGCATGCCGGCAGGAAGGTCCGAAAGAACAAGCCGATCCCCCGGCTTCAGGGCGGCAATCTCCGGCGGCAGATCCTCTTTAACCAGAAAATAGACCATCAGCCTTCTCCCCGGGGAGATCGTCACCGACTCGATAATCAGCCGTTCCCGCAGATCGGTCTCCGGATCGTAATCGGGAATGACATTCAGCTGGGGTGCTATAACCACATACTCGTCCTCGGCATTGCTGAAGAGATCGTGCGGGAAGGCGTAGATATTGCGGGTCAGCTCCTCGTTCGACTTGAAAGATGAGTAGGTCATCCAGAAGAGGGGGAGAATGGTGATAAGCGCCCAGCTGACCAGAACAATGTAGGCGATCGTCCGTCCGGTCAGCGCTTTGGTTTTTTCCAGATCCACAACAGCCTCCTGCTACTCAGTTTTGCGGCCGATAAAACGGCTGAACGCGATCAGGATCAGACTTATAACCACGATAATGTTCGATATCGCTGCCCCGTAGGCAAAGCGCATGGAGTTGGTATAGTCCTGAAATGCCGACTGATACATAAATATGGGAAGGACCATGGCATTGCTGCGCTGCAGTCCCTGCGTCGTAATGGAAAAGATCAGATCGAACCCCCGCAGCGATCCGGCAATCGCGAGGATTGTCGATACCAGAATCGTTCCAGCCAGCATGGGAACGATAATCCGGAAAAAAATCTGGGACTCGGCGGCACCGTCAATCTTGGCGGCTTCGATAAGATTTTCGTTTATCTTCTGCAGATTTGCCAGGAAAATGATCATATAGAGTCCGGTATATATCCAGATAAGGGCGAATCCGATGGGAATCATGACGGTTTCCCGATAGAGCATCATTTCGAACTGCGCCATCGGATCACCGGAAAATATCTGGATCATCCTCGACACCGGACCGTCGGCCTGAAACATGCGCTTCCATAAAATACCGATTACAATCGTCGAGAGAAAATGGGGCAGAAATACCACAATCTGAAAGAAGCGGCCCCATTTCACCATTTTACGGAAAAGCAGGTAGGCCAGGATAAAGCCGATCGGGATCTGACCGAATACCGACACCCCGACCACGATCAGGTTATTCTTCAGGGCATGCCAGAAGTTCGGATCGGTGAACATGGTGCGGTACTGCAGCAGTCCCACAAAATTCCAGGAACCGCCCCGGTTGGGGTTGAAGTCGGTAAAGCTGAGCCAGACCGAATAGAATATCGGATAGGCGATAATAAAGAGATAGATAATCAGGGCTGGTGCAACCAGGGCAATATAGGCGGGCAACGCCTGCAGATCGCGTTTTTTCACACTCAGTCTCCTCAACCGGGATTCTGTCAGAATATCGATAGGCTGTCGGACTCATGACGAGTTCGACAGCCTGCTGTATTAACGCTTAACCAGAGATTCCACCTTGTCAGCGATCTCTTTTGCCGTAGACTGTCCGCTTACAATCTTCTGCATACCGGTATTAAGCTCGTCGTTTGCGGCTCCGCTGAGGTAGGCATCGATAACATCGGTGGTCATCGCCGACTGAGCAAGAATAACTTTCTCCTTCACGATGGTCGGCAGATCGTCCGGCACCTGAAAGTTCTTGAGAATCGGGGCAACAATTGCTCCGTCCCGCAGTCGCTGAGTGGTTTCCTCGTGGCTGTAGAAGTAGCGGATAAACTTGAGGGCGGCATCGCGGACAGCGGGGTCGGAAGCCCCGTTCTTTGTCAATCCGTAACCGACCTGAATGGCAGCGGCAACCGATCCGGCAGTTCCCTTCTCTCCGGGAAGCTTCGGCCAGGCAAGCATTTTCGTCGCCTCGGACACAGCCGGGTTCTCGATACCGCCGGCAGCCCACTGTCCCTGAACCATAAACAAGGCTTTTTCATTGCTGAAATTGGAAATGTTGGCACCATAGTCAACCAGGACCGATTTTGACGAGATTACCCCATCGTTTACCATACGGGTGAGAAAGCTCAGTGAATCAACCATGGCTTTGTCATTGAACTTGTTGATGCCGGCAACCGCTTTGGAAACCCACTGGGGATCTCCGGACATGCGGGCAATAATGGTTGACATCAGGCAGGAGCCCCAGGCCCATCCGTCAGCACCGTCGATGGATACCACTTCCAGACCGGCAGCCCGTGCGGCAGGCACCATGGCGACCATATCTTCGTAGGTTTCCGGGGCACTGAAGCCGAGTGAATTGACCAGATTCTCATTCATGTAAAGAACGGTGGTAATATTGCTGGTTCCAAGCGGAATCTCATAGATTTCCCCGTTGAGGCCCATCGGCGGAATCAGATCCAGATTGTAGAAATCGGCATCGATAAAGGGGCGATGATCAAACTGCTGTCCGGCCTCTTTCCAGGGCAGACCCCAGCGGGCATCGGCGCCCATATAGGCCAGGTCAGGCACATCGCCTGAGGCAAGCCGGGCAACTACTTTCTGGTGATAGGCCTCATCATAGAGCATTTCATAATCGATATCGATATCCGGATTGGCTTTTTCGAAAGAATCAACTATCCGCACCCAGTTGACCCCTTCCTGATTAGAGTTGTCGCCGTAGGCCATTGCCTTAACCACAACCTGTTCCGGTCCGGCTGCTTCCTGAACTCCCTGGGCGCCCAGTGACGCGGCAAAGAATACCGAAACTGTCAGGACTGCAATAAAAATCTTCATTCCCTGCTTTTTCATAATTCCTCCATTTTTCTCCTGTGAGAAATGTATAATTACAGCTCTTTCATCAATACTCAGCATGAAAGAGCTTGTTTACCCGTTTATCTGCTGCGCGCTCGCCTTCATCGGCTGCACGCTCGCTTTAATATTGCCTGTATAATGCCTGTATAATGCCTGTATAATGCCTGTATAATGCCTTCACAGCCGTTAGCGGGCTACGAAAAGACCACAATGGCCTGCTGCAGATTCCGTCGCCGGCTCAGCCCCTCAAGCACATCCGCCTCACCGAACAGCGTATTCAGCACCATGCCTGCCGCCCCGTAGG
>JAGYPA010000149.1 GCA_018399255.1 Spirochaetales bacterium | reverse complement strand
CAGTTCAACAGCGCTAAGCCTTGAATCAGCTGCATATGATTTATCCAGAAGAGTTCAGAAAATTCAGCTGCAGGCATGCAGTTTCAGGGAATATATCTATTTTCTTCATGGGACATACCTTGAACCGCTCACTCTTGATCACTTGCTTTCTGCGGATGTTGATAGGGACTATCTGAGGTATGCTGAACATTTCCGCTCCTATCTGAACGGCGGGGGATATCTTTTCACAATGGGGAAACAGGCAGGATTGCCTCAGTTCAGACAAATAATTTCAACGATAATGCATCATGATATTCCAGCAGCGGATGAGTCTTTAACCGTAAAAGATCAGCAGACACTTTTTCAAGTTATTGAATTTATTGGAAAATCTGCTGTCGATGGAATTAATTTCAGCAGTATATCGTCAAATCTTGGTATTACAAAATATACAGCAAAAAAATATTTGGAATTTCTCCGGGATGCATTTTTGGTGCAGCTGATATATCCGAAAGGTACAAATGTACTGAAGGAACCGAAAGTTCTGCTTCAGCCTCCTTTTCGGCTGCTTTACAATGACTTCGAAGCGTGCATAGGGGCGTTAAGAGAAGATTTTTTTGTGTTTTCCATGTATACCGCAGGACTTCCGCTTTGCTATGTAAAATCTACACGGGGGAAAAAACTTCCTGACTATCTGATTTCCTGGAAGGGGGATGACATAGTTATGGAAATAGGCGGCAAGGGTAAAGGCAGAAGTCAATTCAAGAATGTGCAGTATGATAAAAAACTCATTCTGTACCACAGCCTCAGCAAAAATGATTCTATGGAGATAACTGAAGACAGAATGCCGCTTTTCCTGACAGGTTTTCTGCCGGAAAGTTTTATGACCCAATAGTTGAAGCAGTTGGAGTGCATAAAAATCTCCTTGCAAGGCCTAAGGCTGTGATTCTATGCTGCTATGCTTTGTTTTCAAGTGACAAAGATCGGGGGATTACCCATAAACCAACGCCTTAATATATTATAATGCAAAACTGGGGGGAAGTATAAAGTTGCTTTTTACATAGAAAAACTGTGTAGTGTGAAAGCGGTAAAGAGTTTGTGTTATTTAAGAAGTAGAGTTACAATTGAAAAATTAAAGTTTGATGTGATAATGTGCCAGGCATCTCAATTGAGTGTTCTCTGTCAGAAACCGAGTTGAAATGAAGTCTTGTAACCAATAGGAGGTATTCATGCCTGAACCAACTGATTCCCGCAACGATAGCGGTTCTATGCAAGAACTTCATGTTCAGGACATTTTTGATAATGCTCCCATCGGTGTCTTTAGAACCACTCCCGAAGGTCGCATTATCTTGGCCAATGCAGCATTGGTTAGAATGTTCGGGTACGAGAGTCAAAAAGAAATGATCGCATCCATCACGGATACTGCCAATCAGGTGTATGCTGATCCTGCTGAACGGAAGAAATTCATGCGTCAGTTGAAAGAGCATGGAGAGGTTCTAAACCACGTGTGCAGATTTCGACGTCGGGATGGGACAGTGTTCTGGGGGGCAATAAATGTCAGCGCAATACGGGGCAATGATGGGCAGATTGTGGCTTATCAAGGATTCAATGCGGATATATCAGAACAAAAGAAAGCCGATGAAAAATTAAAACAGCTTGAATGGATGCTGTCTGGAAAGCCGATTTCGAACAGTGAAGTACAGGCAGAGGTACATGACCAGGGTTATGGTGATCTGACTGAATTGAATCGTGATGGATTGATCCTGAAATCTATCGGGCGTGACCTTTTGGAAAAATTTGCTAATGATTACCTGGAATTGCTTGGGACCTCCTCCGCCATCTACGAGACAAATGGCGATTACGCCTTGGGGATCTTCACATCGGGATGGTGCCGGATGATGGACCGTACCTCACGCAATCTTTGCGATACCGCAGATAACGCCGAAGCGTTGGACTCCGGCCGATGGTTGTGCCATGAATCCTGCTGGACAGATTGCTCCAAACGGGCCATTGCCGAATGCGCACCCGTGGATATTGCATGCAGCGGAGGTATCCGAATGTATGCGGTTCCGATTCTGGCTCATGGGAATGTCGTAGGTGCCATAAATGTTGGATATGGCGATCCGCCAAATGATCCAAAAAAACTGCGAAAGCTCTCTAAGGCCTACCATCTTGATTTCGATGACTTGGTTCGCAAGGCCAAGACATATAACTCCCGCCCGCCATTTATAATTGATTTGGCCAAAATACGGCTGCATGCGACTGCCCGGCTCATCGGATCCATGATTGAGGCAAAACAGGCAGAAGTGGCACTGCGGAAGAGTGAAGAGCATAGCACTTTTCTGGCAGAAACTGCATTTGAAATGGTTGAATTTACTTCCATTCAGGAAATCTATACATACACAGTTAAAAAACTGTACGATTTGTTTGAAGCCAATTCTATAGTTGCTTTGGTGGAATATAATCATAGTGAAAACCGCTGGAAAATGCAGCAGATAGAAGGTATTGGCAAAAAAGCTGCTGAACTTTCCAGGCTTCTGGGTTTTAACATCAACACTTTGGAAGGAGAAATCTCTACAAAATATTATAAGCAGATAACCAGCGGCAGAGTAGTAGAACTTAAATTTGATTTTCCAGGTCTTTTCAATAACAAACTATCGGCTGCTGTCGGACGCGCTGTTAAAAAAATGTTCTCTGTCGAAAAGATGTATTGCATTGCCTTCCAACAGGACGAGCAGATCATTGGCAATATCACTATCATCACCAATAAAAAAATTGAACCGATCAACACCAAATTGATCGAAGCTTTTATTCAGCAGGTTGCCACTTTCGTAAAAAAACAGAAAGCAGAAGAAAAAATCCGCGAAAAGGATATTCAGTTCAGAAAACTCTCTGCCAATCTTCCTGATCTTATCTATCAATTCACCCGTAGACCTGATGGTTCGTATTACGTTCCAATAGCTTCGGAAGGAATTAAAAATATTTTTGGCTGTCAACCGGAAGACGTTACAGATAATTTTGATGCAATAGCACGTGTTCTGCATCCTGATGATGCCGAACGGGTCATTAATGATATCGAATATTCCGCTAAACATCTGACCTATTTCACCTGTGAATTTCGAGTGCTGATTCCAGGACGACCTGTTCAATGGATTTTCTCCCGTTCAACTCCCGAAAAACTGTCCGATGGCAGTGTCACCTGGTATGGCTTCAACGCAAATATCACCCAGCGAAAACAAGCGGAAGAGGCGCTACGCGATAACGAAAAAAAATATCGTCGTATCGCAGATAATGTAAGCGATGTAGTTTGGGTAACAGACCTAGAAATGAATCCGATTTACATAAGTCCATCAGTTGAAAGGGTTTTGGGAATCAAACCCAATGATTATCTTCAGCTTTCCATAACAAAAACGTATCCTCCGGCATCCCTTGAGAAATTCAAGAAAACATTAACTGAAGAATTCGAAAAAGAGAGAGATCCTGAATCTGACAAGAATCGAGTTTTTCAATTAGAAGTTGAACGGTATTACGCTGATGGAAGCATTGGCTGGGACGCAATAAGTGCTAATTTCGTTCGTGATGAACAAAAGAAACCCGTCGCAATCCAGGGTGTATCGCGGGACATCACTGAACGTGTCAAGGTGGAAGAGGCGTTGCGCGAAAGCGAAGCAACCATTAGAAACAAACTCAGAGCCATAATTGAACCCGATGGGGACATCGAAGAGCTGAACCTTGGTGATATCATCGACTCCGAAGAACTGCAAGCTATGATGGATGA
>JAGYPA010000148.1 GCA_018399255.1 Spirochaetales bacterium | reverse complement strand
AAGAAATACCGCTTGCCGAATTGAGTATCTTTGGGGGGAAACAGAGAATCTTGCCGAAAGACTCATCCATAAGATTGAACAGGATCATGAAGCCCATCCTGATTATGAAGCCCATCCCCTTGAGTTAACGCGAAACATTCAGATAGTTGATCGGCAGGAAGCTATGTGCCGAAAAGTCGATGCAGTTATCATTGCCCAACGTCATGGGGCTTTTCACTTAGATAGTGCCAAGCTTTTTCTTGCTGACCGAATTCCGGTTTTTATTGACAAACCGCTTTGTATTTCTAGTGAGCGGGGTGATGAATATCTGCAGCAAGCAGAAAAGAATGGTATAGCAGTAACAAGTTTCAGCATTCTTCAGTTTCAAAAAAGTACTGAAATCGTTAAAAAGCGACTTGCACAGCATTCCTTAAGAGGGAGTACTAGGACATTTCATATCTACGGTCCGGCAAATATCATACCTGAATACGGCGGGCTCTATTTCTATGGTATTCACCAGGTACTCTTGGCGGGAGAACTTTTTGGAAGATCTGCAGTGCAGGTTGATACGAAAACTTCTGATAATGAGATAATTGCAGTGCTTCAGTATCAGCATGAATTACAGGTGGTGCTTCATTTTGTCCTTACAGGGCAGGATGATTTTTCTGTATCCTGGGATTCTTTGGATGGTGATGATGAAGAGGCAAATGCGGGAATGATAAATATGCTTAACAATGTAATTGCATTTGATGACAATATGTTTCGGGAACCTGTGCGCGTCATGCTGAATATGTTCAGAACTGGTATTGAGCCGTTTACGCATAAAGATTTGCTGTGGCCTATACGGATTATGGAGGCTATCACTGAGTCATTAGGTAGTTGGTTTGTTGGGTAGTTGGTTTGTTGGGTAGTTGGTTTGTTGGGTAATATAAATTAACTGTACTATGAACTTTCTTAAGAAAGATAGGAATACAACGATAAGGTTATGAAATAAACACATAATCAGAAAGGGGCTTGGAAATGAGTAATTCTCTTGATCGTGTTGTTCGGGCAATTACATTTGCTAATCCGGATCGAGTACCGATCTATGAACAGACGATATTCTCAGAAGTATCGTCGGAACTTTTAGGGCGTACTGTGGAGACTGGTGGAGGATCCCTCCATTTCAATGAGGTAGTTGCCTACAGTCATGGAGAAGCGGCCCACAAAGAATATGTATATCAGATGCTTGACGATTGTATTTCGTTGTATAAAGAACTAGACCTGGACATTATCCGAATGCCTTGGCGTGTTTCTAAAAAACCGGCCGAACGTATTGATGACTATACATTCCGCTTTATTGATGATGTGTCAAAGATTTGGTCAACCTATCGCTACAATCCTGATTCGCGCGGTTTTAATAAGATCGACTCAAGTGAAACGATAGAAGGTGAGCAAGCGATTGAGCGTATAGTTTCTGCGATGGAAGATTCTTTCGTTGATGCTGCTGACAATGATGAGTATCATGAACATGATTATCTTTTTAGACCCTTTCGAGGTGTAAAAGCCATCGCTATGGCAGCAGGGGGGCTAATGATTCCCATCGAACCAGAGTATCTAATGCTGCTTCATACCAATCCAGAGCTGATTGAGCGCTTGCTTGATGTGCAAGTAAAAAATGGTAAGCGGGAGATGCAAATGGCGGCTGATCTGGGAGCGACAATTCTTTCTGCTGGTGGAGATATGGCCGATAATACGGGTCCAATTTACTCACCAGAAATGTATCGGCGGTTTATTGCTCCCCGCATCAAAGAGTTGACCGACTATGCGCATTCACTTGGGCTTTTCTACCTGTATCGTACTGATGGCATGACTCTCCCAATTGCCCAAGAGTTATATATAGATAGTGGTATCGATATTCTAGGGGAGATTGACTACCAGGCGGGGATGCGTCTGGGTGAGATACATGAGCATGCACCAAGGCTATGTCTCTGGGGTAATGTAGACTGTGGGCAGGTGCTTTCTTTGGGAAGCGTCACTGACGTCAGGGAACATACAAAGCGATGTATTGAAGAAGGATACGCCAAGTACGAGGAGGGTGCTGGTGGACATATTCTAGGTTCGTCTAATTCCATTCTCCATACGGTACCAGCTATTAATCTGGAAACGATGATAAAGACTGGTCGTGACTATACCTTTCATTGATCTAGTATTGTGCTTGTTCCCTGTAAAGTAACTGGAAAGCTCTGGAAAATAATATCAACCAATACCTGGAGAGTAGAACTAAGAACCCTAAAAGATATGTCTGAAAAGCTGAAGGCCGGGCCATTCTGGAGAAAATCAATTGGGGAAAGAAAAAATTGGATTGGGAATCATATTGTGAACGAAATTCAAATTCAGCACACTAGGGAGTTCAGAATGCTTACAAATACAGCAAGTAAAAAGCAGTTTGAAGAGAGTACGAAATATCTCTCTTTTGGAAGTTCAACAAACTCCAAACGGTATAGTTATGATCAAGAGCCTGTCATGATTGAGCGGGGGAAGGGTTGCCGTATCTGGAATAGTGACGGGGCAGAGTATATTGATTTAAAGAACGGTTTGGGCCCAATAACCGTAGGCTATGCAATCCCTGAAATTAATCGTGCAATCACTGATCAGCTGGAAAAGGGTATTGTCTTCAGTGCTCCGCATCCGCTGGAGGGGAGAGCTGCTCAAGTTCTTACGGAGCTGATCCCTTGTGCTGAAAAGTTGCGTTTCTTAAAAACCGGCGGAGAGGCCTTGGCTGCAGCAATCAAAATTGCCAGGGCCTACACAAATCGGGATAAGATACTACAGTGCGGCTACAACGGCTGGCTGAATGTATTAAGCTCCGGCGGCAGTTTTTCACAGAATATAGATCGTCGTAAAGCTCTGCAGGGAGTTCCTGCATCAGTTTCCCAAAACCACATTTCCCTCCCTTGGAATGATTACAAGTCCTGGGAGCAGGTGTTTGAAAATTTTAGCAGTCAGATAGCCGCCGCTGTTGTGGCCGTGGATTATAATGGTTTTGAAGATGCTTCTGTTTTCCTTCCCTGGCTGCGCAGAAAAACACAAGAGCATGGAATCCTGCTGATAATGGATGAGATTGTCATGGGCTTTCGTGTAGCCTGGGGTGGTGCTCATGAGTATACCGGGATTACTCCGGATATGGCTGTCTTTGCAAAGGGAATGAGTAATGGGATGCCCTTGAGCGCCTACTGCGGCAGGGCGGACTTAATTGATCTGAGCAGCAGTCTGGGAATTTCTTCCACAAATGGGGGAGAAACACTCTCTTTTGCATCATTACTTGCGGTGGTTGATATCTATCGTCGGGAAAACGGCATTGCACGGCTCTATGAGATTGGCAATAGTTTATGGAGTCAAGTTGCAGTTCTCATTGAAAAATATCATCTTGGAATCGAACTTAGTGGGCATCCGACGGCAAAATGGTTCAATTTTTCTTCAAAAAAGCTTGAGCATGCCTTCTTTTCCCGTATGTTTTCCGAAGGAGTCAACCTGCATAACCCGGCCTATGTCTCACTCTCTTTTACAGAAAAAGATATTCAGGATACAGTAGAATGCTTCGATAGAGTTTCCAGAAGTCTCAGGGAGGAAGGCATAAGATGATTAGTAAGGATTACATGATTATTGATGTCCATGCCCATCCCGTTGATGATACACTTAAGGATGTAGATTCAGCAGAAAAAATGATTGCCCGTATGAATGCTGTGAACACACAGAAGGCTCTGCTTGCAGGGGCTATTGTCTCTTTTGGGCCGGATCCAACACCGGATGAAGTGAGGCAGGTCAACTCAAACACATTTAAGTTGTGCAA
>JAGYPA010000147.1 GCA_018399255.1 Spirochaetales bacterium | reverse complement strand
ACTTCCCTGAAGGTAAAAGAGGGTGTCTGACACCGTATTCCGATGGAGTCCGATGGAGTCCGAAGGAATCCGCTGGAGTCCGAAGGAATCCGCTGGACTCCGCCGGATTCCGCAATTTGACATCGGTTTTTTGAGGGATCCGGTGTCAGACACCAATCTTCAGTCTCAGCGAACTGATTTAAGACAGTAGTTGTCAGTGTTCAGCGGCTGGAGTGTGCTGTTCGGCAATTTCTCAATATATTCTTTCAACGGAACGTAATAGAGTATGTAGGTATCCTCAAATTTGCCGGGATCAGCATCGCGTACGGCGGCAAATTCCAGGTAGTTATCCTTGCCGAGGGCGGTAAATGAGTTGGTACTGACGGTATAGGTTTTTTCCGAATCAATTTTCGACCAACGACCGCTGGCCCTGTCCTGTACATCGACATTGGTGATCACTTTACCATCTCCGGCTGACAGGTTTACATCGTAGCGCAGGCCGGCTGAATAGGGAAAAGCTCCGGTAGAACCGGAATTGAGAGCATAGTAGGCAGCCTGATTGAGCACCCGCACGATCTCCTGACCGGTCATATCGAGCATGACGACGGTATTAGAGAACGGCAGGGCCTGGATTGCATCTCCGACAGTAAATTTGCCTTCGAGAAACTGGGTCCTGACTCCGCCGGAATTCTGAATGGCTACATCGATACGGGGATTAGCCTGCTTGAATGCTTCAGCAACGACATAGGCGGCATAGCTTCCTGTGGGGGTTTCGCCTGCTTTGAAGACGGTGGGAATGCGGTTATATCCCATCGTTGCGGCGACTGTCCCGATCTGCTCATTTTTGCGCTCTTCAATTTCGTTCCGGTAGGGGGTGAGTATCTCTTCCATTTTCGGGGAAACAGGAGCATATCGGAGCACTTTTGAGGAGGCCACGGTATCCATAATCTGTCTGCGTTTATCCGCAGTTACCTCTACCCGGGCACCCTCGGCATTCGGCTGCAGAATCGGATCATCAATCGGTATTACGATATTACCTTCGGCAGCAATAGCCTTGCCTTCGGCATCAAATTCCACATCAAGAATTCCTACACCGTAGGCATACTGCCAGGCAGTAACGATATGGACAGGATCGCCGGTCGGGCCAACAACGGTGGTAGGATAGGCACCGAGGTCTTCCGCTTCGAATCCATCATGGGTGTAGCCGGGAAACGGGCCGGTTTGTCCGTAGTAGTTTACGGATAGTCCGAAGCGGGCAAGTTCACCGGTGCTGTCGAGCAGATTGTGGGTGTCTCCGCCCACGATTACGTCAAGACCGGGAACATGTCGGGCAAAGAGGATATCGTTATAATATCCGACATGGCTGAGCAGGATGATTTTGTTGATGCCCTGGGCTTCGAGTTCGGCGACGTATTTTTTTGCCGTCTCGATTTCCGGGGTGAAGTTGACGTCATCTGAGACGAGGGATGAGTTCTTGGTTTTCTCGACTTTGAGAATGCCGATGATACCGACTTTCTGTCCGTCAATTTCCTTAATGACGTAGGGTTTAATCTGGTCCCGGACAGCGTAGAGCGGGCTGGCGGGTTCAGGCTGCATGTTTGATGAGACGAGGGGGAAATTGGCCAGCTCGACGAGTTCGGCCAGGCGTCCGTCGCCTTCATCAAATTCGTGGTTGCCGAGTGCGTAGGCATCCAGTCCCAGTTCGTTGAAGACTTTGAAATCGGGCTCCCCTTTGAAAAATGAGAAATAGAGGGTTCCGTTGAGCTCGCCGCTGTTCAGTACGACTGAGTTCGGGGTCCGTTCGTCCTCGATTACCGAGACCAGGCGGGAGAATCCTCCGACTAACATGCGGGTAGGCACACCATCAATTCTCAGGTCCATGGTGGATCCGTCGAGATAGGAGTGGTGATCGTTTGTATGGATTATGCGGACGGTCACTGGTCCGTCAGAGACTGCTGACGACGGCAGGTCCTCAACTCCGGCTGCAAAGATTACGCTAATGCTTACTGCAAGAAGCAAGAATGCAGTAACGGTACGTTTCCATGTTTTCATGGTATCTCCTCCTTTTTCCCGTTTCGCTCGGTGAGGAAAGCGGGAAATTTTAGCGATCCCCATCAGGGGGGATCTGTCATTATTATACCACCATCAGAATGAAAAATTAATGAGAGGCGTGTATGAATTTGGTGAGGATGTTGATGAGGATGGAAATGATGCTGTGGAAATGGCGCCCGGAACCATTTTCATTCCCAGGGCTGCCTGATGCCCATATGTATACGCAAAGCAATTTCAATGAAAGGTATCATACCCCAGGGGAAGCGGCTTACCTACGGAAAGCGGCATTCCCAAAGGGAATGCTTGGGACCCGAGGCACTTCGTGCCTCCGTTCCGCCCCAAGGGGCGGGGTATGTTACCTAGGGTTAGCGAAGCTTACCCCACGATCCCGGCACTCGCTCGGGAATGGAACCAACAAGTTGGTTCCGCTCCTCTCGCTCCGTTTGGGAATCATTTTTCTTACATTGATAGGCTCCTTAACCTGCTGAAAAAAGAAAGAGATTGATAGACAGGAAATCAGTTTTCGGTTTTGACCACTCTGATATACGGGGGTTGTCCCAGGTCAATGGTCCGCCTAAAGCTCTTTCCGTCTTAAATCGTGAATCACCTCGTATTGGTGTCAACAAAGTTGTGTCGAAGATAGCTGGATCTTTGCCCGATCTTCCTGTCTATCAATCTCTCTCACACCGACTCCTTACCCTGCTGCTTTGCAGCCAAAACTATGCGGCCTTCAATATTCCCGGTCATCATTCCCCATACAAAACAAGAGAGTTCCCGTGCTGCAGCCACCTTCGCTTTATTGGAAAGCACGCCACGGGAAACCAGGTGATTATGAACTTTGTGCAGCTTCCGATTTGCCCGGTCGGCATAGGCGATAACATCGGATTCCTGCCCCTTTTGCCGTGCAAGCAACCGTTTCGATTTCTTTCCATACCTATCGCTGCGTAAGGTTGCATTTGCTGCTTCAATAAGCAACAGGCGTAACCGTGAATTACCTGCTTTCGTGATTGTTCCACGTTTTTCCCGTTTCCCGCTGGAGTCTTCGCTCGGAACCAGTCCCAGAAATGCCGAAAACTGCGGAGCTGTTGTAAAACGGGTGAAATCCCCAATCTCAGTAATCAGAGACAATGCCGTATGGGTCTCAATCCCTCTGAAACAGCGCAGTTTTGCTACCTTCTCCCGATACGCTTCCTGTGCGGCAATCTCCTCGATCTTTCCATCGTATCTATCAACCTTCCCCTGTTGATCAATCACCTCCTGCAGATATTCTTTAAACGTTTCCTGATCAACAGGATCACTGATTGTCTGCTTCCTCAGCCAGCCGTAGTGCTTCAGTGTCCAGGATTCAGAATTGGAGCCTGGCACTAAAAACCCATAACCCACATAACATCATGGCGGGATCAACCCGATTGATTTTCGAGAAAACTGGGTTATATCTCAGAATACCAAACCTGCTTAACAAATTGTCCGTAAAAGTGTTGACAATCCAATTCCAGCGCTTCCTGAAATAAGACATCATTGCGAAATGGTTCAACTTCAGCAAACCGTGTCCTGCCTTGAATCTGCAATCCTGCTAATGTGTTAAGCACGTTACGATATTTATCTGGTAAGGTTTCTGAAGTTGTTGATGAAAAGCCAATAGAAGAAAAAATCTTCCCGGCTAATACTATTCCCCCTGTGCTAGACAGGGTATTTGGTGTGGAATTAAGACCTGTCAAGCTCACCCTCCTGGTGTTTTTTGTTTTGTCGTTAATTCATTATACACCAATTGGTTGAGCTTGTTTTTCCTTATTCCCAAACGAAGCGAGAGGAGCGGAACCATCTTGATGGTTCCATTCCCGAGCGAGTGCCGGGATCGTGGGGTAAGCTTTGCTAACCCGGGA
>JAGYPA010000146.1 GCA_018399255.1 Spirochaetales bacterium | reverse complement strand
TCTGGAGCGCCAGTTTGTCGCTTTCTGTTTCGATACCTGGATCAGAATTCCCGGGGAAGAGGGGAGAGTCCCCCTCAGAATGGAAAAAATCCTCAGTACGACAGATCATCAGAATGAAGATACCTTTCCCTTTAACTTTTTTTCCTTCATCAGAGTACAGCGCAATACGCTTCTTGAGGATTTTATTGCTCTCTTCGCTGATGATCTTGATGAATATGCAGAATCGTACCTGCGAAATTTTATCCTCGGTAATGACAGTGATATACGATCCATTGAGGATAAACTGCTTAATACAATTCACAAACTGAAAATAGACCAGGATGGACTTACAGCTCGCTGGAAGCAGTACGGCACAGCGGTTAAAGAGATGAAGAAGAAAGCAGGCAAAGGAGACAAGAATTATGAGGATGACCTGCAGCATCTGATTCAAGAACGTTCAGCCCTTCATTCATTCATAAAACGTAATAAAAAGAAGCTTACCTACAATTTTCTTACTGATGAAGGTTTTCTTCCCAACTACACCTTCCCAGAAGCTGGTGTGCTGCTGCGCTCTCTCATACTCCACCGGAAATCAGTACCCGACGGCAGAGGACGATATCGCAGAGAGACATTTGAGTATGAACGTCCTGCTCGCTCAGCAATCCGCGAACTTGCGCCTGACAGCATATTCTATGCCGAAGGCCGCAAAGTGCGGATAGATCAAATCGATATAACCGCCTCTGAAGTTACCGAATGGCGTCTGTGCGATAAGTGCAGCTACGCTGTACCCGAGGCGACCCTGGAATCAGTAAAAACATGCCCTCGCTGCGGAAGTCCGATGTGGGCCGATTCAGCCCGCAGTCGGGCAATGATCCGTCTGTCACAGGTCTATGCCACTACACCGGATAGGGAGAGCAGAACCTTTGATGAGACCGAAACAAGAGAACCGGTCTTCTACAATCAGCATGTACTTGTCGATATAAATCAAAATAATATTTTAGATTCGTGGAAAATTGAACATGATCAGCTTCCTTTCGGTTTTGAATTCATCCGACAGACTACTTTTCGCGAAATAAATTTCGGTCCGATAAACAGTTTTCGTAATGTAATGGAGATTGACGGAAAAGAAATTGAGGTCCCAGGGTTCACTGTCTGTAAAGAGTGCGGAAAAGTGCAGAACAGCAGAGATGAAACTCCGCAGCATGCAGTAACCTGCTCCCATTACCGGGCTCACACACCGCCGCCGCCTGAAGCCTACTACGAAGGAATATTTCTGTTCAGGGAATTCTTTTCAGAATCAATCCGCATCCTGCTGCCGGTCACTGCTCTTACTGATGAACGGTCAATTGAATCTTTGGTCGCCTCCCTCTTTCTTGGACTGAAAAAGAAGTTCGGAAATATCGATCATATTTCTTCAACCATTACCTCTTCTCCATCAAGCAGCGGAGGCGACAGGCGCAGCTATCTGATCCTCTATGATACTGTTCCCGGGGGAACCGGTTATTTAAAGCAGCTCATGAAAAAACCGGAGGAAATGATCGATGTGCTCCAGCTCGCTCTGGATACGATGAAGAACTGTTCCTGCAACCAGACTGACAGGGACGGCTGTTATCGCTGTCTTCTTGCCTATAGGCGCAGCAGAAAGCAGAATCTGATATCCCGTTCACTGGCAGTTGAGCTGATCAGTAATCTTCTCGGGAAAAAAACACGAATAGAGCATATCCGCTCACTGGATGACATCTCCTTCAGCAAATTGTATGACAGCGAACTGGAATTGAAGTTTATTGATACGCTGCGGGGAAGCAAAGCTCCCGTCAGCGGATCTCCTGTGAAGCTGCAGAAATATCTCCACACCCCCGGCGGAAATCCTGGCTGGATTGCAGAAGTGGGAAACCATCAGTACATTATTGAACCTCAGGTTCCCCTCGGAGCATCAGCAGGACTTCAGCATCCATCTAAACCTGATTTCATCATGTATCCGAAAATCCAAGGAGCTAATTCCGAAAACAGGATGCTGCCTATTGCTGTATTTACTGATGGCTATGAATATCACAAAAACAGCATTGATCAGGATACTGCAAAACGCATGGATATCGTGCAGACACATCAGTATCGTATTTGGTCTTTGACCTGGGATGATCTTGAAGAGAAGAAAGATATGCTGCTTTATGATGCACAGCGCCAGTCCGTGTATCAGGCCCTAGATACCCTTGGTGCTGATCGTCCCGATTATTTCCTTGGAAAGAATTCATTTGAACTCCTGCTGCTGCTTCTGGAGAATTATTCGCTTACTGCATGGCAGCAGTTTGCAGCAGCAATGGCAATGATGTTTACCAAGCCAAAACCATTAGAGAAAAAGGATTTTTCCTCACTGCTGCACCTCTGGCAAAGCTACGATCTGCAGGAGGAGTATGAGCATATCAATGGATCAGGAGCAGGGTCAGGGGAAGCGGTCCATACAGTCGGCGGTATCCCTGTGCTGAGCCATATCGGATTCTTCCCCATCACATCCGGTTCATTTCCTGAATTCAGTAAATTCTATACCTATCTGCTTTTCTCAGATAAGGAAAGTGAAACAGTGCAATTCGATGAACGAAAACGGCTCTGGAACGGCTTCCTAAACATATACAATATTCTGCAGTTTTTGCCCAATACCAAGTTTCTCAGCACTTCAGGACTTAAAAAAGGCCTGTACTGGGGAATCGCATTTGAAGATGCAGGATATGTTCTGCCCGCAGAAGGGGATTCTGCTGAACTGTTCGATCTGACTGATCATCTCTATGATGCTGAACTTACTGAACTTATTCAGGCAGGGAAACCACTCCCGGAACCATTTTTTGAGCTGCAGGGCAGCAAGGGAGAGTGTATTGCTCAGGCGGTAATGGCTTGGGTTGAAGAGAAAACTGCCATTGTTTTTTCTGGAGAGGAACAACCGTGGCGTTCAGCCGGATGGTTCGTCACTGCCGAAGAAACATTCCGCCAAAACATTTCTGAGATTAAGGAGCGTATCTAAATGGATGCATTGGCTGAAAAAATTACACTGGTACTGGGATCAGATTTCCTCTCCTCTTTTTCACAGCTTCCCAGAAAAACTCAAGTAAAAGTGGACAAGTTCATTAATGGATTTCGTAGTAATCCGACATCATCCTCCTATAATTTTGAATCACTGCACTCACGTGACTCGCACCTGCGATCAGTAAGGATTGACCAGGATTATCGCGGCATCATCTATAAGCCGGAAACTGGAAATATGTATATTCTTTTACGAGTTGCAATCCATGATGAAGCCTATAACTGGGCTGAACACAAAGTCTATTCTGTCCATCCAGACACCGGAGCTCTTCAGATGATTGATTATGCAGCTCTCGGTCACGAAGAGTATGATAAAAAAGTTGCCAGCTACAGCGAAACACAAGAAAAAAGTGATATTTTCAAAGAGTTTCGTGACAGGGAACTGATGCGAATCGGCATACCTGAGGTTCTTATCCCGTTTGTTCGGACTATCTGCAGTGAGGAAGAACTCGAAGAGGCTGAAGGGAAGCTGCCTGCAGAAGCTTGGGAATCGCTTTACTTCTTGTACAGCGGGGAATCACTGCAGGATATCAGCAACGAAATTACTGCAAAAAAGGAAGCTGGAGAAACTGGAAATATTGCAGAATCTCTTGAACAGCCCGATTCACAGCGTCGTTTTCTTGTCATAACAGATGATGAGGACCTGCAAGGAGCATTAGCTCATCCGTTAGACTTCTGGCGTGTTTTCCTCCACCCTTCACAGCGGAAAATTGTAGAAATAAAGGCCAATGGACCAGTTCGGGTACTCGGAGGTCCAGGAACTGGAAAAACAGTGGCTGCAATGCATCGTGCCAAATGGTTAACAGAACATGTGTTCACAAAAACAGAAGACAAGCTGCTGTTTACCACTTTTACACGAAATCTTGCTGCAGACATTCGTGATAATCTGCAGCGAA
>JAGYPA010000145.1 GCA_018399255.1 Spirochaetales bacterium | reverse complement strand
GAAGCCCGTATTTGATGCTGATCCGGACTTTAAAAACTTTGTTCAGGAGGCTCCTCTCAAAGCAACAAGCTTTAATGGCGGTATATACGGAATACCTCTTGAATTAGCAGTGGAAGGGATATTCTACAACAAGGCAATATTTGCTGAAGCCGGTGTAGATGTACCGGAAACATATCAGGAATTCCTAGAAGCTATAACTGCAATACGCGATGCAGGCTACATACCCATAGCTTTGGGTAATACAGATGCGTGGATAGGAACGATTCCATACATGATGCTGGTAGACCGCATCGGCGGTATGGAAGTGTATGAAAAAACAGTCATGGAAGGGACTGGGTCATGGACTGAAGAGCCTTTCATTGAAGCAGCATATGAACTGCAGAAATGGATGGAAATGGGTGCTTTTGAACCTAATGTAAATGGCATTCCTGCCGTAGAAGGTATAGCAAGATTCCAGAACCGTGAGGCGGCTATGTTTTTTATGGGATCCTGGTCCCTGCCGGCTTTCTATCAGGACTTAGGTGATGACTTAGGGTTCTTTAACCTTCCAGCAATGGCTGACGGCAAAGGAAGCGATAAAAACTGGATTATTATACCAAACCAGTCCATATCACTCAGTGCAGCGACAGAATACAAGGATACGGCAGTAGAATTCCTGAAATTTGCCTTCTCCCCGGAGAGACAGGAAAAATTAGCCAAGAGCGGATTGATTGTAACGACAAATGTTGAACTTGATCCTGAAGATGTAAACCCCTTGCAAGTTGAAATCATCGATGCTCTCGGGAAAGCCGAAGGATCAATCTATCCATGGGATGTCCCCCTCGGTTCAACACTTGGGGGTGAGCTGAACAATACGACCAGAAGTTTTTACGATGGGGCTGATCCGGAACAAGCCTTGGAGCGTCTGCAGCAGATTACTGACGCTGAAAGGCAGTCTGAATAGGCGGTTAAAATGCTAATTACCAGTTCTAAGGTACTGGTCTAACGTACTGGCAGAACCAGAACCATACATGCAGATGTTAAAGAATACATTCTGCATGTATGGATTTCTGCTTAAGAGAAGAAAACTTAAAAGGAAAGAGGCTTTTCATGGATCGAATGCTGCGAAATAAATGGCTTATTGTGCTTTTTCTAGCTCCTGCTGTACTCCTGTATGCAGCAGTAATCCCATTACCCATACTGCAGACGCTGCGCTACAGTTTTACAAAATGGAATGTGATTAGTGATCCCAGGTTTATTGGTTTTGGAAACTATATCAGAATGTTTACATTGGATCCGCACTTCGGGAAAGCCATTGTAAACACTCTGCTATTCGGCTTAGGATCTTTTCTGCTTCAGATTCCCTTTGCATTTATCATAGCAAATATACTTATCCATTTCAGAAAATATGCATCTGTTTTTCGGAGTGTGTATTTTTTTCCCTGCCTCCTTTCTGCTACAGCAGTAAGTCTTCTTTGGAGATTTATCTATCATCCCAATATCGGCTTATTAAATGCTGTACTGAACGGGATCGGCCTTGAAGGATTGACAAGAGCTTGGCTTGCCAGTGCTGATACAGCTTTAGCTGCGGTTATTGTTGCAGTGGCATGGCAGTGGTTCGGATATCATATGGTAATATTTATGACTGGGGCGGCATCAATTCCTGATGAGATTTTAGAAAGCGTCAAGATGGAAGGAGCTACTGGGCTGCAGACTATGGTATATATCACTATTCCTCTGATTAAACCATTCATCCGGGTAAGTGCCGTATTGATAACAGCATCATCTATCCGTGCTTTTGATAATATCTATGTGCTCACCGGCGGCGGCCCGAACAATGCCTCAACAGTATTAGCCCTTCAGATGTACTCAAGAGCTTTCCAGCAAATGCAGTATGGTTACGGCAGTGCCTTGTCAGTGATTCTTATGATATTAGCTGTCGGGCTTGTTGCTTTTCTTCAGAGAATTTTACGCTCCGAGGAGATTACATTTTGAATAAGATACGTAATAAACAGAATAATGTAATGCAGAAAGACACTTCAGGAATAAGCAGCGAGAAAAGTGCTGTGGTGAACAAGCTCAGCTCAATATTGGTCTATGTCTTTCTAACATCATTGGCTATAGTTGTTTTATATCCCCTTTTATGGACGTTCCTTGCTTCAGTTCGTCCGGACACCCAGTTTGCCTTGAACCCCTGGGGGATACCTAAACAGTTCGATCTCTCTATTTATCGAGAAGTCTGGGTAGATGCGGGAATTGCCCGGAATACCTATAATAGCCTCCTGATAGCAGCTCTCGGAGTAGTTGTTTCCCTTATTTTATGCCTCCTTGCATCATATCCACTGGCCCGTATGCGTTGGAAAGGGGCTGGAATTGTCCTTGCCTTCTTTCTATCCGGTATTATGATACCAGTTCATTCCACCTTGATACCTCTCTATGTTATGCTTAGACCAATTTCCAAGGTTCTTGATGAGAGATTTGCTCTTCTCATACCCTATATTGTCTTCAGCATGCCCGTTGCGATTTTCCTTATTTACAACTATATGAAATCAATACCCATGTCCCTTGAAGAAGCAGCCGTTCTAGATGGGTGTTCCCTTTTTCAATCATTCATAAGAATCATTGTCCCAACGGTAAAGCCGGCCATTGCAACGGTCTCCATATTCAGCTTTATGGGAATGTGGAATGAACTGCTTTTTGCCTTAGTTTTTCTTCAGAGACAGAAAGTGCAGACTCTTCCATTAGGGATATTACGATTCACCGGTTTATACACCGTTGAATGGCAAGCTACCCTAGCTGCAATTATGATAGCTGTAATTCCCAGTATCATACTGTATGTGATTCTTCAGGAAAAATTGATTCAAGGGATGACTGAAGGCTCATTAAAGGGTTGATTTTTCAGCAAAGGTAATTATTTCTCTGCATTAACTCTGCATGATAATTATCACTTAAGCACAAAAAGATAAAAGGATAATTCCATGGAAAAGAACATTGAACTGAACACATTACCCTGGACCCTGAGTGGTACTATACCTTATGCCTGGAGAGATGCCTTCTCCATGGAATTAGGAGCAAAATTCAACCCGGAAATAGGTCCAGTCCCCGTTTCGGTGCCTGGATCGGTACAGCAGGCTCTTATTGATGCAGGCATAATTGCTCATTGGAAATATGGGCTGAATGCTAAAGCTGCAGAATGGATAGAACATCGGCATTGGGTCTATTCCTGCCAAATTCCTGCCTCTTATTTTAAAGAAAATACATCCTTCACCCTCCATTGTGAAGGATTGGATTATTCAGGCTGGATCTATTTTGATTCCCATTGCATCGGAACCTTTGATAATAGTTTTATAACCCATGATTTCAGCATCAGCTCAGATCTTTTTCACAAAACTGATAAGAAAGACCAGTTCCATGAGCTGAAAATCATCTTCGGATCACATCCAGTCTGGCTAGGCCAGCTTGGATATACTTCCCGAATTAAACAATGGAAACCCCGTTTTAATTATACTTGGGACTGGATAGTCCGGGTAGTTCAGACGGCGGTTACTGGAAATATTATCCTGAAAACGGAACAGCAGCCTTCCTGTGAAATTAATACAATTGAAACAGATTGGAATGTTCAGCAGAAAGGAGGCAGCCTCTTAGGGACTGTAACAGTACATAATATGCCAATTTCAGGGCATATAAAAAAAGAGGAGCCCAAACAGAATGCTGTACTTCGCTGTTCCATTGAAGATAATGGAAAGACAATACACCATAGTGATATTCCCATAAATAAGGAAGATGAAGTACTGGATTTTAACCTGAAGGAGATTCCCGTTGAGCCTTGGTGGCCGAATTCTATGGGCAGGCAGCCAATTTATTCCCTTGTTCTGGAGATTCTTGTTTCTGAAAAGGAAAAAATGTTCACTTCCGTATATGAGAAATCTATCCCCATAGGATTTAAACACATAGAGTGGAAGCAGTGTGAAGGTTCTCCAAAAGAAGC
>JAGYPA010000144.1 GCA_018399255.1 Spirochaetales bacterium | reverse complement strand
ATTGACGGTATCCGCCCACTGCCCGTCAACAAACAATCGTTCCTGCATGATATCCGGGATAATATGGGGGACTCCTCCTTCCGGCGTCTGATCAGCTGCCAAGTCACGAAGCCATTTTCTGAAGAACGGATAGGTATTCATCAGAAAAGCGGCTTCACCGATAAATATCTGGGCATCACCGGTCCATCCGAGACGTTCATCCCGCTGCGGACAATCTGTAGGGATATCAAGGAAATTGCCTTTCATTCCCCAGAGGATATTATGCTGCAACTGATTCACCAGCGGACGGGAACACCTGAATGATCCGGTAGGCTCCATATCGGAATGGATGACCTCTGCAGAGAAGTTCTCAGGGATGACTGGTCCCGGGAAGGAACACACTTTTACATACCGGAACCCCTGAAAGGTAAAATGCGGTTCAAATACTTCAGCGGTTTCACTACCGCCGGCAGAACTGCCTTTCAGGATATATCGGACCATTGCTTTTGCCGTACCCAGGTTTTCTGTATAGAAATTACCCTCGGTATCAAGTATCTCCGCATGTCGCAGTTCAACTGTATCGCCCGGATTACCTGCTGCAGTACATTTAACCCATCCGGTGAGATTCTGCCCGAAATCCAGCACAGTCTCTCCTGAGGGAGTAATGATAATTCGCGAAACCGGAATACGTTCTATTTTCCGCACTACAGCTCCGTCATGGGCCTTGAGTATGCTTTTGTCTAGAGGCTTTATCGCTACTTCCTGCCAGTGGGAATCATCAAACCCAGGTGCATTCCACCCCTCCTGCTCCAAACGGGCATCATAGATTTCTCCATCATAAATCTCTGAGAATACGACTGCGCTTCGGAACCACTTCCATGATGTATCAGAACTAATTGTCTTTCTGGTACCGTCTGCACAGAATATTTCTATCTGACAGAGAAGTGCGGCGGTCCTTCCGTAGTTGTTCCGCTGCTTAGACAGCCCCATTACTCCTTTGTACCAGCCGGCACCGACTAATGCTCCGATCACATTTTCCCCGGGTTGGAGGAAATCGGTAATGTCATACGTCTGGTACAAGAGCCTTGACTGGTAGGCTGTCCATCCCGGTGTAAAAAGCAGATCACCAACCCGTTCCCCATTGAGATGCAGCTCATAGAGCCCCAGGGCAGTGACATATGCCCGAGCTGAAACCGGTTTATCATTAAGGTGAAAGACAGATCTCAGTATTCTCCCGTCGGATGATTCCGCATCCTGATCATGTTCCGCAGTGATGCATTCAGCACTCCATAGAGCAGCATCAAGCAGTGCAGTTTCAAATATAGCTGTGCTGCTCCAACCGCTTTGCTCACCCCAATTATCGCTGACAGAAACTCGCACATAGTAACGCTTGCATGACTCAGAAACAAATCCTTCCGGTTTAATATAAACAGACGTTTCAGAATTTACCATACCACTGTCATATACAAGTTCGGCGAATTCATGATCCCGTGCTATCTGCAGACGATAAGACTGCTGTGTCACCTGCCGATTGGTGCTTTCCAGTATCCAGGAGAACTGTACGTCTTCATCAATTCCTACAGGATCAATCTGATGATTGCAGGTAATCTGGGTTATTTCCAACATGGAACCCTCCTTCAGTTCATGAGTGAATACGGATACAAATTCGTATTCTTTGAGATTTTTTAAGAATACCACGGCTATTATGTTATCAGTATGCACTATTCAGCACTAAACCATGGTTAGTCAAACAACTGGATTCCTTGCGGTATAACCGGAAAACCAATAAAGGTATAATGTTATTTGTTTTATATGTGTTTAATGCATAATTAAAATATCCAGAAGGGGTTGCGGACATTTATCTGTACTTTTTTTATATAGCGTACCTTGTACTTCGTTTTTACTCCAAGGGACTCATTGCCTCGAGATTCATTTTAATCCATTTTTCATTATACCATCTCAGATATGTTTTGAGTTCTGAAATGAATGAATTTATTGAAACGTCTTTCCATATTCGGGAATTCAGGATACCTCTGCCGGGATTATGAGTACCATAAACACCATTTCTAATAAGCCTTTGCTTAATGACTAGTTTGCCAAGACGCCTTAAGTGAAAGCTAAACATATTCAATTGGTCATTACACGGTAATACCATTCTTTCATTCCCTTCTCTATTACGGTAGCCATTAAGCTATCGTTTTCCATTGCTTATGATACCCAACATAATTTCCCCTGCACTGCGTTTTTTTAAGATATAATAATTCGGGCATGATTTAGTTGATAAAACTTCGGGTATAGTAAGATTTCAGGTTGATTTTCAATTCAATATAGCTTGGGAATTTAAGTTAAAATAATTCTGGCTCCTATAGTTGCTGGCAGTATCTGCTCTATTCCGTTTTTTCTCTACCACATTGCAATAATCGCTGGAATCCCGAAAAAGATTACTAATGATATCTTTGCATTCCTAAGTTACATACAATTTCTAATCCGTCAGGTTATAGATAGAAAAGCATGATTGCTGATATCCAGTAATAATGCCTGCTTTTCCTTCAGCTCTATTATCTTGCCTGAAAAAAGATTGTCTATCATATCGGCGCACTCCTGGAGATAGTCTGTAGCGTGAGTATACCTCTCCAGCATATCTTTTGATGTATCTAATTCCCACCCCATGTATGAGCGCACCACTGAATCGTGGATCCCGGAGAACCTGAGATGCGTTGCCAATGAATGTCTGAGAGAATGCAGAGTAGATCCTGCTATCTCTTCCCTTACGGCCAACGAAATGTCCGGATCAGCTTTAACCGACTCTCTGAGTACAGAATACCAGACTGCAACGGAGCGGGTATGTACCATTCTTCCCTTCATCTGAAAAACTATCTCATTCTCTAGATAGGGTTTTATTATTCTTTCCGCTGTCCGGGCTAATGGGATCCGCCGGTCACTATCTGTCTTGGTCCCCTTCAGCTCTCCCGATGCGGCATTAAGAGCTTGGTTTACTAATAGGCCGCCAGGATAGAACTGGGATGAATGAAGGGCTATCATCTCTCCCCTTCTCAGTCCGGTCAGTGCCGCAAATGCTATAAATGCATACGCCTGATTTGACTGATGCAGATCTTTTCTTGATAGGATTATCTGCAGCGCCTTCTGGGAAAGCGCGGACCGGGTCTTTTCATTGTACTTTATGTTTCGCAGTTTAGCCGCTGGACTGTAGGGTATTTCATGATTGTCTGCCGCATAATTAAACAAGGCTTTAAGCTGAATATACATATTCTGACTTTTCCTGATTTTTCCGTACCTATTAACTATCATCTGCGCGATTCGTTTTATATCAGCGGATGAAAAATCCTGCATGCTCCGGATCAGATACGATGTGTCAGCTAACACTTCGTAACGCAGCTGCCGCATAATTGATGCTACGTTCTTAGCGTGGCCCAAGGAATAATGCGCATCCGTGATTAGTGCCTCTTGGTATTTTGGATTATTACTCGGATCTGAAAAGAGATCCATGTAGTGTGTTAAAGGTTTTGGTTTATTTATGCCCAGATCGTACAGCTCATCAATGAAGTCCTCGATAAACTTTCGTGCTTTACGCACCCCTGTCTGGCCTGTACTTTTTTGATGCCGCTTACCAGTGACTGGGTCGGTATAAAAGAAATAGAGCGTTTTTGTTCTTGGGCGTTTGATTGGTCTTGGGTAATCCATATTCAGTCCTCCTACACCATTTTGCTACCAGTGTGCTACCAATGTGCTACCAATGTGCTACCAGTCGGGCCTAAAAAAAGCCTGAGGATTTTTTACCCAGGCCGCTAAATCTTTATATTATAAATATTTATTTTTAAGCGGCTGAAGGGAGTCGAACCCTCGTCACAAGCTTGGGAAGCTTGGGTAATACCGTTATACGACAGCCGCAAATCATATGTGTACTATAATCAATTAGTGTATTTATTTCAAGTAATCATTCGACTTAATTTACCTCAGCCGCAATTTAAAACTTTCCACCCCCTGCAAATTTCATAAATTTTAAAACATTCATAAGCACATTCAGCTGTTCATGATGACATAAAAGGCGAAATCTCCAAATTCATTCAGCCCGGCT
>JAGYPA010000143.1 GCA_018399255.1 Spirochaetales bacterium | reverse complement strand
TCTTCATACACCTTAGATTCATAGACCAGTCCCCCGTCGTTGGGCTGGTAGTGATCGTGGCTCAATTCCTTGTTCAGGATCTCCTTTGCAATCCCTCTCGGGTATGCCTTGCAGAACCATCCGGTAAAACTCGGCCCCAAGCTCCCGATTTCAGTCAGGTGCTTACAATACATACACGGCGGCATCGCTTCCTGATGATATCTTCCTGCCAGGTAATGCATCGGCTCGTTTAGTTCCCGCGTTTTTTCATCAAATCTTTTTTCCATAAATCCATGATCTCCTCATAGTCCATTTTTTTCGGTGCTGCCTGACTCTTCGGGATATCACCCTCAACCTCTTCAAGCAGCAGGGTCCGGTACCGTTTGTTGGGACTCTCTGCCCAGCCTGCCACCCGGAACTTTGCCCCGGGAGCAAATAAGTATTCATCCTCACTCGGTACGGAACTGCGGCCGTTGATGTAGCCGGCTTTATTCTTCCCAGTGGTTCTGATTACCGCCATGTACCCGTCAACGGAGTTAAACTGCTTGTTCGGGGTAATGGTGGTGGAAGAATAGGCTTTCCATTCTACATACGACCACTCACCACTTTTCCATTTGGCAAACTTTTTCTCAATATCGGTAATCTGGGCTATCCCTCGTCCCACATACCCGTCATAGAGGGGGAGTTTTTCTATTCCCCCATCAAGGTCTGTCGTAAATTGCCCCTTCAAGGCTTTCTTATTGATGGCCATGTAACCGCTTCCGGTATACCGCTTCATCCACTGCTGCTCAGTTGAAGTAAAACCGGTGTCATAGGTTTTAACCGCTTCAGTTCTTAAGGTTAGCGGATCGCTGATGACAGGTTTCTGCGGCTTAGGAAGCGCAGAGGCAGGGGTTTTTCCCTTTTTGCGAAACTCCCGCTCCCAGTCTTTCAGGTACTTCAACCGAGCGCTTAGCAGGGTACGATAATTCTCAATCGCGGCTTTGTCCATACCGCTTGTCTTCAAGATGGTGAGAATCTGCTCATCATTTAATCTATTCTTGAGCGTTACGATCTGCCCGGCGATATCACTATCAGTCACGTTCTTGAACAGGCTTGCTGCAGCATGGTTGACGCCTGGATTGCGCAGGGACTGCAGTTCTTCTACCACCGGCCCAAAGGCTTTTCCCTTCAGCCCGCCTTGAGCCCGGTAGAGCAAGGTTCCCCCCTGGTCAATGCGGGTAATCGTCGATATCTTCCCATCCTTCCACATGAGGTTATCGATATCCATTCCTGCAACATCCCAGTTGCTTAAGTATGCGTCCATGACAAACCCGCGCTTTGCTTTCGCCGCATCTTTTACAAACTCGATGTGCTTCCAGCCGACAGTGGCATACCCTTGCTCCAGGCTTTTCGAGGCGATGCACAACTGTTCTCCCACCTGCGCGAGACGGGCCTCTGGGACGCTTATTCCCACTTTCTGGTATAATTGATTGGCCACAAATTCATTGCGCACCTGGGCGGAATTTCCCTTGTAGGCTTTAAGGATCCACTCCTGACCCTCATCATCTTTGAACACCTGGGCACCGGTGGAGCCTCCCACCTGTTTATCAATTTTCTGTAATCGGGAACCAAAGGCTTTCGCCCCCTCATTACCTGCAGGAATCTCAGAGATCTTTGGCGGTTTCGGGGGGATAACTTCTTTCGCCTTGATGCTCTTTGCCGAGCCTTTTGTTTTCACTCCCTGGTACCAGGTATCATAATCCATCCAGGGAGTCTGTCCCGTGCCCTTCTTTCCTCTAATCTTTGGCGGATAGCCTTTGATCTGTCCGCGAATCCGGCAGCGGCAGTGGATATCGAAGGAGGCAACACCGGATTGCAGGGGGGCGGGAACCCAGCCGATGCCAGAAACATACCAGCCTTGTTCCTGTTTCTTCTTCCCATCCAGAGCCCCATGTTCAGGCCGGGTGCGGGAATCCAGGGCAGCATCCCAGACCTGCACCAGATCAATACCTTCCTCACTTGCTCTCTCATACGCTTTCTGCTGGCCTTCGACAACGGCCCTCTGGCCCTCAGTTCTGACGATTCTCCTGCTCTTGTATACCAAGCCCTTTCCGGTGGCACTCACGCTGGTTTTGCCGTCGTTCTTTCCTGTTACCTCGATACCGATGACATCCCGAATCCGTTTTGCCATCTCGGGATACCCTTCCCCCCGCACCAAGCCTAAAGTAATGGCTTTGCGTACCTGGTAGACGGCCTGGGCTCGATCGGCTATGAGGTTCTTGGAATCGGAGAGCTTGCTTAACGGGGAGGAGACAATCGCCTCGATATCCTGATCCCGCAGGATTCCCCACTTGAGAGCCGCTCCGGCATCCTGATCGATAGCCCAGGCATGACGGTAAAAAGACTCTTCGTAGATCATGCCGGTGATCTGCTTGATGTACTCATCACTTTTCTTCATCTCAGGATGAAGCTTGGCTGAAATCTGCTTTTCCAGGGTTTTCAGGCGGTTGAACTTGCTCATCTGGGCATAGGTGAGCTTTCCATCAACACTGTACTTTTCATAGAGACCGGCAATATCGGTGATGATGCTTTGATAGGCTTCATAATAGAGGGAGAGCAGTTTTTCTTCGGCTGAGAAGAAGGTGTCAAAGAGTTCTGCCTGCACCTCAGCATAGAGCATGGTGTAGAGGTTCCCGATCTGTACGCTCATACCTTAGGCTGATTGATCTCCGCTTGGCTGCTGCTGTTTATAGAGCTGCAGGACTTCTTCTGCTGACTGGAGAGCATCAACTTCAGATTCCTCTTCCTCCTCGAGCTGCTCCAGTTCGGTTTCCGCGTTATCAATGAAGGGCAGCTGGGATAAGAGGGTCTTCTTGCTGACCATCCCCCAGAGCTTGGAGACCATATCGGCATACATGACCAGGTTCTTCGGGAGGTTCCGGGTGAAATTGATCTTGATCTCATCCGGGTTGCCGACGCTGCTGCCTTTGGGATAGCTCATCACAGAGGTGATCAGTTGGATCCGTTTTTTCAGGCCTTGCGCGAAGTAGCTCTGCTTTTCTCCGGCGAGCAGCTCAAAGAGGGCAAAGAGGTAGATGAAGGCCTCCCCGGATTTCTGTCCCAGCACTGAGGTATCCACCATATCGGGAATGAGGGATTGGCGGTGAATCTCCTGGCGGATGATATTCAGCAGGTCCTGGCGCCCGGAGGTGGTAAGGTCCTTGGTTAGGTATTCCAGCCGGTCGTTTTCCCGTAGACCATCGATTACCCGCAGTTTTTTGAGCTTTTCCACCGTCTCGGTATCCAGGTATTTTCCGTAAATGAGCAGGATGGCTTCGGCAAACTTCTGCTCGTCATCGAGAAAGGTGGAGATCAGCAGGTCATAGGAATCAATGAGCTTCTGGATATGCTCGAGGTCTCCTTTGAGCTCCTCATTGTTGCGGTAGACAACCACCGGCACCTGGCCGTAGGGATGGGATTTGGTCTCGGTTTTCCGCAGTGCTGCCCCGATGAGATCAAAGTAATCTATCGCATCTGCATAGTAGACTTCTATGTGGTAGCTCTGGTGCTGGACTTCGGCTGTGCGGAAGTACCGGATTCCGGCAATAAGCTTCGGTTTGATGTCATAGTTGTAGACCGGGATGAAATCAAAGACCGGGACTTTGGCAAACTGGTCGATGCCTTCATCGTTGTCAATGTAGTGCAATTCATACGCTTCCCCGAAAATAGTCTGGTCCTTACCCAGCTCGGTATTAAGCTCTGCTTCCCGGTTTTCTCCGAATATCCGCTCAAGTTCATCAAAATAGGAATTTGCTTCTTCACTCTCCTGGGTTGACGCATAAGAAATCAACCCGGCTTTATACATAAACCCCACGACGATGGTCACCAGCAGTCTTCCGTAGGGGACGGGGACCTGGTTTTGTCCGGGGGAGATCAGGCGGTCCATGATTCCGGGGTTATCCCCTAGATAGTAGCGTTGAAGACGCTGGAGCTCTGAGTTTTCTTCCTCTCGGGTTGATAGCAGCTTTTTGATCTGGTCATCGGTGAGTCTGCCTTCGGTGAGCAGGGCTTTGTAGCGTTTCATGGGGGTAACCTCGTTATCTTGTCACTGGAATCCTTTCTTAA
>JAGYPA010000142.1 GCA_018399255.1 Spirochaetales bacterium | reverse complement strand
GCTGATTGGAAAGATTGCTCTTTCCTGGTATATCAGTATATCTCAACGCCAAGCCCTGTGGTCATGGCAATGATAAACGGTAAATCTGTATATACCTCCCGTATTTCATCGGTGAGGTAGTAGGATTGATTCATCTGCAAGGTGGGTACGAGCCGTATGCCGGTATGTTTTATGGGCAAAAGGCAGCCGAACCCAAGAACCGGCAGGAAAGCTGCCTGAAAGTCTTCTTTGATTCCTTTATTAGACGCTGCCAGGAGATAGGAGGCTCCCACATTGATAAATATCTGATCATGCGGATACAGCCGGAAATCCGTTATACCCACTATTTCCTGATTCGTATAGCCGAAGGCGACTTTCTGCTGCAGCCCGATCGTATACTTCCCTATCCGGGCGGCTGCCCCGAAGTTGATTCCGGTATAATTTGAAAAAAAGCCGATTTCATCATACAAGCCGATATACAACGAAGTGTTATCCGTCCCGCTGTTCTCAACGGCATTGACGCCCTCTGCACCTGTTCCCTGAACGAAGGCCAGCTGAAGCAGCAGCGCAGCCATACACAGTATTTTTTTCATAACGCTCCAGCAGTCTCCACCCGGTAACATCTCTAACCACTTTACCATGGTTATCGGAGAATATCGGACAGTATTTGAGAATATCGGATACTATCCGATCGCAAGACTCTGTATCAGATACTATCTGACAACTCTTAGATTTGCAAGTTTGGGGCAGCTGTACCCTTGAAAGTCTCACATTGAGAAAGGCAGACACACCGGGTATTGAAATGCTGCAGAGACCCATATCCAGATTCAGCTTCTTACTCGCAGGTGACAGGAGCAGTCTTCATTACCGGGGACTGCTCCCAAGAGGCAGTTCTTCCAGGATTTTCCTGACCGCAGTATTCGAGACCTCTACTGCATACAGGGGAAGCGAGAGCAGTGGGTAGTTTACAACTGATTTATCATGAAGTGACACGGAGATTTGCTGAACTGAGGGGGGATTGAGGTCAAACCGCATGGCAATCGGGGTATGCTTTTCTGCCATGAACTGATGCAGCGACTTGAGCGTACCGGATTTGCCGGCTTTCACTTCGATCGGAATAATGACTGATCCCAACTGGATTACATAATCTACTTCCGCATTGCCCTTCTTTCCTGACCGCTGCCAGTAATGAAGGAAGAGAGGTGAATTAATGTCATGGTTTCGCAGCAGCTGCTGACCAATGAACTGTTCCGCCAGAGCTCCCTCGTTAATGAGTCGCTGATTGGACAATCCTCTAATATCGACCAGAGATAGTCCGGCCATCCGATTCATCAGCCCTGCATCAAGGTTGAGAAGTTTAAATACGCTCTCGTCCATCTCTGCCCCTAAAGGAATACCATTGGCATCTGAGTGGATAACTTTCGAGACAAGTCTCGCCTGAATCAGGAGTTCGAGTGCATGCCTGATTGGTCTGGAGGTATGATCTTCCGAGAATCGGGTGTACAGAATCTTTTGACCTACTGCTAAGGGCATCCTTCGAAGGATGTTCCGCAGAAGAAGCGGATCAACCTTTCCTGCATATTTAGAGAAATCATCAAAGTATGTTTGAATGATCGAATCATGTATTTCTGAAACCTGATACACATCTTTTGTTTCAAGATAGACCGCTACGGCTTCAGGCAGCCCTCCTGTGTAAAGGTATTCCCTCATCCTGTGATTCAATCTCTCATGGATGGATTCAGGAATAACGGAACCGTGCAGGTAATCACGAAGCGATTTGTATGAAAAGGACCTCAGTTCATCGGCACCAAAGGGATCTGCGGCATCAAGAAATTCGAGGAATGTAAGAGGACCCATGTGCAGATAGGATACTCTTCCGACAGGCATGGAGAATATGTGAGACCCCAGAACGAATTCGAGAAGTGAGCCTGCTGCCAGGACAGCCAGGTCTGGCAGCTCTTCATAGAAATATCGCAAAGCAGCGATCGCTTCAGGTATAGCCTGGATTTCGTCGATGAACAGGAGAGTATGCTCTGATGTGATTTTTTTACCGAGAACCCCTTCAATCTCAGATATGATCGTAGGAGGATTCTTCGAAAGAAAAGCCCGTTTCAGCTCCGGATGTTTTTCCAGGTTCATCTCGGCCAGATTCAATCCCTGCTCCTGCGCGAATGACCTGACGAGGTACGTCTTCCCCACCTGACGGGCTCCCCGCAGGATCAGTGGCTTTCTGTGAGTTCTTCCGAACCATTTCTTCAGGGCTGCCATGTCGTCTCTTGTCATAAACACCCCCCTCTTTCGTACATTAACTCACAGAAAGAGTGGTATGTCAAGAATGGAGACGGCGTGCACCATTTTCAACAGGATTTTTCCGATCAAACGCTGCTATGTGCTGCCAGAATTAATGACCAATCAGAGGAACTGCCAGTAGATCAGTTCGAGGGTGAACCCCACTGCCGCGATATTCAGCAGCGATGCATAGATCCGGGTTCTTGTCATCTTTCGGTACTTCGGGGATGCCCATTCATAGAGGGACCCGGCGGTACTGATGAGGGTCAGGATGGCAGCAATATAGGGAATGAGCAAAGCCGGCTTCAACAGGGATACCTGGTTGGTTATCAATGCATCAATATTGCCGAATACCAGGACCAGAGCAATCAGCAGCAGAAAAAAAGCCAGGGCCAGCAGGGTATGGCTTATGCGGAAGATGCGCCCTGCCGCGGTCTGCAGCGGCTGGCGTTTGAACCGCTTCCGGCTGCGCAGCACATGAACGATCCAGATGCCGGCAAGAATCAGCAGTACAACCGTAAGCACAAGAGTAAGGGCGGTTGTGCCGTACCAGGGCACCTTGTAGAATACCAGAACCGGTACCGAATCCACGTAGAGCCGGGCTGCGCCGTCATCATCAGCTGATATCAGGATCCGCTCATCATCCAGGTATTTCTGAAACACCCCGTCACCCAGGGGAAGATACATTTCGGGTCCCTTGTACCCGTTAATGAGAACAGTACCATCGGGTCCCGCCGAAAGGGTTAATCCTGCCAGGGTCTGGTAGAGCTTCTCCGGGGTGGTATAGGACATCCGGTTCATGCGGTATTCGCCGGCTGCCTTCGAGATATCGATGCCATCCCCGTTCCCACTCACGCTCCCGTTCCCGTTCCCGCTCCCGGAACCCGACTCCGACTCCCGCTCAGCCGTCAGCTCTGTCGGGGTCAATGGATCAGTCGAGATCAATCGATCTGTCGGGGCAAATCGATCGAGAAATGCCGATATCAGCTCGGTTCCCATCTCGGACCCGCCTGCACTGTTGGTCGAGACAAATATGCCCAGCTCGTACTCCGGAAAGAGGGCCAGCCGGGAGTGAAAGAGCATGGTATCGCCCCCGTGGCCAATGATCCGGATTCCCTGTTCGGCTGTCTCATAGAATCCGAGCGCCATGCCGTTTTCCAGACGGGGATCATGGAGGAATGCCTGCTGATGCATCGAGGTTCTCGTTTCCCGGGAGAGCAGCCGGCTCTCATCGTTGAGCATGTCCAGCATAAAGAGCGCCATGTCGGCGGCGGTGGAGGATGCCGCTCCGGCCGGTGAGAGGTTGAGCAGCTCGAACGGCTGTGCGATATACTTGCCGTTCTGCTGGATATACCCGGCTGACATGTCCGCTTCCAGGTGTTCCGGCAGCGGCTGTCGGTTGGTGGTGTGCTGCATGCCCAGGGGCTGGAACAGGTGCTTTTCGCAATAGGTATCA
This sequence comes from Spirochaetales bacterium, assembly GCA_018399255.1. Taxonomy (GTDB): domain Bacteria; phylum Spirochaetota; class Spirochaetia; order JABMQR01; family JABMQR01; genus M55B182. The sequence continues at coordinate 589 of JAGYPA010000142.1, read as the reverse complement.
AAATCCAGCCCGGAGACCAGTTCCACGATATAGGCTGCCAGGGCAGCTCCATAGTTGGAGTATGCTGCTTCAGTTCCCGGCTGCCGCACGACGGCTGGAATATATTTCTGTATCCACTCCGCTGAGGGGATCAGGGATTCGCTGTCGGCAGCCCACATACCGAAGCCCTGGTCTTCGAATCCGGCAGTATGGGTCATAAGCTGTCTGATGGTAATGGGGGTCTCCCAGGGGTTGGGGATAGTGAAATTGATGCGGGTATCGATGGGGTCGTCAAGTGAGAGCTTTCCCTCTTCGATTTGCTGCATGACGGCTGTCCAGATAAATAGTTTGGTGACCGATCCGATGCGAAACAGGGTGCTATCGGGCTGCACGGGCTCCCCGGTTTCCACCTGGGCAAAGCCGTACCCTTTCTGCAGGATGATGCTGCCGTCTTTTACCACGGAAACAGTGGTTCCTGCTATGGCGCTCTTTTCCATCAGCAGGGGAACGGCGGTGTCGAAAAAGCTCGCTGCTTCGGCAGGCTGCAGGCTGGTCAGCTGGTTGGTCCCGACGGCGGCGCCCTCTTCGGCATTTCTGCTCTCTTGAACAT
>JAGYPA010000141.1 GCA_018399255.1 Spirochaetales bacterium | reverse complement strand
CATGTGTCGACCGCTGGATCGGTGGAGAAGCCACACTGAATATATGGGGATGGCAAGTCTACTATTATTCCATTGACGGCAAGGATTTTGATGAGTTCATCACCCCTGAGGTCTTGAAATCGGTTCTTGAAGAGACAAAGAATCGGGCAACAACAATAAATCTGAGCATTTTTCAGATCGTTAGAAGACACGTCATAGAAAACAACAGTTCCATACGTGTTCGAGGTGCGGTCAGGGATGTACTCATCGAAAAATGCATAATTAAGAACTCATACAGAGGTGTGCGGGTCGACACGGAAATTGATTACGAACAACCGGAAGATCTCGGACAGTTATTTGATTTTGACCCTGAAGAAGTCCCTAAAGAGAGAATCATATCCTTTATCTCGCCGACTGATTTTCTGATCAGGAAAAACAGTTTTGAAAATGTGAAGATCGAACTCTCGGGAACGGCATTGAAGCCATAATGAGCCATCTGGCACCCAGGTTTCATGGTTCGTCCTTCAAGAGAATGAATGAACAATTTTTTATCATGCCCAGGACCTTGAGGTATTGTCATGAAGTATTATCTATTGGCGGTAATGTGTTTTCTTGCCATCCTGGCTATCGTAGCCTACGCACTTGTGCCGGATGTAAAAAAGGACGGCAAAATACCGTTGGTCTGGACGACTGACGCTAACCCGGTGCGCGGCGATCAGGTGGACAGGTTCAATGAACTGAACCCCGACTGCCGTTTGAGAATCGACCCCGACAACACCGGTGTAATGAAAGTGATAGTCCAGAGTTGTGCCGGAATGGGACCTGATCTTATTGACGGTATCAGCGATGGCAATTCACAGACCTACTACGAAGCCGGCATTCTGTGGGACATAACCGAACAGGCGAAGAAAATGGGCTTCGGCCTGGACACACTTCCCGAATCTGTCAAGCCACTTGTCACCTTGAAAGTGCCCGGCGAGAATGGCAAAATGCAGGAACGTCAGTTTATGTATCCCTGTAACGTTTTCCACACCTACATCTTTTTCAACAAGAATCTTTTTGACCAATACGGGGTTTCGTATCCATCGAAAGACCTAACGTGGGAGGAATATATAGAAAAGGCCGGAAAGATGACCATTCGGGAGGAAGGAGATTCCTTCCCCAGAATATTCGGCGCTTCTGCTCCAAGCCTCATCACTGTCATCTGGGAAAAAGGCGGGGCTTTTATGAATGAGGATGGTACCAGATGCATTCTCAACAGTCCGGAAGCGGCTGAAGCGCTCATGTTCTGGCATGAGCTGTTCTATAAATATAAGATTGCGCCGACTCCCGGAGAAATGGAAGGGATCAATGCCCAGGGAGGCTGGGGATCGAATCTTTCCTGGTTTGCCGAGGGAAAAGTAGCCATGATACAGGCCGCGCGATACACCCTGATTCAGTTTCGCAGATTTATTCTGGAGCAGAGAAAGGAAAGGGAAAAATGGCTGAAGGAACATCCCGGTGCCCCCGAAGATGAAGCCCCTGAAATTTTGCAAATTGGTGCTTGCCTGCCCCCCCGTTTCGCAGACGGCAGGAGGTATACCCGTTTCGGAGCACGATGCACCGGAATCAACAAGGCTTCACCCCATAGAGAGGAAGCATTGAAATTCATGCAGTACCTGGCGTCGCCTGAATACAGCAGAACAATCAATCAGGGGGCTGATTCCAAACCCGGCAATAAAAAGTACCATACTATTGAGGATTTCAGGCACCCAGATTTTCCGGGAGAGGAGGAAGTCCACAGAATAGCACTTGAAATCGTGCCTTACGGAAGAACCGTCAGGCGCAGCTTCTTTATATCAATGGCCCGTATCATGCGCGCATATAGCGACATGAAGAGCAAGTTGATAAATGATAAAGAATTGACACTTGAAGAAGCAGAATATCTTCTCAGCAACGCTCAGGAAAAAATAAATTCTCAGATCGAAAAAAATATTAAAAGAAATGATTATTACAGAGATGTCTACGAGAAAATGATTGCTGCCGGAGCTGAACCTGCGGCTTTTGACATGAAGGAGACGAACTGAATGCAACTTTGGAGTGGGAAACGAGAAAGAAAAAATCTTTACATAGCACTTCTTTTTCTATTACCGAACTTTTTGGGATTCCTCTGTTTTACCACCTGGCCGGTTCTTCTCAGCCTGTTCATGAGTTTCACCAACTGGAGTCTCAAACCTTCCGTTCAACTTGAATGGGTCTGGTTCAGAAACTATGTCGATCTTCTCAGCAATGATCAGTTCTGGTTTTACCTGTACAATACCTTTTACTTCATGCTTGCCATCCCGTTCACTGTAGCCGGAAGCCTGTTCCTGGCCAATCTACTGGTGGATTCCATGCTGATAAAGAATGTCAAGAAGAGATTTCTTCTGGCGGTGACTATTTTCTTCGTGGGGCTCATGTCCTGTATCATGATATTCGAGACCGGTAACAAAGACGCCGCCTTGTTCCTGGGGGTGCTTTTCCTTTGCGCGACTGCCGCTACGCTGTGGGGGAGCATGACCTTTCGCACAATGCTCTATGTCCCGAGTTTCGCTTCAGGTGTGGCCACCATTATTCTCTGGAAGGAAGTTTTCAATCCTTATCATGGGCTTGCGAACGGAATCATATCTCAGGTGCTTGATTTTCTAGGTATTGCCTATAACGCTCCCGTTTGCGAATGGCTCACCAGCACCCGCAGTCTTCTGGGATTCCTGCCTCTTCCTGAAAGCTTCAGTAATGGCGGGTTCGGCATCGGAGCGCGGGAGGCAATCATGTTCATGGGATTCTGGATGTCCATCGGCGGCAACAATCTTATCCTGTATATCGCAGCGATATCGAACATCCCGCAGGACCTCTTTGAAGCGGCCGAGATAGACGGCGCAGGCGCGATATCTCGCTTCCGGCACATTACCATACCTTCAGTCGCACCGACCACCTTTTTTATCTCTGTTATGGCGGTCATAGGCGGTCTCCAGGGCGGATTTCAGTTCGCGAAAATTATGACCAACGGTGGTCCCGCCGGGCACACCACCACGCTCTCATACTTTATCTATTCTTCAGGATTCGAGGAGCTCAATTTTGGAATGGCTTCAGCGGTTTCCTGGTTGATGTTTATTCTTATATTCGGCATGACGCTCCTAAACTGGAAGTACGGCCAGCGCCGAATGGAAACTTAACTGTGGTCAAATACATGCAAAGCAGCTGCCGCATGAAACTGTAAGTTGCCTTAGACTGTGACCAGCACCCCCCTGACTTCGCAAGTCTCGCCAATGCGGATTTCGCAGGAGTCTCAACTGTCTCTATACAGGAGATGCTGATGAGTAAAAAATCATTTCGACAGACGGTGCAATGGAGAGCGTTTATAACTTTCCTGAAGATGTTCTTCATAATATTCTTCACGTCCATCATGTTTCTGCCGTTCATTTGGATGATTTGCACGGTATTCAAAACGTCCGCGGAAGCCACAGGCGCGCATTTCTGGCCGAAGCAGGAGACGATGGACAATCTGCTCATGGTACTCAGGTTGAAAAAAGATCCTGTCACCAAACTGTACTTGGACTTAAAAGTATGGAAGTGGATATTCAACAGTGTTTTCGTTGCCAGCTTTGTGACAACTTTGCAAGTTATCACCAGCAGCCTGGCGGCCTATGCGTTCAGCCGGATTCAGTGGAGACACCGCGACAAGGTCTTTCTCCTGTATCTGGCGACAATGATGATACCGGGTATGGTGCTGACTATCCCGATGTATCAGATTATGGTTTCCATAAACCTGGTCAATACCTACCAGGGCTTGATCATTCCCGGGGCATTTACTGCTTTCGGCACATTTATGCTCAGACAGTTCATGCTTGGCATCCCCCTGAGCTACGACGAAGCCGCCGAGATAGACGGAGCCAGTCACCTCCAGATATATCTCGATATCATTCTGCCATTGAGCAAGCCCGGAATCATAACCCTTGCCATATTCACCTTTCTGGGATCCTATAAAAACTTACTCTGGCCATTGATTATGGTTAAGTCACAGCATCTTAGAACCGTCCCCATAGGCCTTCTCTCATTTGAAGGACAATACGGCAAGCAGATCGAACTTCTGTTGGGGGCGACGCTCATTTGTATTGTGCCCCTCATTATAATGTTCATTTTCATGCAGAAACGTCTCGTCAAAGGCATAAACCTGGGGGGCGGCGTTAAGGGATAACCGACCTGAAGTGCTTCTCCAACATCTCCGCTGCGGCTTCCAGGACAAGAGCAGGTTTAGATTGCGCCTCTCGGCTCGAGGCGCCTACTGAACTGAAAATATGGTGTCACCACTACTTCGTCCGTGTAAGTGTAAGGTGCTCTGATCCCACACTCTGCATAATGCTGGTCTTCGTCCCACCAAGGGAGTTGGGAGACCCAGAACTCCGCGCAACGTGCTGAATATTGGAGGCGGCGGTCTCCGCCG
>JAGYPA010000140.1 GCA_018399255.1 Spirochaetales bacterium | reverse complement strand
AGCCCCTGAGCGAATGGGATCTGCCCTCTCCCCTGGAGTACAGCTCGAGAAAACCAAGGTTCTTGAAAAAGGTCATTGTGGACCAGAAGGCTGATCGCCCGTTCAGGTCCGCCGCATTGGCCGAGCTGAATTCCCAAAGAAATTCGAAAATCCTGCGTAAGATTCTCGCAAAGTTCGAGAAGGACGATGATGATGTGAGAAGCACTTACCGCACGAAGTGGGAAGTATTGCTTCGGATGAGCACCAATCTGAGGGGCGATAGTCCGCCGGATATCTTCAGTGCAGCCTTTGACAACGACGGTGAAGCGCTTAGAGGGTTCCTCGATGCAGGGGCGGATCCGGACAGCTCGGACGATGCGGGCTGTACTCTCCTGATGTACGCGGTTTTGGGCGAGGCACCGGATACCATGACCCTGCTCTTCGAAGCGGGCGCTGATCCTCTAAAGAAGACCAACGCCGGAAAATTCCCCTGGCTCTATGCCGCGCTCAATCCACTGCGCAATCGCTTTCTCGAATTGTCGGGGAATTAAGGTTCGTTCTACGGCTTAGTGGTAAAGTTTAGATACATACTCCCTTCCTATACGAGAGTTTGTATCTTATGGAAAATGTGAAATAGTGGTAGAGTAGTATAGAACTACAATCCGACATGGGACGGAGGGTTCTCGAGGGATGATGTATGTATAAAAGATGTTTCACTATCATATCGATGTTTGTTCTGGTTCTTGGCGCACTTGGCGCGCAGGAGAAACAAAACCCGTTTCTTAACACCCATTGGATCGTGGAAATAGTTGGGAGCAAGGCGCCGATGGCGTTCTTGTTTTACCCTGACGGAACGTACAAGCAGTCTGACTCACTCAGGTACAAGGAGCTCCAGAATTCCGTCCCGATGAGATACCGAATCGATCTCGACAATAAGCTTATTGAACTTGAGTTACAACAGGATTTCTGGACCGAATGGAGATATGAATTTGGAATAGATGGTCAGAGGTATTTTGAACTATATTTATCGAATGCGGAGAATCCCCTTGCTCAGCAGATTTTTGGAGAATTCGATCGAAGCATGGAAAACGATGATTCTAATGAGGTCACGCTAGAATTTTTCGGCGCCTTAATCGATGCGATGAAAGATGTAATTCTCAAACAACCGTTTATACGAGGATTCGAACCTGCGGGATAAGGCATCCTTTTTTTGGGGGACAGAGCTTAAAAAAGAGCTGCTTGGTTTCATAAGGAGGAAGAGGAGGAGAATATGATGATAAAATGGTTTTTATTTTTGATGGTATGGTTTTCCCTGGCAGTACCTGCTGCAGCTTATGAAGCTGAATTATTTACCGCGGTAAAAGCAGGCGACGCTGCCGGAGTCGAAGCCCTCCTGGAGGCGGGAGCCGATGTAGGTATCAAGGAAGCGTATTTTAAAGAGGAGAGAAGCCCTCTTTATTATGCCCTCGAGGCCAATGATCTGGAAATAGCCCGTCTGCTGATTGAGGCCGGCGCTCTTGAGCATTTCTATTGGGATGTTCCGGATGCAATGGGTGTGTTCTATAGAACAGCCCTTGGTCGTAACTTGATACACAATCGATATGACATCGTAGATTTTCTGCTTGAGTGCGGCGCTGCTGAAATTGATAAGCAGCGCAGGGAATATATGAAGGCCTTCACTCAGCAACTTGAATATGCCGTTTTTAACAACAACCTCAAACGACTGGAAAGTGTTTTGGCTCATACCCCTTCGAACTGGGAGCCGACACTGTCTGTTATGGTGGGTTATCAGGGAGCGGATCCGAATATTCGTGCAAGTATTGAGAACCATTTTCCCAAAATTGCCGACGGATCTGTCACTACCCTGGAATTACTTCTCGATCCGGACAGCGACAAAATGGGGGCTGGTGCCAACACTGTTCTGCCTCTGCCATCCTTTCCGATGGCAAGCTCCTCTCTCGATGATCCCCGTTTTCCGGCCAGATACACGGTAGATAAGGCTTTTGATGATGATCGGGGGACAGCCTGGGTAGAGGGGGATGACGGACCCGGCATAGGAGAAAGAATCGCCTTTGAATTGCCGCCTGATGTTCAAGGGATTGAAATATTCGCCGGCTATGGAGAAGAACGATACTACCTGCCCAACAATCGGGTAAAAAAAGCTGATTTAACGGTATACTTGATGAGACTTGACATCTGGCAATTTGACCACCATGGATATCATGTAGAAGAAGTGGACTCCATGGAAATGCATTTTGAGGATACGCCGCAATTCCAGTCGTTTCCACTGAATACACCGGCCATACAGAAAGATGGCTACGTTCTGTTTGCAGTTCTGGAGATCAGGGAGGTCTATCCCGGTACTAAGTGGGATGATACCTGTATTGCGGAAATCAAGCTTATAGGCGGTCCCGATGCCGAACCACAGTATGGAGCCGGTTCCACCGAAAACAAGGGTGTTGTGCTTGAACTGAAACTCGGCACTCCTGAGAATAAGCCGGGCGAAGCACTGGTACCGCGGCTTACCGATGATTCTCGTATGGCATACAGTATCATCTCCTATACTGCACGCGATGGTAAGATATATATAGTAGAGTCAATTCATTACAGGGTGCTGGTATATGACTACGAAGGAAACTTTCTCCATGCAGTTAGCTACCCTCGATCTCTTGGCATAGATACCACGGTAAATGTTCGAGGCATAGCCGTCGATGATGACTTTATCTATCTGCTTTCTCAAGACGATAACAGAGTCTTAGTTGTCGATGCTGAAACAGGAGATATGGTAAATTTGATCAGTGAGGGCGGTTCGCAGTCGGGACGGTTCCTTGACATTGCTCATCTGACTATTGACCACGAAGGTTACCTGCATATCCACGACAGACGCCGTAACGGTAAAGGTGAGGTATATACCTACAGGCGCGAGGGGCCAAGGAGTCGCGACGGACAGATGCTGAAGTGGATCGTCACCGAGCAGTACTCACGACCCGGACAGATGGTTCCCGCTCCTGACTACACCGTATACTTTGCAAAAGTAATAGACGACAGCTACAAGGTTACCAGTCATGAAGGTGATCATCTGATACGCAACCGTACTCGCATGGGACTCGCGTCTGCGGAGGTAGTCGGAACCGATACGGATGGTAATGTATATGTAATGTGTGAAGAGTATGGGGGGCAAATAGCTGGTCCCTTTAACCTCAAGGTCATTACCCCTAAGGGCAGGGAGGTATACTCTCTCACAACATCCTTCTGGGGTGGAGGGGGACCGATAATGCGACGGGTAGTGGTAACCACCGACGGTGAGGTGTTCGACGCATTTTTCGACGGTAATGCCTACCACGACTTTACGGAAGAGGGGCTGGTGGTAACAAAACTAATTGTGAAACGTATTAAATAGCCCCTGGTACAATGACCCGGCAATACGGAAAGTAAGACGGCGACCGAAGGGGTAACGCGGTAAAAAAACTTCAGAATACCCTTTACCTATTGGAGATTTATTGCTGATTGCTTTTATGTTCCTCCAATTGTTTGACGTAGGCTTTTACATGATCCCATTCATCAAACACAAAACGTATGTCCTGATAACTGAGTTTTGCCTGCTGAATAAAACTCTCTATTATATCGAAAGTAAATTTGTAAGCCTCACTGCCTTCTTTCATTTCCTGAATTTCGACAAAGCTGTGCATTAACGAGAAAGCTGCATTGGAACTCATGGTAATCTGCTCAAATTCAGAAAAATCAGCAAGTCCGTGCTCAAGCGCAAGCTCCTGTAATGCAGATTCCGGACCGGACTCCGGTTCTTCTATATCCATCTCTTCCAGATTGACCATTGCTTCAAAGAAGCTCATAGCCCGGCTTATTTTATCGAGGTCCAAAACAGCCTCCTGCGAGAGGGCATCTTCAAAAAGCAAAATTCCCTCTTCCGGGAAGGCCTCCGGTACAATATGTGCGGCTTTTTCTTTCGGTGCAGGAAGTTCAGGACTACCCTCGCGTTTATTGATTTTGATATAAGTTATCAGATCTTCAGCAATTTCATCACTCCAGTTTTCTGCCGGTGCCTGAACAGTAATCTGAATTTGATCTATTCCGTTCCAGATTAACCAGGTCCGGGCTATCATGTCTATGTTTGTCCGGTATTTGTGTTTATTTGTAAGCGCAGGAAGTCCGTCAACTTCAGTTTCTTTGTTTGTGTCAAGAATTTCTGCATGCCCATATTCCATGATCTTGTAGAAATCACTGTCGTTATCAATTACGCTGTAAAGCCTAATATCCCCTTCCGCCAGAATTTTTGCACCCTCAACGCTGTATTGATCAGGCACATCTGCCGTAAGCAGCCCGCCCTCGGCGCTGAATGCTCCACTTTTCTTTGCCTCTTTTTTTTCTTCCGTCTGCTCTGCCTTGTCATTGCTTCCGCAGGATTGAGCAAAAACCATGATCATGCCAACCAGTAACCATAAAACTATCTGTTTTTGTTTCATGGTATAATAGTAGAAGAGGATAGACTCTGAGTCAATGAAAAACAATTAGATTCCTTGCATTATAGCTTTGGGATCCCTATAGTTTAACTAAGAACAAATTCTTGGAGTAGGAACACTATGTCAAAAAAAAATTCTTCTTGTAGAAGACGAAGCCCTCATTGCCATGTCAGAGGCTAAAATGCT
>JAGYPA010000014.1 GCA_018399255.1 Spirochaetales bacterium | reverse complement strand
GAGGGTACGAATCTGGGGCAGTAAATCACCGATCCAAACTTCCTTGTCCCGTCTCGGTCCGTCAAAAAGGACGTAAGAATCCCTGTCTCCCTTCCATGTATTGATGAACTGCAGACGATCATCACTGAGAAGTTCTCTGGCTGGATATGATTCTGTATTCGGCAGGATGCATAAGCGCACTGTCTGGACAGCCGCTTCCCAGATTCGATTCAGTTCATCATTGCTTGAACTGAAAAATCCTGAGTTTCGCATGGGATAACGGAACGAAAAAAATCTAAATGATATATGCTCAATTACACGATGTATTATTTCGGGTATTGTCAAACGGATATAGGCTGCCGATATGATAAGGGTGCCTTTGCATGCAATGTGCTGACCGTTTGTGCTGACAGCAAGTCTCAGCTTAGCTTTAGTCATATCGGACAGAGGACCAAAACGCAAGACTGTCTGCTGAAAGAATTCTATAACTGCAGGGAGTTGATTAATTGATTTCCTGTGCAGTGAAACTGATATCATCACCGTCCCATTTGTCTGTTTTGGCAGTTCTATCAAATATTCACATTCTTGACTGTTTTTGGTCAGACTGCAGCTCCTTATTCCAGAACCTGAATTCATATTCGGTACTTCCTGCATGACCATTTTGCAACCTGCTGCTCCATCCACTGCATTTCTTCCTGAGATTCACACACGGTATCAATAAATAAACCGTTTGGAGAAAGCTCCTGAAGAAGCTGTTCACTATCTTTCCAGCTGGTTCCATACCAGGGAGCTAAAGCTAGATAGAGCCCCTTGCCGGCTTGCTGGATTTTCTTGAACATGGGCAGCCATTTGCCGACGGAGCCGTCTCCCGGATTGGGAACCCACTGAATTGCCTTCAGTTCCTTGATGCTCAGCAATGCATCAAGGTGCTTTATTTCCCCTGGCCCGTCAAGGTGATAGATAGGGTATTCAAATTCGCGGCACTGCTGCTCTATTTCAGGGAGAAAAAATTCCTGAAACATGGGGGGTGATATCATGGTGCAGAAATCACATTGCAGTACCATTTGAGAGCCTGGAGCCCAAAGATCCAGCCAGCAGACCGAACCATTCGCTATCTGGCTGGTGATGCCGTATAGTTCCGCATAGCAGGACGAAAGAACTTGCATGACATAATCACGTACGTTCTTTATTTCTTCAGGCTGCTCTATCAAATCAATACAAAGCCGCTCGGTTCCCCGTAAATGACACATAATGTCGGCAGCTCCGCTCAAATCGGTTATTGATACGAGAAAGTCTCCGCCGCTTTCCCTGGTCAGGGCTGCAGTAATCGCTTTGGTACGCTCCCACCAGATGGATCGGGGATCAAACTGATAGGAGTCGTGCTGCCAGTCCATGATGAACGGCTCAAACCAGATAGTTTCTTTGGAAAGATGGACCCTGCTGCCCAGGTAGGCTGCTGTTATTCCAGGACCCAGGTTAACCCATATTCTTGGCAGGGCATCTGCGCCAAAGCGGGTTTGATCGAATAAGTGCAGATTACGTTCCAGTATTCGCTGAGGATTTGTCCAATAATCAATTAATTCTTCAGTCCCCGGCTCTCCGGGTCCTTTAAGCGGGTTCCCGGGTATGGGTTCTTTTGCCGGAACTGTGGCAGAAACGCAGCATCGGTCAATGACTTCTCTCTCCCAGAAAGCCGTATGCCTTTGCTGTACAGTTTCCCAATCTGCAATGTATTTCATCAATTCGGTACTCCTATGGTAGCCAGCGCAGCTGGAGCGGCAGCGTAAACAATGGCTAACCTTTAATTGCTCCAGATGTCATGCCGTCAATAATATGTTTCTGAAGAATGATATAAAGAATTATCACCGGGCTGATGACAATGATGATGTCTGCAAAAACCAAAGCCCAATTTGTTTCAAATTTATTGGCGAAGTTGAAAATAGAGAGAGTAACCGTCCATTTTTTACTGTCAGAAATAAGGTAGAAAGGCCCAAAAAAATCATTCCAGACAACGAGGACCACAATAATCGAGACGGTCACAATAGCCGGCTTAAGGAGGGGGAAAATAATGCTGAAAAAAAGTCTTGCATAGCTGCACCCGTCGACAAGGCATGATTCGTCCAATTCTTTCGGAATTGAGCGCATAAATCCCGTCAGTACGAAAATGGAAAAGGGGAGCAGGGTTGCGGTATAGTATAAGACAATGCCCCCGTAGGTATTGTGGACTTGAAGTCCCATCATGAGTTTTATCGTAGGAATGATCGCTACAGGCATGATCAGTCCTACAACAAAGAGGTAGTACATGCCCTTGACTATTTTCTCCTTACTGCGCTGGATCAAAAATGCAGCCATTGAAGCAGTTATGGAAATTGTCAAAACCGTCATTGATGAAAGAAGTATACTGTTCCCGAAACCGCGTAAAATATTTCCTTTCTTGATAACATATGCATAATTTTCCAGATGAAACTTTGTCGGCAGAGCAAGATTAAGCAGAGCAGCCTCACGGGAATCTTTGAAGGAGTTTACAAGTATCAGCAGAAGGGGAATAAAAACTGCGCCTGCAAGCAGAACCAGGACAGTTTCAAGGATAATTCGGGACAATTTTCTGGAATTCATTATATATCAACCTCTCTTTTCCGCAGGATGGAAAGCACCGCAAGACCAATTACTGAAATGATGAAAAACAGGACAACATTAACTGCGGTAGAGTACCCATATTCTCCCTGCCCGAAGTGCCGCATGATATAGGTATTGAAAACCTCTGTGCTGTACCCCGGACCACCCCGGGTCAGTACAAGCACTATTTCGAAGACTTTAAGCGAATTGATTATTGAAAGGAGAAAATTGATCGTTACTGCCGGGGCGATAAGCGGGAAGGTAATATGCCTGAAGCGTGACCAGTATCCGGCTCCATCAATCTGTGCATATTCGATGATACTTGAAGGGATCGTCTGAAGCCCTGCCAAATAGATTATCATGGCAAAACCGGTGACCCGCCATACTTCGGTGGCGATGATTGAGAAAAAAGCTATGTCTGGATCACTTAGCCAGTCCAATGCCAGAAAATCCAAGCCTGCAGCACGAAGAAGCATATTAACCAGCCCCATCTCAGGATTAAGCAGTGCGGTAAAGACATAACCGATGACCAGGGGGCAAATGATCTGCGGCATATAAAATACTGCGCGCAGGATAGGTGTAAGTTTGAGCTTTTCATTAAGTGCAAGAGCCAGAAGAAGACCGAAGAGATTCTGCAGAAGGGTGACGAGAACAGCCAGAAGGAGTGTGTTTTTTAAGGCCAGAAGCAGCACATCTTCGGAAAACATGCGTATGTAGTTTTCAAAACCGATAAATGTTACTTCATGAACATCAATATGCCAGTCAGTCAGGCTGTAGTAAAAGCTGCTCAGAGTTGGCGCGATGAAAAAGGTCAAATATATCGCAGCGGCTGGAAACAGGAAGTATAAGGGATATTTCAATCCTTTTGACATAACGGAGGATCTCCTGGTTTCTTGATTTCTGTCGGTTCGAGCAGGTCGGTTCGAGCAGGTCGGTTCGAGCAGGACAGTGATGAACCGTCATCAGTATCAGATCGACGGCCCGTCATCTGCCTGCAAAACATTCACGTCTATGTACGTAGAACTAGTGAATATTCCTGCTAATTATCGAACCCAGGTATTTTTTTGTTTTTTCCGTCCTGGATATACTTTTTGCTCAATTCTTCAACTCCATAGTCAGCATCTTCTTTAATCAGAACATTCTGCATGATCCTGTCGTATTCCGGCCACTGCGCACGCAGTCTCCCCTGAATATTGATTTCACTTTTATACGATGCAACAAAATCAGCCATATCCTGCTGGGGCGGCATAAGGTCACTGCCCACGGTTGTATAGACCGGGATTCCGGGATTATGAGCATACCAGATTTCCAAAGATTCCGGACGGGTCATGAATCTGGCCAGTTCCATGGCTGCTTCGGTGTTTTTTGTGTTTTTAGGTATTACAATCTGTCCCGGGGGATATAATGCTGCAGTACCCCGGTCTGTATCTGAAGGGATGGGGAACATGCCCAGATTACTGATCAGCTCATCACCAAATTTTTCCCGCAGAGCCGGCAGGATCCACTGACCTTGTATAACCATGGCTGCTGTTCCGTTACCTATAGCTTCCTGCTGCATGTCATAGGTAGTGGAGAGCCAGTTTTCATTCAGATACCCAGCTTTTTTCAAGTCAATCTGCCGTTGATACAGATCTCTCAGTTCATCAATATCTGTAAGCTTGATTTCATTTCTGTTGAGCTTTGCAATCCCTTCCGGGCCAATCGCCGGATCAACAAAAGTCTCCCAGCCAGCTAAGGAAAACACCTGAACTGGCCATCCGTCCTTGCCTCCTTCAACTATAGGTACTATGCCCATTGATAAAAGAGTATCACAGGCATCGAGGAATTCTTCGTAGTTACCTGGTATTGTTATTCCGGCCTTTTCAAATATATCCTTCCGGTATATAACGCCCATGGTGTCGAAGCTGCCCCAGGGAAAGCCGTAGATTTGTTCATCACGGGTCTGAAATCTTCTCATTGAATCGGTGATTGTACTGATGAATGGTTCGTTGGTGATATTTACCAGATTTGTTTCAGCCCTGAGGCTGTCGTACTGGGCTGTACCGGGGAAATACCACATAATGTCAGGGAAATCGTTTGTGGCGAATCGAGTTTTGATAACCGTTTCGTAATCGTTCCCCCCAGGCAAAGCCTGAATTTCGACACTGTTTCCGGTTTCTTTTTCGAAATTGGCAAAAATCTCTTCAATTCCTGTCAATGGAGAATCATTGCTTCTGGCAAAGATTAATGTGACGGGTTTTTTGCTCTCTGATGATGCGTCTGAACCAGACCCTTCCTGTGAACCTTGACTGTACCCATTTGCCGCTGCCGCAATACACATGACTGCGATAAGCAGAGCCCGAAAAGTTTTCTTTCTCATGTTGTCATCTTCCTCCTTGGTTAATGATGGTTATGGTAATTTCGATTATACCTGTTTCAGCGCCAGCTCAAATAATGCTGATATTACTTTTTACTGTAGAAATTTCTTACTTGTCGGAGGGGGAGCAGGGATGTCCAGGGTGCCTGGAGCAACCTCAGGGGTGTCTGACACCGGATCCCGCAATTAAACCCTGTCAAATTGCGGAAATAGGTGTCAAGTAACTCAAAAATTGCGAAAAACGGTGTCAGACACCCTTCATCTCCCTTCTCTCAACTGTTGAAAGTGATTTATACTGCTGCTATGGAACTAGCGGTATTGTCCGTCATGTCTTCGATCGAAAAAGAGCTTCCGTATAAATTGTACGGGGCCGGACATGACTATGTGCAGAGGGAATCTAATCGACCCTTCGGTTTTCCCGTATATCAGATAATTCTCTGTACTCAGGGGCACGGGGCTCTGGAGCTGAACGGTCGGACCCATTCCATATTGCCTGGGCAGGCAGCGGTGCTCTATCCTGATGAATCTCATCACTATTATCCGGAATCGGAAACCTGGGTTATCAGCTGGGTCTCCTTCGGCGGGTACCAGCTGCGGGATCTGCTGAGCAAAATGAATATCAAAGCCTCCGGAGTCTACGATGTGGAGAACCCGGAGCGTCTCCAGGAGAAGGTAAAGAAGGCGGTTACCCTGCTTACCGAACAGACTACCGTAAGTCGACTGGAATCCAGCGTGCTGGTCTACTCGATAATCCTCGATTGCTATTATCTCTTTCATAAGCAGGGAGATCTGCTCTATAAGGAATCTGCCAGCGCACTGACTCCGGCTATGAACATCATCCGAGATGAGTATCGACGTTCCATTTCTCTTGAGGAGCTCGCCAGTGCCTGCAGCATGAGCGTGCAGCACTTCTGCCGGGTCTTCAAGGAGTCGCTCAGTCACCGGCCGTCCGAGTATATCAACTCCATCCGTATCATGAAAAGTGTGGAGCTGCTGCTGAATCATCCGGATATGAAAATTCAGGATATAACGGAGCGGACAGGCTTTAAGAGTGAAAGCTATTTCTGTATGGTATTCAAGAAAAAGGAGGGGATGACCCCGGGGCAATTCAGAAAGAAGCATCTGCTCAGCAGCAGCAGCTGAACATCCTATAATCCTCACCCCAGAAATTCATTCCCAAACGAAGCGAGAGGAGCGGAACCATCTTGATGGTTCCATTCCCGAGCGAGTGCCGGGATCGCAAGGTTGAGATACCCCGCCCCTTGGTGGAACGGTACAACAGGCGCCCATTGTCCCGCCATTCTCTTCTGGAATGTTGTTTGTCCTGGGGGAAAAATGATACTCCTCTATTATAGTTTTCCAACAGTAATCATGCTGTTTTTTAATCCCTTCGAAAAATGGCACAACATGAATATTAATCCTAAAATATTAGCATAAAATATAAAACATGAATATTGCAATATAAAATAAATAATTTTGCTGACAGATCCCTCAGACCGGCGTATGCTGAGTTAAATACGAATACGTAGCCAAAAGTCAGAAGCCAGGACGAAGGTTAAAAGGAGATTGTCGAACGACGATGAAATGACTGGAAATAACGGACAATGACCGGAACGATTAAAATCGATTGACCTGCGAAACTCTGCGGCAATTGACAGTCCGAGAAGAGGAACCATGAGGAACTTATGTTCAAAAAGTCTTATTGCTCACAGCATTGTGCACTTTTCATCCTGCTGGTACAGTAGTTGCGCTTCGGCCAGCAGGAAGAAGCAGTTGTTCTGGTATCGGCATTCAACATTGATGCGCCCGCAGAGCCGACAAGCATCGATATCATTGGTTGACCTTTCCCATAACCGACTTCTACCGGAACCCAGTTCGAAGCCCTGAATAAGCTGTAGATAATCTGACAGTAAATGTACAGTATCTCAACAACGCAGGAGCTCAGGAGCAGGTACGGCTGGCACCGTCCGGCGGAAAGCAGTCCCCCCACGAAATGAAGTCTTTGCGCACAACTCCACAGGTAAGCGAATGGGGCTTCCCCGGCTGGCTGATGCCGATAAATGACCTGGTTGAGAAATACTGGGATGAGTACGACCTCGGCGACATTCCGCAAACCGCATGGGACGCAGTAACCATTAACGGCGAAATCCTTGGAGTTCCCGTTGTTGGAAACTCATTCCTGATGATCTACCGGGCCGACCTCTTTGAAAAGCACGGCATTAAAGTACCCGAAACCTACGAAGAAGTAATTGCAGCCGCGAAAAAACTCAAAGCCGGCGAATCCTCGATAGACGTCCCCTTTACCATCAATCTCCATGCCGCATGGGCCTGGGAAATGGAATTCTTCCAGATGCTCGGCGCCTTTGACGGAAAATTTCTCAACGACGACTACACTCCCGCTTTCAACGGTCCGGAGGGCGTAAAAGCTCTGGAAATGATGGTGAAGGTAGCAAAAGAGGCCATGGGGCCAGAGGGTCTGTCCTACAGTATCGACGATACCGAAATAGGCCTGCAGACCGGCCGTCTCGCATTTGCCAACACCTGGGCCAGCCGGGCAGTGAAGATGAACGACCCTGAATACTCTGATTTTGTTGACGAGCTGAAGTTTGCCCCCGCTCCTGCAGGCTATCCCGGTGGAAAAGTTGCCGCCAGCGCATGGAACGACTTCTACTGCATTCCGAAAAACATAGACGGGGACAGGGAACTTATCTTCCAGGTCATGATGGAAGCCCTCGACCTTGAAAGCCAGACAAAGGCCGTCGAATACGGTATCCCGACCAGAATGAAATCAATGGAATCGGATATGGTCGGAGCCTACATGCCGGCAGCCATGGAAGGAATTGCCCGCGGTGCAGGAGCCTATCCGCTTACCCCCGCAACCCCTCTTGTCCGTACCGCTCTGCAGGAATACCTTCCGACAATCATGAATGGCACCATGAGCGCTCAGGAAGTCCTGGATAAAGCCGCTGCAAGCTATACTGCAGAAGCAAAAGCAAACGGATACCTGTAGCATCAAGCTGAATTGAGTGAGGTCCTTTCAGACGTCAGGTATTTTTACAAATGCCGGACGTCTGAATACCCCTCGAGAATTATACCATCTGTATCCGGAACGGCTGCCTGCTGTCATGCTGCCCTGCTTCCGGATGCAGATTTTTTTGAAAAGCCTGACATCGACAGCATGACATCGACAGCCTGACATCGACAGCATGACATCGACAGCATGACATCGACAGCCTGCCCTGACGACCTTGTATTCCTGACGACCGTGCCCCTGAAAAGGAGAACCTGATGAAGCGCAAACTTTTCTTTAAGTTTTCGGCTCCGAGCAATCTGACCATGATCACCCTGATGCTCATACCGCTTGGTGTTGCGGTATTCCTGAGTCTGCATTTTGTCACCTTTGTCAATATCAACACCCCGAAGTTTGTCGGACTGTCCAACTATGCCGCAATCCTCACCGACCCGCAGTTCTGGCAGGCCTTCCGCTTCTCCATGGTCATCCTGATCATTGCCGTACCCATACAGATAGTCCTGGGCTTCTGCATGGCCCTGCTGCTCGACCAGATCCGCTCGATTTTCAGGGGAGTGATTCTGGCCCTGATTCTGCTGCCGTTCGTCGTTGTTCCCGTCGTCGGCACACTGATGTTCAAACAGCTCTTCGAAGTAGGCGGTCTGGTCGCCTACTGGTATCGGGCAGTCTTCAACCAGCCGTTTCTCTTCACCCCGACCTCCGTGAGAGTCCTGATCATCATCCACCTCATCTGGTATGTAACCCCCTATCCGCTGGTGGTATTCTTTGCCGGACTGCAGGGACTGCCGGAATCCCAGCTGGAAGCAGCCGAAGTGGACGGAGCCAGTCGCTGGCAGCAGCTTGTGCATATCGTTATCCCCTTTCTGCGCCCCCTCCTGCTGATGACCAGTATGATTCTGATCATGGATATGTACCGGATGTTTGACAGCATCATGGTGATGACAGAACAGAACCCCATGTACCAGGCGGAAAACCTCATGATGTACAGCTATCGAGTCGGTATGATGGTTCAGCGGCTTGGACGGGCTAACGCCACAGCAATCCTTACCGTGCTGGGAGTAATGGTAGTACTCATTCCATTCCTGCGGATAACCTACAAAAACCAAATGAGGAATGAATAGTCATGCGTTATATAAAAAAGAAATCATCCAGAATCTGGATCTATCTGGCCCTGGCGGTTTATGTCGTTTTCTGTGCCCTGCCGTTTTACTGGACAACCATGCAGTCATTTAAAACCGTGCGTCAGGCATTTGCGCGCAAACCCCTCTTCTTCTTCAAGCCGACCATGCAGAATTATCAGGAACTGTGGATCAAATCGACCCCGGAGAATTTCGGCTTTCTCGGTATGATCCTCATCAGCGCCTTTGTTCTGTTCGTTATCCTGATGGTCTTTGCAAAACGCTTCAGGATGCCGACCGCATTTACCCGGTCAATCGGCATGGCACTTCTGCTCTTTACGCTTATCATGCTGCCCCGGGTAGTGGATACCGCGGAATTCTACGACTACTTTCTCAACTCGGTTATTGTAACTGCAGGCGTAGTTGTCATATCCATGTCGA
Organism: Spirochaetales bacterium; assembly: GCA_018399255.1. GTDB lineage: Bacteria > Spirochaetota > Spirochaetia > JABMQR01 > JABMQR01 > M55B182. The sequence goes on along the minus strand of JAGYPA010000014.1, from coordinate 64,352 downwards.
TCGGCAGTGTGGCCGGCTATGCACTGGCGCGGTATTCGGGTATCGAGGGAGTGGTTATCATCATCATAGCGCTGGCTTTCCGGGCGTTGCCGAGGATGGCCTTCGCCTTGCCGTATTATTCAATCGGCCAGGCGACCGGCCTGCATGATACCTATCTGATCGTTATCCTGGTCCTGACAGCTGCAAATCAGCCCTTCACGATCTGGATGATGCGGGCTTTCTTCGCCGAGATACCGAAAGAGATCGAGGAGTCTGCTACCATAGACGGACTTGGTCCGCTCGCCGCATTTGTCCGGGTAGTGGTTCCCACCGCCTGGCCGGGGATAATCTCCACCGGACTTTTCTCCCTGCTCATAGCCTACCACGAGTTTCTCATTGTCCGTGTCCTCACACAGTCCAAGTGGACCCTGCCGGTTGCCATAGTGCAGTTTACCGGAGGTGAAGCTCCCGGGCACATGACGCTTGCTGCGGCGGCAGCCGTTTCGGCAACAATTCCGATCATCATTATCATCATCATTTTTCAGCGGCATCTGGTAAAGGGACTTACCGGAGGAGCAGTTAAGGGATAATTGCAGCGGGTATTACTGAAGCAGAAGGAGTACGCAATGGGCAAAATGCATGACACATCAACCCGTGAGCTGGAAGAGGCAATTTCTGTAGCCGGCAAAGGAGACGCATCACGATTTCTTCATCCCACAGGCAAGCGCGTGCAGTCGCTGAAGGGATTTGATGATGATTACATCGACATCGTCGACTACATTCTTCGCTGCACCCATAAAATCTGGGAAGACGGCGGGATCGGGGAAATCTACGGCCACTATCTGCATACTATCCCGATCGAGACCGCTGACGGATTCTCCTACGGCAGGGAACAGGTGATAGCCGCAACGACCCAGGTACGATCAGCATTTCCCGATGTCAGACTGTATGGGGACGATGTAATCTGGATGGGTAACGAAGATGATGGGTTTCACACATCGCACCGGATAACCTGGACAGGGACCAATACCGGCTTCAGCAAGTACGGCCCGCCGACAGGAAAGAAGATTTTCCGGTTCGGCATAGCCAACTGTCTGGTTAAAGAGAATCTTATAATCGAGGAGTGGATAGCCCGGGATGAGATGAGCCTGGTGCTCCAGCTCGGATATGATCCGTGGCGTCTGGCGGCCAAGATGGTGAGATCCCAAGGCGGGAAATCGTTTGCCCCTGACCTGCGCGGCGATCTTGAACGAACGAACGGGCAGGATGTTCCCGAACCCATTGCCCCCTTCGCCGATACCTTTTTTGGAGATGGTTTCGATGTGAACGAGTTTATCCGGCACACGCAGCACGAAATCTGGAACTGGCGCTTTGTGAACAAAGTGAGCGACTATTATGTAGAAAATTATCAATACTTCGGCCCTTCGGGAAGAAATCTCTATGGACGAGGGAATCTGAAAGCCCACATACTTTCCCTGCTGTCCGCATTCCCCGACCTTAAAATGAGTATAGATCACCTCTACTGGAACGGCTCCGAGCAAAAGGGGTACCGGGCAGCCGTACGCTGGACTATACAGGGAACTCACGAGCAGAACGGAATCTACGGGGTTCCCACCGGCAAGCGGATCAGGCTGATGGGCATCAGTCATATGCATATAAAGGGCGGGAAATTTATCAAAGAATATACTGCCTTTGATGAGTTTGCCCTCTTCAAGCAGCTGTACACCCCGGAAATCCACGGGTACGCTGACAGCGAAAAACCGGGGGAGGGGGTAAGGGGGTATGATTGATAAGCTCAAGCAAGCTCTTCTGTCCGCCTGGAACGATCGGCAGCTTCGGGAACTCGCAGCGATGTTCCGCCATACCGTTCGCCTCTTTTTCGGACCCGGAAACCAGCTCTACAGCCGTGATGCGCTGATTGCCGCCATAGTTGATATGCACGCAGCCTTTCCCGATCTCGAATTTTCAATTGACGGGATTGCCGCCGACAACCAGGAAGAGCATGGGCTGAGAGCCTGTATCCGCTGGACAATGAGGGGAACCCATCTCGGCTTCGGAAAGGCAGGAGCGCCGACAGGGAACAGGATGATGCTGACGGGAGCATCAATCTACCATCTCGAAAACACAACGATAACCGAAATCTGGAATGTCGCCGATAACGGCAGTCTGATGAATCAGCTCAAGATTGATGAGGACGACTACCTTCAGCGCAGCGCGGAGCCGAAACCATTCTTTGATCTGCAGATGCTTTTTGGGGACACCGAGCGGACCTCCGGTCAGGACTTGCCGGACCTGACGGATATGTCTGACAATCCAGGACTGCCTGACAATCCAGAATTGCCGGACCAGCGGAACTCACTTGCGCAGCAGCTCACCAATCTTATCAAAACCATCTGGAACGGCCGGAGTCCCGGGGTGATTTCCCGGACGCATCACGAAGCATGCAAGTTTTCCCTTCCCGCAGGGTTTCTGCTGCAGAGAAGTCATCATCAACCTGACCGAGGCCTCTATCAGGCTTACGTCTACTCGATGCTTGCCATGTTTCCCGATGCACGAGCCTATGTCGATGAAATTATCATTGATGAAACGATCCCGGGCACGCTTTCAGCCCCAAATGATCCATCACCCTTCAGCATGAAAACGAAAACGAAAAATGCAGACGACGGAACCTCGCAGCTGCCAATCTCTGCGGCAGTACGCTGGACCCTGCAGGGAGTTCACAGAGGGGAGGGGTATTTGGGAACACCAGCCGGCAGACAACTGACCATACCCCTCATAAGTGAATATCAGATTAATAACGGTAAGATAGTAAGTGAACGGATATTTGTAAGTGAGCTGGACCTTCGAATAAAACTCTGCACCCGTCGGGTCTGAGCATGGAGCTGCATATGGGCGTATTTTCTGAAGCAAAAAGCATCGTTTCCCGCTATTTCAACGAATTGGAGCAGGCCGCACCGGAATCCGTCGGAGCTGCCGCTGCTCAATATACCAGCAGCACGTATCAGTGGAGAGGTATGTATCCCTTCCGTGAACTCCATGGAGCGCAGGAGGCAGCCGATCAATTCTGGACTCCCCTCAAGCACGCGCTTGCCCGCATGCAGCGCAGACAGGACATCTTTATCGCCGGGACCAACGAAATAAGCGGTGAAACCTGGGTAATGAGCATGGGGAACTTCATGGGCCTCTTCGTAAACCCCTGGCTCGATATTCCCCCGACAGGCAAAATTGCCAACCTGCGATATGCAGAGTTTAACTGCATAGAGGATGGAAAGATAACTCAGACCGGCATGTTTGCCGACCTCATAGGCTTCATGCAGCAGGCGGGAATCAATCCCCTTCCTCCCTCCACCGGAACCTACTATACCTATCCCGGACCACGTACCCATGACGGACTGCTCTACAACGATGCCCCGCAGCAAGAGAGTGAGATAACCCTGGATCTGATAGACCGGATGGTGAATTCGCTGAGCGAACTGAACGAAAGCGGTTCGATGGGCTGCCCCCCGGAACTTCTCGAACCCTACTGGTCTGAGGATATGATCTGGTACGGACCAGCCGGCGTCGGCGCCTCCTATACCATTCCCGGCTATCAGAAGCAGCATCAGCTGCCGTTCAGAGCCAGTTTGGGCGGGAAAAAATTTGTCGGTCATGTGTGCCGGTTTGCCGAAGGATCGTTTGCCTGTTTTTTCGGATGGCCCAACTTGAAAAACACTCCCTTGGCGGATGGCTCGGCCTCCCAGGCGGTACCCGCGATGTTGAGATGCAGGTTGTCGATGTCTATCGGCGAGAGGGCGACAAGATAGCCGAGAACTGGATCTTCATCGATATACCCTATTGGCTCAAGCAGCAGGGGGTTGATGTGCTCGAGCGGATGCGGCAGAATCTGCCCCCTCCCCATGCTCCGCCAAACCGGTGAGAAAAATCCAGAATAAAAGGAACCAAAAGCAGGTGAACTTCGACAGTCCCTATCAGAAAATGCACAGAGAAGATCTCAGCAGCCGTGCCCGTAAAATTCTCTCCGATACCATAGTTGTCGATATCCACAATCACATGATGTTCGAGTATGCGATCCGCGAAGCTCTCGGGTATGCCGATATTTTCAATACCTGGTATGCTCCAGTCCTGCAAAGCGGGAAGATCGATGTGATAGCGACAACTGTAGGCGGCAATTCACCCTGCGTATGCAATCTGACCGATGACCTTGTGCATGGCTCGCTGGAGCAGATCGATATGCTGAGGCGAGCTGAGGAGCAGGGAGCCTCCCTGTCAATCTGCACCTCTGTCAGGGAGATAGAACTGGCTGCCAAAGCCGGAAAGACAGCGGTTATTCTTGCTATGGAGGGAGCCCGTGCCCTTGAGGGAATTGAGGGGGAAGAGAGCCTGGTGATGCTGCGCACCTTTCACCGGCTTGGTCTGCGCATGGTGTGCATCGTCGGCGGCGGGCGGACACGATTCGGCGACGGGATGGGTGAGGCTGATGCTGAAGCCGGTCTGACAACCTTCGGCGTAAAACTTATCAAAGAAATGGAGCAGCTGGGCATGTTGGTCGATCTACCCATATGACTGACAGGACCTTTTCGAGTTCTGAAATTACCCGCAAACCGGCTGTTGTCTCGCATGTCGGTGTTCAGGGGCTGTCTGCCCCAAATCCCAACAACCTTTCCGACGAACGCATACGTGCTATAGGCAGAAACGGCGGGGTCATAGGGATGGAAATGGTCAAAAACAGAAATAGTCTGGGAGTCTGAGAAGGAACAGAAAGGCGGTTCCCCTGATAACCTGGGAACACGCGGGATACGCCATATCGATCACATATTCGCATTGATCGGCACCGAGCATTATCGGCCTGGGGCTCGATTTTGACAATTTCGAGTTGGTCCACAATATTCACCGGGCTATGCGCCCCGGACCAGGTTCCATTGAAGGATTCTATACCGGTATACCAACCGGAGACCATATGTTGACGCCCCGAATAATCCGGGGGAAGTCTGGATGATAGCAGAATATCTAGTGCGTCACGGTTATTCTGATCATGACCGCAGGAATATTCTCGGCGGGAATATGCTGCGGTTTTCCACGAGACGATAGGCTGAAAAAGGAGATCGGGAATCTGTTTCACCCGAGCAACGTGATAATAAAAGCAGAAGAAACTGGATATCATAAACCTTTGCTCTTTGATGCCCACCAGGAGCTGCTCGATGAGTATCTCTACACATTCATTCTTTGCGAAGCCGAGGTTCTGCAGAACAGACGTCCGGTCTTTACTGAAATCTATCTGCCCCTGCTCAAAGCACAGGGAGTCAAGTTTGTTTCACTGTCCATCGGCGGCGACCACACCGCCCAGGTAATCTACAGCACCAGCGAAAACAGATTCTGGGATGCCCACAAAAAGCTTGATGCCCTGCTTGTCGAAGAAGAAAACGGTTGTCAGTCCTTCAGAATATGTCGAAGCAACGCAGATATTGATGCCGTCCTGGCAGGCGATCAGATTGGACTGTTTCTCGGTATCAGCGGTGGACGCCCGCTGGAGGGCAAGAAAAATCTCAATCTGCTCTCCAGCCTGCGCTCGCTTTACCGTGGAGGTTTGCGGAGAATTCAGCTTACCGGAAACGGACGCAACCGGCTCGCAGACGGGGTCGGGCAGAGACGGACCGGAGGCAAACTGACCCGGTTCGGCAGGCAGGTTGTCCATGAAGCCGAGCGGCTCCACATCGTCTTGGATACCGCGCAGCTCGCAGACAGCGGATTTTACGATCTCGCAGAACATACTGCCAACCCGCTCATCGATTCCCATACCGGAGCGGCTGCAGTATCTGCCCATCCGCGGAATATCAGCGATGATCGGATACGCATGCTGGCCCGGAGCGGCGGGGTAATCGGCATCAGCTTCCTGGCGGCTTTGGCTGCTGCGGAGAAAGCACATCCCGGACCGGAAGATCTGCTGCGTCATATTGATCACATTGTAAATCTGGCAGGGATAGATCATGTTGCGCTGGGACCTGACTACAGCGCTTATAAAACACCTGTCTGCCGGGACCTGGTACGCGGCTACGGAAATCTGGGACCGCAAATCTGCGATTTTGATAAGCTGACCCCGCTTCAGAACGAGAAGTATCCAGGGTGGATAGACGGGATCAATTACGGTATCCGGAAGAGTGACTACATATCGGGGCCAGATTCGCACGAGAATTTTCCTCTGATGCAGAAAATTCTCCTCGATCATGGGTATAACGATGAGGAGGCAGGTAAAATTCTGGGTGGAAATATGCTGCGAGTTTACAGAACGATACTGAGGTAAGCATCACCATCGGGCTGTATAGCGAAAAGGAACTGGGCAATATGTCGAGAATGAGACGAGGAGTACTTGATGAACCCCCTGTATGCAGAAAATAAAGAGATTGTTGGACTCTTGAATGCCGCTCTCTACGATCTTGATCAGGATCGGTTTCCTGAGCAGCTTAATCAGCTGTTTTCCGCCGATTGCGAAATTCAATTTCTTTCCTCGAGGATCTCATAATTGTCCCCGCTGAGCTTTAGCTCTGGTGTGTGTTCATGCTGGCCTGGCCTGGCAGTCTGGATCTGAGAGAGAGTGTTTCTCGAGGTTTCCGGCCCGGCGGAACGGGGCAACTGGGTCGGCTGCGCAGGAAACTATGTGGGTGTTTTTGAACACCCTGGCTGGATATTCCCCCACCTGCCATTTTGTTCATATGGTGTTCCATGAGTTCTATCGGATCGAGCAGGGGCGTATTGTCGAAATGCAGGGTATCTGGGACATTCCCCAGCTGATGCTGCAGGCCCGGCTTGGCTGCTTGCTCCAGCGCTCGGGGCTGGAACTGATGGCTCCCTCCCCGGCACCACAGGACGGGTTGTCTCGCCTCCGAGGGATGAAAACGTGTCTGCCGCCAGCATGGAGCTGGTCATTGCTATGCTGGATGGACTGAAACAGCATGCGAAGGGGGGACCCGAGGCGATGCAGCTGGACCATTTCTGGCATCCGAAAATGACCTGGTACGGCCCGGCCGGTATCGGCACCAACCGCCGGATAAGCGGCTTCCGCAATTGGCATCAGATTCCATTCCTGGGAAAGCTCTGCCCGACAGGGGAGATGAGACCGACTCGAGTTCCACTTTTTTTCCGATGGTCCCTATGTTGCAGTAACCGGCTGGCCGAACATGCAGATGACGGTAACCGGCGACGGATGGTTGGGGATTGTCCCGAGGGCAGAAGATTACCATGCGCAGTCTCGATTTCTGGCGCTGCGAGAAGGGTATGATAAGGAGAACTGGGTATTAGTCGACCTGCTGAGCGTCTATCATCAGCTGGGGGTCGACGTGTTCAACCGGGATGCGTGAAATGACGGCAGCCCGGCAGGTGCAGAGGCCGTCATTGGCGTGACAGCGATTTTGTGGCATATGGAGAGTAAGTCGATCGGGGCTGAAGCTGCTCCAGGAATAATAAAAAAGAATAATACGTAATCAATCAGATGGAAGGAACTTGCGGCGGAGACCGTCGAATAAGTTGAAAAACCTCTGGACAGGGGGATGGATTGTTGATACTATATGACTACGTAATCATAAAAATGATCGCAGGTGAATAAACTGGCGAGAGAGGATCGATATGAACCAGCAGCTTTTTCAAAGCAGTTTCGCAGGAATACCTGACCGAGATGTATACCCGAACCGGGATGGCAGAGCCGATGCCGCCGTATGCGCTGACTGCACCCCGCTGACCAACCTGTGGGCATCGATTCGCACGGGATTCTCCGCACCCCCGCCTATATCAACCGTATTCGCTCCAAAGCGGTAAACGCTGCCGCCAAACCCTTCTATGCAAGAGGGGAGAACGGGCCGCTCTCAGTCATGGACGGTGATGCGGGAATGGGGTATACCGTCGGCCGCAGGGCAATGGATGAAGCCGTCGAGAAAGCGAAAAACTTCGGATTCGGCATGATCATCGTGCGCAACAGCAATCACTTCGGAGCCGCATCACTCTACACCCGGCAGGCAGCGGATGCGGGAATGCTCGGTATTGCAACAACCAATGTCATACCCAATATCGGCATGCCGGGAAACAGGAAATCGGTAACTGGAAACAACCCTCTGGCTCTTGCAGCACCGATAGGTAAACCCTACCCATTTTCCCTCGATATTTCCATGAGCGCTGTTTCGGGGGGCAAGCTGCTGCTGGCCCAGAAGAAAGGCGAGAAAATACCCGATACCTGGGCAATTGATGCTGACGGGAACCCTACCGACGATCCGTTCGCCGGATTTGCGGGAATCCTGCTGCCCACCGGACTGCATAAAGGACTGGGACTCTCACTCTTTATCGATATCATTACAGGCGTTCTGAGCGGAGGACCCTTTCTGCAGGATATAAAAAGCATGTATAAGCAGAAGGATGAACCGAGCCTTACTTCACACCTGTTCTGCGTGATTGATCCTGGATTCTTTATGGACGCTGAAGAATTCTCCAGACGGATGGAAAGCTGGGTGAAGATGATCAAGGAGACCCCGATGGCAGAGCCGGGGACCGAGCAGATAATCCCGGGGGAGATTGAGTACCGCCTTGAGCAGGAACGATTGACCGGGGGCATCCCGGTGCCGGAAGAGCTGGTGCGGGAACTGCAGAATCTGGAAGCAGAACTGGGAATGACCTGCAGGTTGGAACCTGATCTGGCGTAATACCCTGAAGGAATGAACTCAGAGGCGATTTCACCATGAAGTCATGTTGAAACGTACTCTTCAGATCAGAAATACTTGAGAGAACGATAAACAATGCAAGCAAGGAGAAAGACAGCATGAAAAAGCAGACCGAATTCAAACTGAACCGCAGAGATTCCGTATGGTTTCAGGAAAACAGCGCCGCAGTGGTAATTGACTACGCGAAAGAAGTATGCGATGTGGCAATTCTGCCGATCGGAGCCATAGAGCAGCATGCGGCCCATGCTCCCACGGGAATGGACACGTACAATGCCATCGGCATAGCCGAAAAAGTGGCTGAAAAAACCGGTGCCATGGTGCTCCCCTGTCCCATGTACGGCTCGCATCCCCATCACCATTGGGGCATGCCCGGAACCATCCCCCTGACATACGAAACCCATATCGGGCTGCTTATGGATATTATCCGCGGAGCCTCGGTATCAGGGTACAACAAGTTCCTTATCATCTCGGCCCATGGACAGGTCTCTTCCACCATCGTTGCCACCCACAAGCTGGGGATCGAAGGACTGTTCACCATCTCATCAACCTGGTACGACTTCCTGCGGGACGACAAGACCGTGCTGGAAGATTACATGTGGCATGCTGACGAGGCCGAAACATCAGTCGGTCTCTATCTCTATCCCCAGTTTATCAAGATGGAGCTGGCGGCAGCCGGATACGGAACCCCGCTTATCGATGCCAAATGGAAAATTGCTCCCGGACAGCAGGCGACCCCCGGATCTCTCTATCATTTTGAAGGAACCTTTGCCCTTCCTGAAAAAGATGATCTGGACAACGGCGTTATCGGGGATCCGACGAAGGCATCCTATGAGAAGGGTAAAGCTGTGGTAGAGGGTGTTGTGGTCCATTATGCCGAGCTTATTGAGGAAATCAAAAGCAAGTATCCCGTGGGAATCAATCCTCTCGGATTCCGCAATCCCGGCGGATACGCCACCACAGCTGAAATTGTCTACGACAAGGATCATGACAGCAAAGGGCAGTTGAAAAAATGAAGTTGTCAGGCAAGGTGGCCGTCATAACCGGCGGAACAAAAGGCATAGGCCTCGGCATTGCCGAAGAATTTCTGCGGGAGGGGGCCGCGGTCGTTATCGGCGGACGCAGCCCCGAGACCGGAGCCCGGGGAGAGGCCTACCTGCGCAGCCTCGGGGGAGAGGCCGCCTATATTCCCTGCGACGTGGCCAAGCTGGAAGATCTGGACCGGATAATTGCAGCAGCAGCCGAACGCTTCGGGCGTCTGGATATCTATGTCGCCAATGCCGGAATCAACGATCCGCAAAAAACCCATTACCTTGATATTACCCCGGAGCAGTACGACCGGATTATGGATGTGAATCTGCGGGGCATGTTTTTCGGCGGCCAGTATGCCGCCCGGCAGATGGTGAAGGAGGGGCACGGCGGGGCTATTATCAATATGTCGTCGGTAAACGCCTATCTCGCCCTCGATTCGCAGATGGTCTACACCACGAGCAAGGGCGGGGTGCAGCAGCTGACCAAGGTTCAGGCGGTCGCGCTGGCGTCCCACGGAATAAAGGTCAATGCGATGGCTCCGGGACCGATAGAGACAGATCTTATGCGGCGTGTGGGATCTGACAGGCAGCTTATGGACACCATTCTCTCCCGGACACCCCTGGGCAGAATAGGCACCCCGAAAGAGTGCGGGCGTCTGGCGGTCTTTCTCGCCTGCGAGGATTCCGACTTTATCTTCGGTCAGTCAATCTACAACGACGGCGGGCGATCGTTTCAGGCCTTCCCCAACCCCGGGTACAAGACAGTGACCGATGAGGATTACGAAAAACTGCGGCAGATGCAGGAGCTGTAAAAAGCGTAGGAGAAGAGCAGCATGACCAGACCGAAAGTTGGACTTATCACCTTTGGAGACAATCGGGATCCCGAATGGAATGCCGTATTCAAGGCTATGACCGTGCCTCGGCATGCCCTGGCTGCTGAAGCTCTCTCCCGGCTGCCGGTGGAGCTGATTTCTCACCCCGAGCCCGCCCGCTCACGAGAAGATATCAATGATCAGGCCGATGCCCTCATTGCTCAGCATGTCGATCTTCTCATAGCGCATACCCCCTGCTGGACCTCGCCCAATCTCGTGGTTCACGGTATTCAGCGCATGGGGATTTTTACCATAGTTCTGGGAAACCGGGATATGGCCACGCACGGGTGTGTCGGCCTTTTTGGAGCTTCCGGAGCCCTGAGCCAGATTGGAATCGATCACAAACGCATCCGCAGCGACTACTCGACAGAAGCCTACCGCGAAGCCCTGCTCCCGATAATCCGCGCGGCAGCCGTTAAGAGCCGACTCAAAGGTGCGGTAATGGGCTACTTTGGCGGTCGCTCGATAGGAATCGATACTGCGGCCTTCGACCCGATGGGATGGAGGAAGCAGTTTGGAGTCGATGTGGAGCATATAGACCAGGTGGAAATAATCCGCCGGGCAGATTTGATCGATCAGAAACGGGTCGATACCCTGCGCATGTGGATTGAGGACAATGCTGCAGCGGTCCTCTATAACGACGGGAAGCTGACTAAAAGCAAGTTTGATTTTCAGCTGGCCTGCTATCTGGCTACAAAAGATATATGCCGTGAGATGGGGCTCAATTTTACTGCGGTGAAGTGCATGCCGGAACTCTCCAACAACTATGTGCCTCAGTGCATGACCGCAACCTTCCTCCCCGACAACTATGATGGTGAGGAGGGGGAAAAGGAGGGCATCGTTATGGCCTGTGAGGCCGACGGTGACGGCGCCCTGACCCAGCAGATCCTGAAAATCGTCTCCGGGGGGGCTCCAACCTTCTTTGCCGATGTGAGCCATATAGATGACGAGCAGCACACCATGTTCTGCGTCAACTGCGGAGCACTCTGCGCCTGGTATGCCGGCCGCAGCAGCTCACCCGAAGAAAATCTCAGCCGGATAACCATCAAGCAGTCCATACGCCCCGGCGGCGGCGGAATCTCGAGCTTCTTCGCAGCTCCCGGACCGATGCAGCTGGCCCGCCTCTACCGGGTGGACGGCAAGTATCGTATGGCCATAATTCCGACCGAAGCCGTGACTCCCAGCCAGAAGACCATAGACAGCTTTATCGAAGGCCGCGGACCCCACCAGCTGCCGACGCTCTTTGCCGATATCCAGTTTTCCATTGAAGAATTTGTCGACGAGTACGGATCTAACCATATCTCAGGGGTAGCCGGAAATTATACCCGGGAGCTGGTGGAAGTATGTCGGATGCTCGGTATTGAACCGGTCGTATTTACCCGGCAGGCTGACCAGCCCGCTGATAGACAGACAGTGCGGAAACCGCAAGATACAGGAACAATCGCATGAACAGAAGGGAAATATTCACAGCGGCAATGGAGCATCGGGAAGCCGGCCGGGTTCTCGTAGATCAGGGAAAGCAGGTCGGGTCCATCCACAAATCCGGGTACGCAAAAATACGGAAGATCATGGGGCTTCCGGCGAAGGAACCGGTAATCCTCGACCGCATGAGCCAGTGCGTAATTTCCGACGAGGACCTCCTGGAAGCCTGGGGTATCGATTTTCGCTGGCTGGAACCCCATTGGGTGCAGATTGAGGATCTCGATGAGAATAGCTACCGCAACCTTTTCGGCGTACTCTTCCGGGATTCAGGAGACTACTTTTCCGTAGCTGATGCCCCCTTGAAGGAAAAAGAGATTGAGGATCTGGACTCCTACCCATGGCCGGACCTGCATGATCCGCAAATGTTCGCAGGACTGCGCGAGAAAGCGAAAAGACTCTATGAGGAAACAGATTACGTAATCGGAGCGGACGGCATAAAGGGCGGAATCTTCCAGACCAGCCTGGAACTGCGCGGGTATGATCAGCTCTATATGGACTTTATCCTGGAACCTGAGTTTGCCCACAAACTGCTGGACACCGTCACCGATTGCTACAAGCAGATGTATACCGACTATATGCGAGAAGTGGGCGAGTATATTCAGCTTGTCTATATTACCGATGACTTCGGAAGCCAGAACTCCCTGCTCATGTCGAAAGAGATGTGGGAAACATTCCTCAAACCCCGGGAGGCCGAGCTGATCAGCCATATCAAAAGCCTCGCCCCCCAGGCAAAACTGATGTTTCATACCGATGGTTCCGTACTGCCCCTGCTTGACGGACTGATAGAGATCGGGGTCGATATTCTCAACCCTGTCCAGACATCAGTGAAGGAACTGAGCGATACCGCTGCCCTCAATGCCGCCTACGGGGAAAAAATAGCCTTTCACGGAGCAATCGATGTGCAGAATATTATGGTGAACGCATCGCCTGAAGAGGTACGCCGGGAAGTGAACCGGCGCCTCTGCGACCTTGGAACCGGCGGCGGGTATATCATCGCCACCTGTCACAATATTGGCTACGATATTCCCCCGGAAAATGTCGCTGCATTCTACCATGCCGTCAATGAGTTCTCGGTGTATCCGCTGAAGCGGCTCGAGAACTGATGCAAAAAGGTTCTAACACTGATGCAAAAAGGTTCAAATACTGATTAGGAGAAAGGAAAGACTGATGGAAACTACCCATACCAATCGTGTTCGAAAACTGCTGAAAGAGGGCAAGCGGGTTACCGCCGCCTGGGCGCAGGCTGCCAGCCCCATAACAACCGAAATCCTGGGCGAGTCGGGATACGATGCCGTAATGATCGATCTGGAGCATGGGCCCGGCGATATCCTTACCCTGATCAGCCAGGTGCAGGCGCTCAAAGGCCAGACGGCAGTCCCCTTTGTCCGAGCTCCATGGAACGACTTCGTACAGCTGAAGAAAATCCTCGACGCAGGAGTCTACGGCCTGCTTGTACCCTATGTAAACAGTGCCCGTGAGGCAGAGGATGCGGTCAGAGCCGTCCTCTACCCGACAGAAGGAATCCGCGGCGTTGCCGGCAGCCCGCGGGCAGCCCATTACGGAAAACAGTCGCTCGAATACCTCTCTCGGGCTAACGACGAGATATTTCTCATGACAGCGGTCGAAACCCCCGAAGCCGTCAAAAACCTCGATGAAATCCTGAAGGTAGAACGAGTTGACGGAATCTTTATCGGCCCGATGGACCTGGCAACCAGTATGGGACATTTTTGCCGGCCCCAGGACCCGGAGGTTCAGGAGACCATTAGAATCATCGAAAACAAAGTACTGGCCAGCAGTAAAATCCTGGCAACCGTAGCATCCTCCTGGGAAGATGCAAAAATCAAATATGACCGCGGGTACCGGATGCTGCTGCTGTTTTCTGACACAGTATCCCTGGGCAAAGCTGCCCGATCCCTCACCGAAGCCTTTGCATCTGAGTATCCCGACCGTTGATAATGGCGCAGAGAAGGGTGTCTGACACCGTTTTCCTGAAAAATTGCATGATAAATTGCGGAAAACGATGACGGAAGCCTTTTTAATTGCGGAAAACGGTGTCAGACACTTTTTTTATAGGAGGAAATCATGATCAAAGTTGGAGTAGCCGGTTACGCGTGCGCTACATGTCGGGCGGACTCAGGAGTTCATTGGCAGGTGATATGGAGCTTGTCGGAGTGGCGGATGTGGCGCCGACTCTCCCTGTTCGTGCTCTTTCACAAACGCGGGATGCCCTATAAGCTGTTTACAGCAGTTCCCGAAAAAGCGAATCTGCTCACTGGATGTTGGTATTCCGGTCAGCGGAACTCTCGAAGAGCTGGCAGGAATGCGATATCATGCTCATGAAATGAGTGCAGGGGTAGGGCCCGAACACAAAACAGCCGTAGCGAAAAACACACATCACAAAGCCGTCTTCAGAAGTGGTGAGAAAACGATGTAGCCGAGTTTTTCACGGGACGCAAATTACGAGCTGGGGGTCGGTGCCGATTATCTGGAAGCTGACCAGCTGCAATACTACCGGGCTGATCCGGGCGATTGATGCGATAGACCGGGCTGCTTCGTAGAGTGATTGCGCGATGACTATCATCAGGCGTCGCCGATCCGGGCGACCACCGGGGCTAACCACGCGCCTGAGGCAGCATGCTCCGAGCCATCAGGCGCTTGATCTGACACCATCATGCCGCATGTTCAAGCTACTGGAAATTTGTCCATAAATAGCATCCTCGCGGTTTATATTATTACCCCGATAGTAACAACAAAATCCAGTATCTCAAAAGGCTGATCTGCTCGAGATCTTCCATGCGCACCCGAGAATTATGGCGGTTTAGAACATCTCTCGTTCGATTATTTCTTGTAATGCTTTCGCTTTTGCCAGCGCCTGATCTTGGGTAACAGCGGGGAGATATGTACGAGATTGCAGTGGGAAGAGTCCATAGTGAAAAAGCGGCGACGATATTATGTTTGCTATTAATATTCCCTCAGGAGGCGGTGGTTATTCCCGAAAATATCGATGCTGTGCGTGCTGCAACGAGCTGTATTGTCGTGGTAAAGAAGGGACCGCTGAGACCAATAAATATCTCTGGATGAGTTAGGGAGACTGCAGCATGTCAGATGATATGGGCATTAATAAGAGAGAGTGGATTATTCGATATCTGGATGGGGGAGAGGGTTGGAAGACTGATGGCCCGTTGATCAATTCAAGCCTGCAAATAGCTTATCAGCCTCCACGTCGCTATATCAGCCTCCACGTCAGCATCAGCCTCACGTCAGCATCAGCCTCCACGTCAGCATCAGCCTCCACGTCAGCATCAGCCTCCCCGGCTTTCTTCCATGGAAAGCTTCAAGGTACAGGGAAAGCGTGTTCTGCTGAGACTCGACATCAATTCTCCCCATTGATCCGAAAAAACCAAAGCTATCGTGAATGATAACCGGATCCGCAAGAGTATTCCCAATGTTCTGCAGCGGCTGCTTGATCAGGGGGCTAGAGTGGCCGTCATTGCACATCAGGGGGATACGTTGGATTATCAGGAATCTGATTCCATTGGAGTGAGTACATGCCTTGCGTCTGTCGACATATTACTGTCGATAGCATCCGGTATATTGATGATGTCTGCGGTCCCGCTGCCAAAGTGGTTCGCTCGCTTGAAGATGGAGAGAGGCTGTGATTCTCGGCACCTGCGCTATTTGAGTGAGGAGATATCAGACCTTTGAAGATGCGGTGAGCTGAGTCTGTTTGAGATGCTTGATACCTCAGCTGGCATGCTCACTCTGCCTCTCAAAGTCTGATCTTATAGAATGATGTCTTTGCGCTGCCTCTCGCTAGAATGCCCATATGAGGTCCTCTGAGAGTTTCGCCCAAAGGCGGGGCCGCTGTTTTTACAAAGAGGGTGAGCAACAATCATAAGGTGAAGTTTACAGCTCTGATATATCCGCGGTTTTTTGGTGCCTGGCGGTATAATATACATTTTACGTTTCTTGGGATGTTATAATACTGCATGGAAATGCGATGGTATCTTGATAGTTTGATGATCAGTTTTTTTATGGTACTGATTCTGCTCCAGTTGATGGCAAGCTTTGCATCGCAATTTGGTTGTTTATTAAAGCTGCCAAGAAGTATCTGAGTCCTATCCCGGACATCCACAGCGCCCGAGATCAGGTACGCGAAAATTAGAGGAATAAACGGTTCGATGGGCCAGGCTTGTTAACAGTCTGGCTCATGACCTATGAACGAGAGCTTCTTTCCGTGCGGGAATTTCCCTGGATATCGGGCAGAAAACGATTGATGCCTACTGCCGGATCATCAATTCAGCTGGAATGATCTTTGTCAACGGGCCGGCCGGAGTTTTTGAGCAGGATCTCTTTGCCGTCGGCACCCGGAAACTCTGGCAGGCGATTGCCGCTGCCCCCGGATACTCGGTGATTGGAGGGGGCGACAGTGTCAGCGCCGCGGCCAGGTTTACCGATCTGGCAGATTACGGATATGTCTGCACAGCGGGCGGGGCGATGGTTCGCTTTCTGTCAGGAAAAAAACTGCCGCTCATTGCCGCAATGGAGAAGGCCTCCAGGCGGCAGCTGGTTTGAAAGAATCCCTGAAAATAGAATGAAAAAAGAAACGGCAAAACAACAAAAGCCAGATAAAGAGGAAAATGCATGAAAAAGAAAGTAGGTGTTATCCATACATTTCTCTATTCCGTGGAAGACCTGAAAGCCCTGTTCAGCGAGCTGCTTCCCGAGGTTGATATGATCAACATTATTGATGACAGCCTTCTGAAGGAAGTTCTGGAAAATGGCGGCCCGACGCCGGCGGTAGTGCGGCGAATCTGCAACTATGCCCAGGAGCTCGAGCAGAAAGGCTGTGATCTCATACTCAATCAGTGCTCATCGGTGGGAGAAGTATCCGAAATAGCCCAGAAGCTCGTATCAATCCCCTATATTAAAGTTGACCGACCCATGGCCGAGGAGGCGATCGGGCTCGGCAAACGTGTCGGGGTGGTTGCTACAGCCTACACGACCTTGGGACCGTCAGCCCGACTGGTCAAGAAAACCGCGGAAGAGATGCATGTTGAAACGATGGTAAACGAATGCTTCGCCGATGGCGCCTACGATGCGCTCCTTAAGGAGGGCAACAAGGCCAGGCATGATGAAATACTCATGGCCACCATCGACGATGCCTGTCGGGACAATGATGTCGTCTGCCTGGCCCAGGGCAGCATGTACAGCCTTGTGCAAAAATGCAAAGACAAACCCGTTCCGGTTCTCCACAGTTTCCGTAGCGGCGTTGCGCAAATTCGTGATATACTCAACCTCTAGGAGTCTGTCGGAGTTAGGATAAATCCGACAGACACCAGGAACAGCATCGAGCCAGTCTGAAAAACAAGCGAAAAATTTTCAGACTGGCGAGGAAATTTGATACAGACTGATGGAGCCTATGAAAGATTTTTCAGACAGCAAGCGGGCAACCTCGAAGGATGTTGCAAGAGAAGCCGGCGTTTCTCAATCCTCTGTATCCCGAGTATTCAATGACAGCGGAATATCCGTATCGGACGATAA
The DNA here is from genome assembly GCA_018399255.1 of Spirochaetales bacterium. Lineage (GTDB taxonomy): Bacteria > Spirochaetota > Spirochaetia > JABMQR01 > JABMQR01 > M55B182. The sequence continues at coordinate 46,748 of JAGYPA010000014.1, read as the reverse complement.
GAAAAAGCGCATTCTCGAAGCGGCAGACCGGTTGGGATACCGACCTAGCCAGATAGCCCGTTCTCTCAATACGCAGACAACCAGAATTATCGGATTCGTTCTGAGAGAGTTTGAGAGCAGCTTCTATATGCGGGTGCTCTCCATATTTACCAGCAAGCTTCAGGCAGCCGGTTTTTCGGTAATGCTGTTTAACCTTCACGATGACCGGAGTGTAGAGGAGAACCTGAAAAAAGCACTCGAATATCAGGTCGCCGGTCTGGTGATCTCATCGGCAACCCTCTCATCTCCCCTGGTGGAAGGCTGCCTGCGCTACAAAACTCCAGTTTTTCTGTTCAACAGAATCAGCGAAGGACTGAACGTCAATACCGTTTGCTGCGATAATATTGACGGAGGACGAAGCGTTGCCGATTTCCTCATCGATCGGGGACATCGACATCTTGTCTATGTCTCAGGAGAAGAGGGATCATCCACCAATCGGGACAGAAAGCGGGGATTTATCGAGCAGGCAAACAAACGCGGAATAGCTGATATCCGGGTTCTTCCCGGAGATTATACCTATCAGTCAGGATTTGCCGCAGCGGAGGAGCTGTTCCGCACAACTGTTGATGCTGACGGGGTATTTTGCGCGTCCGATACCTCAGCGATGGGATTTATGGACTATGTCCGCTATCGTACCCGGCTGACCTTCCCCGATGATATTTCAATTGTCGGCTTTGACGGAATCCCGATCCCCAACGAAATCCACTATCCCCTGACCACCTTCAAGCAGCCAATGGAACGTATGATCGATAAAACCGTGGAAGGTCTCATAGATAAGATCGAACACTTTACAACCGATGCGGTTCATTTTCTCTTTTTTGGTCAGATACTGGAGCGCGGATCCGTTGCCGACCGGAATCCCCCGATGGATAACCGATAGGAGTCGATAGACAATCGACAAGGATCGATGGATAACTGACAAGGATCGAAACCCGTATGAAAACCATTGAAGTACTGCACCGATTTTCCCCCGACACATTGATCCTGAAGCTCTGCTGGAGAATCGCGGCAAGCAGGTTTCGCTTTCTTGAAGGACCGTCTGGGACCCGCGCAATGACCGGCTGATTTTCTCGGCGGCGATGGCCGGGAACGCTCTCTATACCTATACTCCACACTTCCCATGAAACCCGCTCGTCTGAACCTGATAGCGATGCTCCGGAACTTATCGGTACCGTAGAAATGATGCGCACGCTTAACAGCTATCTGGCAAGCAGCAATACCCTCGATCTGACCAGGGCCCTGCTGACCGCCGCGAACACGCAACCAGCTACATATCCCGAAGGACTGATCCCAGACAACATATACAGTTCTGGCGGATAAGTATAAGGACGGCAGCTGAACAGCTAACGATATTGTCGTTAAAAGTGACGGAATGATCTATTTTACCGATGATCTACCATCAGGGCGCGGAGAAAAGAGTTTGGCATACCAAGAAAGCAGGGCGCTGCCCTATCAGGGTATTCAAGCTGGACCCGAATTCCGGGGAACGATCCCTGCTTGCAGATGACTTTCTGCCGAACGGACTCTGCTTTTCTCCCGATGAAACTAAGCTCTATGTAAATGATACCGCATGCAGCAGCATATCAAGGTGCTTTGATGTCGACAGAGAGGGGACTCCTGCGCAATGGACGACTGTTTTGCCCACGGAGCTTTCACACAGGACAAGCCAACAGGCAAAGCTGATGGTATGAAATTACGACTCAGGGGATATATTCTGCACCGGACCCGGGGGCATCCAGATTTTCAACAGAATGCGAGAAACAATCGGCAGAATCCTGATTCCCGAACAGACAGCAAATTTCTGCTGGGGAGACCCCGATTTGCGGACACTCTATATTGCCGCATCAAAAACTCTCTATAGGATACGGGGTGTCTGACACCGTATCCCTCAAAAAAAGCCCCTCAAATTGCGGAAAACGGTGTCAGACACCGCACTTCTCCTGCACATCTTCCTACAACAGCTGAGCAGCCTCTTTGGCAACAGCCTGAGGCATCGTTCTGGTATAAAAACCAGGCATAAAGCTGTTCATTACCGTATACTGTGTGGATTGGCCGTTCATCCAATCTATAAGCTGGGAATAGAGCTGCCGGTCATACGCTGCAGATGCCAGGCGGCCGTCATCGCCCTCTCCTATATATTGCCCATAGGGAAACCAGTAGCTGAAATCTCCGTCATCTGATGGATCAAATTCCATTACATCAAACAACCAGAATGTATGACCATTCAATTCTGCAAGCTGGGCAAGTTCGGAAGGGTGGGTATAGCTGCCGAGATCAATTTTTTCGTCGCTGCCAGAGAGGGCAGGCCTGACGCCGGTTTCGAATCCGTAGGCTGGCATCTCAATATTTTCTGCAACAGATATCTGAAAGGATAGATCCTGAGGATCCAATCCCGGGGTTACCGAGTTCACCAATAAGCTGCGGCTTGACGACATTCTTCCAATTTTCAGGTTTTGCTTGTCTCCCGAGTGGAGGATTGCTGACACGCTGAACCCTCCATCATCCTGATCACTGATGCTCATGGTTTTATCTGCTATGGTGGTACCGTTGTCAAGGTCGATAAGTACGTAGCGGATATTCGCAGAAGCAGATACGATCAACGAGAGCTCCTCCATTTGCCAGTCAACCCCGACGGCTGTGTCAATGTCCCTGACGACTCTGTCGGCGGCAGCTTTGCTTTCTGTGTCAGGGGCGACATGAAGCATCAGGTTTGCCCCGTGAATGCGGGCTAAGTCTTCGGCTCCATGGCTGTCACCAATGGGGGCGGCGTAGCGGCTGGGTACCGTTACGATTTCAACCAGCTCCGATCTGCCCAGTTCCCGCTCAATCGTTTCAATCATCTCCACACCGTTCAAGGTAATATTGGTATCGGGGGCGGTGAAAACGAATACTCTGGCCAGCGAAAGCTCTCTTGCCTGCTCGAGCTTGGCTTCAATATCCGGGTAATCCGGTATAAGCTCAGCTGCCCGCTCGAAATGTTTCAGAGCTTCCCTGGCTTCCATACGGGCGCCCGATACGATCAGTCTCGATCCCTCAGCTGCATGCAGATCTGCGGACCTCTTTCGAGTTGCCCGGACAAGTTCGTAGATTCCCTCAGGATCAGGGTTCAAGGTGTTCTTTTCGGCCGTCTTAGCAAGATTGTGGATATAGAGCAGCTTGTTATACAAGGGGATGGCCTGCTCAACTTCCCAGGGCGATTCAGATTCCTCTAAGGCTTTTATTGCGGCTGTCCACTGGTCATTGGCATGAAACCATGCTTTGATCAGAATCTGGTCAGCTTCTGCCATCCCTGGGTTTTCCTTTAAAATTATCAAGGCACGTTCTATGGCTTTTTCGTAATCGCCCATGCTGTAGGCTTCCTCAGCGGCTTCGTATGGCGATGTTGCACATGAACTGAATCCAATAACCAGAAAAAGCAGTAATGCCGTCAGAAATCCTTTTGCAACGAGCATTTGTGTTATTTTCTCTTGGATGGTATTAGCAGGGCAGATTTTCATCATGTATCTCCTTCTCGATTATCAGTTAAGGTTTTTCCGGGTTGCTCAGGGGGCAGCTCAGGTATCTCGAACTGTTCAGGCATCAGCAGCAAGGACAACCCCAGACAGCCCAAGCAGCCGGGCAGCTCTAACTGCTCAGGTCCCTCAGGTTGCCACAGATAAGAAAGCAGGCTCTTTCCATCTTTAGTCATTCTACACTGATTTGATTCAGGTGTCATGTTCTAAATCGCCGTGATAATGCCGATGATAATGCCCTGATGATAATGCTGATGATAATGCTGCCGCTTTTACCTTATCCGCGTTTGAATCGAATGGCTTCCGGTATTTACACTTTCTTTTATAAAACGTTTATCCGAAAGAATCAAAATAAAAAACTTTTCGGAAAATTCTTCAAAGAAATTGAATAAATCCCCACTTTTTTAGTTCATAATATAGAGGCAAGCGCAGGCAAGCCCAAAGAAACAAGCGCAAGCAAGCGCAGGGGAACTTAGTAAGGAGGCAAGTATGGGAAGACCTTTGGAAATTCATTTTGACAGCGCGGAGTATCATCTGATTCAAAGGGGACATAATAAAAGCTATATTTTTGAAGATGCTAAGGATAAGTTGAAATTTTTGATTTGCTGATGGAATCACAGGACCGATTTCTTTTCGACATTCTCTATTACGTACTGATGACCAATCACTTTCATATACTGCTGCAAAAAGTCGGGGAATTATCCATTGAGTCAGATTATGCAGGTTTTCAAACCCGCTTACACCCGATACTATAACTATCGCCACGATCGGGTTAATACGATATTTGACGGCCGCTATAACATAAAGCTCCCCTTAATAAGACATGAGAATTATTTCAAATTACTGCTTCCGGTATATCGCCACAACCCTGTCAAAGCCGGTATCGTCAGTTGTCCTGGAAAATATCCATGGGTGCCACGCTGATATTCTGAAATCGTCACTGGTAAATATTGATCAACTACTGAAGCATTTTGATGATGATCAAGTTGCCTTGAACGATATATTGATTTTATCGATTATCCCCATGCTGCGGATCGTTCAGGGCACAAAGTGCAGGGCAATAGGCGTAGAACCGGCAGCCAATTATCATTACCAGCTCGAAAACATGAAGCTGCCTCAGAGGTTCTGGAACTGTTCAACGAAGTCGTGGAATTTCGCATAATCAAGCTGCGGAAAATGTTTTATCAAACAGGCCTTTGACGCCGGCCATTCTGTGCAGGCAATTTACCGATTCGGCAATGGCTGCAACGAAAGGATGTTTTTGCAAAAATGCTCATTCAGGGAGGTGTCTGACACCGTATTTTACAATTTTCCCGTCATTTTGAGGTAATCGGTGTCACGAATTTCTATTTTGAGGAACCAGTCAGAGGAACATACAGTCCCATCTGACACCTTTTAATCCCTTTTCTTCCTACCATCGTCATGTTCTTTCAGGGCGGTGTGATTCCGACATTTCTCGTAATAAAGCAAATTCAATATGGTCAATAAAATATAAGATTTTGTTAACATTCCTTTCTGTATAAATATCTATAATTTGATCATAGCGCGGACATTCTTCCAGAACGGGATTCCGCGGAAATTCAGGAAGCCGCCATTATAGACGGATGCGGCGACGGAACCCTCTTCGTGAAGATCGTCCTGCCTCGTTCTAAAGCGTTGCGGCAACCGCAGCAGCACTCTACTAGCCGCCAAGACAGTGAGACGCTTGTAGCGCACAAGCCAGCTAATGCCACATTAAGAAGCGTGCGCCAGGATACTGCACCGAGCAGTAGCCAACTGCGTGGCATATTACCCGAAGTTGCTTTGTTACACACTCTCAAGCTCCAGCCATAAAAGCCATTGATAGATGCAAGGGTAAATACCACATTACAATTACGACACATTTTATGATCTGCCCATTAAAAATACATTGCCGAGCACACACATTTACTAGTACCGAGCACTTTCATTTATTCTTTCCCAATTCTTTCCTTTCTTCTGCTGTTGCCTTTGCTTCATCTTTTCGAAGGCATGGCCTCTACATAACTGAAGGAAATTTTTGACCTTATGTCATATCGGCTTTATTATTCACCATATAAGGAATTTTTCATAACCTCCTATGTGCTGTGAAGACGGAAACTTTCCACGAAAGGCGGAGGGGATTCTTGGGCCTGATGGACCGCCCAGTATCAAGGTAAATTTCTACTGCCAGATTCAATATTGAATCTCACTTATAGGAATATTATATCCTCAGTAAATTGAAAGTGACAAATGTTGTGATTTGGTTTATACAAGGTCCCGATCAAACGGCAGTAATACAGATTGATACAAATCAGGTGACAGCGGCATCACCGAGTCTCACGGTGCCACACCGTTCCCTTCGGCACCAGTTATAGTATTAATAAAAGATCTGCCCCAAAAAAATCGGAATATGTTCAACCTGAAAATCCATAAGTTTGGTGTATACTGACGAGGCATGAGAAAGCGCCTCGCGTGTAAATCATCCGGCTCTTCAAATTTTAAATACAAAACCCTCACCTCAATAGAACCGCGAGAATGTCAAGCAGTCCGCGGATTCTGGGACGACACCAGAAATATCTGCCTGAACTGTGGGCTGAAAGCTGAACCAAGAACTCTTTCATCAACTTTGTACCAGGGGTTATCAAGAAAATGTATTCATGGTTTTGAAGTAATTGGCTATCCAGTTTTCTGCGGTAATGCCCCTACTGTCAGTATTGGCAGATAAATTGGAAGCCGGGCAGCTAACGATTCCCCGGGGGTTCCGTCGAAATGGTTCGCCTCCGCGACCAAATGATGAAGCGGCATACAGTTAATGCAATCATAAAGGTTCAATGAAAAATCATCAAGTAAGACATATCTGTTTGCAGACAAGTGATGAAAAGGGATATCTAATATTCGGATATTCATTGCCAAGAAAAAAAAAGCCGATAAGGGGACGCTTGTTTGTACGGGCATAAAAGGATTTTCATTTTTAATTTTTGTTGATTGAAAAGGGGGGGAATCAGTCAAGTGCCGTCCTCCTACAGACAGAAAGTCTGTGAGCTGGTTATAAAGGAGGAGCAATGTGAAAAAATCTGTTTGACATATGGTATACCATGTATGGCATGAAGCTATATACAGGAAGACAGTTTATTAGTTTCCGAGCTTATTTTACGGCGACGGGTTCCAGCGAACACGAGCAGCGGCTAGAGCGCACCTCTTGACGTACCCCACGCAGTTACCGGATGAATTGCAGAATCTTTTTGCAAGACGCTGCAACCCGATTCCCGGTAAACGGTAGGAGATGATGATGTATGAGTACACCAAAAAGCCTTCTCAGAGAAAAAGCTAAAGCATCCGGCGCTGTTCTATAGGCTCCACGGCTCAGATAGGGCATCCCGCTGTTCTTGAAATCATGTCTGAAGACATATAATTTTGATTGGCTTACAGTAGACTTGGAGCACAGACATCAGCATAGAAACGTTTACGGCTGTGCTCGCGAAGGCAGCAAGCAGGAAACAAACATCAGTACTGCAAGGGGTGCTGAAACGCTCGATATTATTCGTCAGGTTTTTAGATGTAGGAGAGACAGGCGAGGGTTATTGTTCCGCTAGTAAATTCAACAAAGAAAGAAGCAAGAAGATACACGGTAACTGCCGCAAAACCACGCTCACGCTTAAGGAAGTATCGAGTTGCGCCGGGCAAACAGTATGGAAGAGCCCGATGCCCACCCGAGAGGCTAGCGAGTATAATCGTGATTATTATGATTGAGACCAAAGAGGCGGTTGAAGACATAGATGCAATTCTTTCGGTTTCCGGAGTTGACGGCGTACTGATAGGACCCTACGACTTGAGCGGATCTTACAGGAATTCCAGGACAATCTGATGCGGTAATTGTACAGCAGCATACCATGGAAGAATCCTTGCATCCTGTAAAGCTAATACAAGGAGGGAAGCCGCGGGCTTGCATGTAGTTCTCCCTGAAAAAGGTGCAGTTGAACGAGCAATTGAAAGAGGGTTCAGCTTCATTATGCAGGAATGGATAATGTTTTCACGGTAGCGGGATAGAGCCTTCACACACAAGACCTCAACAATAAAGACGTAGAGAAGTTGATATGAAGGGATCAACGTATACACGAGTCAGCACGATAACCTAGCTTGAAACATTGCAGCACGTGAAAAAAAATCCTTGCTAACAACGTCAACGCATTCACACAAGAAAAGCCGACTGGAAGCATATTCGGTGATGTACAACTATGGCCGCAAACTGAAGCAGAAAACGAACTGAAAATGCTGATTGAAGAGTTTCAGCAGACGGAATGGTTGAGTCCGAGGCAATAACAAGAAGAAAGTCATGGAATCAGCCCTTTGAAGTGAAGATGCTTTACGCATGTGGTATCCGGTGCGGCGTTGGAATGGATTCTGTTGATCTGATCACGCAGCGGCAGAGTTGGGCATTATAGTATCTAATACCCCCTGGAGAAGCCCTGTAACAGCCGTTAAGCGAAACGAGCATTTAGCTCTTATCCTTTCCTGGATGCGCAGTATTCCCTCAGGAGATGCCGGAATCAAGAAGCGGCAGTGGATCAAAAGAATGGAACCCTGCTATCAAAAAACCGTCGGAATTGTCAGTTTTGTGGGAGGAATCGGTACAAAAGTGGCGAACTGCTGCAGCCTTTTCAATGTACCCTGATTGGCTATGATCCGGTTGTTTGGACCATCCATACTGCTTTATGAAAAACCTGAAGGAAGTATTAGCCGAAGCCGATATTGTTACTCTGCATTTGCCCCTCAATACACAAACAAAACACCTGATTACTACCGAAGCTTTCGCAAGTATGAAAACATCAGCCTTGCTGGTAAACACATCCCGCGGCGATGTCATAGATGAGGAGGCCTTGTACGAAGCGCTGCTTCAAAAGTCTATTGCCGGGGCAGCCTTGGACGTTTATACAGAAGAACCCTACACTGGCAGGCTGATTGAACTGGGAGATGTTATAGTTCTTTCACCTCATCAAGCTTCCAGTGCAATAGAAAGCCGAATGGAAATGGAGGATGCCGCGGTCCAGAATGTTATCAGCGGGTTGAACAGGGCAGCAGAATTACAGAAAGCCCGACCGGATGCCGTCTCAGGTAATCAACCGGCAACCCCAACCTCAAAACAGGGAGAGACAAGATGAGCTGGATATCCCATCAGAACAAACAGCAGACATATGCCTACGATCTCATATCATTGGGTGAGATCATGCTGCGTCTTGATCCCGGAGAAACCCGAATTCATACAGCTAGATATTTTACAGTGTGGGAAGGGGGAGGTGAGTACAACGTTGCCCGAGGACTGAGGAGATGTTTTGGACTGAAAACAGCAGTAGTCACAGCACTCGTGGATAACGCCGTGGGAAGACTGTTGGAGGATCTGATTCTCCAGGGCGGAGTTGCTCCCGACTATATTCAGTGGCGAGCAGATGATGGAATCGGCCGTTCAGTTCGAAACGGACTAAATTTCACCGAGCGGGGTTTTGGATTGCGAGGGGCATTAGGAGTTCCTGACCGCGGCAACTCCGCCGCATCACAATTACGTTCCGGAGATGTCGATTGGGAAACAATCTTTGCAAAAGATAAAGCCGCCTGGTTTCACACTGGCGGTATATTTGCCGCCCTGTCAGAGACTACCCCCGGAGTAGTTAAGGAGGCGATGAAAGCCGCTAAAAGAAACGGGACCATGGTATCCTACGATTTGAATTATCGTCCTTCTCTCTGGAAAAGTCATGGAGGAAAGGCTGCTGCAGCTGTAGTCAACCGGGAGTTGATGCCGTATGTTGATCTACTGATAGGAAATGAAGAGGATTTTGAAGCTTCGCTAGGTATTTCGATTTCAGAGAGTCAAAAAAACAACAGTTTTAGCGATCTTGATAAGCAGGCATACCGTGATCTCCTCAGGGAGGTTAGGAAACGGTATCCAACCGTACGAGGAACAGCCGTAACCCTGAGGACTGTGAAAACCGCATCAGTTAATCATTGGGATGCGCTGCTGGAAATCGATGGTGAGATATATCAAACTTCTCCCATGAATAATCTGGCAATATTTGATCGGGTGGGTGGCGGAGACAGCTTTGCCGCAGGTCTAATATATGGTCTCCTTAAGGGGAACGAGCCGGAGCTTGCCCTCAAATATGGATTGGTGCATGGAGCTTTAGCTATGACTACACCCGGGGATACCAGTATGGCTCGTCTCGAAGAAATTGAACGAATACTGGCAGGGCAGGGAGCCCGCGTAATCAGATAGCGGGGTAAGGGAAACCGCTGTGACTCTGCAAAAAAGAAGAAAAGAAGGTAGCATGAATAACAAAGCGGTTTGTATCTTTAAAGGAAAAGCAGAGAATAGGCTCTCAAAGGAAACCCTCAATCACCGAGAGCTTATCAGACTTGCCTCAGGCTTAGATCCGCTGGAAGATACCAGCCAAGCCTACATCAAAGCCTATGCCGCCCTCGGTATAGATTTTATCAACCGTGTACCCGATAGGAACTGTCCCGTACCGCTGAACAGGGGTGAGACAAATAAGCTTGATGAAACGTATAAAATTACAAGTCTGGGAGTTTACGATTCCTTCTATCGATACGCCTATCCCTATCAGACCGTCGATGATTTCCTGAATGCAGAAAAACCGGAAAAAATCGATTATCATACGTTGAAAACACCCGTACCTCATCTCCTGGATATTGATGATATTTATAAAAGAGAATCCCTCATTGGCGATGTCGGCTGCTACTATTATCAGCTCTATACCACCCTTTTCATGTGGGGGGTTGAACACCTGGGGTGGGAGGTTTTCCTCATGGCTATAGCTATGGATCCCGAATTTGTCGATCGCTATCTACTTCAGCCGGGGTTTGAGCAGACTCTCAAATATACCGATATTCTGTTGCAGTCCAGCGGTCCTTATCTGTTTTATCATGATGATATTGCTGTAAGTACCGGACTAGTCTGTCAGAAAGAGTGGATGGACTCCTATCTTTTTCCCCGTTACGAGGAACTCTGGGCTAAGGTTCATGCCGGAGGCAAGCAGGTGGTATTTGTTTCCGATGGCAATGTGAAAGATATCCTTAGTGATATCAAACTTAGCGGAGTTGATGGAGTTATGTTGGAAAATCCGGCAACCCCATTTTCCGATATTGTCGAAGTGTTCGGAGATTGCCTCATAATCGGCGGTATCAATACCGAGCTGCTCTCGGGCGGGAATCCGGAGGGTGTCGTCGACCATGTACACGAGACTATGAGGACAGCCGCCCCGGTATCAAAGTTTGCCCTCTCATCTTGCGGTGGACTGCATGATGGAATTCCAATCAGAAATCTTGAAGCGTACTTCGATGTCCGGGCAGAATATGGCATAAATCGGCGAGACTGGCGTGCAGAGGATCGTAAATGAGCCTTTATTTACATATAAAAAACCCTATCTGACAGAGTGATACTTTAGATTAATAGTCTGTTGAGGAGAACTTGACCAGCGAAGGATAACATAGAAGTAAGAATATATATGAAAGGGTTTTGCTATGGGTGCGGGTATTTCGAAGAGGATGGCTGCATCCATAAGAATATAAGAAATCATTTTTTCAGAAGGAGGTATGTATGAAAAAACTGATTATGGTGCTATTAGCAGTTCTTGTCAGTTTCTCACCGCTATTCGCAGGAGGCCAGGAAGAAACTGCCGAGGTTGCGTCTGCAGAAGATCGGGAGAAAACACCCATCGAAATCTACAATCCGGGCTTTGTATTCCCCTCGGAACGAATTGTTCTTGACTACTGGCATGCGATGGATTCCAGACCAGGATTCCATGATCTGCTGCTTCAGATTGCCGAAGATTATTCAGCAATTCATCCCAACGTGACAATTAATATCAGAAAGATTCCCAACGCTCAGCAGCGAACCGTATGGGCAGCTGCCTTTGAATCAAATTCCGCACCGGATGTTTGTTTTGTTGAAGCCCAGGTAGGGTTGCTCAACAAGGGACTGCTTCCCGCTCCTGATTGGGCGTTGAAGATGATGGAGGAAAATTTCACTCCGTTTGCCCTCAGCTTGAGTAAAATTCAGGACACATCCTACGGCTGGATAAGCTCAGAAATTGATTCCGGACAAATGTTGTATTACCGGAAAGACTTATTCAGGGAAGCGGGACTCGATCCCGAAGATCCCCCGGAGACTATTGAGGAACTGATCGAATATGCTGAAAAACTGACAAAGTTTGACGATAAGGGCAATATGACCCAAGCTGGAATTGCTTTGCGATACGCTGGCGGGGCTCAGGGAATTGGGGATAAATTCTCAAAGATTGCTGCAGCTTTTATGGATACTAGTAAGAAGTTTTTCTACAACACTGATTATACTGATGTCAACCTGGATGGTGCAGGATGGGTAAAAGGTGCTGAATTTTTTCAGGATCTTGTATTCAAGTACAAAGTGACCAATACTGCCTTACCCATTCCGATTGAAGCGCTGGGTCAGGGACTGGCTGCTATGACATTCCGGGCTGTTTCTTGCCGGCTGGCTAGGATGAGAATTATCCTGATGCCGAGTATGGCATAGCTCCATTTGTTAACGGCGATTATGAAACTGGTGCCATGCCCTTTGGCGGCTATCTGCGGGTTTCAGTCGCGGAAAACCCTGACATTGCCTGGGATTTCAACATGTTTTTGGTAAATGAGGAGAATGAGCTGGCAATTGCCAAGAATAACGGCGGTTTTTCACGCCATGCCGTTCATCAGGACGATCCGTTCTTTGAGACGCCGCCCTATTATGAAGTATTTAAAATCATGACCGAGGAACGGCCGATTGTCAGAAATCCCTACGCTGATCCCAATGCTCTGGTTGCCGAACTGGAAGCGAAGGTTGGTGAGGTAGCCCTCAGGGTTCTTACCAATGAAAATGTTGATGCTGAAGCCTCTTCGGAAAATAGCCGAATACGGCAGAAAGCAGCTGGCTGAATCTAAGAAGTGACAGTTTGCAGAAGTTGTAATGAACGACACCTTCGACGCCGGGATTCAGGTCTGTTCCGAAAGGTTTTTGTCTTAGGATTAGATGGGCAAGGCTGGATGTGTTCAGTTCAACGCCCGGGCTGATAGCTGACGGCAGCCTTGTTTACAAAACTCCCGAAAGATACTGCTCCTGATAATGAAGGTGAAAGGAAGTGAAAATGAGAGCAAGAAACAACAAGCAGCATATAGTTACCCGGTATTATTTTCGTTTTGCCAGGTTGATATCCTATCTGCTCTTCAGCTTTTACCCTCTCATCAGTAGCCTTGTCCAATCATTCCACTATATTCATGGGGCCGGCAACCCCCTGGAGATTTATTTTTCTGAAAATTACCAGACCATCCTCAGCAGCCCGGATTTCTGGCATTCAATAGGAATAACCTTCCTGTATGTGCTGATGACCGTTCCGCTCGGTACCTTTCAGCCTTCATCATATCCATCTCCTTACCGAATCTATCATTTTCGAAGTTTTTTACGTGTCTTGTACTTTCTTCCCAGTGTTGCAGGACTGGTGGTTATCGGCATTATCTTTGCGTGGGATGTACGAACCCTACAACGGACTGCTGAATATGGTTCTGGATCAACTGGGATTGGGGCCATTTCTTGAGTTGCGGGCAAGGACAGCGCCCTTGCATCGATAGCTGCGAGACGATCTGGCGAACTTTGGATATAATATAGTCATCCTTATGGCTGGAATCCTGTCAGTTCCTCAAAACCTATTATGATGCAGCAGAGATGGATGGGTAGGGGTGTGATACGCAGACATCTCAACATAACCTCCTTCCGCTGACCATACCTACTATAACATCGAGGTCATATACAACAGCATCCAGAACTTGCAGGTTTTTGCCGAAGTCTTTGTAATGACCGCCCGGCGGCGGTCCGGCCTTGCAACTACCACTATAGGATTTCGAATATATCGGGAAGCATTTCATCTCAGCTTCGGCAAGGCTGCCGCCAATGCAGTTGCGCTTGCGCTGATAATTGTGGGGATAACATTAATTCAGATGAAGCTGCTTAATCAGCGTGACTATACCCTGAGTAACAATAATGAACAGGAAAAAGTGTATACGTGAAACCGTAAATTACGTCATTCTCGGTCTTGTTGGATTATTTATCCTTATCCCCTTGGTTCATATGGTTGTTACCTCTCTCAAGTCAAACCGGAAATCATGTCCAAAGGAAACCTCTCCTTTTCCCGCAGGAAATAGTCTGGACCCATTACCAGGAAAGTGTCTGATCTGACTCTGTTTCACCCTGGGAATAGCTTTTTTGTTTCGTCGGTAACGACCATTATTGCCATCTTTTCTCAACCATGGTAGTGGAAGATGGCATAGCAAAATTCCAGAGCCGGGCTTTGAAATATATGTACTATTTTTGTTCATGATGTCCTGATGATACCGGGCCGTTCATGATTGCGCTGCCGCTTTATCTCATAGCCGCTCCCATGGGACTGACCAAATAATTTATGGGCAATAATTATTCCCTTGCTGTCAGCAATTTTGGCATCTTTCTCATGCATCAATTCTGTCTGTCGATACCACAGACGACCTGCCACAGCGGCGAGGATTGACGGAGCATCTGAATTTTCTATCTACCTTCGTATTGTGCTTCCGGTCGTCTCGGCTGGAGCCAGCGCCTTTGGAATACTCAAGTTCCTCATGACCCGGGAATGATTTCTTCTACCCTCTTATCATGCTGGGACCAGAGAGAAAAGATGACTCTTCAGGTTATGCTGGCTACCTCGATCGACTTCTGAGTATGGAGTGGATTACGGGTGGTGTCATGGCATTATCGACTATGGTAGTGCTTCCCGTGATTATCATATTTCGTTCTTCCAGAGGCGAACTGGCGAAGGCGTGGTAATATCGGGTCTGAAAGGTTGATCTGAATGGTAAAGCGAGGAAATGTATGAACGGGAGCAAAATGCGCAGTTCCAAGGAATTGTCTCTGGATACCATAGAAACTTGCAAACAACCAAACCCGGTTGGACTATATGCCTGCACGGCAAACTGATCAGCTTTGAGACAACATCTCGGATTGATGGACAGGAGAGGCGAAAGTATTCCTGCTTTAACTATCTGGGAGCAGATATTTATTATCTTTCAGCCTGAGACATCTTCTGAATGAGGGCTATCATGCCCGCTGGAATAAAAACCGGATATTACTGATTCGGAAAGGACCTGTGCTTTTGGACCAGGTGAAGGAGCTGCGGGAACTGCTAAATTTTCATTGACGAAACTCTGGCCAGTCCGCTTGAAGGGGGGTCACAACCCCAAACTGTGCTTAATTATCCATGGCCTCATGAATGATTTTGATTTTTCCATATTGCTTGGAAGAGGCCGAAATGTATAGTGGCCGTGCAATAGTTGAGGTTTATGGACCGGCATATTGGGTGATGCTTATAGAATGGTTGGTTTTCAGGACTTTTTATTGTCTATTGCGCTCTATCCTGAATTGATTCATACGCTTGTTAATAGACTGACAGATGTATATCTGGAATTGAATGACCTCTAACTTTCAAACTATGAAAGATAAGATGGACATCTGGTTTTTTGGAACGATCTTTGGTTCTCAGAACGGTTTGTCGGTTTAGCCTCGACATGGGAGAGAATATTTTCGCACCCTGGATTGAACAATTATGCAGGCTGGCCCATTCATATGGGCTCAAAGTAATGATGCACTCATGCGGTTCGATTGCACCCTGATTAGTGATTTGATTGAGGTGGGGGTGATGTAATTTGACCCAGTACAGCAGACATCCGCAGCCGGCATGAAACTCCGAAAAGCTTGCAGATTATTCCGGGAAAATAACGTTTCACGGAGGGATTGACACCCAGAAGGTGCTTCCGTCGGAACCGGGGGAGGAGGTTCAGAACACTGCAGGAATATCGTTTCAGCCTTTTCTTCCTCAACCGGATATATTGCTTCAGGAAGCCAGATTCTTGGCCCAGATATTCCTCTAAACACAATCTTGACAATGTATGATCAAATAAGAAAGATTAATGCAGCAGCTAGAGTGATCTTTAGAAATAAAAGAATTTGGTATGGTATAGAATATTCTTCGAGATATTACAGCATAAAGACAAAAAGGAAATGGTGGCGGCCGATTATAGAACTGAGACTCAGAAAATTAGTGACGCCATTCGCGTAGCTAATAACGAAAGGTGATTTCAGTTGGGGGAGCGACTGCCTCAGCGAAAGCTGTGGCAGAGCGTTTGGATCGACTACCATAGTAGTTCGTGAGGCCTTGCGGTTTCTCGAAACTGAACATTTAGTAGCCATTGAGCCTCGGTTTGGAGCAATGGTTCAGGGAGATTTCCAAAATACTCGAAGAGCGGTATATAGTAAGAGAAGCCCTTGGAGGTATGGCGGCAAGACTGGCAGCCGTAAATATGACAGATGCATACCGAAGTAAACTGTATACTTTAGCAGGCGAATGTGATACGAAGCTCGGATCCTTAGACATATCAAACCGTGAAAAAGCAAATTTGCATCAGCAGTTTCATGAAATACTTTGATCTGACGCATTGTGAGACGAATTTGAACTGACTTCCAGAACAGATTCCTAATACTATTATTCTATCAAATGCCTATCATATCGACTGGACAAAGATGACCCCAGAACTCATACAAAGCTTGTAGATTATCTGGGTAAGCGGTGATCCAGATGAAGCTGAAAAAGCCCTGCCCATGATCATTTTCTACCCGTTCCTGCAGAAGTACTTCGTAAAAGGGGTAATGATCGGCTCCGTAAAAGGGTAGGAACGGTGTCTGACACCGTATTCCTCAAAAAGGAAAGCTTCAGACACCGGTTTCCTCAAAAGGATGGGCTGGAATTGCAAAATACGGTGTCAGACACCTTTTAACGTTGCAAAATGCAGTGTCTGACACCCTTTCTCCATCTTAAGCTTTCTGAGCCGCCGCCTGGCGCTTGGCAAAAAGCATGAAAATAAAGTAGATAATACCCCCGATAATCATCGTATCCAGAGCAGTTACGCTTGTAAATACCAGCGATGTATACTGAATAATGAACCCGGCTGCAGAACCAAGGACCCAGGCAAGAATCGGCAGAACCCGCAGATTAGCCGCCTGAGCAATCTTTTCCGGATCGTAACCCAGATTCTCAGCATTTTTGAACAGAAAGAAGTCAAGAATGAGAACCCCGGCGGCCGGCGGAAGAACAATCGCAAGAATCCCCAGGAAACCCTGAAAACCTGCCGAAGTATTAATGCCGAGCAGCGCAAGAACAATCCCCACAACCCCGGAGACCAGAGTTATCGACCACTTGCTGAACTTCGGAAACATGGAATTGATAGAAAGCGCTCCGGAATACAGATTGTTGTCGTTGGTAGTCCATGCCGCCAGAATAATCGTAATGACCGCCAGGAAAGCCCAGAAACCGGTATTATTGGAGAGCATGATCCGCGAAAAATCAAATTCACCCCCCGATCCCTTAACCATGATTCCCCCAAGGATAAGAACCAGAGGAAAACCGATGATCATACCGAAAGCCATACCGTACCCGCCGGCTTTACGATTTTTGGCATAGCGCGTGATATCAGGTGCGATAAGTGCACCGAGGATAAACGAGCCGACAATAACCGAAACAGCTACCCCGAACGGCATTGCCCCCTCCGCAGTCACATTGGCGACCGAACCGAGAGTCACCCCGTCGCCGTATAGACTGAAAATTGTTGCAATAATCACAATGAGCAGCAGCGGAATAGCAACTATCGTCAACTTTTCAATAGCCTTGAAACCGACCATAGCCGTGAGGGTCATCAAAATACCCCCCACAATCTTGATCAGCCAGATCGGAACCGCCCCGCCGAAAACCAACGCAAGTCCCCCATTGCCGAAGCCTTCCGCCATGAAACCCAGCTGAACACCGAACCAGCCCCACGATGCAAAGAAAAGCACCATCTGCAGCAGGTAGGCCCCATAGGTTCCAAAGGTGAACCTCAGCGTCAGCCCGGTGGAAAGACGAGTCTTAGCCCCGATGATACCGGTCAATACCGCAATGAAACCCAGAATCAGACTGCTCACGATAAACGCCCCGACGGCAGTGCCCAGCCTGGCCGGTCCCGCCACCAGTCCTGCAATCAGGAAGGCCGGAAGACATACCGCAACACCCCACATAACGATGCCGATTCCAAACCAGCCCTTGCCTTCACCTTCCGGAACCGGGGTTGACCCATAATCTTCCAGAATACTCTGAACCTTTTCACTCACCTCATTACCCTCCTGTATTTTACAAGTGTCTGACACCGTATTCCTCAAAAAAGAAGGGTTCAGACACCGTTTTCCTCAAAAAAACCGGTAAAAATTGCAGAATACGGTGTCAGACACCTTTTATTTACTTTTATTTGATGTTTCCGACAGCCTTCACCCTGAACCGGACCGCATTTGACGGCAAATAGGCGAGGGGGATCTCTTCGATCTCCACCACCTCAACCGACGCCGGATCCGCACCGGCCTTTACTGCCTCATCCGCAGCCGCATCCTTAACCATTGCAATTACCGCCTCCCGCCCGAGAGTCGATACATCATATACCCCGTCAACACTGCCGGAAACCTGGGCGATAGCCGCCCCGATAGCATTTGCCACCTCGAAATGCTCCGGCTTGATAACCTCCGACGCCCCCTTCAGCCTGTCAGGAACCAGAATACTTCCGCCCCCGACCACAATAACCGTCACATCCTCAGACGAAGTCTTCATCTTATCAATCAGCTTTTCGATCATAGCCTGAATTTCGGCAACCCCTCTTTTTACCACAGCAGATGGTATGCCTGAGGTCAGAGTACTGTCGCCAAGCGGAGGTGCAATCCCGGCCGCAACCGCAATATCAGTTGCAGTCACCGTGGAACCCCCGAAAATGAGCGCCTCAGTATGAATCCGATAGCCGACAGACTGCGGGCCGATACGTACCGCATCGTTATGTTCCCTGACCAGAGAACCACCCCCGAGACCGAGGGTAATAAGATCGGGCATCCGGAAATTCGTTCGGACCCCACCCACCTCAGCCGCAGCCGTAGACTCCCTCGGGAACCCCTTGCGCAGGACGCCGACATCAGTAGTCGTTCCCCCCACATCAATAACAATCGCCTCCAGCTTTCTCGACAGAAACGCCGCCCCTCGCAGCGAGTTGGTGGGACCCGATGCAATCGTGAGGACAGGAAACTGCTTTGCATAATCAATCGACATCAGTGTCCCGTCATTCTGGGTGATAAACAGATCGGCATCTATTCCGTGGTCGAGCAGAATATTCTGGAAAGAGCCATATGCCGTCTCAGCCAGCTTTCTGATAGCAGCATTGAGAATCGCGGCATTCTCCCGTTCAACCAAACCGATGCTTCCTATAAGGTGCGAGAGGGTAACGGGAAATTCCGGTCCCAGAATCTCCTGAGCCAGTTCCTGAACCAGCTCCTCCTGCTCACTGTTTACCGGGGCAAACGCACAGGAAACCGCCAGCGATTCGATTCCCTTCATCTTCAGCTGCACAAGCGCCCCGCGAATCTCATCCCGATCGGGAGCCGAGATCAGAGCCCCGTTATACTCATATCCCCCCTTCACAATGACATAGGATGATGCTATCGCGTCCATCATATCCTCAGGCCATTCCATGAAAGGAGGAATACCATGACCGGAGGGACTCGATAACCTGATAACCCCGACCTTCAGCAGCCCCTTCCGTTCGATAACGGCATTTGTCGCGTGGGTGGTTCCCAGCATCGCATGCTTTATCAAGGATGGATCAATCCCGGAAGTCCGCAGCACATGGGCAACGGCATTCTTTATTCCGGTAGAAACATCCAGCGTGGTAGCCTCTTTGCATTTAGCAATTACCGCATGCTCAATATCCATAATAACGGCATCGGTATTGGTGCCGCCGACATCTATTCCCAGTCTGTAGTGCATTATCCCTGCTCCTTCGCTTGCGCCAGCTTTTCAATCGGTACATAGTCGAGATCATAGGCAAAGTATCGCGGACCAACCTGGGCGATACCCGCATCGGTCCGCCAGAAGGGATCGCAGGGCATGCCGATTACCATCACCCGCTGTCCGTATTTCAAGTTCTCGGTAGTTATGGGATTTCCCGTCTCACGGTCCATCACGGTTATGAGATCCGGAGTCATGGCAGCGGGCTTTCCGTTTTTCCAGCCCACAAGATTCTCATTCTGGAACTGCATCTCGAAAGAGGATCCCTTGTCCGATTCGATACCCTCGATCATCACGCTGCCCCGGACGAAACCCGAGGTAAGATTGCGCTGGACATCCATAATTTTCCCCTCAAAAAGGAGGAAGCCGTTTGTCAGTTCGAGGATGGACTGGATCGGGCTCTCTTTTAATGCATGTGCCTCGAGGATTATACGCCCGATTTCCCGCGCAAGGGAGATGGTCCCGCGCACACCGTAGTCCTTCAACTCTTTTCCGGTTACACAGTAGATGCTGATCATCGATGCCAGGCCCATGGCGATGGTTGCCGTACGGGCTAACGTTTCGCTCCAATCGTTAGATACTGTTTCGATCAGCAGCTTGTTTCCCTTTTCATCACATACCACCATCGGGGTGGCAGGCAGACCGGCTACGCCGAAGGTTGTCATCGGCAGTTCCGGAAAGGCTCTTCCCATGGAGTCGGCATCTACTATCGGAAGCCCCAGGCAGGCAGCTGTATAGATGGGAATGCAGGAGTTGATTCCCCCGGCTTCAATAGACATGACTGCATCTGCCTTTTTCCCGAGATGGGTCTCGAGCGCCCGGAAGGCGGCTTCGGGTTCTCCCCCGTTAGGCAGCTTTTCGAGCATTACAGCCGGTGCTCCCATCATCGCTGAGGGAATAATAAGCTGTTCGTCGGTAAGATCGTCCACCTTGATCAGTGGAACTTTCCCATGCTTTCTGATAGCCGCTTTGGCCATCAGTTTTCCGACATAGGGGTCTCCGCCCCCGCCGGCCCCGAGAACTGCCGCTCCAATCGCGATATAGTCGAGATCCCGTTCTTCCAAATATTCCATCAGCGCAATACCTCCAGTGCAAAAGAATAACGGCAATGCCGCTCAATCAGTTATAATCATCCAAGAAATCATGTATGATAGAGTCTAAAAATCCTGTCTTAAGCTTAGAGAAAAACTATTAAAAAAATATTACGGCAGATAAACCATCAGGCAGCTACAGCACGTACCGCAGCTGCCAGGTCTTTCCCCCTATGGCGAAAAAGGTTTCCATTCCCAGCAGATTATCAACTTTAGCCAGTTCCTCATCAAGAAAACGGGAATAGGAATGTTCCTCATTAAACATAACAACGGCGATAATATCGAACCGTCCGCTGACTGTTGCCGCCCCGACAACCCCTTTGAGTCCGGCAATCTGCTCCATGGTTTTATTGATATCATACGGAGTGATCTTGAATCCGATAAATGCTGATTCATGCCGGTCTACCGCATTCGGATCCACCAGGCTGATAATCTGCAGAACTCCCAGTTCCAGCATTTTGTTCACCCGGTTTCTCACCGTATTTGTGGTGAGCCCGATCTTTTCGGCAACGTCCTTATAGGGCGTCCTCCCGTCGTAGAGGTGGTGAACAATCTCAAGATCAATCTTGTCTAATTTGTATTGCTTATGTTCCTGTTTGTGCATTTGCAAAATATACTATAGACATAAAGTGCATATGTCAATAAAATTGCAATGAAAATTTGCAGAAGGGTGTTTGACACCTCTATGCAACTTTCCAGAGGGGGTGGGTATGAATACTGAGGTTATTGCCGGTAAAGTATGCTATGTAATGGAGCATGGGAATGTTAAAGTCGCCGTAACCAGACAGGGCGGTCATATGGCCCCGGTAACTTTTTTCCATAATCAGAACCCGGATAATCCGAACCCGGATAATCAGAACAAGGGCGGGGGAATGGTGAAACCTGTTCAGCCCTATTACATCAGCCCCTGGCAGGGGGAGACTGCTGAAACCGATGCCGGAACCGATACCGGAACCGGAACCGATGCCGGTCGCACGATTCTCCCCGTTCTCCAACCTCTTCGGGGAGACCTGTTCTGCATGCCGTTCGGTGGGGATGGAGAAGAATTCCCGCCTCACGGTGAGACGGCTTCTCATGAATGGCATCCGGCAGGTATAGAACGAAACGGTACTCTTGCTGTGATGACTCTGGAGATGCAGACAAGAATACGGCCTGGATCTGTTACCAAGGAGATTACTGCAGTATCAGGACACGATGCTCTCTATATCAGGCATACTGTCCGCGGCAATGCAGGGAGTATGACCTATGGACATCACGCAACCTTGGGAGTTCACAATGGGCCGCTGACTATTCGAACAAGCCCGATCAGATTCGGTTTCACCAGCCCCCATGCGGACGGCTTTACACAAAATAAGGACTACTTCTCCCTCGCATCGACAGCCAGATTCGACAGCCTGACTGAAGTTCCAACCATCTGGAAGGATCCTGCATATACAGACTGCTCCCTCTTTCCTGCGCGATACGGGTTTATGGATGTGCTGCAGGTGTATCAGGAGCAACTTGCTGAACCTGGATGGGTTACGGCGGTCTGCGCCGAAGGCGGCTACCTCTGGTACTCCTTCAAGGACGTCAGCATCCTGCCTTCGACAGCCATCTGGATGGATAACTGCGGTCGTCATGCAACCCTTGGAACGGCAGGAATGTCTGCGTCGAAGATGTCTGCTCATTTTTGGTTGCATCAGCCAAGAAGGGGGGGGATACACCATCTTTTACACTACAATGGTAAGATACATGGTCTACATTGGCAGGGGAAAATGCTCATTGTAAGGCGCACGTATCTAAGAGAATCGGTAAAAAGCAGAGGAACTACCATTGGAAGGATCCTCTTATCAAGATATGATCAGTGGATGTTTCAGCAAGAACGAAAGTTCAGCGTCATTTTGTGTCAGGAGAGGATTAAATTAAGTAAGCTGCGGCTGAGAAGCGATGTCAGGAGGCAATTTTTTGCGAAAGGTGTCCATTGATAAGGTCAAAATCAGTTTACACCAGAAGGGCAACCTGCTCAAAAAATGCACATTGGTGCATTCTTTCAACAATGCATCTCATGTTGTGGCAGAGTCGGCCCGATATTACAGTATTCGGCAGTGGGGGACGGGGACTTGAGACAACGCTCATCTGTGGTAATGATCGAAGAGGGTGAGAAGAAACAGAGAACATTTCTGCCGGCGTCGATGCACGGTCGTTAGTATATCAACGCATGAAGGCTGCCATTTACGAAATTTACCGGGATGATACGCGCAAAAAGTGGATGGCAGGCCAACACCTGAGATGCCCTGGTGATGACAGAACTTGTAGACGAAAATCTGAAGTCTACGCAATCCAAAAGTGGCTGCAGAAGCAGAGGACTTGCTGTGAAGAGCGCATGGAGCGCCCGCACGGGTCCGTACATCCAGAAAGAAATACCAAAGAAGGCGAGATTTACGCAATCGCAACAGGGGCGGGTTTGTCAGTAATACGTACATACATGAAGGCCGAGATTGGATAGCGGGTAGAAAGGCATAAGGTCAAACGACAACTGGCAAGATTCGAGTCCGAGATGAGAGGCCTTTATTGTTTTATCGCCGAATGGGTTGATAAAGATGAATGAGGCTGATACATCCTACATGAGAGATGTGAGATTACGATGATTCATCATATCAAGGAGATAGAATATTGTCTGAAAACCTCAAAAGACATCTATACTTTGATTCCATTCATTAAAGTATTTGTAGTGTAAAAAAAAAATGGATTTTAGGCTGGTTGATCCTCTACCGGCGGTTGCGGCAGTCCAGTTTGCAAGCGAGGAGGTGCTTATCTCGGAATCGGGCAAGGAAGTACAGTCGACGGTCCGTCCCGGGTTTGTCTATGGAGAGTCCCTGTAAAGAGAGTCCCGGTAAAAGAGAGTCCGGTTGAAACCAACTGCCAGGGGGCTATAAGACGAGCACCTGCTCCCGGTTTCCGGAAATCACCAGCCTTCAGATAACTACGGTCTCAAAGCCCATCATCCTGCCGAAAGCCTGAAGAAGGGCGAGATCAGTATGATAAAATGACGGCAAGGTGGTGGTTCCTCCTTGCGGCTGTACTCGGCTAGAAAATCAGCAACAGGCACGCCGGAGTAAACCAGCCATGCACTGAACGCTTCATATTGTCTACTCCCGCTGTCCCGGTCATCCGGGCCGGGGGCAAGGATGAGGCGGTGGCGCCGTCACCCATCGGTGCCAGATCGGCAATGATAAAGTCCCCTCTTAAGCGGCCTGCTGCGAGAACCGGATTAGGTACATCCGAGTATCCATAATCCATCTCGACTAAAGCCCCTTATCGGCAAAAAGAGCAGATGATTTCCTCGCCCATATGGCTGAGGTAGAGTCGGTTGTGCTCCCAGTCGGGGCAGAAAATTTCACTGAAGCTTGTTTCGGATACAGCAGCTGCAGTAGCGACTAGGCCGCTGTCAGCGTATCGCCCTCTCCCGCATACCCGCAGCCGCGGGTCATGAGCTTGCTCGCTTCCAGAAAGGGTACGGTTTTTCCAGACCGGTGGCCGCATCGACATCGAGAAAGTTGAAGGAAAACCCGTCCAGATCTTCTTTTTCAACCCATTTGGAACAGTAAGCCCGGTTCTTACAGAACGCCGGTGAACCTCAGGGTCGATATTGCTGAGGGCAAACTGTTCAGTATCCCGGGAATTTCCGCATCAATTTCATCCGCTGTCAACTTTGCTGCAATAGACTGGATCAATCGGGCATCGAGAGGACTACGGTAATTCCCAGACGCTTTCAGCTCCTCCGGTGAGACGAAAAATCGCCCATTCCGCTGAAAGGTCTGCCGGATCAGCCCGGATCCGGGCTCTTTTTACCGCAGCCATTCTTGCCGCGAGGCAAACGTAAAAACTGCTTGAGAACATTCGATTTTTCCTTAGTCCAGCGGCAATCTCAAAGGGCTTTCCATTGCCGGATGAGGAGGTTGCACTCCCTGACCCGTGGATTCCATGATTGTACATCAGCTCCTCCGGATTCTGTTCTGGTCCGTAGGCATAGGTGGGGTCGTGTCGAGCACGATTATCGGCAGATCAGTCGAGGCCAATATGGAGGCCGATTCAAAGAGGGAGAGCAGGCCAGATGCAAGGTGACGAGGCATCCACATCCGCAGCCTCGAAACCGGTTACTCACCTGGAATTCACAAAATCCGGGCAGATAGGTGCGGTATGAACCTTGAGTCCCAGCTTCCGCAGTTCATCGGCGATCAACGCGTAAAAATGCATCTATTCGTTTCTCCTATCGAATTTTTCCGTATCGTCATAGAGCTTGAGATATAATCCCAGTAACCCGATTTTCGTCTCACTCATATAGTCCTCCAGTATAAGTGATCAATACGCGCCCCGCGACCCCGGGCAGCCCCCGCGACCCGGGCAGCCCCCGCGACCCGGCAGCCCCGCGACCTGGCAGCCCGCGACCCGGGCAGCCGCTGATATCCGCAGGCCCAGGTCAGCCGCAAGACAGCCGCAGAATGACAGCGGCTGCCACCCGACAAGGCAGCCAGAATCCTGAGCACATTTTAATCGACTTAGTCAAAACAGTCAATCAAATAGATTGTTATGAACAAAGAATGCTTGCATTAATCACCTTGAAGCAAGATCCTGATGCAGAACCAAACCATAGCCAGAAAGCCGTCTCAGTGCTTTTGAACTGATAAAAAAAAATCGAAATAAAAACATATTGCAAAATGTGGCATAATATGCTTAAATTGTGCATATATATTGTAGATATTGATTGAAATGAAAATACATTTTGGGGGTAGCGTATGTCCGGTATCGATCTTCGCATAAAAAAACTGTTCAAGGATAAGAAGAATCTGGTTATATCGGCTCTGGATCATGTTATGGAATATGGGGATCAGGCGGGCATAGAGGATTCGGCAAAAGCAATAACAAATTGTCTCGGCACCGACGCCCTGCTTCTCTCCCGATTCATGCTGAAACGGTTCGGCAGCCTGCTGGCTGTCAGCGGCGGGCCAGTCCCTGTAGTGAGAATAAACTGGAGCTCATCGTTCTACTATCCGCTCGACTACCGCGTGGGACATACCTACATAGCCACAACCGTTGAGGATGCCGTGCAGGCAGGAGCCGAAATGGTTATCTGCTCCCTTTTTCTTGAAGAGAATAACGAAGAGCTGGAAGCGCGCAATGTAGCCCTCTTCTCGGAAGTGGTCCGTCAGAAGGAAAAGCTCGGCATACCACTGATCGGAGAATGCTACGTTGTAGAGCATAAGGAAATAACCGAAGCGCAGCTGCACGCGAAAGTAAAGCGGGTAACCAGAGTTATGGCAGAGTTGGGGGCCGACCTGATCAAGTGTTTCTATACCGGTGACAAATTTCAGGAAATCGTCGACAACCTGCCCATCCCGGTTTTCACCATCGGGGCCGAAAAGCTTGACAACGATCTCGATGTCCTGCGCAAAGCGGAAGCCAGCATAAGCAGGGGAGCCCGGGGGATCATTTTTGGGCGCAACATATTTATGGCAGAAAACCCCTCCGCCATCATACAAGCGTTGAATGATGTCATGAATGCCGGAACTGATGTAGAAGATGCGGTTCAGAAATACCATCTGACCAGATAGCGAGGCCCTTATGAAGCTGCTGATCGGACTTGATGTCGGAACCAGTGCCGTCAAGGGAATCCTTGTCACATCTGAAGGAACCGTCCTGGCCCATGCCAAAAAGATCACCCAGCTGAATAATCCACAGCCGGGATACCACGAATTGGATGCGGAACAGCACTATCGTGATCTTTGCGAGGTTTTAAGGGAGTTGGCAGAGGGTTTACCTCTGGCAGAGGAAAATCAGCCGGGTGGAAACATTGCACAAACCGATCAGCCGGCACAAACCGATCAGCCGGCACAAACCGATCAGCCGGCACAAACAGAAAACCAGCTCGTCGGACTCTGCATGGCAGCAGCCAGCGGCAACTCCCTCATGCTCGACAGTCAGCTGGCCCCCCTTATCCCCATCATCTCGTGGATGGACGGACGGGCTGCCAACCAGCGGGAAGAAACCCTGCCGGACTTCGACTACGACAGAGTTCTGAACATCTCCGGCTGGCACTGGACCGACAGCTTCCCGCTCGCCATCTTTGCCTGGTACCGGAAAAACCACCCAGACCTCTACGCATCAGCCGCACGCTACTGCATGAACAGCGACTACCTATACTACCGACTTACCGGCAGATGGGCCATGGACCCCTCAACCGCCACCACCTTTTACCTTGCCGATCAGCGGACAGGAACATGGAAGAAACCGTACCTCGAAGCCCTCGACATCAAAGAGAGCCAAATATCGACGCTGCTGCCCTCGGGAACCGATCTCGGACAACTCACCCCCCAGGCCGCAGAAGATACCGGCCTGCCCCAGCGCGTACATGCCGTACTGGGCGCTTTCGATCACCCCTGCGCAGCACGCGGAACCGGAACCCTCAAGCCCGGGGAAGTCCTGCTCTCCTGCGGAACCTCCTGGGTCGGCTTCTACGTACTCGAATCGAGGGAAAAAGCCGTCGAAGCCAAATTCCTCATCGACCCCTTCCTCAGCCCGGACGGCCCCTGGGCAGGCATGTTCTCCCTTCCCTATATTGGCCAGACCGTGGAATGGTATGCACGGGAAAAATTTCTTGAACCGGGAGAATCCCCGACCGATCTCTGGAAAAACTTCGACAGTGAAGCAGCAAAAGAACCGCCGGCCCCAGAGAACCTTTTCATAACCCCCTTCTTTGATACCGTAGCCCGGCAGCCGATCGACCTGACGCCATTTTCCCGGACCTCCGCACACCAAATCCCGACCCGAACTAACACACAGACCCGAACTAACACACAGACCCGAACAAGCACCCGGACCCGGACACAGACCGATGGCGGAGCCGGTCCCTCGATAGAAACGCAGACCGACGGCCTTACCGACAGCCCATTCGATAACGAAAGCAATACCGGAACCCCGCGACGCGGATCCATTGCCCGAGCCGTCATGGAAGGAGCTGCCTTTGAAATCCGCACACTGCTGCAGACCTATGCAGAAAAGGGAATCCCGGCCAAACGTATAACCATGGTCGGCGGCCCATCTGAAAGCCCGATCTGCCGCAGCTGGTAAGCGACATAACCGGCCTGACCATCCGCATTCCCTCCAACGGGAGACATGCCGGAGCCCTCGGAGCGCCGTCCTGCCGGAATCGGCACCGGCATCTTTGCCGATGAACAGGAAGGGTGGAAAGCTGTACAGGGAACCGTACGCCTGATCGAGCCGGATCCGGAACAGCATGCAGCCTACGAGAAACTCTACCCATTATATCTGAGCATGCGGCAAAACACCGATAAAGGAGAAACCCATGAACGAAATCACGAAAAAACCCGCTGCAGCCGCCGAAACGAAGCCGATAGACCAGCCAGCCGAGAACACGAAACCGGTCGCGATAAATGCGTCACCCATGACCGGTAAAGAGCGCCTGCTTTGCGTCCTGAAGGCGGCAAACCCGACAGAGTACCCAACGCCCCCTTCATCTTCTACAATCTCATCGATGAATTCTACCAGCGCAGCGAAACCCGCGCCCTGGATGAGGGAACCGGAGGCATCGACTACATCGAAAGGGCATCGAACTGTATGAGCACTTCGGCTTCGACATCCTGCTGAGGACAGCAAACGTCTTTGAATACCTGACCGAAGCCGATGACGAAGAAGGCAAATGGCGAGTAAAGAGGAACGAACCGGCGATAACAACTCCTGGAGTATCGTGACCACCATAACCACCCCGGAGAAAACCCTGCGCCAGCAAAAATATCACAAAGCAGCCCCCATGAAGTCGTTGAAGCTGTAACAGAATACTTCATCAAGGACAGCAGCGATTTCGATCAGTTTCTCTCCTACCAGCCGCCGATGCGAACCTTCGACACCAGCCAGATCCGGCGGGCCGTCGACCTGCTGGGAGATCGCGGACTGGTTGCCCCGTGGGCTCAGGGCGCCTTCAACAGCGCCAGCTTCTACCGCGATGTGACCGAACTGGTCATGGACCCCTATATTGATGAACCATTCTATAAAGAGATGATCACCTACTTTTCCAGCCGGATGCAGAACTTTATCAGGCAGCTTGCCGACGCAGGTGCCCACATGATCTGTGTCGGGGAAATGTGGCCAACGGCATCACCGCCGGCCCGAAATTCTTCAAAGAATACGTCCTGCCCATGAAATCGAATTCACCCGGACCATCAAAAACATGGGAGTCTATTATCTCTACCACAACTGCGGAAGCGCAAAATCTCTCTATGAACTCTACAACCCCATCAAAATGAATGTGTTTGAAACCCTGACCGCGCCGCCGGCCGGGGACAACGACCTGGCACTGGCCTTTGACACCTTCTGATCACGACATTGTCCTGAGCGGCAACCTGGATCAGATCGACTTTCTCATCCATGCGAGCCCCGCAGAAGTAAGGAAAAAGTGAAGGAAATCCTCGATATCGCCAAACCCTACGGAAATTTCATCCTGGCAGCATCAGA
The DNA here is from genome assembly GCA_018399255.1 of Spirochaetales bacterium. Taxonomy (GTDB): domain Bacteria; phylum Spirochaetota; class Spirochaetia; order JABMQR01; family JABMQR01; genus M55B182. The sequence continues at coordinate 17,648 of JAGYPA010000014.1, read as the reverse complement.
CTATTTCAGTGAAGGAACACCCTACGAGAATATCAGGGCCTATGCCGATGCGGCCAAAGAATTTGGAGAATACTGACATGACATCGAGAGAACGCGTTATGCTTGCCCTCAACCACCAGGAGCCGGACCGGGTGCCCCTGGATATGGGCGGAACCATCATGAGCGGAATTATGGCACATGCCCTGACCGCCTGCGCAAAGAACTCAAACTGAAGGACCGCCCGGTTAAAGTCTACGAAATATTCCAGATGCTGGGGAAGTCGAATCCGACGTAGTAGAGCGGCTGGGCATCGACGTCCTTCCCGTCGAGCCGCTGGTGCAGTTTTTTGATCTTGAGCGCAGGAACTGGAAGCCCTGGAAGCTATGGGACGGAACCGATGTGCTCGTGCCGGGAAATTTCAACGTGGAAATTGATGCAGAGGGCGGGCTCCTGCTGCATGACGGCGGAGATCCCTGCGCCCGATAACCGGAAAAATGCCTAAAACGGCTACTACTTCGATATGCCTGCCTCCACCGCCTCAGATCCAGACTTCGAGCCCCCGCCGCTTTCAGAAGTGGCCGGGAAAATCATCTGGAAACCGGGACCTGGAGTTCTTTGCCGCCAGAGCCGAAAAGCTACGCCGCGAAACCGACAAGGCGCTGCTGCTCGGATGCTGGGAAATTTCGGCCTGCCGGGGAGTGGGGACTGCCCGACTATCTGTGCCTCATGCTCACCGATCAGGACTATCTCAAGGATTATTTTGCCGTTCGCACCGAGACTGCGCTGAAAAATCTTGAGAAGGTAAGTCGTGTGCTTGGTGATAACGTGGATATCCTCGGCCTGGAGGCATTTGACTTCGGATCCCAGAAACCGAACTGATAAATCCCGATCTCTTCGAGGAACTGTTTGTGCCGTATCTGCGGATTCAGAACGACTGGATTCATGAACATACATCGTGGAAAACCTGGCAGCATACCTGCGGATCGGTTACACGGATAATCCCTATGCTCATCGAGACCCATCTCGATATCCTCAATCCCGTGCAGACTTCGGCGGCAGGCATGGATCCTGCGTGGCTCAAGGCGCAGTTCGGCAGCAAGCTGGTCTTCTGGGGGGCGGGGTAGATACCCAGAAGACACTTCCCTTCGGCACCCGGCAGGAGGTGATAGACGAGGTAACCGAGAGAATACGGATATTTGCTCCCGGCGGCGGTTTCGTATTCAACACCGTTCATAATATTCAGCAGGATACGCCGGCAGAAAATATTGCTGCCGCCTGATACGGCCCGGCAGGCAGGCCGCTACCCGATAGCCGCAGCCCGATAGTCGCAGCCCGATAGCCGCTGGCTGACAGCCTCAGAAAATAATGGAGGAACCCGCAATGCAGAATCGAAAACCGAAAATTGCCGTGTTAGGATTGATGACCGATGTCTACCGTTCCTGGCCTGAAATCCAGGTACGGATGGAAGCCTGGGCCGGCACCATTCTGGAGCATCTGCGGGAATTCGCGGAAGTCTCCTTCTCCGGCGTGTGCGACACCAAAGCTCAGGTCGATGCCGCTATGGCTGGAATTGAAACCGATGAACCCGACCTGCTCATCCCCTTTTCCATGACCTATTCACCCAGCCTCTATGCCGTTTCCGCCCTCAAACGGACGCGGCTGCCCCTGATTGTCCTGAACACCCAGATGCTCAACCGCTGGGACTCCGATGCCCCTGCCGACTGTTTTTCAAACAACCAGGCGCCCACCGGTGTTTTTGACCTGACCAATGCGCTGGTTCGCAGCAATATTCCCTTCGAACTGGTAAGCGGCTATTCAGAGGATCCTGAGCTCTATCAGGAGATCAGGGAATGGGCTATAGCAGCGGCTGCCGTCCGTGATATCGCGAACCTGCGCATCGGCATGGTCGGTTATCCCATGCAGGGCTCGGGAGATTTCTCCATCGATCACCTGCTGCTTATGACCAGCCTGGGCATCGAGATCGTCAATATCAACATGACAACAGCCGCGAACCTGCTGAAATCCCTGTGCCCCGCCGAAATTGCTGCCGTAACAGCGGCCGACAAGGCTCGATTTACTTCGGATCCCTCCATGACCGAAGAAGCCTACCGGGAATCGGCCGCTATGGAGCTGGTGTTCCGGAAGCTCGTTCAGGCTTATGAGCTTTCAGGAATCACCTTTCACTTTGAGGCGATGGCGACTGACGGCCGGTTTGCGACCCTGCCCATGATCGGCATATCCAAGCTGCTCTCGGAAGGAATCGGATTCGGCGGAGAGGGCGATATTTCAGCAGCGGTGCTCACCACGGTGCTCAACCGGCTGAATCTGGAAACGGACTTTTTTGAATCATGGGGGATGGATTTTGCCGGCGGAGGGATTCTGAAAAACCATATGGGGGAGGGGAATATTGCCCTTGCCCGGCCCGATCTGCCCATCCGCCTTACCAGGGCCCCTTTCGGACTCGGAGGAGGAATAACCTACAACGTCGTGCCGGGATATACCCTGAAACCGGGAGATGCGGTGCTGGTAAATCTGTCAGCAGATGAGTACGGCGAGCTCTCGGTAGTCGCCGCCGACGGCACGGTTCCCGATTTCCCGCCGATACAGGGAATCAATACTCCTCACGGCAAGTTCTTCCCGAACATGGAGTTCAAAGAATATCTGCGCTCATACGCTCAGGCTGGAGGTACCCATCACGGAGCCCTTGCCTATGGAAAAGGCAGCAGCGGAAGGATCGAAAAATTCTGCCGGCTGGCGAATATAAATTTTCACAAACTCTGCTGATCCGGAACCCGAATTTGAACGTTATCCGAATTTGAACGTGACACCCTGTCCAGCGGCCCACCCTGCTAAAGATCGAGGGGGTACCGGCCGAACCGCCGATTCGCCTCCAGCATAGCGGCATAGTTTTCCGGCTTCACTGAGGCTATAACATCGCTCGAGGAGGAGAGAATATAGCCGCCCCCGACAGCCGCTGCCCTGAAGCAACCCTTAACCGCCTTGGCAACCTGCTCCTGAGAACCGCTGCATAATGCTGATACCACCGGCAGACCCCCTTTGATGGCCATCCGGCTGCCGTACGCCTGCTTGACCTCAGCTAAATCCATCCCTGCCTCAGAGTCTATCGGATCGATACAGGAAATGCCGGTATCAGCCATAGCCGGAAGTATCGTCCTTATATTGCCGTCGTTGTGCTTGATAAAATGGTACCCCGCCCCCCGTATCGCCGTAACCAGCCTCGTCAGCCCGGGCAGAATGAACTCGTGCCAGATCTCGGGCCCCATCATCGGCCCGCGGTTGTCGCAGTAGTCATCGCTCGTCCAGAAAATATCGGCGCCAATCTCCATCGCCCGCCAGGCAGTCTTCAGGTGATAATCTATCGAAATGTCAACCAGATATCGGGCAAGCTCGGGATTCAGCATGTAGTCCATCATCAGGTTTTCCATGCTGCGCAGATTGCGTGGAAGTGAAAAAGCGTCACGCAGGCGGAAAAGAATCGCCTTTTTTCCCTTGAAACGACGGACAGCTTCCCGGAGACTCTCGAATCTCCAGTCGGCCTCCGGATCGGGTATCGTCTCAGGGAAATATCCTCAATCGCAGCTTCCTGCGGAATATCCTTCAGCGGGTAGCCGACCGAGGTCGGATAATCCTCATCCGTCAGGGGCATAGGTAATCCCCCATTCGTCACGGTAGCGGTTGACATCAACCGGGGTGATCTGCGGATCCTCATACACCACAACCCCGTCAAGCCCGGCTTTCTCTGCAAAATCAAAGGCGCTGCTTCCGGGAAACAGGGCATGGCGGACCCGATCGCTGATCGACCACTCAAATGTGGGAACCCTGTCCGGCTCTTCCAGGATAGAACCGCCGTAATACGTTCAAGACCGCTCAGCTTGTGCATCAGCAAACCCTCCTGAAACCTTGCCAAGGTATGACTGAATCGATACCAGATTCTGAACTATTTTTCTATTATATGGCAATAATTGTCAAGCAATGATCAAAGAAAAAGCTAAAAAAAGGGTATAAATATTAAAATATGATTACAACAATCAATTTTTTGACTCCGTTAAACTTGGTAAGCCACTTTAAAATCTTTTGACTCGTTTCCAAAATGCGACGTTTTTGCTCCAACTCAGCGTTCGGTGGATTTTGGAAGCCGGAACGTTTGGTCGGTATTTTGGAATGACCCCGAGATCCGACCTCGGCCTTTGCCTGACTCGCTCTCAAATCCGTCGCATAGGTAATCCCCATTCGTCACGGTAGCGGTTGACATCCCGGGGTGAACGCGGATCCTCACACCGTCAAGCCCGGCTTTCTCACAAAATCAAAGGCTTCCGGAACAGGGCAACCTCGCTGATCGACCACTCAATTGGGAACCCTGCGCTCTTCGGGGGAACCGCGTAATACGTTCAAGACCGCTCAGCTTGTGCATCACAAACCCTCCTGACTGGCTGAATCATTCTGAACTATTTTCTATAATGGCAATAATTGTCAGCAATGATCGAAAAAAGCTAAAAGTATAAATATTAATTATTACAACAATCAATTTTTTCTGCCGCGTTAAACGTTGGTATAATGAGCCTTGCATTTTTGGCTCAAATCCCTCTTTTTGCAAGCCGCAAATTTTGACTGCAAGCTTTTGAGCCGGTTTCCCAGATAATGCTGACAGGAAGGGTAAGGAGCCCAGAGAATGACGAAAAGCCGAACTGCGCACCATAAAGCTCATGGAAATGCTTCAGCTGAAAAAACGGGTAGATGTAAAGATGTTGCAGAATTTCTCGATATCTCCGAAGCGACAGTAAGGCGTCTTTTCTCCAAGCTTGAAGAGGAAGAAAAGGTGGTCCGTTCACGGGGGGTTCAGCTTGCCCTGAGTTGGGCTACGATTATTCTACCGGGTAAGCGCCATGCATCGGGACCGGGAAAAACCTGATCGGCAATGCGGCGGCCGACCTGGTGCAGGACAAGGACCAGATATTTCTCGTTCGGGAACCACCGTAATGAAAATGGCCCAGGGCCCTGTCGCTGCGCATCCAGACCGGCAGTTTTAAGCAATCTGGTAGTATTGACCAACTCCTTACCCATATAGAAACCTTGGCCCCTGGTAAAGTAATCCTCATCGGAGGGGAGATCAGGTAGAAAGACGGATGTCTGCGGCTCGATAGCAGAGAAAATCCTGGCCCTCTTCCACGTCAAAAAGCCTTCTTCGGGGTGGATGCGGTTAACACCAGAGCGGCTTCATGACCACCGACGAACGTACCGCGCTCATGAACGAAATCGTTATACAGCATTCCGAATAATAATTATGTGCTGGCTGACTCGGCAAAATTTGAGAAATCTTCCTTCATCACCTATGCGTGCGCAGCTCAACGCCGCCGGACCGGGTTTTTACTGACAAAGGCTTGAGCGGAACTGCAGAGCAAAATATGAGAAAGCCGGGGCAAAGCTGGAGACAGCTGTCGACAAGCAGCAGTCGCGGAGATTATAGCGTAATCCATGCGCACATATGCAACATATAAGGAGAGACGGCGGTGCATTATTTGAAGTAAACAATCTGGACAGACAGATCTACAGAGACGAGCTGGCAGACTTCCTGCCGGAAAAGATGATCGACATCCATACCCATGTGTGGCTTAATTCTCTGAAAAAGCATGCAGACAATGAATTTGCCCGGGTCGTAAGCTGGCCTTCCAAGGTAGCCGCCGACAATCCCATCGAAGACCATCTGGAAACCTACCGCCTCATGTTCCCCGACAAAGAAGTGACCCCCATGATCTTCTCCAGCATCAAGAAGGGTGACGATATTGACGGACTGAATGCCTATATCAGTGAATCAGCGAGAAAGCACCAGCTGCCGGCACTGATCTACGCCCCTCCCTGGTGGTCGGCGGAGGAACTCGACCGGAAGCTTACCGCCGGCGGATTTCTCGGGATAAAAGTCTATCTCAACCTTTCCCCGGATTACATCCCGATGGAAGAGATCCGTATATTCGATTTCCTCCCGCACCATTTTTTACAGCTGCTCAATGACCGCCAAGGGATCGTGATGCTGCACATTCCGCGTAACGGACGCCTGAAGGACCCGGTGAATCTTGCCCAGATGCTCGAAATCGAGGAGAACTATCCGCGCCTCAAACTGATCATTGCCCATGTCGGCCGTGCCTACTGCGATTCAGATATCGGAAATGCCTTTGAGGTGCTCAAAAATACCAGAAATATGCTGTGGGATTTCTCGGCCAACACCAATGCCGTGGTCTTCCAGAAGCTGCTTGAGGCAGTGGGTCCCCAGCGTGTGCTCTTCGGCAGCGACCTGCCGATTCTGCGGATGCGGATGCGGAGAATCTGCGAAAACGGACACTATATCAACATTGTGCCGAGAGGGTTGTACGGCGATGTATCCGGCGACCGGAATATGCGTGAGGTTGACAGCCCGGAGGCCGATCGCCTGACCTTCTTCATGTACGAGGAGCTGCTTGCCTTCAAGAAAGCGGCAGCGGCGGTGAAACTGTCAGCTGATGCTATTGAAAACATCTTCTACCTGAATGCGAAACGGTTGATCGATTCGGTTCCGAAAGGCTGATAGATCACGATAGGCTGACCGGTCACGACAGATTGACCGGTCACGACAGATTGACCGGTCAGGCGGCGGCGTCAGCCCGTTTATCTGTTTTTGACCGTTTCGATCACTTTTTTTCCGTTTTCGTAAAATATCGCCTCAAGCTGCTTCTGCGAAAGCCCGACGCGCTCGGCGGCCCGACGGATAGCCAGGATTATCTCGTAGACCATAAAGCTGGCTCGCATATTATCGGACATTACCCGGAAATCGCTCGGTTCGTACCCGTCAAGAACCAGATCCACCCAGTGATCCATCACATAGACCCGGCGCCCCCGCATAGCAGGAACCGGAAAATCGGTGGCAAATAGAAGTCGGGAAGAATCGATCTCGTTAAGCAGAATCTCGATGCTCAGCGGCTCCATCACCATGGAGGAGTCGAGATAGACATTATCCAGATCCTTGATTGCTTTCACCGCTCGCTGCATCTCGTCGGGCAGATAGCAGCGCCCGCAATGGGCTAGGACTATCTGAGCCTGCGGGTAGGTCTGCGAAAGATTTCTTACCCCCTGCTGAATAACCGGATCAGCAAGCCGTTCCGACCTGGGAACATGCAGGAGAACAATAAGCCGACGCTCATCGGCAATGCGCATCTCGGTGGGACTCAGCATATCATCGATAGTTACCGCACCGTAGTTGTTGCCGAACCAGTTGAGAAAAACCTTGTAGCCATAGATCCTTCCCGCATCCAGAACCCCCTCGATCTCCTCTGCCGTACTCAGCCCTTTTCCGGCCAGCATCAGCGGATACAGTTCCGGCTGTTTCCCACATTCAGTTATATAGGCATTGCCAAGCTGAATATCAGCAGCAGGCGTCGGGTTGCCGAAGCAGACAGCCTTATAGGTCACACCCGGGAGAATCCGTCTGCCGTCGGCAAGCAGCTGCTCCATAGGATATTCCTGGGTTGTCTTCATATACTTTGCACCGGGCTCCTGCTCTTTCCACGGGTTCTCCTTCCAGTGCTCTGTTTTCCAGACATGCGTGTGAAAATCCAGCACCTCAGGCGGCAGCAGCGGCCTTATCTCCTTCTCATAAAAGGGCATATCGATCGTTTCGTAACGTTCCTGCTCGGTCATCCTGAATACCTCCCCAAAATACTATTTCTTTTATTGCTGCTATTGCATTGCAGCGGTTTCCCCGGCATCCGGCCGGGTATCGGCATACAAGCTTCTGAAAACCGGTATCATGGCAGTCAGATAGACAGCCCACCCGCAAGCAAGGGACGCGGCGGTCCCCAGATAGTTCTGGGTAAACTTGATCACGGCAAACATCGGGACCATCGTCAGCATGACAATCGGAATCTGCCGGCAGTTTGTCCAAAGACTGAAGCGTGCCTCATACGAGGCAAAAACCCCGACCATAGGAAAGAGCGTCATGAACCCCTTCAGCAGCTGCTTCAGGGTAAGGAGTACCGCCACCAGCAGCACGATAGATCGGGATTTTTATAGAGAGCGGCAGAGGCTTCGATAGGCAGGCTCCACCTGTTTCGGTTCCAGTTTGCGTACAACGAGCGCAATGATAATCATCGCCGCAGAGATAATCCAGAAAGCGGCATCCGTTTTCGGGACAACAGCAGCGAGAAACCCGCCGACCAGCACATAGAGAGCGGCAGAAAGCAGGATGCAGACGATAATCGGCAGTTTGAACGTATAGCGCAGAAACCGCACGGCATGCGTATTGAGCAGCAACCAGAAGAGCCGCAGCGTTCGTTGAGTCCATCGGCCGACCGAGGGAGAGGAACATCAGGAGAAGGGGAGAGGAAGAGATAGAATTAACGCTTTGCTACGCGGATGTTTGAGGTATGCAATAAGAATCGTCATTGAGAGATAGTTACCAGCAGAATAATATCCCGTGTGAGTGATTTGCATGCATCAATAATCCATGCCGGAATAGCAGTGTCAAGAGCATAAAAGATTGATATGATCAAAAGTGATTAAAATGTGATTATTTTTCTTGACAGTTCTCCCTAAATGAAGCTATCATTCAATATCGGAAGAAAATCTCGGGATGAGCCTGGCTCCTGTTCCGGGTATAAAATCAAGGGGGAAAGTGTATGAAAAGATTGTTTTCATGTTGATGATGCTGTCAATCGCTTTTACGTTGTCAGCCGGCGAACAGCAGAGAACCAACCGGATCTTCTGCTGGGGGACCAGCTGGAGAGTAAACTATGTTTGCCTGGCTTCGGATAATCCGGATATCGTACAGAACTGAAGATGAAATTTGAGAAAAATATCCTGACATCAGACTGAATGCACAGATGATGACGGACAGGGCCTCATCGAAAATCTTCAGCCCCGTTTTGCCTCCAATAATATACCTGACGTATTCCTTTGAACTCGACGTGTTTTCAAAGAGTCAGGTTGAAGCTGGAAAATAGCCGATATCGGCGACACCAAAGCCTGGGCGGAAATGGGTCCTGCCATGCAGGCTGCCTGGACCCACGCCGGCGTGAAATACGGCATATCAGGCGGAATTGCTACCACCTTCATGTATTATAATAAGGATTACTCGATCAGGCCGGCATAACCGAAGTTCCCACCAACTGGGACGAGTTCATGGTTGTTCGTGAAAAGCTGAAAACGCCGGCATAACACCGCTGGTATGGTACGGGATTCCCGAACATGCTGTCCAACGGCCCGCTGAGCTGGGGCTTTGCCAACGACATCTATCCGAGGGAACCGGATGTTATCGACAATCTGGCCAATACCCTGTATGACTTCTCCAAAAATGCCGGCTGGCTGAGAATGTATGAGAAGATGGCCATGCTGGATGATAGAGGCTACCTGATGGAAGGGTTTACCTCGACTGATTATCAGGCGGTCAGGACTTCTTTAATTCGGAGATGCTGCCATGCTTCTGGCCGGAACCTGGCAGGCTGCCTACCTTATTGATGTAGCCGATTTTGAGACTGGCCTGTTTATCCCACCCCGGAACGATGCCGGCAGCGAACCCGTTGTGGTTAATGCTTCCGAGACCGGATGGTCAGTAGGCAAGAACGACAACGAAGAACTGGGAAAACTTCTCCTTGACTTCATGTTCTTTGAGGAGTTTAATGTATATCAGAACCCCAGAGGATGTGTGACCCCCTTCTATTCTACGGAAGGCAATGTGCTGAACGAAAAGCTTGCCGCGGCAATGCAGGAACTTAACAGCTATCCGAGATTTACCGACCTGTTTGCCCGCGTGGTCCCGACCGTCATTGGTTCTGAAGGCCGCAGCCAGGCACAGCTTATCTACATTGACAAGACTCGGCAGAGGTTATACCGGCTGACCAAGGCTCAGAATGACTGGTTCAAGACAAAGTAGTCTTACATAGTTGATTCCCAAACGAAGCGAGAGGAGCGGAAGCAACTTGATGGTTCCATTCCCGAGCGAGTGCCGGGATCGCAAGGTAGATACCCCGCCCCTTGGGGCGGAACGGAGGCACGAAGTGCCTCGGGTCCAGGGCTTGCCCTGGGGTATTGATATCTTCATTCTGTTGAGTAATCACCTGAGGGGCGGATGGATGGAAATATTTTTACCGGCATCCGCCTCTTTTTTAGCTATCTGCTTATTTAGCTATCTGGCTGTCGGCGTTTAACGGTTATAGAAATCCAATTATTACATGAGGCTGTATTGCATGAGGAAAAAAACCGGTTTGTTATATTCAATATATACAGATAGATGGGCTCGTAAAGGGTTGTTATTCATTCTGCCTGTCTTGCTCTTTGTCGTGGTTTATTGTTGTTCCGCTCCTGCTTAATATCTTTCTGGCTTTTACCAACTATCGGGGATTCGGGGCACCCTACCGATTTATCGGCCTGCAGAATTTCCGGTCGATATTTACCGACCAGACCTTCTGGCTGGTCCTGTCAATACCATGAAGCTGCTGGTAATCTATGTCGTTGTGCTCAATGTCATAGCGATATTTCTTGCGGTGCTGATTGTCGATATGGGTCCGCTGTTCGGGAATTTTGTCAAAGCCCTGCTCTATTTCCCCTGCCTGCTGGCCCAGGTGGTCGTCGGGTTTGTCTGGCGGATGCTGCTGAACTACCATAAGGGGCTCATTAATCTGACGCTGAAAAACCTCGGGCTTGATTTTATGGCCAAAAACTGGCTGGGAGATGCCTCGCTGATCATTCCCGTCATAAGCCTGGTTATTGTCTGGTTCGCCACCGGGTACTATGTCATTATCTACTATGCCGGAATCATGGGAATTTCACCCGAATACTACGAGGTGGCGACTGTCGAGGGCGCCAGCAGCCGTCAGAAGTTTGTCCATGTTACCCTGCCGCTTCTCGCCCCGGCCATAACGATAAATGTCGTATTGAGCACCATGGGCGTACTTGGCGCCTACGATCTGCCTACCGCCCTTTCCAGCGGCGGCGGTCCGGGCTACTACGGAACCACCCTCGCGCTGCTGGTTGTCCGCAACGTCTATGAGAACTATCAGATGGGGAAAGCCCTGACTATTGCGGTAGTTATGTCGCTTATTTCCGTTATCCTCGCCTATTTTGAACTGAAGATGCTGGTAAGGCGGGAGGTACGGCAATGATGCAGGTGCTCAATGAGAAAGAGAAACAGGAAGGGAAACAGAAAGAGAAACGGACAAAAAGTCTGAAAGTCCAGAATATGAAAATCGGCGGTCACATTATCCTGCTCTTTGTTGCCGCAGTCATTCTGATACCGCTCTACTATGTTTTCATCAATGCCTTCAAGACCGAAATGTCCATCAACTTGAGCCCTATGGTGTTCAAGCCGGAGTTCTTTACCCTGGAAAATATCTCGGCTGCCTTCAGGCTGCTCAGCTTTCCGCTGGCTTTCAGAAACTCTGTAATTATCGTGGTTATCAGCTGTATTCTGATTATAGCCGGAGGTTCCCTGGCGGGATTTGCTATCGCGATCGTCAACAATCGCCTTATGCGAACTGTGTATGTCGGACTGGTAATGCTGATATCGGTGCCCTTTTCGGTTATCCTCATCCCCATCGTCCAGATACTGAGCACCCTGAATCTGATGAACAGCTTTTTCGGGGCAAGCTTTGTCTTCACGGCCATCAATCTGCCCTTCGCGGTATTCCTCTATACCGGGTTTATGCGCTCGATACCCCGTGAGCTCTGCGATGCCGCCATAGTCGACGGCTGCGGCATGGGCAAGACCTATTTTTTTATCTATATGCCGCTGATGAAAGTGGTTACCGGGACAATAATCATTATTCGGGGAACATCGATATGGAACGATCTTCTCGTGCCCCTGGTAACCTTTACCAACGAAAAGTACGATCCGCTGATCCGCAGGCTCTATTCGTTCGCATCACTGCGCTTCAACCGGTGGGATCTGCTTTTTGCCGGAACCCTGCTCTGCTCGTTCCCGGTTCTCATTCTCTTTGTATCGATGCAGAAGGTGTTCATACGCGGGATTATGATCGGATCGATCAAAGGCTGATCCATGGCGGAACCTGAGAGAGGCCGGGTCCAGTTTGTTCAGTATGCCGATGTACTGGGCGGAATCCCCGGCAGGAAGGGTGGGGGTGAGGGTGAGGGTGAGGAACTCTTCCGAAAGGCCAATGAGGTAATCCAGAAACTCTCTCCCGCCCCCGATTTTCTCATATTCAACGGGGACCATGTGGCAGGTTACTGCTCTATAGCAGAACTCAAAGAGCAGTGGAGCTATTTCTTGCAGAAGGAAGCAATTGACCCGCCGTTTCCCGTATATCATCTGCCGGGAAATCATGACACGGTCTCTTTTACGGAAAATCTGCCAAATCCCTATGGCCGTGCTTTCCCTAATAGCGAAGCCGAGGATCTTTTTCGCGCAGCCTTTCCAGATTTGCCCGATAACGGTCCTCCCGGTCAGCGGGGACTCTCCTGGTATGCTGCCGGCAGCGATTATGTGCTGATCGCGCTCCACCCGATATTCTCCGGCCGCAGCTCTACCGGTTTCGACGACCTTGACTGGCTCAGAGAGGTGCTTGAACAGTTCAGTGACAAACCGGTAAAGCTTGTCGCTTCCCATTTCCCCTTATTTCCTGTTAACGGATATGCCCGCCACTCCCCCTATCCCCACGCATCCTGGATCATCGATCCACAACAGACTGAGCGTATCCTGGACCTGTTAGTCAGCTGCAAGGTATCAGCCTATCTCTGTGCCCATGTATGTGCGTTCGATTTTCAGATCCATCGCAATATACCCCAAATATGCTCGGCCGGCGGCGGGCACCCGGTTTTGTATCCCCCCTATGCTGAGTATCATCATGTTGCCCGCATCAGCATTGATGGGAAGCATGTCACGGCTGAGGCGATCGGGCTGGACGGGAAAGTCCTCGAAGCATGCGAGTGGCCGGTCGGCGGCCTCCAGGTAGTACCTGCTTCCTTGAATGATCCTGGAAAGGCAGCAGAGATAGGGAAATTGTGGCAGCGGGCAAAAGCGCTCCGGTTCCGTTTTACCGGGTCAATTTCTTCAGCATCTTCGGAATCTGGCAATGGAGATCGGGAGTTCCTCTGCGGTTGGGATAACGAAATCGGTCCCCCCCTTCTCTGGATCGGCATCCCGGCCGGGTCTGCCAGGCTGATACTGAAGGCTGTGCTCTTTCCTAGTCCGGAGCAGGAAGCAGAGGGAGAACAAGCAAATCAGCGAGTCACCAATCGGAGCAGCGGCATCAGTCAGGGCAGCGGCATCAGTCAGGGCAGCGGCATCAATCAGGGCAGCGGCATCAATCAGGGCAAACGAAATGCCATTGCGTATCCTGTAACCTTCACCGGTCCGAACCTGCCCCCTGTATTTATCATCGATATTATCATAGATAAAACCATGGGTCCCGGAGGAGTCCTCGTTTCGGTGCGTGAGAGCGAAGAAGCAGAACAGGAATGGAACTCCATGGCAAGCTGCTCGCCGTTCGGGTTCGAAAGCTGGCCCTGGCCCCCCTCATGGGCGGCCGCCGACGAGGGTGCCTGACCGATATGGGTGTCTGACACCGTTTACCTCAAAAAAACAGGTGGAAATTGCGTAAAACGGTATAAAACCCTTGCCTGATTGCGTAAAACGGTGTCAGACACCTTTTTTTACACGAAGTCTCTGCCGCAGCTCGCTGAAGGAATTGAGCACAACAAGCCCTGAGGAGGGGTGTTTTTTTTGGTATTCGACGGCCGGCCGCCCACCCGCAATAATAGTGACATCGGGAGAGATGGTTCGTTTCAGCTCGGCCAGCTCTGCCTGCAGGGTATGTTCCGAATAGGGATAGTTAAAACTCAGCAGGAGGACCTTGGCTTTCAAAGCCTCTACAGCGCCTGAAATTTCCTCAACCGGGGCATTGCCCCCCATATAGACAGTCTGCCAGCCTGCTGATCTGCTGATAATGGATATTGAAAGGACTCCGATGGTATGCTGCTGATCTTTAAACGATGCGGCAACCGCATACGGAGCTGATTCCGGCAGTCCGAGCGAATTCAGCACTTTGATGAGGAAAGCCTCTACCCGGAAGGTGGCCAGATGTTCCTGCCCGATACGCAGCAGACCATGCTCCCAGGCATCACCAAGCTTATGCATGATGAGCGGGATCAGGTTATCTATCATAGAATGCTGACCAAGTTTGCTGTAGGCCCTGTCAAGCAGCCGTTCCAACCTGGTATCGCTGTATTCTTGAGCTGCCTGAATAAACTGTTCCGCTGTCTGCATCATGAACGGCAGATCCGGGTTCCGGGTTGATGATGAAGCGGCAGATGATGAAGCGGCAGATGATGAAGCTGCAGGTGAGGCCTGGGCCTGAGATAGAGCCTGAGCCTGTGTCGGATTTGATTCTGTATTGGATCGGGAAGCAGCAGATATCGCTGAATCTGCAGCTATGTATGTTTCAAGCGTTTCATTCGTCAAGTCTATCAATTGTCCAATAGAGCGACCGGTTCCGGCAGCTCGGTGCAGTAAATCGATTCGCTTGATATCAGCATCAGAATAAAGCCTCCTTCCATTGGCATTTCTGGCCGGTTCGACAACACCGTAGCGCTCTTCCCATTTTCTGATGACATGGGCCGAGAGACCGGTCAGTCGCTCAGCAACCCCGATTGGATGCACTTTCTCATTTTTCATAAGTCAATGTCACATAATCTGACAACCTTTGTCAAGGTATGTCAATTACAAGTCAAATAGATGTCTAAAAAAAATTGTAAAATATTACAATTTAATCTTGACTTGTCTTGGACAAGAGATTAAATTATGAACATGATTAGCTGATAAAAATGCTAATTAATAAAACCCAAAGGAGAGATACCATGAAAAAGTTATTAGTTTCACTATTGTTAGTTGTTTTTGCAGGTGCATTTACATTTGCAGCAGGTCTGGAAGAATATGCGCCGATGCCAGAACCACAGCCTGACATTATTGAAGTTGCCGTAAGTGACGGCCGTTTTACCACCCTTGCCGCGGCCTTAGGAGCTGCAGGGCTGGTCGAAACGCTCCAGGGAGAAGGACCCTTTACCGTATTTGCTCCCACTGACGATGCATTTGCCAAACTTCCGGCAGGAACTGTAGAGGCACTTCTCAACGATATCCCGACCCTGACCGATATTCTCCTGTATCATGTAGTTTCCGGCAAGGTAATGGCAGCTGATGTTGTTGGATTATCAAGTGCCAACGCAGTAAACGGTGATTCTATCAGCATCTCCCTGGCTGGAGGCGGAGTTAAACTGAACGACTCCAATGTGATCATAACTGACATTGAAGCTGAAAATGGTGTTATACATGTTATCGATTCCGTGCTTCTGCCGCCGCAGTAGAGACTGTAATAAGCAGAGACAGATTCTGAAATCTGCCGAGCCGCCTATCCGGAACTTACGGGTAGGCGGCTTTTTTTCATAGGGGGGTGTCGGTGACTGCTTAGAACATTCAAACGGTATGTTAGCCTCCATGTAAGATGTAGTGTGCTAGAGTAATAGACAATTAAAAAAAATTACTAATACAATATTAATGAGTATATAAGCATCTAAATATTGACCTGATTGTCATAGTTGTGTAGTGTAGTTCGACAGGAAGGAGAGGCGGAGGAGTTGAGCGATTTTATATACACATCAGCGCGAATGGAATCTAAAAAGCTAAGAGAAGCCTTACAGTCAATTTATCATCAAGAATGTCCTGAAATTACTGAGTTTCATGGTGATTGGGGCTCTGTCGCTGTCAGTAGGAACCTCTATAATGGTCTGGACTTTTTCGAAAATCATCAACATATATGTATTATTATTGGTGGACCAGTACTCTATTTCAGGGATAATTATTTCCTGACTGGTGCTTCCCGAAACGAGGGAACTGCAGCCGTTTATGAACGCATGATTTCCGGCTTAATGCGCTGGGATGAAGATATAAGCGGTCCGTTTGTGGTTCTGCTCATTGATAAAAAAGAACTTCGAGTAACCTGCGTAACCGATTTGATGGATTTTATTCCAGTATTTTTCTATTCTCCCGGTTCCTCTTTGATGCTCGCTACTCACGTCGGCACCCTTGCTGAATTGTCCGGACAGGACAAATATCCAGATCAAGTCTCAGCAGCTGATTTTATCCTGAATAATATTGTAACATTTCCTTATACTGTTTATGAAAATGTTTTGCAGCTGATGCCGGCATCAGTTTTTTCCTATGCTTTGCACAATGGTACAGTACTATCCACAGAAAAAGATACTTACTGGACTCCTACTGAAAAGAAGCAGCATCGGACTCTTCGATCTGCTGCTGCATACCTCCGTAATGGTATTCAAGGATATATAGACCGTATTACTGAAAATATGGACACGCTTGCCCAGTTTATTACAGGGGGCGAGGACTCCAGACTTATTGCCGGGCTGCTGCCGCCAGCCAGTAAAAGGGATGGGTATATCTTTCTAGACGATATGAATAGGGAAGGACTGAGGGCGAGGAAAGCCGCAGAGGCTTATGATTTGAATTTTCATCCGCAAATACGAAAGAGAAGCCATTATATTGACATTTTTGAGGAAGCTAGTGATATTATTGGTTGCGGATTTCAGTATATTCACGCACATACTCTAAATTTTCACTCATCTCTCAGGTTCAACTCCTATGCTGCCTTTTTTGGCGGGTATGTTTCTGATATTTTGATAAAATCGCATTTTGGCCGCAAATTCTACTATGTATGGCGACTTTCCTGGTTCCCGGATTTTTTCATGAAGGGAGAAAGCAGAACTGTCCCGATGAAGAGTGATCTATTCTTTCCTGAAATACTTCGGGAAATTGATGCACGGAGACGTCGGCATTTTGATTTGGTGAAGAGTATCCGACCGAAAACAGCCCACGAATGGTTTGAACTCTGGCCGATTTCGATGCATTTAGGTATTTCGAATTTTTACAACAATCGTCGTCTTTTTCGTTCTTATGAGCCGTTTATGTCTAAAGAATCTGTAAAGATCAGTGCGGCCGCTCCCCCTAACTGGAAATTGAACAGAAGATTGTTTCATAATGCATTTCAGCACTATTTTCGTAAAAGCCGATGGCTGCTGCACGCTGATGGCAGATTACCCTATTTCCCATGGTGGGTTAATATATTTATTCAGACTGGAGTTCTGCAGTTTAGAAAGGTGGCGGGAAAACTGGGATATGCAACAGGTAATCAAGGCCCCTGGGGCGATTGGAAGGCGGTACAGAAGTCTGATCAATGGAATCATCTGATAAGAAGATTTGATCATGAATATGGTATTTTCCAGGGAGCAGCCGATTTGGAATTTTTACAAAAAGGATTAGAAGAAGGCAGATTTTCCACGATGGAACGTCTTAATCTTCTCCAATGTCTCTACAGCCTCAACAAAAAATCTGGTGCAGAAGGTAATCCCGATTTCATCAATCTTTTCTAAGAATACATAAAACCGCAGAGAGATTTCACTGTAAAATACGATGTTACACCGCAGGGGATATGAATTTCGTGGTATAATCAGCGAATAGATTGGAAAAGGGGAAAAGTGGACAATGGGAAAAGGGGAGAGAAAGTTGATTCGACCAGCAGCTATGGCAGATGCCCAAAGGATTGCCGAAATAAATGTTTTCGGGTGCCGGAATGCCTATCGTGGTATAGTGCCCGATTCGTTTT
>JAGYPA010000139.1 GCA_018399255.1 Spirochaetales bacterium | reverse complement strand
CCTTTCGACAGATCTCCTGGCAGTAGGTACAGCGCGGATGAAAAGGACAGCCTGAGGGTAAATTTACAGGGCTTGGCGGTTCTCCCTCTATAGCGTATTCCCGGGTCCGGTTTAATGGATTTAAGATAGGTGCTGCCTTTGTAAGTACCAGCGTGTAGGGATGTGCAGGGTTCTCAAACAGACTGCCGGAATCACCCATCTCCACTATTGATCCAAGGTACATTACCGCTACAGTGTGTGTTACATGCTGCACAACTCCAAGATCATGGGAAATGATTAGGACAGTAAGATTAAGAGACTGCTGGAGATCATCCAGCAGGTTTATAATCTGTGCCTGAATTGAAACATCCAGAGCACTGACCGGTTCATCCGCAATGATAACCTTCGGATTTACGGACAGCGCTCTGGCAATTCCCAGGCGTTGGCGCTGACCTCCCGAGAACTCTCCGGGAAATCTGTCGGCAATGTCCATGCTCATACCGCACATTACCAGCAGTTCTTCGATTCTATCTTTCATCTGATGAGGCGGAACAATTTTATGAAACTTCAGCATTTCCGCAAGCATTTCGTATACAGTCATCCTCGGATTCAGAGAAGAATAGGGATCCTGGAATATCATCTGCATTTTGGGACGTTTCGCAAGCAGTTCCTTACCCTGGATATGGGAAATATCCTCTCCCTCCAGAAAAACCTCTCCTTCAGTCGGCTCATAGAGTCTAATAATCGTACGGGCAAGTGTACTTTTACCGCATCCGGATTCCCCGACCAGGCCTAAATTTTCACCCTTATAGACACTCAGACTGACATCATTAACAGCTTTGATATACTCTTTCGGCCGTCTGAGAAGTGCTTTCCCCAAAGACGCCTTCATTGGAAACCATTTGGAAAGCCTTCTGGTTTCAACTACTTTTTCTCTCTCTTTCTCCGCGAGATTAGACTGTGTATTGATTGTGCTGCTCATTATTACTTCATTCATTGTTGATAGTCCTCAATAACACCCTGGAACGATTCCGCCTTATCAAGAAAGTGACAGCGGCTCCAGTGACCCGGCTTCAGTTCCCTGATTTCCGGTAGTTCCTCTCCGCAGACAGATTCTGCGTACCTGCATCTGGGTTTGAAAGGACAGCCTGGATCCAGATTAGCCAAATTCGGAGGCGCTCCGGTAATGGGTTCCAGTTTTTTTCCACGGTTTGCTCGGGTGGGAATGGAACCAAGCAGTGCGTAGGTATAAGGGTGCCGTGGTTTCGAAAAAAGAGTCACCGTATCGGTCATTTCCATTATTCTTCCTGCGTACATTACCGCAAGACGATCGCACATCTGGGCTACAACTCCGAGATCGTGAGTCACCAGGATAACACTCATTTTCAATTCGTCTCTTAGATTATTAATCAGTTTGATAATCTGATCCTGAATGGTGACATCCAAAGCAGTAGTCGGTTCGTCCGCAAGCAGAAGTCCTGGTTTAGGCCCCAGGGCGGAGGCTATCATTGCACGCTGCTGCATGCCGCCTGAGAACTGATGGGGGTATTCCTTGATTCTTTCTTCCGGCAGAGGTATACCTACTCGTCGCAAGAGGTCTACGGCATACTCGTTGGCTTCTGTTTTTCGGTTTTTCAGAAAATATAGGGCGTCGGTGATCTGGTCTCTTATTTTCATTACAGGATTGAGCGCTGTCATTGGTTCCTGAAAGATCATACTCATCTGTCGACCCCGGAACTGCTGCATGGCTCTTGGACTCAACTTCAGAATGTCCTGCCCCTTGTACAGGATCTCTCCCGACAGAATTTCCCCAGGAGGTTTTATCAGGCGCAGGAGAGATCGGCAGGTGGCGCTTTTTCCACACCCTGATTCACCGACAAATCCGAAGGTCTCCCCTTCGTACACAGAAAAACTTACATCGGATACGGCCTTTACAATTTCCTGATCAGAGATATGATAATGCATATATAGATTTTTCACTTCAAGCAGTGGAGGATTACTCATTCTATCTCCCCTTTGCCCGCAGAAAATCCGTCAATCCGTCACCAAGCAGGCTGAATCCAATGCCGGTTACCGCCATAAAAATTCCGGGAAACAGAGTCATCCACCAGGCGACACCAATAAAACTGCGACCCTCGCTTAGAAGAGAGCCCCACTCGGGTGTGGGGGGCTGTACCCCAAGGCCCAGGAAACTCATCCCCGCCGCGGTAAGCATACATAGAACAGCGTATGAAGTGGCATACACAACCGCGGGACTGATGGCGTTGGGAAGTACATGACGAAATATAATACGGCGGTCACCAAATCCTGCAACTCTGGCTGCCTGTATAAATTCAGATTCCTTCACCCGCAACACTTCCGCCCGTACCAAACGTGCAAACGCTATCCATCCGACGAGCCAGATAGCGATAAAAATATTCTGCAGGCCGTTCCCAAGAATAGTGATAATTGAAATGACAAGAACAGTAAAAGGAAAGGCCATCAGGACATCCAGAAAGCGCATAATCACCATATCAATTATTTTCCCGTAGTATCCTGCAAGCAGCCCCAGCAGACTGCCGACCACAAATGGGACTATCGTTGACACTACCGCCAGCTGCAGATCGATTTTAGTCGCATATATTACCCTTGCAAACACATCCCGGCCGAAATTGTCGGTTCCAAAAAGGTGGTTAGTCGAAGGAGGAACAAGCGGATCTCCAGCGCTGATAGCCACCGGATCATAATCGGTAAACCACTGGGGAAAAAAGGCTATAATGCAGATGACTATAAGAATAATACCCCCCGATAAAAAGGAAGGATTCCTGAGCGCGATACGCAGAGAATCTTTCATTCTGATCAGGTGTTGCTGTATTACAAGATGCTGGCCCTGTTTATTGAGATTCGATGTCATACCTTCCTCCTATAACCTGATACGGGGATCCAAAAACGCATAGAGAACATCAGTAATCAGATTAATAACCAGTACGCTGAAGGAAAGTAGAAATACAACCGACTGTACTACAGGATAATCTCTGGCAAAGATGGAATCTACAAGCAGTTTTCCTATGCCGGGCAGCGCAAAAACAGTTTCAATTACCACACTGCCTCCCAGAAGCCAGGCAAACCGCATGGAAAGCAGGGTAACGGCACTCAACAGGGCATTCCGCATGATATAGTTTTTCTTTACCGTTTTATCCATAAGCCCCTTACTCCGGGCAAAATCCACATAATCGAGGCTGTTAATATCGACAATCGAGTTGCGCAAATTGCGCATGACCAGAGCGGCTGTTACCATGGCGGAAGCAATCCCGGGCAACAAAAGCCCTTTGAGATGTTCCAGCGGGGTACTTCCCCAGCCGCCTACCGGAAGCAGTCTCAGATGCACCCCGAAAAACAGCATGAGAAGAATTCCGAGCCAAAAGGAGGGCATAGAAATAGCAGCCAGTGAAATCACCCGTATTGTCTGATCAGCAGCCTTATCCTTATTCATTCCCGCAATATACCCGAGGGGAAAACTGATGAGAATGATAAAGAACATGGATACTCCCGCAAGCGAAAATGTTAATCCGATGCGCTGTGAAATCAACTTAACAACAGGGATCTTGTAAAGCAGGGATGTTCCCAAATCCAGAGTTATTAGCTGTTTCATAAATATAAAGTATTGTGTAACCAGGGGCTTATCCAGACCCATTTTCAGACGCAGTGCCTGAACGGCAGCCTCTCTTGCATTTTCACCAAGCTGTATACGAGCGGGATCTCCCGGGATGAGCCGCATCATAGCAAAAATCAGAATAGTAACACAGAGCAGAACCGGAAGAATCTGAAGGAGACGTTTAACTATGTAGTTTATATGTGACATATTGTTTACTACCCTATTAAGAATTATAAACCGGTAATTGCAGTTTACATATGTACGGACCGGGACGGCTGAAAGACAGCGTCGCCTCCCCTGTTCCGGAGGAGGCGACACCCAATAAATGTATTAGTTACGTTTTCGAAGGTTCGAGGTCAGAATCCTGTCAGTCGAGCTTACACGCAATCCTTCAATTTTATCGGAAAAGCCGTAAAGCACATCCTTTGTATACAGAGGATTTACCACGGAGTGATAAAACATGATTTCCTGTAGTTCATGAAAAATCTTGATTCGCTCATCTCTATCAAAGGCGTTTTCCGTACTTCTAAAGGTGTCAGCGGCTTCCTTATTGTTCCATCCGGAGTTCCATGAAAAAGAATCCTCATAGATGGTGGCAAAGGCACCTATATCAGCAGGGTCATCAAAGTCGGCAGTCCACTGTCCCAGATTGGCCTGGTATGTGCGGTTCATCAAGCCGTCGACAAAAACTCCACGTTCGGCACGGTTGATGTTAACGGTTACCCCCGCCTGAGCGAGCTGTGACTTAATAATGGTAGCTATATCAACATACTCCTGATTCGGAGCGTAAGTCAAAAGTTCGAATTCAAGCGGATTGTCATCAGTATAACCGGCTTCAGCCAGCAGTTTTTTGGCGATTTCGACGCTGTTCTCTCGGTCTTTGATGTTAGGATTATGGAAGACTCCGTAGTTAGCACCGATAAAAGTGGAAAGCTTACGGGCATATCCCTTGGCTACAAGATTGATAATTGCATCCTTATTTACAAGGTGCATTACAGCCTGGCGCGCCTTGATATTATCAAAGGGAGGATGGTCAACGCACAT
>JAGYPA010000138.1 GCA_018399255.1 Spirochaetales bacterium | reverse complement strand
TGCGCCATCAAAAAGGGCTTCAATATCATTTTTGATTGCCGCATTTTTTTGAAGATCATAGAAAGCATATGTTTTTAAGCCGAGGCCTTTGAAAAACTGCCCATAGCGAAGGAGGCCCCCATCTCCTTCACAATGGACTACAGTCACACCTGACAAATCCAAAGGCGTGTACAATAATTCGTCATCGTGACTCTCCAATACATTTGAAGCCGCATATAACACTTCTGCATCAGATACTCCCTCAACACAAATTACGCCATTGCCTAGCATTGATTCCGCAAGAATACGCCGTAGATTACCTCGATAGGTTTTACCCTTGATGCCGCTAACTTCAATCTGGCGGCCTTCAAGTGAACCATTTGTGTCACGTTCCAGCAATACAACGTTCTCAGGACTAAACTGTTCGAGAACAATGGGCGAATGTGTTGTCAGTATTGATTGATCCATATTCTTTTGCAGAAATTGGACAATTCGCCTTTGTGTATGTGGAGGTATTGCTATCTCCGGTTCTTCCATTGCGAAGATCACATTTACTTTTAGTTCAGCAATAAATGTGAGTAGTGAGAAAACGAGTGCATTAATCACACCTGACCCTAAACGCCAGTAAGGAACACGTGCATTTGATCGGGCGGACGTTCCGAATAGAGTAATGGATTTACGCAAATCATCACGGGTTAGCGATGATGGGTATAGCTGAAATGCCCGGTCATCCTCCGACATGTTAACAAAACGGCGAACCCGACCATCGATCTCATCAAGCACGTCTTGGAGCTGCGGAATACTGTCTATCGGTGGATCAAGACCTTCAAGTGCATTTAAGGTCTGTTCCCACATGGCGGAGCGATCATCATCTTTGAGACGTAGAATTATATCGAGTAGGGAGCCACGTTCGAGACTGAGCGCGCGTGATCCAGTGCGCAGAGCACGCAAATAGATAAAGCCGAAACTGCGTTTTGCAGGACGAGTTACTCTCGCTTTTATTTCATCATCTTCAGGTGGAGGGCTTGCAAAAAATGTTTTCGCCGTAAACTCGTCCTCGTCTTTGTCATAAAGACCCTCAAATTTTATTCTAAGGGCAGGAATAACGTTATCAGGTTCCGTATCTTCAGGTTCTGCGCTCTCATCCAATAAGGAATTGGTTTCAGTGTTCCAGTACTCACGGTGTGCTCTGAATCTTGTTTCAAGATCAGCCGTTAAGTCTGTCAGAACCACTTCTAATTCAATCGCGATTGGCGTATTATCGGAACCAATGTATAGCCTTTGATAAAAATCATGCTCGTTGATGGGATTGGAACGTGATAAACGATCTGGGCCAAGACATAAATCCAATGCTTCACACATCGTCGATTTCCCGACACTATTTCCACCGATTACCGCAGTATGACCGGGAAAGAGAATTTCTCCGTTTGCAACACTCCGAAAGTTCTTCATTTTAAGACGACGAATTTTCATGGTTTTTCCTCAAATATATAGAATGATTCATCCCACCACTCTGCAATTAGTGTCCACTTTGGCCAAACCGGGAAATTTCTAATACACATAACGTCTGCGATCAGCGGGAAATAGGCCGCAGGCATAGTTTTCCGCTGAATTGCATCGTTATACACTTGCAATTAGTAAGTCCTGGAACTCGTTACCTTCGGCAGCGATACTCTCTACCTGGTCGTCGGAGCTAGTTAAAAATGCTTCGGTACGTGAAATTATTTCAATTAAACGAGGCCATTCTATATTCGCGATGATTGAATACTGACTATGCGCCAATTCATTTCTGATTTTTTCCACACCTTTAACAAAGGAATCAAAGCTCCCGCGCGAAAAATTAAAATCTTCCCTAAATCGTTGAGATTTTGCCAACAGGTCACGTTTGTCACAAAGTTGCAAGCACTCCAGCAAAGATAACTCTTGGTTATTTCCTTTCCTTAGTTCGTAAATTTTGGATGCTTCTTGCATTCGCTGTTCTGGCACCTCCTCAGTCCAACTATTTTCGCGATAGTAATGATTTACCCA
This sequence comes from Spirochaetales bacterium, assembly GCA_018399255.1. Lineage (GTDB taxonomy): Bacteria > Spirochaetota > Spirochaetia > JABMQR01 > JABMQR01 > M55B182. Next base: position 2,833 of record JAGYPA010000138.1, on the reverse strand, counting down.
GACGTTGAGATGCATCTCAAACAAAGAGGTCATGCCAAAAAGGTATATTCTTACAGGTGGTTTATTAATATCTGCCTTTGTGATTATCCCAGAGATATGCTTTCCACAAACGACAAATGCAAAATCCATTTCAGAGAGGACCGAAAATATTTCTGCTATTGGCGTTGAATCGGAAATGAGGAGATTAGGGCTGATTGCTCTAACATATTTCCCAAGATCCTCATCACCGAGATCGACGGCTTTAACATAACCAATAACCTCACCATCCTCAGTTTTCTTAACTCCAGCAACATCAAAATCTCTGACCCTTAAAGCCTCTCTTGCATCATTAGCATGAGAATTAACTGGACAACAAAGTAAGGGTTCATAAATGTTCCTAGCAGTTATATTGTCTATAAAAATTTTCCTGAGAGTGGTGAATCTAGTCCCTTTTCTTCGGTATCCTGTTACTGGCGATACCCATAGTTGATATCCCATATTATCCCTTGATGTATAACAGTTGACCTGGTGCTGCCGGCGTTAGCCGGTGAGCACCAGGGAATGGTTAAGCGCTCGTGTTATCTTGTTCATTGGTCAATAATTGCTGATGTCACAATCCGATTTTTTAAGCTTGGAGCAATTTTATTTACGAGAACTTTGATAGACTGTTCAAACCATTCCCTGACGAATGGCGATAAATAAATCTGATCAATTAAAGTGTCGAGATCTACTTTTACATACCTCCCAGCCTTGAGGTCATAGGGGGGCTTTGCACCACCTTCCGACCTCGGATAATGTAGGATAAAGAAACGGACCTCGTTTTCGTACTCGTAAAATTCTCTCTTGGTTGTAATAAGATGAAAGCGTGTGAGAGCCTCTTCTGGGAGATAATCTGTATATTTTACCTTACCGATATAAATATCCTCCCGATAGGAGTCTTTACCTATCTCAATAGCTTTCTTTATTCGGCTAATATTAGTGCGAATAGCAACACCTGATTTTGCGCCAGCAAGATATATTTTCCATAAAGCGTATGATTCATTCCGACCAATGGACCAACAATTAACTAAAGTGAGTTCCCTCATTGGCTGATGATTCAACTCGAAAACTATAAGCTCATCCACAAGATCACGACCTGTCATTTCTGGGTCGGGCCATGCTAACCTACTGGATTTTACAGCATTCAATACCATAAAAAGGTGTTTTCAGGGCCTATTTGGCATTTTTTACCGTCATAATGATCGATATAGGGCTTTTATATTTCCCGCAGTTGGTATGATTCCCCCGTTTCAAGAGGCTTGCGCCCCCTGGCAGATGCGCCCATCAAGGCCTGCACCCTCTCAACAAAAGTTTTGCTGCCCACAGCCAAACTCTCAGTCCATTTTTTCATCGCGAAGATCGGCCCCGTTTTCAAGAGCAGTTGCCACCCATTTTTGATGCCAAAAAGTAACTTATTCGGCCGGAAATGGCCCTAATTTCTGTTTATTCTATATGATTCTAAAAAGTTAACCTGGCCCGATCCCGGATCGACCCCGGATCGTTGTTTTGTTAGTCGATCAACTCACGATTTATTGAATTAGAGTTTAGATCAATAATTGGAATTACTAGTTTTCCATCATCATTTCGCTCAGTGGAAGACCCAGAAGCATATATTACATCAATGTTATATTTTGCTTCTTTGCTGTTGTCGCCAGAAAATCTCTTTTCTGAATGTTTATGGCCAAATAATAAACAATTAATCCTGGAATCACCTTTGTCTTCATCCATAATTACTTTTTTAAACAAATCATCATCGCGAAGTTTCAAGAGGTAGTTATAGTAGAATGGATGGTGGTGAAGAGCCAGAATGACTTTTTTTTCAGGTGAGTTTTGCTCTATATCATTTAGCATTCTATCTAGTTCACTCAGCTGTTGCTTGCCAAGCTCGCCTTGAGCCCCCCAAAGTTCGTAATCTTTCATCTCTTGTAGCATTGAGTCGAGCATTATAAAGACACAATCTTCAATGCTCACAGAGTAAGGATAATCAGTGTCACAACTAATATATTTTTTATATCTTTCAACACATTCCCAATTTTCCACAATTCCATTGGCTCCATAATCATGGTTTCCAGGGGAAGGCAAAACGGTGAATCCCTGATCAGTCAATCTTTTTATTTGGATCTGAGCCTCTCGATACTGACCAAGAGAGCCATCATCAACAATATCTCCGGTCAACACGACAACAGAGGAACTATGATTTTTCTGGTTGTCGATGATCCATGTAACTATCTCGATGAAACGGTCTTTGTTTTTTGATTTTCCAATATGGATATCTGATAAATGAATAATTTTCATAACTCTACCTCCCATTAGATTATTTTTGCAATCGGGTAGGTCAGGGAACTTTCAGTCCCATTCCCCCTAAAAACCGTGATTGACAGTTCCCCGTCACAAGGCTCAAGCATCTTAAAAGGCAACATTTGTGGGGCGGCCTAGTTGTGTTCTTCTTTGGAATTCCGGGGACAGCATATTCTTTTCGTGGTGCGTTTCGGGTTTACGCGTTTTTATGGGTGATGTGCCATATTTGTCCGGGGATGTAATGCCGCTTTGCTCTGGCCATGACTAAAATCTCATTTTTGATGCCAAAAAGTAACTTATTCGGCCGAAAATGGGCCCTAATTTCTGTTTATTTTATATGATTCTAAAAAGTTAACCTGGCCCGACCCCAGATCGACAGATCGCGGAATCCGTCTTTTGTTCGTCTATACTCATATGTCGAGTTACTCATAGTGGGTCCACATTCGAATAACCTTGACCGTTTTTTCATCATCAAGAATTTGATATATTAACCGATGCTGTATGTTGATGCGCCGGG
>JAGYPA010000137.1 GCA_018399255.1 Spirochaetales bacterium | reverse complement strand
TGTCAATACAGAAGCTTCAGAAAGAAGTTCCGGCAAACATGTTCCTGCCGCCCTTCAGCTCTTCTTGGGTCCTACTCTGCTGCAGACCTGCTGCAGACCTACTACAGATGCTCTCCATTAAACTCCTTGACCGCCTTAATCATGGAAACAAGATTCTCAGTCGGTACCATTGACTGGATGTTGTGGCCGGGATTAAACAGATAACCGCCGTCTTTGCTGAATACCTCTAAAAGCTTCAGGGTTTCTGCACGCACCTCTTCAGGAGTGCCGAAGGGTAACGTTGTCTGGGTGTTGCTGCCGCCGCCGCTGAAGGTAATCTGATCCCCGTAACGCTCTTTAAGAAGAGCCGGATCCATCCCTTCAGCAGAAATCTGCACCGGATTAATAATGTCGAAACCAGCTTCGATAATCCCTGGAAGCAGGGGTTCAATGGCACCGCAGGAGTGCTTAAAGGTCTTCCAATTTGTATTCGCATGAATCCAGTTGTTCACCTTCTGGTAATACGGCAGATACAGCCTTCGAAACTGATCAAGGGACAAGAACTGATTGGTCTGCGTACCGAAGTCCGTACCGCAGATAAACACGGCGTTAATAACATCCCCGGCGATATTTTTGATCGTCTGAAGATTCTTAAGAGCAATATCAGTCTCCTTTTCAAAGACTTCGTGAAGATAATCCTGTCTGATGAGCGTGGACATATACCATTCTGCCTCATCCCTGATACCCTTGGGATGCTTCAGCATCATCCCAGGAACCCTGGCAATATCGCCTAAACCAGTATCTCCAGTTAATGAACCGTAAATAAATCTCTTTGAAGTTCTCAGTTCCGCGGCTTTCTGCTTTATATGCTCAATTTCGGCAGCATCCAGCAGCGTGAACTCTTCCAGGTTGTCTTCAGGATTCAGGTTTTCCTCAATTATCGGCTCCTGCCGTACAATACCATCAAAATAGAACCCGCTTGCCGGCATCTTGCCGCTTGGGGGAACGCTCATATCCCCTTGGGGATACAAATACACATTTCCCTCTTCATCTTTTGAAGTATTGAATAAACCCGGGACAAGAATTTCCTGCCCCCAGGGAGTTACCCACTCTTTCCAGTTATTCAAAGGGAAACCAAAAAGTGCATTATAACCGTATATACCTTCAGTATCTAAACCCAGGACATCCTGAAGCTCAGCGTCAACTTCACCCAGCATCTGAAAGGGATCAATAAGCTTTACAGGCCTTTTCTCGAGACCAAAATATTCACGCAGCCGAGCCAGCGGTTCAACATGAATGCCCGTAACTGGATTTGAACCGATATCTAAGGGGACGGGTCCTGATCTATGTTCTAGTGCTGCTGTAACTTTCTGTTTCTGGTCCATAAAAATCTCCTTGCACATAGTATTCTAAAATTGCTTACTTTTACTCGCCTTTGCTGTTGATCTTGTCTTTTTACATTTTGCTGCTCACCCGTACACCATCAACAAACTCCCTCTTACTTTATTGCCCCCATGGTCAAACCGGAAACAAGATATTTCCTGACAATAATACCAAAAATAACAACGGGTATAAGAATCACCATGCCGGCGGCAGCAACTTCGCCCCACCGTATCCCCATTAAGGATATAAATGCATTAATTGCCACAGGTACAGTCTGGGACTTAGAACCAGAAAGTATGAGTGCATAGAAGTATTCATTCCAGGAAGTGATAAAGGTGAACACCAAACTTGCTGCAATACCAGGAGCCGCCATGGGAATAATAATCCTGAAAAAGGCAAAAAGTCTTGTGCTGCCATCAATACGTGCAGCCTCCTCTATACTGTTCGGAATAGATTCAAAATAGCCCTTCATCATCCACACGACAAAAGAAACATTGAACGTTGTATAGACGATAATCATGGATAAGCGCGTATAGAGTAAACCAGTTTCCCGAAAAAAGAGATAAAACGGTAAAATTACCAGTATAGGTGGAGCCATTCTTGTGGTTAAAACCCAGAAAGCAAGGTCATCCTTTTTTTTGAATGTGAAAGTGCTGAAACTGTAGGCCGCAGGAAGCCCTACAGCCATACTGAGCATACAGGTAGAGAGGGCAATGATAACGCTGTTTCCATATTTGCTGATAAATGCTGAATCAGTTAATATGGCAATATAGTTATCCAGAATCGGTGTAAAAAAGAAGGTGGGAGGATACGTAAACGCATCAACACGTGACTTAAAGGATGTAAGCAAAAACCAAATGACCGGTATCATAAACATAAGAACTATGGCCCATGTAAGAAGCTGAATAAGTACGTTTTTTTTCTTTATCATAATACGATCCTGTGCCTTTATTTCCTAAAAATCCGTTTGATGAAAAATTGAGATATAAAAACGACGGTAAACAGCATAATTACACCCAACGCAGCTGAATAACCCATATCCAAATGCTTGAATGCTGTAATATATCCGTAATAGCTCCATGTTTCTGTTGATATCCCCGGGCCCCCTTTTGTTATGACAGCTATGGTATCAAACCATCTAAAAGCATCCATAAATCGAAACACCATGACAATCAGAATAAAGGGCTCTAGATAGGGTAAGGTTATATACCTGAAGGCTTGAAAGCTTTTAGCACCGTCTATAGCAGCCGCTTCATACAGTTCTTCAGGAATACTCTGCAATCCAGCCATAAGAACAAGCACGGCAAAGGGCGTCCACTCCCACACATCAACAAGTATCAATGCCCACATCGCTTGTTTGGGGCTTGCCAGCCAACTTTGAGGTGGTATATGGAGCAAAGAGAAAAAATAATTCAAAAGCCCGAACTGGGGATTCAGCAGCAAAATCCAGATCAAAGATATTACAACGGGCGTTGAAACCATGGGAATAAGTATCAGAGACTTAAGAACAGAAGAACCAAAACAGCTTCTCACAAGCAGCAAGGAGATGATCAGCCCGATGAAAAGTTCAAAAATAATTGCACCGAAACTGAATGTCAGCGTATTCTTCAGTCCATTCCAGAATCGCAGATCAGTAATTATGGTCAGATAATTCCTGAAACCAATAAAACTTTTTGTTGAAGCATCCAGTCTGAAATCCTGAAAACTTGTTATCAATGCATAAATTATGGGAAAAACCGTAATAACCAGAAGCGTAACCAGAAGAGGAATGAGCAAGATAAACGGGGCGTATTTTGTTTCAAGCTGTAGATGTGTTTTAAGTTTTTTCATATTACCATCCATCGTACCTTCCCCAAACCTTCCGTAATGTTTCCAAAATTATTCTTAAAAACCCTGCCAATACAAGCAATATACTTCTGATGGGCGTTTCTGATGGGAGAGAGGGACTCCCCCATCAGAAACTATTAGAAAACATCAGAATCCTATTGCTTACTCAAATGCATCCTGCAAGGATTTAACTGCATTATCCATGGTCTTCTGTGCATCTTTTCCGGTAATAACTTCATTAATCGCTACGCCGAGGACATCTGCAACTTCTCCAAATTCAGGAACTCGAGGCAGATATTCTGCAATCGCAATATCCATGGATGAAACGGTTACATCAATCATCTCAGGATAACTGTACTTCTCTAGAAAACGGGGATCATTCCAAGCCGAAATTCTCGTAAGATCAAGTCTGTTCTCTTCAAGAGCTGACCGAACCTGGATATCAGAACTGGTTGCCCATTTCAAGAATTCCCAAGCAGCTGCCTTTTCCTCAGAAAACTCAGGTATTGCCAAGACTGCGGAATAGATACTAGGAAACCTGCCGGCTTTTCCAGATGGAACCATGGCATACCCCACATTGCCTACAACTTTGGATTCTTCGGGGTCTTCAAGTCTCGGACCAAAATTTGTAGCATCAATAATCATGGCTGTTGTACCCTGCTGCATAGAAAGCTGGACATCATTCCAGGAAAAGTTTCCCGCACCTGGAGGGCCATAATCTCGAATCAACTCTGCAAACAATTCTGTGGCCGCTACCGCTTCAGGCGAGTTGAATGCCGGTTTCCCGTTTTCATCAAGCCAGGAACCGCCGAATCCATAGCAGAATCCTGACCATGGATACCAATTTATGCCTCTTCTTCCACGCATAGCTATACCGTACTGTCCATTATCCGTATCCGTAAGAATCTCAGCATATTCCCTCAGTTCCTCCATGGTTTCTGGGGGGGCGTTAAGCCCGGCTTCTGCAAACATCTCCTTATTGTACATGAGCATCGTGCTCTCACCATAAAAAGGCATTGCAAACAGTTGATCGCCAACTGCTGCCGCATTGAAAAAACCGCCGAGAATATCATCTTTCTGGAAAGTTTCCGCATCCGTATATTCAGGATCTTCAATAAAATCTGTCAGGGAAGCAAGCCATCCAGGTTTCTGATACTGTGGCACAAGCATATGTCCAAGCATTACAATATCAAATTCTGATGATCCGGAAGCTAATGCAAGCTTTACCTTATCATTCAGCTGATCCTGCGGGATGTCCTCCAAATCTACCTGTATCCCGGTTTCTTCCTCAAATTCAGGTAAGAATACTTTTAAGGCATCCACCGCCGGATGCTTCTGAGTTACCACATGTATAGTTGTTGTATCTTCCTGTTGAGCCCCCGCCCATAGTCCGGCGCTTAAAAAGCACAGCAGCATGAACACTGAAAACATCTGTTTCTTCATCATTACCTCCTCTTGAAATGAGAAAAACGTTGTATTTTCAGAATAATACCATGGGTTTTTTTATTGCATAATGTAATTATTTGCTATTGTGTTGTAATATTTTGTCTTTTTTTTAAAATAAATAGGAATAAACTAATTTAACTAAAATCAATATGTATTTTACTGCTATTTCAGCATATTTGGACATCCCCCAACAACCCAACAACCCAACAACCCAACAACCCAACAAC
>JAGYPA010000136.1 GCA_018399255.1 Spirochaetales bacterium | reverse complement strand
GATTTAATCACTGCTTAAATGAAGAACTTTTATCAGTAAATATCTTATTTCACTTAATGTAGATTGTCAACAATCAATTGAGCAAAAATTATATTGTATACATTATATTGACTACACTAAAATAGTATGTAAAGATATAAAAAAATCAAATTATGGTGGTGATCTATGGAAAATGATTATCTTGCATGGTTGAGCAGTCAGACTGATACAAACTGGTGGGCTGATTCTGGATGTCCGGAAGATATTCTGTCAGCAATTGACCATGGGGCTGAAGGGGTGACTACCAATCCGATTTTGGTTAATCAAGCGCTTCAACGGAATAAATCAGTCTGGAAGGAGGAGCTCAGGAAAGCGCTTTCAAACAGTAACGTGCTTACTGCAGCTGAGACTCTAACCGGCTTTGTTGTGCAGAAAGCAGCAGAACAACTATATACCTTGTATAAGAAAACAAATGGGTCCTCTGGCTATGTATGTGCTCAAGTCAACCCTGGCAAGGCGCACGATCGGGAATACATGTATGATTCTGCTTTGAAGATGGCTGCGTTTGCAGAGAATATATCGGTAAAACTGCCGGCAACAGCAGCAGGCTTCGATGTAATGGAAGCTTGTATTGAAATGGGCATCAATATTACAACAACCGTTTCATTCAGCTTATCCCAGGTACTTGAAACAGGCCGACGATATAGAAGTGCAAAGCGAAAAGCAGAGAGCGCGGGAAGACAACCGGGCAGATGCAATGCTGTAATAATGGTAGGCCGGATTGATGACTATATTCGTGATGCAGTTCAAGATGTGGGGGTTGCTGTAAATGAGGAAGATATTCAGTATGCCGGACTATCAATAGTAAAAAAGGCCTATTCCATCTACAAAAATGAGGGATATGAAAACACATTGATGGTTGCAGCAATGCGTGGAACTTACCATATTACTGAGCTTGCCGGTGCGGATATGATTCTGTCAATTCATCCGAAATATCAGGTTTTAATGGACAAAAGTAAAATTCTGAAAACAGGGGGTATTGAACATGAAATTAGTAAACCTACCCTCAGGAAATTGCTGAAGGTTCCCGAGTATGTAAAAGCTTATGAACCTGATGGCATGGCTGTTTCGGATTTTTATTCATTTGGTGCTGTGCAGCGGACCCTGACTCAATTCACAGAATCAGGCTGGGATATGCTGGAAAAATGTGAATGGTAAAATATGAGGGTATCAGAAAATGAAAAATAGGCGAATACCATTGCCTGGTATGGACCCCCGAATTAATCCGGCTGTTCTGGATACCGTCTCCTGGGACGTAGAAAAGATCAAAAAACGAATCAGTAAAACTGATAACAGTTTCTGGATTAATGTTGCAGATGTAATGCTTCAAGGCGGTAAATTTCCCGAAAGACCTGATATTGAGTTGTTTTCTGATTCACTGGTTTCTGCGGGAAACGGTACATATCTTATGGCACGTTTCGAAGATGGTCAGCATGTTTTTATCGGGACAGCATCACCTTTTATGGAGCCACTGCATCATCTGGAAAAAACAGAAGGTAGATTATACTTTTATCCTGTAAATACTGCTTCAGTTCTTAATTATTTCAATGTTGTTGATTGTTCAAAAAGACCCGAGGCTCTCGGGCCTGTACCGCGACTGGGCATAGGGAACCGCATGTCGACAAATCAGTGGCCGGCGATTTTTTCCGCAATGAAGAATGGTGAGTTTTCCGCAAATGCAATTCAAAACTCTATAAGGGAGCTTTGTACACTTGATGAAATACTTAATGTCCGTGAATGCGAGACGAATTACTTATATGGCTTCGGTGATATTACCAGTGGACATACCGGAAATACTTTTGAAGGATTATGGCTGTATGGAGTACTGGAGGCCCTGAAGCAAAGGAAGGGGCCTGGGTACGGGGCTGATGCAGATCATTTGAAAATCAAGCCGGGAGCTTCGGGGCTGACGGGTGTAAAAAAACTGATTGAGATAGCCCGCAATTATACCTTTTTTACAATTGATTTATCGCCTGTTCTGAATTATAAGGCCTTAGCTGATACGCGATCCTCATTTCCTGTTCAGGAGACAAAGGCTATCGGTGATATGCAATTGTTTCATAAGGAGATACTGTCCAGCTACGGGATTGATGCGATTCTCCTGGACAAGGTTATATCCAAATATTCTGTGGCTTTGGATGCGCTGGAAGAAGTTGATCAGTATATAAAGCAGCTGAAAGGGCGGGATGTGTATGACCTTGAGCTTAGTATTGACGAGATACCCGAAGGTTTTAATGTTTTCACTCAGCTTACGCGCCCTTATGAGTTGCAGTTTCTTATCAATGAATGTGAGCGGAGAGGTATCACCCTTACTCATATTGCACCAAATTTTGGTGTGGAAAAAGGTGTTGATTACAGAGGGCTGGGGGGGTATCCGGTTCTTGAAAAAAGAATAAAGGAGCTGAATGAGGTTGTTAGAGACAGCGGAATGATTCTGGACTGTCATTCCGGAGACGATTTAAGTTCTGATACTCGTATGATCTTTAAAAAAGCAACGGATGGAAATCTTCATTTTAAAATTTCTCCTAAACCTCAGGAGATTTTTGCTGAATGTCTTTTTGATATGTACCCGGATATTTTCAGGAAATGGTGGGATATAACCCTCGAGCATGTTACAATCCAGGCGGAGAAAGGCTCAGAAGCGGCAATAAGAGATTTGCGGGAGTTCCTTGTTGAAGGGGATGAGAAAATTTCACCTTATGAAAAACTTTTTCTGCACTATGGTTATGCTGCAGTAGGAAAGCGTAACAATAAGGGCTTTTTTGAAATACGTGAGCAGTTTTATTCTCTTCCTACAGCATTTGCTGATGAGTACAGTCTTCGCCTTGAGAAGTACCTGCATGCATTGTCGATAGACTTGTTTGTAAAATGATACACTTTGGCGTACCGACATTCGGCCGGGAGTGAGTGCGGAACAGCAGGCATCCCAGAACCGTATGGAATACAGTGTTTTCAGCTCTACTGCTTTCCTGATCATCCCTGGTGTCTGCCTTACTACTTCAAAATTTTCCAGCAGGTACAGGATGTGAAGCACAACCTCAGATTTCTGTCCCAGTTTGGTTAGGTCTGTTGCAGCATATTCCTGGAGGACCTGGGTTGATACTACGCCGGTACCCGCATTGAACAGTTCTGTTATATGTTCAATAGCCTGCTGCTGTTTTTCAGGACATCTCCGGTCCTGAGCGTAAACAATAATATTAGTGTCAATAAAAACCTTATTCATGCGACTGTTCCTGTTTGTAGAGTTCCTGTGGAATTAATCATTTGAGATTCGATTGGGATTTTTCTTTTTCGAGGCAGGCTCCCTCGTGTAGAACTTGCTCTTCATTGACTTTGCGAAATCAGGAGGATATACTTTTACATATGGTTACCATCCACTCAAAACATACTATTTGCCTTTTGACAGCAATAGTACTTTTACTGTTTCTATCGCTTTCGTTTCCTCTGAATGCTCAGAATATGGGTGAAGAGCTAGCAGACAGCACACCGGAGGCCGAGCCGATTCCGGAAGCAGACAGCACACCGGAGGCCGAGCCGATTCCGGAAGCAGAACAGCCTGAATTCCAGAAAGCTTACTATGGCGCCGGAATCCGCATTCCTGTCCGTCCCGAAAAATTCATCCAAGGCCTGGCAGCAACCCATCTGGGGATCGAGGTCCTTTTCATGCCTTTGCAGAAGATCGGGCTGCATGGGTTTTTCAGCCCTGTCAGCCTGGTACTCGCCTCCAACGTCATGGACTGGCAGACCAGCCAGGATAGAATTATCATGATTTTTCCCTTTGACTTCGGAGCCCGGTATTATCCAGGAACAGAAGCAGGGGGAGTCTATATCCAACTCAGCTGGAACGGTCTGGCAGTTAATGAAAAAGTTGCTGAAGGCGGCTGGCTGCTGACATTCCATCAAGGTGTCAGCTTGAATGCGGGATATACACTCCTGTTTCCCGACAGTGTAATGGATGTATCAATGGGCTTTGCTTATCTGCCTGACACCCCTTTAGGATCACTGATGCCCGGTATCAGCTTCAGCCTGCTCAGGTAACTTCCCCATCAGAGCTGCCTGACAGGATCAAGCTCCTCCCTAAGAATGTCAGGATTGTCTGTCGTGATAAAATCAACCCCCATATCAGCAAAGCGCCGCATCACCTTTGGATCATTTACCGTCCATACCCCGATCCCCAAACCGCGGGAGCGCAGAACTTCGTAGAGAGTTTTCGATAAATACCTATAGTTGATACCCACATCGTCAACTCCGAGGGCTTTCATCTCATCGGCAACAGCTGAGGGACCACCGGTACCGACCCCTGACATATAGCCCCTGCTGATCAAAGCTCCCAGCTTCAGATCAGGTTCCAGATTGCGAATTTCGGCAAGGGTCGGAAAATCGAAGGATATAACGACAACAGAGTCAATAATACCGCGCTCCTTAAGGAGACTGATCAGCTTTTCTTCTATCCCGGCATAGCGGGAACCGTCACTCTTAACCTTGATCTCGATCTGCAGCAGTATCGGTCGGCTGGCTTGCAGTGATACAAAATCAAGAACTTCCACGAGAGCAGGTATGTGCAGTTTGTCTGAATTCAGGGCGCTGCCGCTGTCAGATCCATTAGCACTGCTGTTTTTCGATCCGCTGAAACTGATAGATGCATCCATACCCGCCAGCTCATCAGCATTAAAATCTGAAACATCTCCCTTACGGCCGGTTACCCTCTCGATATCGGCATCATGAGTTACCATGATTACCCCGTCACGACTGAGATGAATATCCATCTCAAGGGCATCAGCATCATGAGCAAGTCCGGCAGCAAAGGCTGCCAGAGTATTCTCCGGAGCCAGCGCAGCTCCTCCCCTGTGGGCGACACGCATAACAGCAGACTCCCTTGCCGGTATAACCCGGGCAGTGCTGCAGCCGGCAGACAGCACCAGCAGTCCTGATATGAGCATAACAGTAAGGAAGACCGCGGCTGCGGTCTTTCCCTTGGATGGTGTTGTGTATCTACTTGAAAGATTCATT
>JAGYPA010000135.1 GCA_018399255.1 Spirochaetales bacterium | reverse complement strand
TCGGGGTTGATTCGTATGACAGCGGTTCTGTCGAGGTGTTCGGAAAAGAAGTTATCCGAGGGAATCCGGGTATGATGATAAAGATGGGGGTCGGGTTTGTTCCAGAGGATCGTAAACGGAACGGTGTTATTCCTCAGGCCTCCGTTGCGGAAAATATCTGTACGGTTGCAATGGGGGAATTGTCGCACGGGGGATTCCTTCCGGGGAAAATCAGGCGTCATACAGCAATTGAGTATATCAAAAAGCTTAACATAGTCTGCTCCTCTACTCAGCAGCAGGTTCAGTTTCTCAGCGGAGGAAACCAGCAGAAGGTTATTCTTGGTAAATGGCTGTGTGCGAGGTCCAAGATATTTATTTTTGATGAGCCGACGCGGGGGATCGATGTTGGGGCAAAAGCCATGATCTATGAGCTTATTCATGAACTTGCCGGAAAAGGTGCGGCTGTTCTCCTGATATCTTCAGAGCTGCCTGAACTGCTGAACCTGAGTCATAAATTATATGTAATGCGTAAAGGCAGGATTGTAAAGGAGCTGGCGAGAAAGGATTACTCGGCGGAAACTATCCTGCACTATGCTATGTCGGATATCTAGATACGACCTGCGGGCGGATCGGCAAGAGAATCGGAAAGTTTGCGGCAGCATGGACTGCCGTAAAAATAAGCAACCAGTAGGGTTGGAAATAACTGGAGGAAGAAATGGTAAAAAAAGGAATTCTGATTGTAATGATGGTTCTTCTTTTCTGCGGAACGTTGGCTGCGGCCGCGCAGGAAGAAAAGTCAAGTGATGTGCCTGAAGTGGCAGTTGTGGTAAAGACCCTGACAGGTGATGTGTTTCAGCTGAAACTGGCTGAGTCAGCACGGGACAGGGCTATTGAGCTTGGTGCGAATGCCGTAATTTATCAGGCCGGCGGGCAGACAGCCGTACAGAAAATGGTATCAATTATTGAAGACCTCATCGTTAAGCAGGTTGATATCATTCTGATCAGCCCTCTCGATGCAAAGGCCGTAGTGCCGGCTTTCAAGCAGGCTAAGGAAGCTGGAATAACCATTGTATGTATGGACAATTATGCCGAAGGCGATGACTATCTCACTTTTGTTTCTACCGACAACTATGCCGCAGCAGCAATGGCTGCCGACTACGCAAAAGAAGTTCTCAATGGGTCCGGAAATGTACTGGTAGTAGAAGGAGCTCCGGGAAGTGCCGTGGGTGATGACCGGAAAAACGGGTTTAAAGAAAATGTAGTCAAAGGCTCATCCATTGAGGTTGTCGGATCCCAGTCCGGTTATTGGGCGAACGATAAAGCAATGGAAGCAACGGAAAATATGCTTCAGGCAAATCCTGATGTGGATCTGATTTTTTCCTGTTCAGATGTCATGGTCGGGGGTATTCTTGAAGCGGTCAAGTTGGCAGGACGGGAAAATGAGATCAAGATAATCAGCTTTGACGGATCCAGGGATGGTGTGCAGCTGATACTAGATGGGAAGATTATTGCCGATGTGGCGCAGTTTCCAACCAAGGTCGGGGCCATTGCTGCCGAGACAGCTATCGGGGTCTGGAATGGAAGCCTGAATGCAAATGATGTCCCGGATTTTATCGATGCAGGTGCTGAGCTGGTAACAGCTGAGAATGCTGAGGAGATGCTCAAAGTAGCATTCTAATATATTAAAAGGTATAACGCAGGCTGCCTGGTTTTCCGGTAAGTTCCGGGCAGGCAGCCGATTGCATTTAGGAACAGTATGAACGACAGAGCGAACGATCGAACATCTTCAAGACTGCGGCAGCGGCTGCCTTTTACGCTTTCTGATGCAGGAATTCTGATATGGATAGCTGCTATCGGATTATTTTTAAGCCTGGCTTCTCCTCAGTTTTTTGCAAAGGCGAATTTTGTCAACATTCTTTCTCAATCTGCAGTAATTGGCATCCTTTCAGTGGGAATGACGCTGGTCATTATCTCCGGCAATGATGGAATTGACCTGTCGGTAGGCAGTATAGTTGGAATAAGCTCGGTTACGATGGCGCTGGTTCTGTTTCCCGATGATGCTGCCGGAATTGTAGGAGCGGCAGATCTTTTGCTTGCTGCAGGAATAGCCCTTGCTGTAGGGGCCTTATGCGGGGTTATCAATGGAATTATGATAGCCTACGTCGGGCTCCCGCCATTTATTGCGACCCTGGCAATGATGACGGCCGCACGCGGAGTTGCAGCCTTTGTCAGTTCTGGAAGGCCCACTTACGGGCTTCCGCCGGCGATAGTGTTTCTGGGGCAGGGTCGGCTTTTCGGAATTCCCTTTCCTGTTGTGATTATGGTGATGCTGGCTCTTGCTGTTTTTGTTGTTCTGCGAGTAACCACTTTCGGCATGAGAATCTATGCGATTGGCGGCAATATTCGAACGGCCTTTCTCTCAGGAATTCAGGTAAAGAAGATTCAGCTTGCAATATATACGCTGAATGGATTGATTGCTGGAATAGCTGCCATTGTATTATCCGGCAGAGTGAATCAGGCTCATCCCGAAGCAGGTATGACGTATGAGATGTACACTATCGGGGCGGTTGTGATCGGCGGAACTTCGCTGATGGGCGGCAAGGGCGGCGTAATAGGATCGGTTTTCGGGGCCATCCTTATGGCTGAGGTTCAGAATGGGATTAATCTTCTGGATATACCCGTTGCCTTCATGAGACCAATTCTAGGAATTCTGATCATCACAGCGGTTGTCATTGATCAATGGCAGAAACGCAGGAACAGCGGAGATTGATGTCATGCATATGAATCTACAAATTACAGCAGTACGTAAAATTTCCCGGATGCTCGGAATCTGGTTATGGGTTATTGTTTTTTCTCTGTTGTTCTCCCTTCTTTCTCCCTATTATCTGAGTTTTCTCAACTTTGTGAATATAGCGAAGCAGACCTCTATTTTCGGGATTATGGCTATCGGGATGACGCTGGTGATCATAACCGGAGGTATTGATCTTTCGGTGGGAAGCATTGTGTCCTTTTCGAGTGCCGTGTTCGGTGTCGTTTGGGCTTCAACTCAGAATACACTGCTGTCCATCGGTGCTGCGCTGGCTGTAGGTCTTCTTTTTGGCCTTTTGAACGGGTATCTGGTCGGGTATGTAAAGCTTCCTCCCTTTATTGCCACCTTCGGCACTATGGGGATTTGTGCAGGATTTGCTTTTGCTCTCACTACGGACAGCATCGGGGGTTTCACCTCCAGGTTTGAGACCTTAGGGAACGGAACCTTCCTGCGTCTTCCCGTTCCATTGTTTGTTCTTATCGCTGTTGCTCTGATTATGCATTATCTTCTAAAGCATACGGTTTTGGGGCTTCGAATCTATGCAGTCGGCGGCAGCGAGGCTGCAGCGGTGCTAAGCGGGGTTAATCAGAGTAGGATCAAGTTGTTAGTGTACGCCGTGAATGGCCTGCTGGCTTCCCTGGCTGCTGTTATTATCTGCGCCCGCATACGATCGGCGTATCCCGGGATTGGCGATGGATTTGAACTGACTGTCATTGCTTCAACGGTCATCGGCGGGACGGTGATGAGCGGCGGATATGGGAAGATTGCTTTTGCTGTGGGAGGTGCTTTTTTTGTGGCGATGATACAGAACATTTTTAATCTTCTCGGTATTTATCCATTTATGCAGAATATTATTCTCGGTGTTTTCATTGTAGCTGCGGTACTGGCCAGCAAGATGCAGGAGAAGAAGTCGACTGCCGCCGGCATTTAGTTTAGACAGTTTTATCGGTTTTTTGTCTATTTTTATTGGCAACAGGATGCGCCTGTGTTATAAGTGAATATGCTGTAATGTGTTTTACCGGTAATTAATGAAAATGCTCGATATGCAACTTGACGGTGACTGGGCTGTAACTGATGAAAAGAGTACGACTGAAAGACATAGCTGATCCCCTCAATCTCTCAATAAACACTGTTTCAAGAGCTTTAAGGGGAAAGCCGGATGTTAATGAGAGTACCAGAACAGCTGTCCTTCTTGAGGCGAAGAAGATCGGTTATGATATACCGCAGTTTGCAGAGCTCAAAACAAATGACGAGCATCTTGCAAAAGCGGTAGGGGTGGTATTGCCCGATACCAGCAATCCCTTTTTCTCTGAAATTATTCAGGGAGTACAGCAGGTCCTGAGTCCGCAAAATATCATGACGCTTTTGTGTGATACGCATGAGCAGTACAGCAGGGAGGTAAAAAGCATTGACTGGCTTATCAGCAGCAGCAATGTTTCCGGCATCATTTTATGTGCAAATCAGGCTGAAAGTGAGGATATTCAACATTTGAAGGATTCAGGTATCCCGTTTGTCCTTATCGGCAGAGTCTTCAGCGGATTAGATGCAGACTATGTTATAAGCGATGATTTTCAGGGTGCTTACGATGCGGTGAATCATCTAATACGTTTAGGTCATAAAAATATCTTGTTTATCAATACAAAAGAATATGTCTACAGTGCTGAAGAGCGATATCGGGGGTACTGCAAAGCTCATGAAGATAACGGTCTCAAGGTGGATAAGAATACCATGCGGATCTGCGAACCGACGATGGAAAGCGCTTACAACAGTATGAAGAGCATTTTTCTTGAGGGGCTGGATTTTTCAGCCGTGTTTGCATTCAGCGATATTATGGTATATGGGATACTGAGGGCAATAAAAGAGCGAGGCCGACAGGTTCCCAATGATATTTCGCTTGTCGGTTTCGACAATATTCTTTTCTCCTCCATGCTTTCTCCTCCCCTGACCACCATTAATCAGCAAAAAATGAAGATGGGAATTAATGCTGCGACAATCCTGCTTGAGAAACTGAAAGGAGCTTCAGAGACGAGGAAAATTATTCTTCCCACAGAGTTGATAATACGTGAGTCGACTGCCAGATTCGGTGTCTGAATCCGAATCCGGTGTTTATGAGGAAAGTGAAAGATGAAGAAGTCTGTGTTGTCGATCGTACTGGCTGGTATCTGGATTACCGTTTACAATCTCCAGGTTCTGCCGCTGCGGCTGCTGGTGTTTGCTGTACCGCTCAGTCTGCTGGAGATCGTGATAGCCGAACTGATTATCAACAAGATTGCGA
>JAGYPA010000134.1 GCA_018399255.1 Spirochaetales bacterium | reverse complement strand
GAGAACGCCATGCGGTAGCTGGTAAGGGATGTGCGTTCGTCATAATCGGAAGAGAGCTCCGGGGTCAGTGCAAAATAGGGCATATAGAGGACGGTCGCTGCCGTGTCATAGAGAACAAAAGCCGCACCGTAGTAAATTGCCAGAGATATTTGGCTCTGCAATGGCGGCACCCACCAGAGCAGCATGTACACTGCTGCAAATGGTACAGCCCCGAAAAGGATGAATGGTCTTCTCCGACCCCAGCGTGTCCGGGTCCGGTCAGAAAGATACCCTATGATCGGGTCGTTGATATAATCAGAACTTCGTCCGATAAATACGGACAGGGCTGCAAGTCCCGGTCTCAGACCGACTACGTCGGTAAGGAATATAGCGAACAGCAATCCCACCATGGTGTCAGCCAGGTTTATTCCTGCATCACCGGCTCCGTACATCAGCTTTGTTTTGCGGCTCAACAAGTTAGAGGCATGCTTCATGTGGGGTATTCCTTCTCTTCGCTGTCGTCGTCTGCAACGACTGACGAAGCTGCATCGTTGTTGTATTTTGCTGACGGAGCTGCCGCGGGGGCTTTTTCATCCAGATGAACATTTTCCCTGAGCTGCTGAAAATGTTCTTGCAGTACGTGAACGGCGCGGACGGCATCCCTCGCTTTTACCGCCTCAAGCAGTCTTCTATGGTCATCCAGCTCCTGCTGCGGGGGTTTTTCATAGAGCACCTCCGAACTTTCCGATTTTTCGTAGTGCTCGAACGCTACCCAGAATTCTTCAAGAAGCTTCAGAAGCATGATATTACCAAGCGATCTGTTGAGAATACGGTGGAATTTCATATCGTCCTGCAGATTGTCTTTTCCCTCATCGAGCTTTTGCTGCCAGGATTTAAGAAGATCTTCAAGCGCTTTGATATCTCTGTTTGTAATCTTGGCAACGACCTCTTCAATGGCTGCACGTTCAAGAAGAAGGCGAATCTCGGTAATTTCCTTCAGAGTTCTGGTGTCGAATCTCAGGCCGTAGCCGATAATTTCCCTGATCGGATCAAAGTTATTTTCCCGAACAAATAGACCTGATCCGTGACGAACTTCAATAATTCCAAGCGACTGTAGAATTTTTACCGCTTCTCGGATTGAGCTTCTTCCTAGCCCGAGTTCCTCAACAAGCTGAGTTTCAGGAGGAAGGGGGTCTCCGGGATTCAGTCCATTATTCAGAATAAACTCAACGATGTAATCCCTGACGAGAATGTTTAATGACGGCCGACTGAGACTTTTTTTCATAATTTCCGGTGCTCCTTCGAATATAAGATATCTGACATGATATGGGGAGAAGCTGGTAATATCAAGTTCAGTTCCATATTTTATCCTTTCTCTATCCTTTTACAGCGCCAAAGGTTATTCCCTTGACAAAATAACGCTGGAACATCAGGAAGAATATGATCATAAACAACTCACCGAAGGTTCCGCCTGCCATGCTGAGTCCTATATCCGTTACCATTTTTCCGAACGCCGGAGTCCTGGCAATGTAGGAGATGCCCACTGGAATCGTGTAGTCGAATTTGTCTGTTGCCAATACCATGTGCCACATAAAATTATTCCATGACTGGTTAAATGTGAATATTGCCAGAGCTGCGAGAGCCGGCCGGAGCAGCGGCAGTGCGATACGGTAGTAGATTCCAAACTCTGAGGCACCGTCGATTCTCGCCGCATCAAGCAGTTCATCGGGGATGGTGATGCAGAACTGCTTTACAAGGAACACGCCGAAAGGTGAAGGAATTATCGGCAGAGCCATTGCAAAATAGGTGCCGAACAGCGTGCTAGTCAGCCCCATGGTACGGACGAGCAGGAACAGAGGAATCAGCATCACCTGATTCGGCAGAAACATGGTGGTCAGGAGGATGATAAAAAGGATATTTGATCCGGGGAACTTTTTTTTCCCGAAGCCGTATCCTGTCATTGATGCCACGAGAAGTACCAGAAATACCGTAAGCAAGGATACGGCGATACTGTTCAGCACCCACCGCCATACCGGCCAGGGTCCTGTAAAAAGCCGTTCCCAGTTGCCCAGGGTCGGGTTTTCGGGAAAGAACTCGGGCGGCAGACTCATGGTGACCGTCTGAAGCTTGAAAGATCCGGAGAGCATCCAGTACAGGGGTAGAATAAAACTGAATGCCATTGCGATTATCAGGCCTATTGTCAGAATTCTTACAAGCAGTCTCATAGGTCACTCTCCTTCCACAACCGCATTTGAAGAAGCGTTACCACAAAAATAATCAGCAGCAGCACTACCCCGATAGCTGATGCCTTTCCATAGCGGGCGGCGATAAATGCTGTCTGATATATGAGAAAGACAAGGGATGTGCTTGAATTGCTCGGCCCCCCCTGTGTCAGCATAAAGATCACCTCCCAGAGCTGAAAAACCCTGATTGTCTGGGTAGCCAGGATAAAGAGCATTACCGGGCGTATAAGTGGCAGTCGAATACGAAGCGTTATCTGAAAATTGCTTGCACCTTCCAGAACTGCGGATTCCAGCAGTTCACGCGAGATGGCTGCCAGTCCGGCGAGAAACAGGATAATCGGTTCGCCAATGGTGAAGGTGAGGACCACCAGGCATACCGCCCAGAAACTGTGCGGTGTGGTAGCTATCCAGCTGACCGGTTCTACTCCGAACCATCCAAGAAAATAGTTCAGCAAGCCGTAGGTCGGGTTGAGAATCCAGAGCCATACAATAGAGAGCACCACCCCTCCGGCAACTGTCGGCAAATAAAAAGCAGCCCGGAAGAAGGCCTGAACACGGGTGTTCAACGGGTCTATACTCAGAGCGATAAACAATGAGACTGCAATCGTGGCAGGTACTATGACCAGGGTATACGTAACCGTATTAACCAGGGCTTTAAGAAAAACCGAATCCTGGAAAAGCCGCCGGTATTGGAGGAATCCTACAAATTCTCTTGCACTGAGATTGAAGGATGCCTTATAGAATGACAGACCGATTGCAAATAGCAGAGGTACCAGCATAAAGGCAATAAACACTATATACCCGGGGGCTATAAAAAGATAATCTCCGCGATGCTTCCAGATTTTTCGCCTCAGGGCTGCAGATTCCTGCATGCTGATGTTCCTCGCTTATGGATAGTTTTTTAGCATGCTGGTCGTATTTTTTTTCCGTACGTCCAGCATGCTTAAGATAAACATTTTTGAAAGCCAACTCTTGCAGAAAGTGAAACTTATGTGCAAAGCATTCTACAGACAAAGTCTCTTTTGGGGCCGCTTATGGGCAGTCAGCAATTATCGCGTTTGCCCTCTTTACAAATTCATCCATAATGCCTTGTATGTCGGCATTTTTCTGCCAGAATGCCTGTCTGGCTTCTGTCCAGGCTTGACGTACTTCACCATAGTTGCACGGAACGCCGTCGTTGAAGTAAGAGTTGTAGGCTCCAAATTTTCTCGCGGCATCAATCCAGGCAGAGACTGCCGGATCATCTGATGCGAACGGAGCATCGTTGCGGACGGGTACTTTTCCCCAGCCGGCTGCTATTCTGGCCGCTGTTTCCGGCTGCTGCATGTAGTTTATGAGTTCATAGACAACTTGCAGCTTTGCAGAATCTTTCTGAGTAAAAACTCCCCAGACGTCAGGGTTTGCCATTCCCACAGGAGCGACGGGTTCACCAGGTTTGCTGGGAAACTGCACATGGATGTATTCGAAGGGCTCGATGGTACCTTCGGAGATAGAACTCTTTGTTATTTTGTCGTACCAGTTGCCCTGCCCTAGCATGGCAACCTGCTGCTTCAGCCAATAGGGGTCAATGGTATCGTCAATGTGTCCGGCAGCTCCTGGGACGATGAGTCCTTCTTCGTAAAGTTGATGCAGGAATGTCCAGGCTTCCATACATTCAGGGCTGTTGGCAGTATATGACTGTGATGCCTGATCAAAAAAAACTGCATCCGGAAACCCTGCAAGCCAGTGGTTGGTCGCTGAATCCATTGATGGGCTTCCGGCAAAGAATGCGGTCGCATACAGCTCCGGCGGATTGTTGACAGCTCTTGCTGCTGCCAGAAATTCTTCGGTTGTCCAGGCATAGTCCGGCGGCTGCGGCAGCATGTGAGCAATTCCGGCTTTCTCAAATACTGTTTTGTTTACGATATAGTTCCAGTAGCCGCCGGATGCTGGTATACTCCATACGATATCACCATCCATGCTGCCGGCAAATACTGCTTTATCGTAAGCTTTTATATCCTTCTCGGACAAAGCGGGGGAAAGGTCGGCCAGCAAACCAAGGTCGTAGTATTTTTTCACTCTGAACTTGGTATCAAAATAGACATCCGGCGGGTCTCCAGCAGCAACTGCCGCATCGATAAAGAGTGTTGTACCGCCGGCATCATATCCGCGCAGGGCAAAATCTATATCGACTCCTGGATGCGATTCTTCAAATTTGTTGAATACTTTTGTGTACCAATCGCTCCATAGTTCTCCAGTGTCGCTCATTGATGAGCCTTCACTTCCAAAAATCCAGTACGTGATGTTGATCCGCTGGGGCTGACTGCCGGCAGCTTCTTCTTGTCCTGCAGCTGTCATCATAGCTGGAACAAGAAGGAAGAGTACTAATACCGCGGTCCTGAATTTACTTCGCATACGAAACCTCCTCTAGATTCATAAGATATGAGATATATGATATCTTATATCATGGGATTTCTAATTTGTCAAACTATTATTGAGCATAGTTTGTGTCTAATGTACCAATGGAGAGATGGTGTCTGACACCGTTTCCCTCAATTTGAGAGGTTCCTGAAACTGTTTTCCGCAATTTTGCTAGGCTTTTTTGAGGGATACGGTGTCAGACACTTTTTCGCATGGTCTGCATTATTGACAATCTCGAGACCCGAAAGGCAGGCAGCAGGGTTCCGAGAAATGCTGTGAGGCTTGAAAAGAGGACTCCGGCTGCAAAATCCCACCAGCGATAATCGGCTCTGAATCGCTCACCGAAGGGTACGGGCAGATCGTCGGGAAGGGCTGATGTGAAGTCCAGTCCCACTTCCTGCAGATACCAGGCTATGCCGGCTGCTGCGGCAACTCCTATGGCTGAGGCTGCCAGTGAGAGCATAAGCGATTCCAGATGGAGCATTCGGCGCAGGGTTTTCTTGCGCATA
>JAGYPA010000133.1 GCA_018399255.1 Spirochaetales bacterium | reverse complement strand
GATTTCTCATACAGTCCCAGTGTAACGTCCTGCCTGACTTCCGGGTTACCATCCTGCTTATTGTCTGGCGTATCGTTCGACATATTGACCGGTTTCTCATCTGTGCTGCTTTTTGCCATTACCATTCCTTTTCATCATCCCAGTAATCGAGATCGTAACTGATGCGGGCTCCATTCCATTTCGAAGGCGACACTCCGGTTTTCTTCTTGAATAACCGCGAAAAATAGTACGGATTATCGAAAGCCAGCTTGTAAGATATCTCTTTCACGGTCATTTCGCCTTTTACCAGCAGTTCCTTAGCCTTCTGAATCTTCATATGCAGCAGATACTGATAGGGAGACATTCCCGTGTGCTCCTTGAAGGAGTCTCTCAGGCTATAGTAGCTGATATTCAGGGCTTTTGTTAAGGACTCGACATCGAAACGGGCAAACATATGTTCTTCGAATATTTCTATAGCTTTCGCCAGAATCGATCCAAAATCAGCCTCGGAGAGGGGCTGCTTACGCTTTGACAGCATGATTGCCAGCATTTGAGGAACCAGCGAGCTGATCAGCTGCTGCGTGTGGGGAGGGTTGTTCTTAGCATACTCGATCGCCTGCGTAAAAAGGGCAATCAGGGACTTGCTTACCCCGTAATTAAAAACGGTCTCTTTACGGCTGATAAAACCAGAAGCCAGCCAGCTGTCCGCAAGCTTGCCCGTAAACCCGATCCAGTACTCGGTCCATCCCGTATCGGCATCGGGTTTGTACCAGTGCCGTTCACCGGGAACCAGCAGAATCAGACTCCCCGGCGATAAAAACACATCACCCCCGAAGGAGTGAAACAGCCCGGAACCTTCGACGATGTAGACAAACTGATACTCGTCCAGAATCCGTCCGGTAGACCAGTCGTAGGTGTACCGGGAAGGGTGTTCAGCCTGTTTGTAGGGATAGGGTTCTCCCGGCGCCACAGCTGCCCGGCCGACGGTGGAAACACACAGCTGCCACGCAGTATCTTCTTCACTAAATGTGAGATAGCGGAAGTAGTTGCCGTGTTCCCCGGAAAATTCGTACATATCTGTTTTTCCTGCTCTGTACCTATCTTGAACAGTTTTTCAGAGCTTGCCCTGCCCCCTGCGCCTGCCTTGCCCTGCCCTGCCCTGCCTTGCCCTGCCCTACCTTGCACTGGCCCCTGCACATTGCCAGATTTCTGACAGGATGTAAACAGCAGCAGGACGAAACCTGGCTGCAGGTAAAACACAAGCCGGAAACGATCTTGTCTCCGGCTTGCGCGCAGCATCTGCAAGTATCAGTTAAAACTTGTAGGATGCATAGTTCTCTTTGAGAAAATCTGCCGGCGGGCCCATAATAACAGTTCTGTTATCGTCCCATACTTCAATTTTACCTACATTCGGCACATCCTGTCCGTTTTTCGGGGTCTTGCCGTTAAGAAAGTCATTAGCCATGACAACGGTAAGGTACCCGAGTTTTGCAGGGTCCCACAGGGTTCCGACCCGCAGGGATCCATCTTCAAGGTAGGGTCCGGAATCGGTCGGCAGTGAAGTTCCGACAACGGCAATCTGATCTGCAAGACCTTTTTCCTGAACAGCCTGGGCAGCGCCGAGCGGTGCGGGAGTACTGATCCCGACTATCCCCTTCAAGCTGGGGTAGGCTTTAATCAGGTCGAGGGTCTTCTGGTAAGCCATCTGCTGTTTTTCATCAGAGGGAACCTTGTCGGTTACCAGATTGAGTCCCGGATATGCGGTTTTTGCATAGGCCAGACCGTAATCGATCCATGAGTTCAGATTAGCTGCAGAAAGTCCGCCGGTTACAATGGCATAGTCACCGGTATCACCCATTTCCGCCACCAGCAGATCCCAGACATGCTCACCATATGCTTTATCATCGATCTGGTGTATAGAAAGATCCACTACTGAAGGATCGGCGGGGGTATCCCAGTCGAGTACGACAATACCGGCTTTTTTTGCCTTCATAAGAACAGGGGTCAGGGCTGCTGCGTCGTTGGGGGCTACCGCTATCGCATCAACACCTTTACTGATCAGGTCCTCGAGCATTTTAACCTGCTCGGCGGCATCCGGGGTTGTCGGGCCGGTATAGATTACATTAATGCCCAGATCTTTTCCTGCCTGCAATGCACCGACTTCGGACGCATTAAAGTAGGGAATACCCACAAGCTTCGGCATTACAACGATTGTCACCTCATCATCGGCTTCAGCTTGGGCAGCGGCCCAGGTAAAGCTGAGAAAAACAACCATTACAAGAAAGACAGATAGAATTCTTTTCATAATAACTCCTCCTGAATTTTTTATCTGATAACATCAGATTTCCTATGTATTATTATTTCCTGGCGGATTTTCTATCCACCAGAAAATTAATAGCCAGAACCAGAATCAGAATTGCTCCCATCACTACGTTTGTCAGGTAGCGATTGAACCCGAATATATTCAGCCCGCTCGAGATAATCTGCAGTATTGCGACGGCGATGATGGTGCCGACAACTTTACCCTCTCCGCCGTTTATGCTGGTTCCTCCGAGAACGGCAGCGGATACCGCCTGCAGCAGATAAGAAGAACCGTAGGACTCTTTCGCTGAATTGTAGCGCGAAGCCATCAGGATGCCGGCGACAGCTGCCAGCAGGCTTGCAATAATATAGGTCTGGAACAGGATTTTCTTAACCTTTACTCCCGAGTAGTAGGAGACCTTGGGGCTGCAGCCGATCATATATATCGACATGCCCATTTTACTTTTTTCAAGGAAAAGCCAGGTTCCAATGATGATGAAAACAAAAATCACCATGGGTACCGGAATCCCCAGAATGGTGCTGTTGCCTACTACCAGGAATTCGATAGGGAATCCCGATATTGCTCCGCCCTTGGTAATATTCAGGCTCAGTCCTTCGAACAGGGTCATAGCCCCTAATGTTGCCAGCATAGGGGTCACGCCGATATAGGAAACAACAAATCCAAGAAAAACCCCGCACAAGGCCGCTATAACCAGCATCAGCAGCATGCCGACAAGAACCGACAGAAGGGGGCTGCTGCCGCCGGCATGCATGGCCGACATGGCAAGACCGCCGACAATCATGGAAAAGGTGGCTGTATACGTGAGAGAAAGATTAATGCCGCCGGTAACAATAATGATCATCATGGAAAGGGCAAGAATGCCGAATTCCGGCAGCTGATAGGCCATAGACTGCAGATTGTAGACACTGAGGAACTTTCCGGGAGATATCAGGGTCATGAACAGGAAGATCAGCAGAAATATTCCGAACAAGGTTCCCTCTTTGGTGGAAAAAAATCTCTTAATAACCGCTTTCATGATATTTCTACTCCACATCTACTCGAATTTGATTCTTTTCTTCACGCTGTTTCTGCAGCATATCAATGCTGATGGAACCGATAATGATGAGCCCGACCACAATTTTCTGCCAGAAAACCGGAATACGCATGAGGATGAGTCCATTATTGATAATGCTGAAAAGGGTAACCCCGATTGCGGTGCCGAGAACCGATCCGTAGCCTCCGAGAACGCTGGCTCCTCCCAGGACTACCGCAGCTATAACCTGCATCTCAAAACCCAGGAAGGCATTCGGGTCGACCTGACGCATGATTGAGGTATGTACGATGGCCGCTATTCCCACCAGAAATCCTTCGAAGGCATAGACGAAAATCAGGATGGAATCGGTCTTGAACCCCATTCTTTCGGCAGATTCCCGATTGCCCCCGATAGCGTAGACGCCGCGGCCGATAACGGTCTTTTTCAGAATAAACCAGGTTCCGGCTATCACCGGGATGAGAAAGAGCACCTGTATCGGCAGACCGATAATCCTTCCGTCTCTATTGGCGAAGGGAAGAATCCTGATTCGGCCGAAGGAGACAAAATTTTCGGGAATTCCGGTAATCCAGGCTCCGTTAGTCAGGTAAAGAGTTAGGCCAAGAATAACACTCATGGTCCCCAATGTCGCGACGATGGGGGGTATTTTAAGCTTGGCTATCAGCAGCCCGTTTACCAGTCCCATCAGCGTTCCGCTGATGACAGCTGCCAGGATTGCCAGAAAAATGTTTGAACTGAAATTGACAAGAACATTTCCCGTAATAACCGTCACTGCAGCGATCATCGAGGCTACGGAAACATCAATTCCCCCGGTGAGCAGAACGAGCAGCATGCCGAATGCCATTATCGCCAGAACCAGATTGCTTTTCAGAATGTCGAGAAAATTCTCTATGGTAAGAAACGCCGGATTCGCAATGGCTATAATTACGGCGAGACCAACCAGGATAATCAGGAGCGGCAGCTCTTTCATGGTAACTATCTGTTTTTTCATCTCTTTCACCTATATCGCTTTGCTCATAATATCTTCCTGATTGAGCCCCTCGCACGATCGCTGCACCGTGATACGGCCGTGCCGCAGAACCGCCACCCGGTCGGCTATGGCCAGGATCTCCGGGAGTTCCGAAGAGATGACCAGGATCCCCAATCCAGATTCAGCAAGGTCTCTGAGCAGCTGATGAATTTCTGCCTTGGCTCCGATATCGATCCCGTTGGTCGGTTCATCTACAATCAGCACCCTCGGTTCGGCAGCCAGCCATTTTGAGACAACTACCCGCTGCTGGTTTCCCCCGGAGAGCTTTGAGGCAAGCATATGGGGAACTGCAGGTCGTATACCCAGTTTTTCGATCCATCTCTCGGCAACGGCAGTTTTTTTCCTGCTGTTCAGCAGGCCGTACTTTCCGGTAAGTGTTTTGAGAATGGTGAGCGCCAGGTTATCAGTTATCGACTTCTGCAGCACCAGACCTTCCTGCAGCCGGTTTTCGGGCACGTAGGCTATTCCCGCGGCAACCGCGTCGCTGGGTGACAGGATGCTTATGGGTTTACCGTCGAGAAGCACGGTTCCTGAGTCAGCGGTATTTATACCGAATATCGCCTGGGCAATTTCAGTTCTTCCGGCTCCTACCAGCCCCGTCAGCCCGAAAATCTCCCCCTCGTGCAGGGTGAAACTTATATCGCGAAAATTCCCCCTCTTACAGAGATCCTTGACCTCGAGCAGCGGCTTGGTCATGGTTCTCTTGGGAAATATCTTGTATTCGATTTTTCTTCCGACCATGAGAGATATCAGCTGGTCGTTATCCAGGTCCTCTT
>JAGYPA010000132.1 GCA_018399255.1 Spirochaetales bacterium | reverse complement strand
GACTACCAGTAGCCGCGACTCATCCCCGTGAAAGGAGTCCTGGCTGGTAATGTGTTTGAGTACCGCTTCCCAGACATAGGTACTAACGCAGCCGGCACTGAGGAAATAACTGCTCAGCAGCTGTGTATTAACCAAATCCCCCCCGCCGATCATATTAATGCGTTTTGCCTGCCGGTACAGGGGAAGACTCCAGATGACCTTATCGGTAATGACTGCCGCAGCAGCGCCATTGGTCAGTTTTCCCCCCTTAACAAAATCGGGAGCAATGAGATTCTTCAATGATACCAGATTATTATTCTCATCCCGGTAAATATAGGTGACGGTAACTTTGTTGCGGTAATGGCTGCGTACATATTCCAGCTGCTGTCGTCGGTCTTCTCTGACAAACACCAGCGACTGAGCATACGCATCATCTGGAAGTTCTTTCTTGAGATCATGGATGACTTCCCGCTTTTGCAGAATGTCGAAACAGCTCATGTTCCGTCCGCACGTCCGTACTCCCGGCTGACGACCACGTTCTTTCTTTTTCTCGATCGGTGGTACGGGAGGAGCTTCTTTTCCCTGCTGCGGTTGCGTATCCTCGGGTCTGCTGGCCTCGGCAATATCGTTATCGACGGCTGTATCGGAATTCATCACCGTGCGGGCCAGGTCCTTACGGAGTTTTTTCAGATCTGCATTGGTGAGCTTCTCGCTCTGTTTAGCCCACAGCATAAGTTTGGCAATGTCCAGGTTTTCTGTAAGGCTTGCAGCAAAGGCCCGCAAGCGCCGTAACTCCTGTTCAGCATTGCTCAGAGCCTTATCTGAGGCATGTTTTTCCTTATCGGCAAGAGCTCTGGCCTTTTCCAAGGCGACTGCCGACTCATGTTCCTTCTTCAAGGCAGCCTTCAATGCTGCTATCTGAGCCTCGAATTCTTTGATTTTTTCCTTGTCTGATCGTGCCGTATGCTTCATGTATAATTATCGCATACAACAGGGAATCTGTCAACAAAAAAGAGTATTATCTATATATATTATAATAATTTACATGTACTTTTCGGCAGCTTCCTCCAGCTCCTCGCATGTCCGTAGAGCTGCGTTTTTCACCGCGCGGGAATCCTGCAGCAACACCCGCAGCTGTCGGTAGCAGGCCTCAATACTTTCCTGGTCCCCGGCACTTTCCGGCCAGATGAAGTATCCTCTATAAATTTTTCGCGTGATCAGCCAATACCCGCCATCATCCCACAGAAGTAATCGGACCTGATTGTGCATCTTCGTACAGAAGGCAAAGACCGCTCCATCCAACACGGCATCTGCATTGACCGCCATCGCATAGGCTGACAATGAATCTATGCCGAATTTTCCGCTCGTTGTACCCATCTTGATGAATAGTCGTCTGTCTGCCAGCCCCTTAAGCAGTACATCAGTGAAGCTTGCCCTCATAACTCACCTCTCATGCGAGTAAATCGGCGGTAATTACTATCACTGACTGGCAGAGAGGCTATTTTCTGCAGAAGTCGATACCGGGCCCGTTCACAGCGATGCTGCCAGGTGCTTCTCTCTGTGTTCCTCTGTTTCCGTTCGCCGCCAGTGATTTCTATTACTTTCGCACATTCTTCATAGAAATCCCTGCTTGCAGTCTCTATGCTGCGTTGTGCTGACCGCTTCGCCAGAATCTGCTCACTTACCTTCAGTTCTTTTAATTTCTCTGCCAGTTCCTGTCCGGCTAACACCTGCCATACATGGAGTTCAGATTTTTTGATTCGATGCTGTTTACAGAATTCTTCATCAGTCACTTTTGCTGATTCTGCATTGTAAGCCTTGAGTATCCATCTTCTGTAACTCGTTAATCTTTTTGCTGTATAGGGTTTTCCTTGTTCTTTTGACATGATTGCCTCCTGCCTGCTATTCAATCATGTCTACCCACTCCCTTAAAGGAGGTAATCGTATGAAGCTTACCCACGTATCAGTATAGAGCATTATACAATGAATGTTAAGGCACTTGTGAAAAAACCACCCTGTAAAAAACACGATTGCACAAATCAGGTTTTGCCGTATACTGAGATATGCTAATGAACCTTCTTTAATGAACCTGCTTCGGAGGGAACAGCCATGAAAAAACATGTGATATGGGTACTGATTCTGCTGCTTTTCAGCAGTGCAATGCTATCGGGCAAGGAAAACCTGGATACATCATTCTATATTACCGGTCTGGAAATGCTTCTCGATGAAAGACCCGGAGATGCGGGAATACAGTTCAGAAAACTGCTGGAAGAGTTCCCAAGATCCCCTTATGCGGAAAAAGCGGAACAATATCTGCAGGGCAATCAGTTTCAGGCCGATAATTCCGGAATAGTTACGTTTTATCTCGGTAATCTTGCAACTGCTGTATATACAGCGATGATGCTGCCGACAATCCTGGGATACGATCTTGACGCCGTTATGGCAGGTGCCACGGGGCTGGTTGGAGTAGGTACGGGACTTGGCGGATCCTGGCTGATGTCACGTGACCACCCCATCAGCAGTGCCGCTGACTGGTGGATAGAAAGCACTCAGATAGTGTCGCTGGGCAACTATTTCTACCTGTCCAGCATTATAGATTTCGATGAACTGTTCGGATACAGTTACGGCTGGAAGGCGCAGATTGGGGGCCAGCTCCTGACGCTGCTGGGATCGCGAACCGGCGCCTATTTCCAGTTTCGTGATAATCCGCCCCCGAAGGGACAGGGCAGTTTCATGCTGCATAGTTACGGTTGGGCAAATGCCTATTATCACCTGATAACAAGGGGTGTCCTGGAACTCGAGAATGATCGGGCAGTCAATATAGGGGGGATGATAGCAAGCGATCTTGCTGCGCTTGGGAGTCTGTATCTCTGGGAGTCCCTGGAATGGAGCCCGCTGCGTACAGGGCTGGTTACCGTCGGCGGCCTCGGGGGCGGTCTTATCGGGTTTTTCTCACTGATGATACTCAGCGAGTTTATCGATATGGATACGCCCGAAGTAGCGGCATCTGTGACGGTCTCGGCTATTTCCGGTCAGGCGGCAGCCGTCTGGTTCACCAGAAATATGAAGCCGGATCGGAAAAGACGGGACCCCGACGTGTTAAGCGGGCTGTATCTGTTCCCGATGCTTCAGGAAAGGGCAGGGATAGAGAGTCTGAGTGTTACAGCCGGAATGAAGGTCAAATTGTAAGGAGTCGTCAAGCTTTCGCTTTGCAGCCAGATTTGCTCATAAGCGTTGGCTAATCCCGCGAATAAGCGACAGAATGTCAAGCGAATAAGCGGCAGAAATACTTGTCAAAGTCGGACAAGAAGCATATCTTTGTACCGACAGGTTATGAACATATGTCTGATTCAATTCTCCCATACGGATCCGGGCAGGGTTCAGCCGGCGCAATACTATAAATTCTGCGAATGCAGCAGAAAGGAGACCACCTATGCATGGACCGCAGGGCGAAGCAATGGAAGCCCAGAATAAAAGACTCAAAGAACGGATGGACCGTATTACCCATAAGATACTCATTATGAGCGGCAAAGGGGGAGTCGGAAAAACTACCGTTTCCGTGAACCTTGCCGTTGCTCTCTCTATGAAGGGCTTCCGGGTCGGAATTCTCGATACCGACCTCCATGGACCGAATATTGCCAAGATGCTGGGAGTTCAGGGGGAGAAGCTCTACTCATCAGAAGATGATACCATCGATCCCCTCGAAATAGTACCGCTCGTGCCCGGCGGATCGAGCCTGAAGGTTGTCAGTCTGGCCCTTTCGGGCAATGGTGATGATGAACCGATCATCTGGCGCGGACCCATTAAAATAAGCGTCATTAAGCAGTTTCTGGCAGATGTCAACTGGGGAGAGCTGGACTATCTGATAATTGATTCACCTCCCGGAACAGGGGACGAGCCCCTGACTGTTGTCCAGTCGCTGCCGGGTCTCTCAGGAAGCGTAGTGGTTACCACGCCCCAGGAGGTATCAATTCTTGATTCCCGAAAGAGCATAAATTTTGCCAGTCGGGCTAATACCCGGATGCTGGGAGTGGTAGAGAATATGAGCGGTTTTATCTGTCCTCACTGCGGCGAGCGTATCGATATTTTCGGCAAGGGCGGCGGCGAGCGGGCTGCAAAGGAGATGGCTGTTCCCTTTCTCGGAGCAATTCCCATGGAGGCGGAACTGATGCAGGCCGGAGATTCGGGCCGGCTCTTTATGAAGGAGTTTCCCGAGAGCCTCAGCGCCAAGGCAATCCTGGGCATCACTGATACCCTGATCGCTGCAGTCGAAAACAAAGCGTGAGAGCAGCTGACGAAGCCGGCAGATGCTGACCAAAGAGGGGCGATTTTGATGAAACGGGACTATTCCCACCTGTCCTGGAAAACTCTGGGACGGAAATGGCTGCACGACTTCAAGATATTCAATGTCTATCAGGTTCATCGGGAAACCTCCGGCGGGCAGAGCGGAACCTTTTATGAGGTGGATGCGCCCGATTGGGTCACCGTAATTCCGCATCTGGTTGATAAAGAACGGGGAGACTGCTTTCTCATGGTGCGGCAGTACCGGCATGGAAGCGATCAGATAACCCTCGAGTTCCCGGCCGGTATGGTTGAACGGGGGGAGGCGGCTGAGAAGAGCGCTTACCGAGAACTGCTGGAAGAGACCGGATACCGTGCCGGTTCGCTTATACATATCGGTTCGGTATCACCCAACCCCGCCTTTATGAAGAATACCGTGTCGACCTATCTTGCCGAGGATCTTGAACTGGTGCAGGAGCAGCAGCTGGACGAGCACGAAATGATTGATATTGTTCCGGTTCCCGTGCAGGATGTGGTAAGGTCGATGGGTACAGGAGAGTATAACAACGGTATCATGATGATATCGCTGGCATTTTATCTGCGCCGCAAGGGGCTGATAAAGGAGTAAGCTGACGGCGGAGGCTGCTTGCCTGATGCTGTATGTTTGACGTGCTGCATGTTTGAATATTTTTTCGTTGAAAAATATCCGTTATCCGGTATAATGCAGGGTACAGGCTTTTGGGGGATTAGCTCAGTTGGCTAGAGCGGTTGGTTCGCAATCAACAGGTCGTGGGTTCGAATCCCATATCCTCCACCATTTTGAAAATGACAACCCGTCTCTCCAGCCACCTGATTCTCTCCATTCTCCCGACGTTCATTCTCT
>JAGYPA010000131.1 GCA_018399255.1 Spirochaetales bacterium | reverse complement strand
CCGCTTACTCCAGGCTATTGCCGCGACAATATTGGTAATAAAGAGAATGTTAGTATAAAAGACAAACAGCTCACGGATAAAGGTGATAACCGCATGGTAGGTATCAGCGTTCGGCAGCATCAATTTGCTTCCGAGATAGAACAGGGCATATCCTGCTATGACGTATATCGATATCCGGTTTACCTTCGCCAGTCTTTTACGATGTCTGGAGACGGCAAAGAACTCCTCAAAGAAGAGCAGAAAGGTAACAAACAGGAGGTGGGTAATGAGGGTAACCCGGTTGTAGGTAAGCTGAAAAAAGAACTTTTCAAACGTTGAGAAGGTCTGCAGAACAGTAAGCAGCACCATTATCAGGGAAAAGTAGATGAACATGGACTCCCGCGTTGATATAGCGAGAAACAGATTGTAGAAGAGCAGCCCGACCAGCACTCCCAGCGCAACCAGTCCGATAATGAAGGGAGCCGCTCCAAGAGACGGATAGGAGGGGACGATAAGGGGTCCCGTACGGCAGGAGGTGAAGATTAAGAGAACTGAGACCGCGATCGTAAGAGCCGCAGTCAGCTTTAATACTTTTTGATAAATTACTTGTATCTGGAACGGGCTTCCCGGCATAGAATAACGCCCCCATCTCTGCAACTTTTTTTCAGTATAGCAGAAAAAGGGAGGGGGGCGCTACTTAAAATATTGTCCAGTCTGCATCCGTTACATTCCTCATACCATCTCCAGAGATTTCCATCCTGCTCAGTGCAATCGTGCAGGAGACTGCGGGATCATTCTCGTTTTGAACCGGATAGACCGCATCTCCGGGAGACAGTTCCCCTTCGCCCTCACCATCTTTGTCAACCAGCACGCACAGGTAGTAGGTGCCAATGGGGATGTCGGGGATAGTGAGATTGCAGCCGCCGTTTTCAATCGTACCCGAAGCATGGAACTGCGGTGACAGCTCATAGTTCAGATCGATTTCTTCAGATGAAAAAAGTCCAGCAAACACCTCGTTCCCATCGGAACCAGACTTCTGCACAACAAGTTCCAAAGTATGCCCTGGTTCCTTGAACGTATAGCGGGCCTCCTTGATTATTGACTGCTTTTTCATCTCCTGCGTGTTCCAGGATTTCTGTTCATAAGCGACAACTTTCACGGTTACCGGACCTCCGGAACGGGGAATGGCGATCGGATCCAGGTCTGAATACTCATATGTATCAGCTCCGGCTGTCAGAGAGTCCTTTTCAAGGGGATCCCCCTCAATGACAATCGGATCCTCACCATTGAGCGTATAAAAATAGCACATTCTATCATTATAGCTGGCATTGTCGCCTCGTTTGGTTATCGTAATTTCAAGATCGGAATCGAACGGCCCGCCAAGAGGGTCCGGCGACAGCTGAGGCGGCAGTGTAAATGCATCACTGTAGTGGAGATATTCGTGCCGTATCTTGAAACGTTCTGGAATGATCATAAACTTGACAGGGGGTTTTTGCAGATCGTCATTTCCGTTGAAGCTGTACGGCCGGGGCGGGGGAAAAGTCAGCCCGCTCCAGTCAGGTAGGAAGGTAAGGAAACGATACTCGAACTCTTCATCTCCGCTCATTCCGGATGGAGACGGGACTGTGTTGTTTTCCGTAAGCCGCAGCACAGCTTCAAGCTGCAGCTCTATATCGAGTGATATGATCCGGTCAAACCACGAATCGGTGTAGGTCGGTCCGTTTGAACTGTCGGAATCCGGGGGTGCATCGGCATAGACCTGCATCCGCCCTACGGCAAAATGGAGGGGATTGAGAATAACCTCGTCGCAGTCCGCATAGGGATTGAGCGGATCTGACCCGCTGCCCCCTCCTCCGGAGTTTCTGCCGTAAATAATGGTTGAATCATCATAAACAGTACTGAGAAGGCCGGAATCATATCCGTACCATCCGTAACGCTTGAGAAATTCATCACGGGAGAGCACCTCCTGTCGGCTGTCATAGTAGACTACTGTCGTGCGGTCCGCATCACCCAGGTGGTTGTCAGACTCATGATGGACGAGGAAAGCATCATTCGGCTCAAAATCCAGCTCCCCCTGGTACCAGCCGCTGGCGTATGTACCGAAGGTCTCCAAATCTGCATTCTTGAAACCGCCGATATGCTCCGCATTATCCATGTGGGGATAGGTGTACTGGTCAACTGAGGGATCGGAAGGAAAGTTGAATACCGAGTTATCCATCATCCAGTAAGAGAAGCTGCCTGAACCGGCAGGTCTTTTTCCATTATTCGCGTCCGACAACCCGGAAAAATCACCAGGTCCGGAATCGTAGAGAAAAGATATGAAGGGACCGGTTCCTAGATAGTCAACTGATCCGTTATAAGCCTGCAAATCCCAATTATCCGGGTCTCCGGGCAAAGGATTCGGGGCGTTTACCTGATCATATCCAGGATCGGCAGGTACGCGTGAAGCAGTCCTGATCGGGTCCGTCACCGTGCTTCAAGTAAGCCCATTGCCACCCAGATGCCGGGGCCGTTCAATACCCGTGGTAAAAGAGCTCTTGTGCACCAGGACGTCCCCGCTTTGACTGCACTGAAAGCGGGAACCGGATGATCGTTGAAGAAAAACCGCATCAGCCCGTAATCCTCAAGCGCCACTTCGTAAAAGATCAGTTCAGCGGCAACCCTGCTGTAGGTTACGCTCAAGTCTTCCGGTAAATCCTCAAGCGTCAGTTTCGTCGAGCCTGCGGATACATCAAAAATTTTCAGCGCTCCGCCCTCTCGGTGCTGTCGTAGAGGGGGAAGGATACCGCTTTAACTTCATCACGGGTAATGGGCGTTGAATCATCGAGATAGGCTTCAAAGAGGTTGTAGGGAAGTGCATCTCTTCTCTCCCAGAATCCCGGGATGAGAGAATTGTCGTCAAGACGCACCCCGTCACCGTCGTTTCTCAGCCAGTCACTGTCTGTCCAGCAGGCCTGCAGCCCCTGGTCAGAAATGTTCTGAACTTTGGATTGCGGAACCAGCGCTAAGAAGCTGTAGGCAGCCTTGAAGCTGTCCGGTTCTATCAGCGCACCCTCTCCATCAACAGTAACCGTAACTGCCCGGGAACCGGTGTCTGGACCCAATTTCGCAACCGAAAAGATCGACTCTTTCGGGGTGTTGGGAGAAGTCCAGGAAAAGCCGTCCTCAGGATCGTCAATCGGCGGTTTCGGGGGATCGGGTGTAGTATGCGGACAGCCGAGGGTGACGACAGCAGCGGCAGCGGCAATGAGCAGCAGAATCACGATACTCATCCTGCCTTTCGGAAATTGAGATCTTTTCATACAGGTTTCCTCGTACCTATATGATAATATCTGTTAAGTGAAACCGCTATTTCAGTTATTACTCATTTTTCCGGGTAATTCTACCTAATGACAGGTTTTTTCGATATATCAAAATTATCCGTCACCATATAACTGATATTCTCGACATTTCTGCAGCCCTGAAGCCTGTACGGAACATGTATCTGGTAATCGAATATATCTTTTCCTTGGAAGTGCTTGATAAGATGAAACCGGTCAGGGAGAAGGAGCAAAACAGTCCGACGTATCAATAAATGACTTGAAGTTCACTATCATGGAAGATCTCCCCCTGTTAAACAGGAGATGCTGAACATCTTTCTGCTTATTTACAAGTTCCACATCAGACAGACGCAACTTCAGGGCTCTTTTGAGGTCCTGTACATCATGAATTCCATGGCGCATGCCTAGAAACTCAAAATCTGGTTTCGTCTGCCCCAGAAGGAACATCACATCATAGAAATCCCGCCCTTTGCCACGACTCAGGAGGGCAGAGATCTTCATTGCACAGAGGGTTTCGTCAGGCGGAACCGGGATGGGAAAATAGAATCCGCAGCTCTGCACGAAAGCTGGTACTGTCTGATACGGAATTTTTTGATCCTCCATTTCAATCTTGATAAGGAACCTCTCATTCCTGTACCCGCTCAGCTGTAAATTGAACAGGAGTTGAGGAAAATAAAGGGAACGTCTGAACGCGGTAAGAGCATCATGTTCTCTGTCTTTTGCCATCACGGTATAACCCAGGAAGTTAAGATGCCTAAGTACCCCATCAGTCAGCGTGAGAAAGTCCTCTTTTACCATCCCCTTGCAGTCAAAATCAAGATCCTCAGAGAACCTGTCAATACGCTTGATCAGCCGGAGGTTCGTCCCCCCAATAAAGGAGAGCCGGGAGATAAAGGGAGAATTCGAGATATATTCCAGGATCTGACATTGGATATACTCCTTGAGCATCAATTTCAGGAATCCCGTATCATCTCTCATCGAAGGCGGAAAGAAATTTTTTATGGCATGTATCTCGATCATTGGTATACCTCCTTCAGCGTTGCTACCCTCCGCCTGAGACTGTCGGATCCGAATCGGTTAAGGTATGTCTCTAAACGGTCCAGATCAAGCTCCTCCTGCATAAAATCAACATCAAAACGCAAATCTTGCATATCAGCCTTACTGCGGTAGTGCGGATTCAGGTAAAGAAAGTCTAGGATCGCTTTTTCCGGGGTTGCAATTAAGATATTCCACCCCATGGTTATGGTTGAAGGCTCTGAGGTATATCCAAACATCAGTTCAGCTTTAACAGACCGATAGACAAAGTCTCCGAGATCGTTCTGGAATTTTTTTGTTTTTCTGGCTGTCACACTGGTAACTAAAACAACAGCCTCCGGGATGATTCCAAAATAAGAGAGTGCAGTTTCCAGGCTGATATAGGAAGGAGCATATATTTTGTTGGCAGCATAGAAGGGAGCATCTCCATTCTTCTTATGGGCAGGGAATGTATAAAACCCTTGCCTGAGCTTGATTATCTTTCTCTGACGTTCCCACCGCCAAAGATTGTTCCTGTCAAATCCTTTATTCCATATCCGTATCTGGTGGATAGAGAAACAGCAAAGGGGGAAAAAGAAATCTCTGAATGATAGAAAAGAAACAGACTTTTTTGTTTCCATAATACATCAATTATACAGCATTATGGAAATATAACAAGCATGCGATGATACAGAAAAGGAGCGTCATACCTTCATCCTGAAAAGAGTTCCCTTACGATAAACTGTGGTAACTGTTGTCCGTAAGGTCAGCAACCCGCTCAAAACAGCGAAAGGCCAATAAAAAGGCAACTAATTTGTTTACCACAAACTAATTGCCTTCTGGGCGATGGCAGGATTGAACTGCCGACTTCTACCGTGTCGAGGTAGCACTCTCCCGCTGAGTTAACCGCCCGGATGCACCGAATGCCTGAACTGATGAAAAACAGATGCCGCAGAAGAACTGATGACTGACTCGGTGCACAGAAGAGTATA
>JAGYPA010000130.1 GCA_018399255.1 Spirochaetales bacterium | reverse complement strand
GCCTCGAGGTCCATGACTCCCGTAATCCGGTACATATACGCTATTCCGAACATCATGAACGCCATGGCGATGAAATTCATCATGATGTACAGCATCGCATCATATACCGACTGTTTCTCCTGCTTGTACATGATCAGGATGGCTACTGAAAGCATTCCCAGCTCCATCAGGATGTAAATATTGAACAGATCTCCACTGAGGAACAATCCGAAGAGAGCCCCTTCGAGCATAAGGAAGATGAATACAAAATTCTTGTCCATGTGGTCGGCCCGGAAGCTGAACAGATAAACTGCAGTGAAGAATAATGCTGTCATCAGCACGAGAGGAGCAGAAATCCGGTCGGCATAGAGCTTGATCGCAACAATCTCAGGCCAGCCGGCAACCAGCTGCATCCGGTCGCCCCCCCATCGGACCGCGATGAAGAGTTCCAGTGCCAGAAAGAGGACTGTCAGGGATCCAAGCAGCATGACAATCCGATACAGGCGGCCGGGGAGAAACCAGGCAAGCGCCCCGATAAGCACGGGCAGAAGCACCAGCAGATGCAGCGATACGGCGAAAATCGACATCAATCCTCCATACGGCGGATCAGGATGTTCCAGTCGGCTGTACCATAGCGGTAGACTACCCGCATGTACATGGCAAGACACATCGCAGTCACAGAAACGCCGATTACGATGGCGGTAATCATGAGGGCCTGCGGAACCGGATCTGCCATACTTTCCACTGGCGTGCCGGTGACCGGCGAACGGTCACCCGGCTCATAGTTAGATATCATAAAGAACACGATCGCCGCGGCATCCATGATTCCGATCGACATGATGGTCTTGATGATGCTGCGTTGAGTCATTGCACCAAAAAGACCGATAAAAAAGAGGCCGAGCGCCAGCTCGGACATCGAAAGGCGGCTGAAGAATTCCGTCACAAACGCCATTGTTTTCCCACCCCCTCGAAAAAAGCGAACCGCAGAATGGCGACCCCCAGCTCCAGCCCCACCTGAATCCCTATCAGGATATTCATGATCACCAGGTACGGGGTCCTGAACCCCGGATTCCGGCCAATGAATCCGGTAAAGAGAAGCAGAACCGGTGTGATAAGAATCATGGCGAGAATAAACCGCTGGAGGGTATGCATCCGTTCGCTGCTCATATCGTTAGCAGGATAAATTATGTATCTGGCAATAAACAGTGCGGCTATGACGCTGCCGCCCTGAAAGCCGCCTCCCGGCGAACGGTGGCCATTGAGAATGATGAAAATACCGAGCATGAGCATGAACGGGTACAGCATTCCGATCACAATCTCGAGAATCAGCGACTGCTGCGGAAGATCACCTGATCGCAAACTCATTCCTTGCTCCCTGGTTTGCTGACTTCCTCAGTTCTCCCGTGCCCGATTTCCCGGGGAGAGGGGAGAAACTGCTTCATGCCCACGATGGCAGTCAGCAGGATCAGGACTTCAAACAGGGTATCATACATCCTGTAGTTGAGCAGGATAGCGGTAACTGCATTCGATGTTCCGCAATCCTCCTGGAAATTGCTGATTACGTAGGTGGAGAGCTCGGAATCATGATGTGATTCATGCATTCGGCCGGTAGTGACTACCGCAGCATACACCGTAATGATCAGCAGGGCTGCCAGCAGTGTTCTCACAGAACCTCCCCGGCTGCGGTATCCAACTCGTGCCGGACTATCCGGATGCCCTCTTCCGTACCATGGATTCTGAAAAGCATTTCCAGCTCCTCCAGGATGAAGCTTTCCGATGACCCATGGGCAGAGATGCCAGTTTCGTCTTCGGTGATTATCAAGTCGAAAGCCGGGTACTCCAGGGCTTCCTGAAGCGGTTTTTCGGAAAAGACAACCTGAGGCTCAAACTCACGCTTCTGGAAAAACTCCCTGATCTCCTTCATGGTGCGCAGCCGTTCCATGTAGCCGAGATAGGCATCGGTCATCCGGTATTTCTGGCCTTCTGCCAGGACCGCGATGGTATAGATTTTGTTGCGTTTCAGCGACGCGAGATAGAGCAGAGTGACCAGGCCGCTTCCGATTGCAGCTTCGGCTAATGCAAGTTCGGGGGCTGCAAAGAGCAGGTAGAGAAAAGCACCGAGCAGGGAAAAGACAGCCAGGTGGATAATTGAATGAATCAGCATCCGGCTCTGAATTGCAAGCAGGGCAAAGAGCATCATCAGTACAATGGTGACAGTCTCAACCATGGGAGTTCCTCCTGCCGGCTGGCGAATCTGGATAATCATCGTTCAACGGATCCGTTTCCGGCGTGATTCCGACGTGCAGAACGGAATCGGCGTCGGACTCTTCCGGCGGGGTAACGGTGCGGGTTCGGTATCCGCTGATCCATGCCGAACGGGCAACCGCATGGGCACCTGCCGACACGGTCAGCAGTTCAAAAACCAGCAGCACGAGCAGCTTCAATGTTGCGATAGATGCTCCGGACAAGAGCATGGCTCCGACTGTCACCGTAAAAAAGCCCATAGCCTCCACCTTGGATGTTACTACGCTTCTTGAATAGAAGTTATCAAGCTTCAGCACCGAGTAGACGCCGAATCCAGTTATCAGCAGCCCGACAACGATCAGGGTCCTGCCGAGGGCAGTGACAATACCAGCTAATACGAACATACCGGCAGCCTCACACCTGACCGCGTCGTTCGATATAGCGGGAAACCAGGACTGTTACCAGGAACCCGAGTACCGAAAACATCAAGGCCAGATCGAGCAGATAGGGTTCGGGAATTGACACGGCTGTCAGTACTACGGCAAGGGTTATTTTGCTGGCGCTCAATCCTATTCCCAGAAGCCGGTCCCAGACCGTCGGGCCGATGACTACTCGTACCAGGCTGCCGGTGGTAGAGAGCACCAGTATGCCGAGGCAGAAGTGAAGAAACGTCATCCGACAGGTTCCTTAAAGGCAGTCGGTCCGGCAAGAACCCTTTCGAACCGGCCTTTGATCAATTCGGCTGCCTCATCCGGGTTACTGGTCACACAATCGATCCATACTACCTTGAACCGTCCCGGCGAATAATCGATTGTCACTGTGCCGGGCGTGAGGGTTATGGCAGTGGCGACCATTACCCCAAGCAGGGGATCTTCGATCCTGGTAGGCAGATCGACAACTCCGATATGGATTCTATCCTTCAGTGTGATATGCATGGCATGGATTCCGGAACGGTATATTTCGGCAGTCAGAACCAGCAGGTACCGCAGAATCCTGATAATAGAGAATCTGTAGCGCAAATGGTACGGCTGCTTCAGGAACAGTCTGTCAGTCAGAATCAGAACGCCAAAACCCACGACTGCTCCGGTAAGCAGAGTTCCCGGTGAAAAGGACTCGCTCCAGATGCACCATACCGCGGTCAGAAAGACTACTGCAGGCAGCATCCTGACTGTATAGAAAAACCTGCGCTTCATAGATCCAAGTATAATTCCATGGCTGAGCATGATATGTCAATAGTGTTCCGAGCATTTGTCAGAGAGGAGCAAAAGAGAACAGCAGCAGGGCGAGATGCGACAGAAAAGAAAAAACCGGTTGACAGCAGCCGGGGGGTACTTTAATATCACTCCATGCTGAAAGAAGTGCTTACAAAGGATGTCGTAACAATTGATCTGCAGGGAAAGGACAAGCGGGAAGTCATCGTGAGTCTCCTGAGACTGCTGGAACGGTCGGGTAAACTGCATGATTTCGATACCGCTCTCAAAGACATTCTCAGCCATGAGGCCGGTATGTCTACCGGGATGGAGCATGGTATCGCGATTCCGCACGCAAAAAGCGAAGCGGTAAAGGAGCTGACCGCAGCAGTCGGAATTTCGAAGCGGAAGATCAATTTCGAGTCTCTCGACAGAAAGCCGGCCCAGATATTTATCATGACCCTCTCCCCTCCCTCAGCCGGGGGGCCCCATATCCAGTTTCTGGCAGAGATCGGCCGTCTCCTGCAGGACAGGAAGCGGCGAAAAGCAATGCTCAAAGCAGGCTCTGATGAAGAGCTGCTGACTATTCTGACGAGCTGACTATTCTGACGAGCTGACTGAAAAATCCCTGTTTATTCGCGGGCAGTGGACAGTCCTAGACCAGATAGCCAAGAACAACGGTTACGATATAGGCCGCCAGAAGCAGTGCTCCGAAAGTTTTGCTGAACTGAAGGGCGGAGCGATTTATACCGATACGCAGGACAGCGACAACAAACAGCATCGAGGGAAAAAAGAGGTAGAAAAACTGGGTCGGCACTTCCAGTCCGCCCCGGGTTACGGCTGCTGATGCCCCGATAACAAACAGCACATTCAGGACATTGGCGCCCAGCACGTTGCCGATTGCCAATTCCCCATGGCCTTTGCGGACGGCCGTTATGGCGGTTACCAGCTCTGGAAGTGATGTTCCGAATGCCACCAGGGTTGCAGCAATTATGGCATCAGGAATCTGCATACGCAGGGCGGTCTCCTGAACAGCCGGGATAAGAATGCG
This sequence comes from Spirochaetales bacterium, assembly GCA_018399255.1. Taxonomy (GTDB): domain Bacteria; phylum Spirochaetota; class Spirochaetia; order JABMQR01; family JABMQR01; genus M55B182. Next base: position 859 of record JAGYPA010000130.1, on the reverse strand, counting down.
GGAACCGATAACAACCATGGCAATTCCCAGTATCAGTTCAAAAATTGCGGCTGCCGGTTTCACGTTTTCCGCGACGGTCACCGTAGAACTGTCCAGCTGATCTGCAGGAGCGGCCTTTGACCAGGTTATAGACCGCCAGATATAGAGACCAAGCAGGATAAGGAACCCGAAACCGACAATCTGAGGAATTCTCCCTCCCTCTGTGAACATTCCCTTCATAGCCAAATAGGGCACACTTACTATAACCAGCAGAAAAGCACTTGCAACCTGTATCCAGCTCTGACGGCTCACCATTTTCTGGTCTATCGGAACCCGGCCGATGAGTACCGCCAGCCCGAGAATCAGGCCGGTGTTGGCTATTATCGAGCCAACTGCATTTCCAAGGGCAAGGCCGGGAGCTCCCTGAACAGCGGCAATGACACTGACTGCCGCTTCCGGCAGGGTCGTACCGACGCTGACAATAGTAGCCCCTATGAGCAGTTTAGGCACGCCCCAGCGAATGGAGAGGGAGACCGCCTGATCTACCAGAATATCGGCGCCCTTGACCAGTATCAAAAGAGAACCTGCAATGATTAAAAATATTACTATTAACGGCAGCTGTTCGATTATCCCGGAAATCCATGCTCCCATAGTGTCCCTTCTCCCGATGCTTCATACATCCGATGCTTTATAGATAGCGGCAGGTCCTTACAACATACATCACCACAGAAACAAAACCATAATTTACATTTTTTTACAATGCTGGAATGGAAAAATTATGAAATTCAGCTGATCAGCCTGAACAGATGTATACTTATTTTCTGCAAAGGCATACTATAAAGTAACTGCTGTTATTCAGCATAATGGGAGGATAGCAAAA
>JAGYPA010000013.1 GCA_018399255.1 Spirochaetales bacterium | reverse complement strand
AGCTTGCCCCCGCGATCCCGGCACTCGCTCGGCAATGGAACCATCAAGATGGTTCCGCTCCTCTCGCTTCGTTTGGGAATGAAAGGCATCATACCCCGGGGCAAACCCTGCACCGCCTGCCTCCCCTACCTCATGACAGCCCCTGCGATGGCTGTGTTTACCGTTTTTTCGCTATACCCGATTGTCTATATGGTCTATCTGAGTTTCTTCAAATGGAACATGATGGGGCCCAGACAGTTCATCGGCTTACAAAATTACACCGAACTGCTCTCCAGCAGGGAGTTCGGCCAGATTCTTGGTAATTCGATGTATTACATGGTGTTGAGTGTAAGCTTATCATTAGTGCTCTCACTCCTTGCCGCCTTGTTCCTCCGGAAAGACACCAGGTGGAACCGCTTTCTCCAGGCCTCAGTTTTTGCACCCTATATCATTCCCCTGGTATCGATATCCTTCATCTGGATATGGTTCATGGACTTCGACTACGGACTCCTGAACTACATCATCGGGCTGGCGGGTTTGCCCCCGGTAGACTGGCTCTCCGATCCTCGTATTGCTCTAACCTCGCTCGTCATAGTCTCCGTCTGGAAAAACCTGGGATTCAACACACTGATCCTTGTCTCCGCATTCCAGACTATCCCGGCCTACCTTTACGAAGCGGCTGCTCTGGACAAGGCAAAACCCTCGAAGGTTTTCTGGTCAATTACCTTTCCCATGATATCCCCCACGCTCTTTTTCCTCGCGCTGACTAACATCATAGCGTCGTTCAAGGCTTTCGAAACGGTAGCGATCATGACCCGGGGCGGACCAGCTAACGCAACAAACACTCTTGTCTATTATATCTACCAATACGGCTTCGAGTTTTTCAAAATTGGCTACGCCTCGGCGGTAGGAGTCGTGATGATGGTCATTATCGGCATATGTACCATCGCATATTTTGCTGTGCTGGACCGAAGGGTCCATTACCGATGAGGAGACCTGTCGTGAAGATACCAAGACGAATAGTTTCAAATCTTGGCCGCACGGCTGTGTCAGCTGCCACCTTTCTGGTCTTTTTCGTGCCGTTCTGGTGGATGGCCTTGACTGCACTGAAATCGAAAGCCGAAACACTCAAATTCCCCCCTGCCTTCTGGGTGAGCCAACCCCATTGGGAGAATTTCTCCGTTGCCTTCAACGCTTTCCCGTTTCTCAGGTTTCTGGGGAACAGCCTCATTACGGCAGGCGCGATACTCCTATGCCAGGTTATCACCGTAATCCCTGCGGCATACGCTTTTGCCCGTTTCTCTTTCCGAGGTAAGCGGCTGCTGTTCAGCCTGACTCTGGCTTCGGTTATGATTCCCCCGCAGCTCATCTTCCTTCCGGTTTTCATTCTCATGAGCAGACTCGGGCTGATTAACCACTATGCCTCGCTGGTACTGCCTTCTGCCGCCAGCGCATTCGGCATATTCATGCTGAGCCAGACTTTCAGACAGGTACCCGAAGAAATTCTGGAGGCGGCTCGTCTGGACAAAGCGAGCGAGCTGGGGATCATCTTGCGGATAATGATCCCCATAGCCAGACCGACCATAACAGCCCTGGGGCTCCTGACTTTCATCTCAACATGGAATGACTACTTCTGGCCGCTGGTGCTTACAACGAACGATACGATCAGAACGTTACCGCTGGGGGTAGCCTCCCTGCGGCTTCTTGAAAGCGGAATATCAATCCCCTACCAGACGGTCATGGCGGGAAACCTGATGCTCATCTTTCCCATCATATTCATCTTTATTATCGCACAAAAACGAATAATCACGGCTTTCACCTATATGGGTGAAAAGTGACAATTATAAGGAGAAGAAGAGAACATGAATGTAAGAAAAGGTTTAACAATCGCTCTTTTAACGCTGTTTGCTGCTGCATCGGTATTTGCAGCTGCCGAAAAAGAGGAACCGGGTCGGGATACTTCAAGCCCCGAATTGAAAACTCCAACTGAACTGCTGTACTGGTACGCCTATTCCGGTGTCGTTCAGGAAACCAATGAATACCTTACGCAAACCTTCAATGATACGGTAGGAAAAGAAAAGGGCATCCACGTGACGGCGGAGTATCAGGGAGCCTACAATGATCTCAATCAGAAGCTGCAGGCGGCTTTCATAGGGGGCACGTCGCCCGATGTGTTTGTCATGGAAATCGGGACTACCGGCATGTTTGCCCGGAATGGTATGATCACAGAACTGGACAGTCGGATAGAACGAGATAATTTCGACCTTTCAGACTTTCAGGATGGTCTTTTGGGAAACTGTCGAGTTGATGACAGCGTCTATGGACTGCCGTATATGCCCAGCACCGCAATTCTGTTTATGAACACGACGATTCTCGAGGACGCCGGCCTTGATGCCGACGGGCCGGAAACATGGGACGAACTGGCTATGTACTGCAAGACTATAAAGGAAAAGACCGGGCTCTACGGGTTGACCCTGGTCAGCAACCTGTGGTTCTTCGAGGCATTCATGCTCGAGGCCGGAACTTCGGTACTCAGCGATGACGAGCTCTCGACCAACATAAACAGCGAAGCTGCCTTTACGGTAGCCAAATTCTGGAAAGACCTCAAGGATGCGGGGTATATCAGGATTCTTTCGAGTGCCGATGGTTCGAAGATGACCGCAGATATCATGAACCAGAAGAGCGCCATGTGGTTCTACTCAACCGCAGGAATTACAACCTTCATGGGTCTGGCCAAGGCGAACGATTTCACGATGAATACCTGCTTCATGCCTAAACTCACACACTACGGAACCTCAACAGGCGGCTCGAATCTGGTTATTTCAAACAAATCCTCAGAGCAGGAAAAAGATGCTGCATGGGAATTTATTACCTGGATGACCGCCACCGGACAAACCGTGTATGCCAGTTCAAAAACCGGGTATATGCCCAGCCGTAAAAGTGCCATTGATGCCCCGGAGATGCAGCAGCTGTATGCGGCCATGCCCCAGTTCAAGGTGGCCATAGACCAGATGCCCTATGCACAGAAGCGCCCCATGAACCCCGGCTACACCGAAGGCGGGAGTATCATTACCTCAGCGCTCGATGCTGTCTGGATTGCCGGGCAGGATATGTATTCCGTATTTTCCGAGGCGCAGCAGCGTATTGACAGGCTATTGAGCGAATAACATATACTAACGTATACTGTTACAGATTTTCCAGATACGCCGACAGGGTGATTGGGAGATGGATTGGCAGATGAATTGAGATATGGAGAAGAATACCATTGTCAGAATCACTTGAATCCCGCGCCTACCGTATACTGAAAAAAGATATTATAAGTGCAACGCTGGCATCGGGCGTTCTGCTTTCGGAGAACGAGATATCCGCGAATCTCGGCATAAGCAGGACCCCGGTTCACAGCGCTATTGTACGGCTTGTCAAAGAGGGATTCCTCGAGCCTCTGACAAAAAGAGGTTTTATGGTCAGGGACATCCCCCTGACCGAGTTCTTCGATATGCACGAAAATATTGTTTCGATGGAGTATTATTCGCTTGCACTGATTAACGACAGTAATCCTGTTGATTTGTGCGAGCTGAAGAAGCATCTTGATTTACAGATTGCCGCTCTGGAAAATGGCAGTAATCTGGCTTATTACGAAGCCAGTTTCGATTTTGCGGCCGCCATACTCGCATCAACCGGCAACAAAGTAATGCTTGAGGTTCTTGCACAATTTCGGGATAAGATGCTATGCAAGATCCTCAACTACAGGAAAGCACATCCTGACCATAAACCGAACTTGTCGAGAAACAGGAATGAAAAAATATACGAGGCCCTGGCTGACGGCAATATTGGTGAGGCTCAGGCTGAGCTGCTGCACACTATGACGAATATCCGGGACTATCTTTTTACGGTATAATACAATACCGGCAGTGTCCCTGAGAAACGACTACCGTATCGTTGTACTACTCCTCCGCATAATGATCGATTACTTCCAGGGCTTTGTCCATGATGGCGATGCCTTCGTCAATATCATCCTTTGTCGCGATAAGCGGGGGTGCCATAGCCACCACATTGCTCGGGTTGGCAGCCATCGCTATCATTCCCAGCTCTCCCAGGCGCCCGGCAAGCTCCAGCTTGGGATTGATGCCTTTACGGATACGGGCATCGACCGGGATAAGGGGTTCCCGGGTTTTCCGGTTCCTGACCAGCTCAAGCCCGACAAACAGACCCAGCCCCCGGACATCGCCAATAACCGGATGACGGTCCATCAGCTCCCGGCTCTTTTCCAGGAGATAGGCACCAAGCACCGCCGCGTTCTCGATCAGCTGATCATCCTCGTAAACCCGGACCACCTCCACGGCTGCCGCACATCCGAGAGCGTGTCCGGCATAGGTCGCTCCGTGACTGAACATCGCATCGGTAAAATGATCGCCAATAGCCTTCCGGGTTATCGCAGCCCCCAACGGAACATATCCTGAGGTGATCCCCTTGGCCATCGTCATGATATCGGGAACGACATCCCAGTGGTCTATGGCAAACCATTCGCCGGTTCTGCCGAAACCGGACATCACCTCATCGAGAATCAGCAGGATCCCGTAACGGTCGCAGATCTCCCGGACCATCGGAAAATATTCGGGCGGCGGCACAATGATCCCGTTGGCTCCGGTTACCGTCTCGCACATCATTCCGGCAATCTGGTCACTGCCCCCCTCGAGCTGTATAACTTCCTCAAGATAGGTTACGCACTGCATTTCACAGGCGGGATAGGTTTTCCCGAACATGCAGCGGTAGCAATAGGGCTGGGGGACAGCAGTGACCTCTGTCCGGCCGGTTACCGCTGCCCAGCTGCGCGGGTCTCCGGAGGATACGGCCATCGAGGCGCCGGTTCCTCCATGATAGCTGCGGTAGCGACTGATAAGCTTTCTCTTTCCGGTATACTGCTGGCACAGCTTGATCGCGGTCTCGTTCGCCTCGGTTCCCCCAAGGGTAATAAACGACCGGCTGAGATCGCCCGGGGTTATCCGCTCCAGCATTTTCGCCAGCACCGCCCGCGGCTCATTGGCCAGGGTCGGGGCGAAGGAGGCCAGCTTCTGCGCCTGACGGCAGACGGCATCTATTACCCGCTGATTCCCGTGGCCGATATTGTGACTGACAAAACAGGAGCTGAAATCGAGCCGTTCCCGACCGTCATCGGTAGTAAACCGCACCCCGTTGGCCGACACCACCCGCAAGGGAGATTTTCCGGGTTGATAGGACCAGGAGTGGTAGAGGTTTTCCACTTCATAGGTGTCCAGCTGTTCTTTTTCCGCAGCTATTGAGCCGATTTTTCGCATCGATGCCTCCTTGTATCAGAATGGGTGCCGGGAGAATGGGCTCCGGGTCCCTACTTCTTCTGCGTCATGAGAGAAACGATAAACAGGGCCAGAAAACTCAAGGGAATTGAGATTATGGCTGGATTATCGAGGCCGATGAGCGCGTTGGCCGGATCCATGCCGTATTTTACCAGCATGCTCGGGGAAATCAGAATTATGCCCAGAGCGGAAGTCATACCCACCAGCACCGAGGCGACAATCCCCTTGGCGGTAGTCTTTTTCCAGAACAGCAGCATAATAATTGCTGGAAAATTGGCCGAGGCGGCTATGGAAAAGGCCCAGCCGACCAAAAACGATACATTCATACCCTTGAAGACGATTCCCAACAGAATTGCTATTACCCCCACGGTAACGGCAGAAACCTTTCCGATAATCACCCGCGTCTCATCCGAGATTTTCCTTCGACGGAAGAGGCTCTTCATCATATCATGGGCAACGGCCCCTGAAGATGCCACGATGAGCCCGGAAACGGTTCCCAGCACGGTGGCAAAGGCAACAGCCGATATTACGGCAAAGAGAAAGACTCCGAAGGCCTTGGCCAGCAGGGGGGCACTCATATTGTCGCTCTGGACATCAATAACACCGTTCACCATCGCCCCGAAACCGATATACATGGTGAGAATGTAGAAAAAGCCGATAGCGGCAATGGCCAGGATTGTGGATTTCCGGGCATCTTTCGGGCTCGGCACCGTGTAGTAGCGGATCAGTACGTGCGGCAGGGCTGATGTCCCGAAGAAGAGGGCCACCATCAGGGAGACAAAGTTTATCTTGGAGAGCGGGGTGGAGCCCTCGTCTACCTTGAACTTGAGTCCCGGACGCATAACCTCGGACCCGGCAGTCGGCTCCTGATACCAGAGAGATACGGAGTCCCCCTCAAAAGCAAAGATTGTCCCGATAAATCTGACAACTTCGCTCTCCTCGATCGTCTCGATATACTTGAAGGGGCCGATCGGTCCGGTGGCATCAACCTCCTCGCCGTTAACTATCAGCTTGCTCATATGGCCGACGGGGTAGAATGCCTCGGCTTCTTTCGGCTGCCCGTTGTACAGGGTTCTTCCATCATCGGTTGCGGTCACGGTAAGGGTTTCGGTCAGCTGCAGGCCTTCTGAGGAATCCTGAATCAGCCACCAGCGCTCCACGCCCCCGTTTTCCAGTTTGACAAACTGCCTGCCGCCTGCTTCGGTCTCTCCGACGACGGTATAGCCAGGCTGATCAATCGAGACGATTCTGCCGTCGACGGCCTCTGCCGTCAGCACGGCAAATTCATGATACGAATCCGACGGGGTTGTCGAGAGTCCCTTGTTAAGAATAGAGATTACGAGAACCAGCGAAAAGACGATGAGCAGGGTTCCCTTGATAAACTGCACATAGGTGGTCGCTTTCATTCCGGCCGTGGCCACGATGAAAATAACGATGCCGCCGACAAAGACCACCCCCACCCAGTGGGGAAATCCGAGCAGCGGGGTAACCAGGGCTCCGGCTCCGACCATCTGCGGGATAAGATAGAAGATTGATACGACCAGGGTGCTGATGCCGGCTATAAGCCGGATAGCGGGATAATTGAAGCGCGCGTCCAGGGCATCGGCAAACGTGAACTTGCCCAGCCGCTTGAGGGGCTCCGCAATAACGAAAAGCGCTACTATCCATCCGGCCAGGTAGCCGATGGAATAGAGAAATCCGTCATACCCGGCAACGGCGATCATGCCGCAGATTCCCAGGAATGAGGCGGCTGAGAGATAGTCCCCGGCAAAGGCTATGCCGTTCACTCCCCAGGGGATGGTGCCGCCGGCCGCGAAATAGCCTTTTGAGGAGGAAGACTGACGGGCAAAATAGATCGACAGGCCAAGAACGGTTACAACTATGATGGAAAAGAGGATAGTGGCAAGAATTGACGGGGTGTAAATCATTTCCGGCCTCCCTCGGGAGCGTTTCCGCTGCCTGCGGGATTTTTCGCTTTCTGCTCGTACTCACGCTCCTTTTTCGTGCAGGCGGCATTATAGGCCAGCCCCATAATAATCGCGGCGAGGATCAGGCCGAACCCGTAGGTTACCGCCAGATTCAGGCCCAGGATAACTTTCACTTTCATAAGCTGAGGGGCAAATGTATTAATCAGCACAAAACCGGCAAATACGATACTGTAAATCGCAAAGAACCTGATGCCGATTTTTGTCTTATAATCCGATATATCCTGATGCTCCTCGTACTCCACCGCCGGTCCATGCTCCATAGTACTCATCCTCCAAATGTTTGTTGATTGCAGAAAATTAGATTATTGAGGCATTTCATCATGCTTCGTTTTTTTGGAAATAGCCTTTTTCAGCAATTGTAAGTCAGATTGAAAATAGTGTCACGCTTGAAAAGGGTGTCTGACATATTTTTTAAAAAAAGAGTCAGAAATCCCGGATGCTGTATAATGATATCGCTGTGCGGTGTCTGATGCTTTTCGGGAGTCAGGCAAGATCCTCGAGGGTTTCGGGGACTGTCGGGAATATTTCCTGCTCCCGGAGCAGCTGCACCGTTATCCAGTCAAAGGCAAATGGTTGTTCACCGGCGCTTTCCAGCAGCAGCTGCACCAGCATCCGATAGTTTCGGCGGTAGATATTCCGGGCTGCATCGTCCACCTCCCGGTTCTTGAAAAGGATCGTCAGTTCCCGCTGGGGGCTGATCCCGCCGATCAGGGTGAACTCATCTTCACAAGGAAGGTGTATGTTGTAGTGATACCCGCGCTCTCCCTCGTAAAAGTTGGGGATGAGGGAAAGATGGAAGGTCTCCTCTGCCGTGCCCGCCTTGAAAAGGATTCCGCCAACGGCCTGCAGCGCCTTTTCTTCCAGAATTGCGGCAAGCTGCCGGACAAGCTGATCTCGTCCGACACTTTTCTGATTGAAGACAAGCTTACCGGCACCTTCAGCAGAATCCTGCTTACCGCTTGAGTACCTATCGGCCATGTTCTGCTTATTTTTACTTCGAGGGGCTTTTTCTGCTTTTTTCCGATACCTGCCGGCAAGTTTTTCCAGGAGTTTGTTCATGAATACTTCCCGACAGAATCCCGCACAATGAGCCTGGTATTCATCAGGATGGACTGGTGTACTATTTCCGGATAGCGGATGTGGTCAAGCACCGACCGCCCGGCCAGAAATCCGATACGGAAACGCGGCACCCGGACCGATGTGAGCGGAGGATCAGCACTGGCAGCCTCATCTGTATCATCAAATCCTATTATCGAAATATCGGCCGGGACAGTGAGCCCGGCCTCGCGCAGAACGCGCAGTCCGGCGAGAGCATGCTCATCATTGACATACAGCACCGCTGTCGGGCGCTCAACCTGGTCGAGCAGGGCGCGGGTTGCCGCCTCTCCCTTGCCCAGAAAAACTATCGGTTCAAGGTTGTGCGCTTCCATGCATTCCCTATATCCAAGGAGGCGGAGTCCGGTATAATCGAATGCCTTATCCCCCCCCGCAAAGGCTATCCGTCTATGGCCAAGGGTATAGAGATGTTCCACGGCGCTGCGGGCTCCAGCGGTATTATCCATTCCCACGCAGCTTATGCCGGCGGGACTTTGCTGGCGGGCCAGCAGCACGCAGGGCAGCTGTTCGTCCCGTATGGTAAAAATTATGGGGTCTTCGGCAAATGCGGCCATGACAATCACCCCGTCCGGCTTCAGGGCAGGATCATAGAGAAGGGCGCTGGCAACATGCTCCGGCTTCAGGGGCGGATCGTGGGAGGCGAGAATCAGCTGTCCCCCGGCTTCCTCGACAACTGCGGTGCGGATTCCCTGAAGCAGTTCACTGAAGACCTGACGGGACTCCATGCTCATGGGGTGAAGAAGGAGAATGGTGGCATCCTGCCGGGGTGCTTCCCTGTTTTCGTTTTCACGGGCACTCAGCTCGGTGAGGGCTTTCATTACCCGCTCTTTCATGTGCGGCGACACGTGGGGCTTATCGTTCAAAGCAAGAGATACGGTACTTTTTGAGACTTTTGCCTTTCGGGCAATTTCTGATACTGAAGGCATCGATTCCCCCTTCGAACAATCATTATAGAAAACGTTCGAATTGTAGTCAACTGGAAACTTTGCGGCAATCGTTCGATTTTCGTTCGAATCATTGCACGTGGGCGTTTTCATCAACCTGCCCTATTTCCGGCAATAGTTAGCAAGATGAGCAGGTTTTTCTTGACAGTTCAATAATCACGATGCTACTATTAGAACGAACGATTAATATTACGATCGTTCGAATTTTTTTAAGCTGCCAAGTTATTGATACCAGCAGCTTTTACTTTAAGGAGGATTTCTTATGAAGAACATTGGATTACTGATGGTTGCCTGCCTGCTGCTGCTTACCCCTGCCCTACTGCTCGGACAGAGCGCTGCGGATGCACCCGCCAAGGCAGAAGATGTCATCCGTTTTGTCTGGTTTACCGACGGTCCAGATCAGCCTGCCATTGAAGCGCTGGTGGACCGCTACGAAGACGAGAATGCCCAGGTAGCAGTGGATTTTGCCATAGTTCCGTTCGGGGAGCTTAATCAGCTGCTCATCACCCAGGCTTCTGCCGGACAGGCTCCGGATATAGCCCGGGTAACCGAACCCTATCGATTTTTCGAATTCGGCCTGGATCTTCGCCCCTACACAGAACCCGGCTTTGAAAAACAGTTTCTCGATGGTCCGGTAAAGCTGGTTACCGGTCCCGAGGGGGAGATTTTCGGATTTCCGCAGGATCTCACCATGAACGGGCCGTTTATCAATGTTTCGCTCTTCAAAAAAGCCGGTGTTCCGCTTCCCGAAGGTGATGTTCCCTGGGAAACCTGGTTTGATCTGGCCAAAACGGTCAAAGACAGGACCGGTGTTCCCTATGCCGTTGCGGCAGACCGGAGCGGCCACCGCCTCGACGGCATTATCCAGTCCTATGGAGGCAGCTACTTTACCCCGGACGGAAAAAGCCTCAATCTCAATTCGCCGGAAACCCGCGGCGCTCTGCAGACCTTTGTGGATCTGCACGAAAAAGGCATTATGCCCCTCGATATCTGGGCCGGCGGCAGCGGTTATGTAGGCGGAAACCAGCAGTTCATCAACGGTCAGCTGGTTATGTATATCAGCGGAAACTGGCAGGTTGCCCAGTTTGCCTCTACCATAGGCGACTCGTTTGAATGGAAAGCAGCCCCCAACGGCGTCAATGTGCAGAGCGGCGGTATGCCGGGCGGTAAGTTCCTCATGGCCTTCGAAAGTGCCGGAAATCCCGAGGCAACCGGCGATTTTGTCCAATTTCTCTCGAGTAAGGAAAGCCTTGCAGCCTATGCGTCGCAGGCAATGTTCCTTCCCGCCCGCAAAGACCTGCTCGAGGAAGGTATCGAATACCCTGTCCGCAGCGATGTCATGAACTCTTTTCTCGCTGACCTGAGCCGACTTCCGGCCACAGCCTATTCCGACAACTATCACCTGAGCTTCGGCCCCGTCGGCAATGTGGTTCGCGACCGCATCACCCAGGCGATAACGGGAGAACTGAGCTTCAGTCGTGCTATGGAGCTTATGATCCGGGAAGCCGGCGAGGTTATGCGGTAAGCTGATGCAGCCCGGTATGCCGGTTCCGATCGGCATACCGAAGCAGCCCGGCAGGTCCGGACTGGAGCGGGAGATTCTGTTTCACCCCCGCTCCATTTTCAGTCTGTTCTTTTTTCAGCCCCGCTCCATTTCCAGTCTGTTCCGGCCAGCCCACCATCGTTAAAGGAGGTCAGCGTGCGTTCCCTGAAGACCCTGAAGACCCTGAAGACCGCAAAAAAGAAAAAACCCCTCTCTCTGGCTCCCTATCTGTTCCTGCTGCCGAATACTATAATTTTCACCCTGTTCATCATTATTCCGGCACTTTCCAACTTTTTGATGAGCCTCTACCGGACCTCACCGTTCCGCGACCGGGAATTTGTCGGTCTGGACAATTTCCGCTATATTCTGCTGATCGATGATCTGTTCCCCAGAAGTCTCGGGAATCTGGCCCGGTTTGTCGTATGGGATGTCCTGCTTATCGTGGTGCTGTCCATAGCCATCGGAGTTCTGCTCAATCAGGCTGTCCGGGGCAAGAGTTTTTTCCGATCGGCCTTCTTTTTTCCCGTACTGCTCTCTCCAGTAGTGGTTGCCCTGGTCTGGCAATGGATTCTGCATAATCAATTCGGCATCCTTAACGGGATACTCCAGAAAGTCGGACTGGAAACCCGTCCCTGGCTGCTGCGTCCCGATCTGGCCCGTACCTGGGTAGTAGTGGTCCATGTCTGGGCTACAATCGGTTTTTTCGCCCTGATCATCCTGGCAGGACTGCAGTCTATTCCCGCAAGTCTCTACGAGGCGTCCCGGGTGGATGGATCGCGAGCCTATCAGGATTTCATCTTTATAACCTTTCCCATGCTCGCCCCCTCAATTGCCACGGTCACCATTCTCGGCATGATCCGTGCTTTTGAGATATTCGATCACATCTACATTCTCACCGGAGGGGGTCCGGGAACGGCTACCATGATGGTGGTTCAGTACATTTACCGGGCAGCTTTCGAGCTGGACCAATTCGGTCGGGCAGCGGCAGCCTCGCTGGTTCTTTTTGTCATTATTCTCCTGCTGACCATAGTGCAGTACCTCTTCGGCAAGAGAAGGGAGGCTTTGTAATGGCCAGGAAAAACCGGATCAACCGGAAAAAGACAAACGGTGCGGTCATCCTCCTGCTGGCTGTCGGATCGGCACTCATGTTTGTACCGGTGCTGTGGATCATCCTCTCATCGTTCAAGAGCCTGGCTGAAATCTACCGTTCGCCTCCGACATTCCTGCCGGAGCGCTGGATTTTCACCAACTATACCGAGGCCGTGGCGCAGTTCAGGTTTCTGCGCTACCTCTGGAACAGCATCCTGGTAACCCTCAGTGCAACACTGATCACCCTTATAATAAACTCCATGGCCGCCTTCGCTTTGAGCAAATATCAATTTCCGGGGCGCAGCATCATTTTTATACTTATGCTGGCAACGCTCATGATCCCGATCAGAGTTATCATGCTGCCTGTCTATCTTATGGTGGCACGTCTGGGCATGGCCAATACGCTGCTGGGTATTATTATCCCGCCGGCAGCCACCCCGACCGGCGTTTTTATCCTGCGGCAGTACATGCTCACGATATCGGATGAGATGATCGATGCGGCAAAAATTGACGGGGCCGGTCATTTCTCGATCTACTGGAAAATCATGCTTCCCCTCTGCACTCCTGCGCTGGCCGTTGTTACGGTTTTTTCGGTCATGTGGCGCTGGAACGATTTTCTCTGGCCGCTGATTGTCATCAACCGGGAAAAGCTGTTTACCCTTCAGCTTGCTCTTGCCCGATTCCGGGGTGAGCTGGTTACCGACTGGAATTATGTTCTTGCCATGACGGTGCTGAGCATTATTCCCATTGTCGCAGTTTTTGCGGGGATGCAGAAATATCTTATTCAGGGTATCGCATCTACGGGTCTGAAAGGGTAGAATACCCCCGAAGGGTAAGCATTTATCTGCAGGGGCAGAATTGACCTGAGGGATATAAATACAATCTGCTGTCAATCCATCAATACCTGATTCCGTTGTCACTGGAGGATACGATCATTATGAATCTGCTAGAGCTGCCGAAGCACACATCCGATCTTTTCACCAAGTCCGGATATTCCCGCCGATATCCCGGAAGTTCAAGCTTTTCGATTGATGTTCTCGAAGAGTGGCTTGTCCGAGTCAGGATTCTGCCTGATGGAAAAAGCCGGCTGGACCGTACCTGGATGATTTTGGGCACAAAGGAATCTTCCGACTTACCGAAAGAGGGCCGTAATCGTGATGATTCCGGGGTATTCTCCTGCCCGGCATGGGAAAGCGGCTCTGCGGAAACATATCTCTTTCTCAAAACAGCCTCTCTGGAGGTTAGAATCGACCGTGATTCAACCTGCCTGAGCTGGCATGATTCCCAGGGGAACATGTTTGCCGGCGACCTTCCCACCAAACCGTATCTTATCGATGCCGACGGACGGGGCGTATATCATTATCTCAGACGGGAACCGCAGGAGGCCTACTACGGTTTCGGAGAGAGGACAGGCCGGCTCAACAAGCGTGGAAGCCGGATGCGGATGCAGAATCTCGATGCGCTGGGCTACAATGCACGCACAACCGACCCGCTCTACAAGCATTGGCCGATCTACATCACCTTTCGCCCGGATCTTCAGATTGCCTATGGACTGATCTATGACAATCTGGCAGATACTGTCTTCGATCTCGGTAAGGAAATTGATGCATACCATGATGACTACCGCTACTGGCACGCGGAAGACGGCGATATTGACTACTACATGATTTATGGTCCCTCCATAAAAGAGGTGGCAGAACGTATCTCGCTGCTTATTGGAAGGGTTCCGCTTCCTCCACGGTGGTCTCTGGGGTATCTGGGCTCGGGAATGGGATACACCGACAGTTCGAAGGCTTCCGTCCGGCTGGACGAGTTTGCCCAGCTCTGCATGAAGCACGATATACCCTGCGATATGTTCCATCTGTCATCAGGCTATTCGATGAGCAATGACAACAAGCGGCACGTGTTTTCCTGGAACCGGGACCGTGTTCCGGAGCCGGAATCCATCAGCCGGCTGTTTCATCAGGCCGGGATAAAGGTTGCCGCCAATATCAAACCGTGCCTGCTCGATTCACACCCTGAGTATCAGGAGGCTTCCCGGCAGGGGCTGTTTCTGCAGGACGAACACGGAGCTCATTTGAGCATGTTCTGGGGCGGCAAGGGCTCCTACATCGACTTTACCTCTGAAAACGGGTACCGCTGGTGGAAGAAAAAGGTTGCCGATGAGATTCTCAATTACGGGATCGATGCTACCTGGAACGATAACAATGAGTATGAGGTCTGGAACAGTACCATTCAGTGCAGCGGGTTCGGCCGCCCCATTTCCATTGCCCTGATCAAGCCTCTCCAGAGTCTGCTCATGACTCGCGCCTCATACGAAAGTCAGTGCGAAAACAGGCCGGAGCTGAGGCCGTACCTTCTCTGCCGTTCCGGTTGTCCCGGTATTCAGCGCTATGCCCAGACCTGGAGCGGCGACAATTCTACCAGCTGGGAGACCCTGCGCTACAATATTCCTATGGGTCTGGGGTTGAGCATCTCCGGGCAGCCTAATACCGGTCATGATGTGGGGGGTTTCTGGGGTGATGCCCCGTCTCCTGAACTTTTTATCCGCTGGATTCAGAACGGAATTCTGCATCCTCGATTCTCCATTCACTCATGGCGGCTTGACGGAACGGCATCGGAACCCTGGATGTACCCTGAGATCACCCCGTTAGTCAGAGAGCTGATCCGTTTCCGCTACCGACTTATCCCCTACCTCTATTCGCTCTTTTTCGAGGCGTCCCGATCCGGCACGCCGATCATACGGCCGCTGATTTATCAGTTTCCCGAAGATCCCGAACTTACTGATGAGTCGTTCAATTTTCTGATCGGACCGAAGCTGCTGGCCGCTACGGTCTTTACCGAAGGAGCACGGGAGCGCGATGTCTATCTCCCAGCCGGAACCGACTGGTGCGATATTGCCACTGGAAAATGGTACGCCGGCGGCAGCACCGTGACCGTCCCGGCCCCTCTCGAACGGATTCCGCTGCTGGCCGCAGAAGGGGCACTGATTCCCATGGGAAAAACCATGCAGTTTGTCGGGTCGGAAACGGATGACGTCAGGCAGGTGCTGGTATTCCCCGGCAATGAGGGGCAGTCATGGTTTGATCTGGTGGAAGATGACGGGGTAACCAACCGTTATCGTGACGGCGGACTGACGATCCTGCGGCTGCACGTCAAAAGCTCTGCCCCCCGCATTATTCTGGATATCGAGTACCTGGCACTTGGCTATCAGCTGCCCTACGCTGCAATTGACTTTCTGCTTCCTCCGGGGGAGTCGCGGCCGGTTGTCTGCCGGAAGTCAGGCTGTGAAACCGATCCTCTGCCCGACGGCCGGAGGGTGATTTCTGTTGCTTTATAAGCGCGGCAGCGGAATCAGCGCGGCAGCGGTATCAGCGTGAACGCCTTCAGCTTTCTGGGTAAACGCACCTGTGGGCCTCATCGACAAAGGCTCTCAGCAGATCGTCCCGTGCTGCGAAAAAGTGATCGGAGGGGGATATGATGAATCCGCCGTCGCTTCCGGCAGCCTCAAAGGCTTCCCGCACTTGCGCCCGCGTCTCCTGCGGGGTAGTTTCGGTAAAATAGCGCCCCTGGTCAAACCCGCCGATCAGGCAGACCCGGCTGCCGATCCTGCGTTTGGCCTCTTTCAGGTCTACATCTCCGCCCATCCCGGGCGGGGTGAGGGTTTCAACGGCATGCGGCTGCATGTCGGCAATGTCTTCGAGAATCGGCATCATGCCCCCGCAGGTATGGTAGACTATCCGCTGGCCGACTTTTCGTGCGGCTTCAATTATAGCGGCATCGTAGGGGGAGACAAACTCCCGGAAAATTGAGGGAGAGATAACGGTTGTCGAGGCATCGCCTCCTCCCAGCTCGATCAGATCGTAGGCTGTCCCCTCCAGACTTTCAACATAATGAAGCTTCCGGTCCCGCAGAAAAGCCAGTGCGGCATGCACCCACTGAGGATCATCGTAGGCGGCATAGATCAGTTTCTCTATCCCGAAGAGGCAGGCTAAATCCTGCCAGCATCCCGGCTGTCCGTAAATATCGAAGCTCGGCACTATTCCCCGGACCAGCCCCCGGTCACCGTACTCTTCGGCTGCGCTGTTGATGGCCAGGGAATCAGCCCGATACCATGGGGCAAACCTGCTGATCAGCTCAAAATCCCGCTTCTCCTTGACCAGGTGCTCACATATCCAGGCGGTATGGATGTTTTTCTGCAGCGCCATGGTGAGTTCCCCGCCGGGAGTGGCAATAGTAAAGCGCCGGGTTTCATATTCGGTTCCGCTCACATCTTCAACTGAAATACGCCAGCTGTCGGAAACTATCATGGGCATGCCGTCAATCTGCTCCATCCATTGGCCGGATTCAGCCTGGAACATATTAATCATCAGGATGGGATCAAATCCGTATTTCTGCAGGAATTCCTGGGCCCCTATCCCGTCCTGGTACTGGTCGAGAAACGAGGGCATGACATCATGGGTGACAACGGGAAGGCGGTCGGGAATTTTCCGGTCCAGGGCACATATCATTCTTTCCTTGCTCGTCATGCTGATCTCCTTTGGCTTGCGCTCTGGTAAGAGCTGTTTTTTCATAGTAAGCTGCCCTTCGGGATTTTTCTTCCTTGATTTTGATCAATTTTTGTGGTTTTGTGATGGTATGGAACTATTGAGGCTAGAAGAATTTCTATCTGGTGATGAGTTTTATCACATTCACCGGGCTGATGTCCGTAATACCGGCAAGCTGCCTGAAACTGTTCACGGGCACACTTTCTGCGAGCTGTTTCTTGTTGAAGAGGGAAACGGGTCGCATCTGATTAATGGGGAAGAGTATGCGCTGGAATGTCAAACTCTCTGCCTGATACGTCAGGACGATGTCCATGCCGTCACCTCCCGCTCAGGCCTTCGGCTGGTCAATATTGCCTTCCCGGCAGAATCCTTCTCAGCCCTCTGCCGCCGCTACGGATTTGATTTTCCCTCCGACCCTGCAGCAGAACTGCGGTGGGTTCTCGGGAAAATCGAGTACTCCGTTTTCAGGAATCATCTTGCCGATCTTGTCGGGCGCCCTAATGTCCGTATCGCCCTGGAGCTTTTCCTTCTGCAGATTCTAGAACTGGTTCAGCGCCTGCATTCGGCCGGCCAGCCATCCCGGATTCCCGGCTGGGTCCGCGAGTTTTTCCGGCTGCTCAACAGTGAGGAGCATATGGCTGAGGGTATCGATGCGATCACAGAACGGGTCGGTTTTTCGCGGGAGCACGCTTCCCGTCAGATGCAGCGCTACTATGAGAAATCGCCGTCGGCAGTGCTTACCGGGACCAGGATACGCTATGCCCGCAGGGAGCTTCATATGAGCGATACTTCCATCCTCAATATAGCCCTGTCCTGCGGATTTTCCAGCCTCAGCCAGTTTTACGCGGTTTTCCGGAAGTCAGTCGGTATGACGCCGGCAGCCTATCGCAATCGCCGCCCATGATCAGCTGATACTCTCTTCAGCGGCGCCGCCGGAGTTACCAGCATCCTGCAGTCAGCAACCTGCAGTCTGCAGAAAATACTTCCTCACTTCTCCATTGCCAACAAGTTCAGGATATAGCTTGTAGTTGTTTTCTTCCCACCGCAACCTGCCTGCTATGAGAGCAGGTGATATTTTCATCTCTTCAGAAAAATTGATAATTGACTTACCGTTTCCCAACAATTCATTCCGTCTTTTCTCCCACACTTCATCCGGAATAATCAGCTGATAGGTAAAATGATTTGCTTCCCTCTCTTGCCCATCTGCTTCCTCCTGCCGACTTGTGTCATCAATGATAACATCCTTCGACTCAGGAGTAATATGCCCCAGATAGATATGGGAAAGTTCGTGCAGCAAGGTAAACCAGAAATTATCCTGACGGTCAAAGCGCAGGGTCATGGCGACTACAGGATTGCCCTGCGGAGTAAAAAAGCAGGCTCCATCCAGGTATGTTTTTGGTAAATGCTTCTCTATAACAAAATGAATCCCGATGTGATGCAATAGTTCTTCAACGAGTAAAACACTGTTCTTATAAAGACTCAGATGAGCAAGTTCCTGAAAAAAACCTCTATCAAGTTTCTCCTTCATATAAGTAGGCAGCATCCTTTCTTCCAACACGTTAATAATGCGGGCTTGCCAGGCCCGAAGATAGTGTTGTGACCCGAATTTTGTATCAGTTCTTCTGTAGAACACCTGCAGCTTACGGTCCTCAAAGTGTGTGAAAAATTGTTCAAGGCATTCTTCCGAGTGATCTTTAGCACTGGATAGGCTGGAATATTCCGGTGAGAAGTATCCTCTTTTGAACATTTCAGTAAAAGGGAAGTCTGAAACAGCATACTTCCTGTCAGACATTTTTTCTCCTGGCTGCTGAAGCAGCACCTCAGCCGGAATACCGAGACCTTCATGTAAAGCTCGCATCATGGAAAGACTTAGTGGTCGTTTCCTGTTGAGAACTTCAGATACTTTGCTCTGACTTCCAATATAACGAATAAGGTCCTTGTTACTGAGTCCTGCCTGTTCCATTCGAAAGCGAATTGCATCAACAGGATCAGGCAATTCCATGGGATAGTTCTCTTTTTCATATTTTTCTACAAGAAGAACAAGGAGTTCAAGTTCATCCTGGAGAGTATCTCCTTCAGGACTATCCATGAGATATTCGATTCTCCCAAGTGCCTCCTCGTATTGTTCTTCGGTCTTAATTATTCTGGGATTCATTATATCTTCTCCGCTTCAATCCTGTCATAATCTGCATGTGTCCCTATAAATCTTATAAAAATTGTTCCCGTCTTGTACCTGATTTTCACAATCAAACGGTAATGATTGCCTTTTATGTTAAAGACAACACGATAATGATCCTTTGGCATCCGGGTGAAACAACCAGAACTCCTGCAAAGTTTTTAGTTTTATTACATGCATAGATTAATACCGATATAGGATAAAGTCAATATAAGTTCCCATAATGGGATATCTCTTTTTTCAAATGCTTCCTCAATTGCTGATTATCTTCGGCTTCCGACTATTTACAGGCCGTCCTGTCCCGGCAGCACGATGTCCCGATTATACACAACCTTGAACTGTTCGAAGACCACTGGTATGTTCCAGCTGAAGGGCAGTCCCATTTCACTATACTCCCGCTGGAAGAAGTGCTCATGAACCTCGCGCCAGTAAGCGAGTGAGAGATCCCCTTCCCCCTCGAGGGCGGCTTCGCGCTCACCAATCAGATCAAAAGGCTGTATGCGAACCTCGGTCGTCTCGATAATGCAGCCGGGCATCCCGTTCCCGTAGGTAACGACGGACAGATCCCCGGCACGGGGAACCTCCTCCCCTTCCAGTTCGTAGAGGTCGAAGGCTGATGAGGTGCCGGTCTTTGTCCCATTCTTTACCAGAGCAAGCAGATAATTGGGCACATACTCGCCATAGCCGAAAGACCATGCTGTGTGGGGTCTGTCAGCATACTCGGGATTTTCTGCGACGAATGTTTCCCAGTAGGACGCAACCGCCATTCGGCACTGTTCAAAGGTAAAAAGCTGGTACTCAAGTTCGACCTGGTCGCGCAGGACTATGTCATACTCGATGATAGGGTCGGGATAGGAGCGGACAAAGTAGTCGGGATTGATGCGCACCATCCGGAATCCCAGCTTCTGGTAGAAGTTCAGCTGGCCGATGCCGCTCGTGCCGGTTTTCACGATAATTTTTTTGTAGTTCCTCTCTTTTGCCGCTGCCAGAATGTGCTCTATCAGGCGTCGTCCTATGCGCTTGCCGCGGTGGGCTTCAACAACGGCAATATTGACCAGTTCCAGAGCCTGCCCGGGCAGTTCCACCAGCGCTGCTATACCGACCGTCTCCCCGTCAGCCTCAGCCTGGTAGAGAACGGCATCGGAAAGATAGGTCCGGATCTGCTCCAGGGAAGGATCCGCTTCCAGCATGAGCTCCAGGGGAGCATCTTTTGCCGGAAGCTCGTACACGGCAACGGTATCAATCTTTCGTTCCTTATCTATCATGATTCTGACCTCCATCTGTATGCTTTTCCATCAGTGTTTTTCCTATGCTCCAGCCTTTTGCCAGAAAATCTCCCGGAGCATAATAATTCCTGTCGGTTCCTGAAAGCAGCAGCGCATCCAGATCGGGGCCGTGCAGACGCCCGTTCTTCACCCGTCCGCTGTCTGCATACACGTTTACAGCCTCCCCGATATAGAGCGTATGACGATTAACCTTAACGGTTTTGATAACCCGGCATTCGATGGTCACCGGACATTCCTGTATCATGGGAGCATGTTCCAGTTCACCCCGGAAATAGGTGAAGAGCGATGATTTGTCGATACGGCTGCCCGATACGATCCCGCAGAAATCGGTTTCGGCAGCGAGGTTTTTTCCCGGGACGTTGATGCTGAACTCGTTATGCTTATCGATTCCCAGCGTGGTATGGTGCGGAGCCAGGGCAACGGCAAGCATCGGCGGACTGCTTTCCACCGGCATCGCCCAGGCCGCGGTCAGGCAGGCAGGCTTTTCGTTAACTTCTGCCCCCACAAGTACTACCGGAAGTGGAAACCCAAAACTGTGTATGGTATGTACCGGTATTTTTTCCATCTGCTGTGCCCCCTTATAGTATGAACTGCTGAATGCTCATTCCTCAGTATGGTATCATCTTACATCATTTACGGGAACACCAGATCTGGCTGAAGGGACTTGCCGTGAAGGGCAAGTTAAGCTTGCAAATTGTACTTGAGGTTATTTCAATATCAGAGATTAATCATTCATTATTTATTCTATTGAAATACAATACTGAAATGGAAGCGAGATTCTCCCTGTCCAGGAATAACTGCTGTTTTATCTCTAGTTGAAGAAACATATAAGTCATCCAGGGAGCCGATAGCAGGTTCTATAGCTATATTGTTTTGACCCAGCAGGCCGCCTTGATTCTTCCAAATTCCAAGATACGGAATTAAAGCCGGATCAAAAACAAAACGCAATGATCGCCCCTCCCCATCACGTATCAGCTCCACTTCTCCTTTTGAGAGAATTTCGCGAACATAAAATTTTTCACAGATTTGTGTATCAGGATAAAACCTATCCAGCTGATTCTTTTCATTAAGTAGATTTTCTTTGTTTCCTGGCCAAGTATGTATCGCACCAACACCTCCAAGCACACTTTTATAATCAAGGGTGCTCTCCACTGTCCAATTTCCCGGGGGCAGTACAATTCTTGAATCATTTCCAGCATTGAACAACGGATGAAAAGCCCATATACCAAACAAATCGAAATTTGAAAGATTTTTCAAAACATAAGTAAAATGTATCGTATTTTCCGCAACAAAACTTACCTTACGCTCAAAGTAATATGGAAATCGCACCCCATAAACAGAAAAAACTAACGACTCATCACGAAACTCCAATTGCCAGGGAATAGACCACAATTCTCCATGAGGTGGACAATGTGTTCCCTGCCAGGGATAGAACGGATAAAAACTCGGATTGATCGAAGGAAATATATCATCAGCTCCGCAAAGATCATTATTAACATAAAGGGATCCATACTTTGGCAATGGATGTACTGAATTCTTACCCTGCCATAGATATTCATAACCATTTTCTTTATTCCTCAAAGAAACCAACTTGGCACCAAAATCAGTAAAAAATACCGATTCGATTATTCCTGAGGAGAAGGAAACGGCATTTCGTCCTCTGTATATAATATTTTTTTTTATCATAAGCAATCCTGACAGTCCAGAGGGACTGAATAAGTCCCTCTGGAAGTGCTGACGGTAATATTTCGTATAGTGAGACAATTTCAAAATGCTTCGCATTTTTGAAAATTGGCTAATCAATACGTCGCTCTTGCTTTTTGCAAGAGCCACTAGTGTTTAGATTAATACTAAAAAACCTTAATATCCTCAGCAGCACGGCCTGCGTCCGTTACATATACGTCAATATCATGAATTTTAGGGACACTTTCCCCTTCAAGATGCCTCAATATATCTGTAGCCAGCTGGTATCCCATCAGTTTCGGAGCAACGTTCATAGTTGCTGTCAACTCGCCTGATAATACCGATTTTACAGCCGCATGTACGCCATCAAGCCCTATAACTTTAACAGAATCTGTCAAACCTCGATCTGCCACAGCCTGATAGGCTCCCAATGCCATTTCATCATTTTGTCCGTAAATCAAGTCTAAATCCCTGTTAGCCTGCATTATTGTCTCTGCGACACTCTGCCCCTTGTCACGTACCCAGTCGGCTTCCTGTGTAGATACAATCTCCCAGTCAGTATCCTTGAGAGCCTCAAGAAATCCTTCAAGTCTATGATTTGCATGAACTCCAGGAGTACCAAGGAGCACAGCAGCCTTACCACTGTTTCCTAAATTATCGACCACCCATTCTCCCAGGATTTTCGCTGCCTGATAATTATTGTAGCCTACAGATGAAATGAAATTGTCATAATCGACTACCCCTTCCAACTGAGGTTCGGCCATATTAAGAAAATACATATCGATTCCTGCTTTTGTTGCCTGTTCAAAAATAGCATCCATAGCATAGAGATCCCCAACTGTTGTAACCGCAATGGCATCTAACTGTGAAGTAATCCACGCTTCAACAATGCGCTGCTGGTCTTCAACTGCCTGATGGCTTTGAGGAGTCTGCCACAGCAGCTCTACATTCTCCATTCCACTGTCTTTTATTCCCTGTTCTATTCCTGATTTAATCAGCTGATAGAACTCTGAATCTGCCGGAGGACAAATACCCATACGTATGGTGTCATCCCCTTTTTCAGCCTGACTGGCTGAAAACACCGGAAAAACAGAAGCAACCAAAAACAGTAGAGCAAGCCCAATTATCAATCTTCTTTTCATAAAACACCTCCTGTTATATAACACTTATAGACTAAGTGCGTTTTCTCTTAGCATTATTGAAGGAAACAGCAAGAATAATTATCACCCCATTGATGACATATTGATAAAACGGATTAACGTTGAGAAGAATGAGTCCATTTCCAATGATAGCCACCATGAGAGAACCAATAACCGTACCAAGAACGCTTCCTGATCCCCCGAAAAGGGAGGTCCCACCAATTACAACTGCTGCGATAACTGACATTTCATATCCCTGCCCAAGATCAGGAGGAACTGATGAGAGCCTGCTCGCAAGCATTATTCCAGATGCAGCGGCAGTAAAACCCGATATCATATAGACCGCAATTTTATTTTTACTGACACTTATCCCTGATAGTATCGCTGCAGTACTATTAGAACCCACAGCAAAAATATGCCGCCCCAAAATTGTTCGCCCAAGAATGTAGCGCAGAATTAGAAAAATTCCGGCAGCAATAATTATAGGAAAAGGAACTGGTCCTATACTGCCCCTGCCGAGCATTGAAAAGTCAGGGCGTGCAAAAGCCTGAAATGGAATCCCATGAGTCATCATAAAAAGAATGCCGCGAAATATACTCAGAGTTGATAATGTTGTTATAAGATCAGTTACTCCCAACTTTGTAATGATAATTCCATTAATGAACCCGCAAATGATACCAATTGTCAATCCAGCAATAACAGCAACTGAGGTTGGTGCCCCCTGCAGCAAAACAACACTGGTGACACCAGCTGACAAGCCAATTACAGAACCCACCGAAAGATCTATGCCAGCAGTAATTATTACTACAGTCATCCCCAAGGCTGCCACTAGGACAAAAGTTGACTGTCGAAGGATATCCATAAAATTTCTCAATGTGAAAAAATAGGGGGAAGCAAAACTGAAAAAAATGATTATTGCTATAAAAACTCCATACAGTCCAATATTATCCACTGCCCGTAATCGGATAAAGAATGTATTATTCCGAACGTTTTCTTTCATGACGCCTCCCTGTCAGCCCTAAGTTTTCATGAATCAGCATCGATTGAAATACATCGGAATGCTTTATCGCACTTCCCGAAAAGTCACCGACAATTATTCCCTTCCTCATTACCAGAACCCTATCCGCTATATGCAGGAACTCCTCAGGGTCATTGGTTGCAATAATGCAGGCTCCCCCCATAGCAGTCAGTTCCCTAAGCAAACGAATTACGTCACGTTTCGCCATAACATCAACACCTTGTGTCGGCTCATTCAGAATCAACATTCCGACCTCGGCAAATAACCATCGAGCAAGCATAACTTTCTGCTGATTCCCTCCACTCAGGTCAGTGATAGTTTGCTCAATTGAATGCATTTTCACTTTTAGATTTTTACATAATTCTCCCGCTGTTCTTTTCTCATCCCTCAAAACTATATGACGAATGAGATAACGAGAGACTTTCTCAAGCATGGATATTGTTATATTTTCACGGATGGAAAAGTCACTTATCATTGCTTCCCCAAGACGATCGTCCGAAAGATACCCTATACTGTGTTTTATTGCATCTTTGGGGTTTCTGAGCCGAAATGATGTTTCATCTTTTGATAGAACAACCTGCCAGTCGGTACGCATCCCGTACATGGCCTCGGCAATATCCTTAGCACCCGACCCTACAATTCCTGTCAACACTACAAGCTCACCTGCCTTTACTGTCAATGCAACAGGATTCTGAACCAACGTAGAAGAACTGGAACTAAAAGGCGGGGTCAGGGAAAAAGAATAGCTCGTACGAATGGGATCACTGTCTGTTCTCGCCTTTCTCTTGAAATCGTGCATTTCATTATCATACATTTCCGACAAACTTCTCAGCCTGTCACCCGTCATCATCTCAATCATCCGATCCTGAGTGGGCACAGTATCAGTATATCCGACAAGCTTGCCGTTTCGCAAAGCGGCAACCTCATCAGCAACTTTTTCTATTTCATCCATATGATGGGAAACATATAGAATGCAGTACCCATCATCCCGAAGCTGACGAATCCTTGACAGCAGCAATTCCCGTTCTTCAAGCGGCAAGGCAGCGGTGGGCTCATCCATGATAAGAATACGTGCTGAAAAAACAAGTGCTCTAATAATTCCCACTAATCTCTGCTGATAAGCTTTCAGTTGTCCCATTCGTACTTCCGGCTTGAAATTTGCTCCATACTGGGACAATAATGGCTTGAGATTTTTAATTTCAGCTGATCTGTCATGTTTTGAGAGAGCTCTGCCTTTTAAATTTTTTGACAGTTCTCTTCCAAGAAAGATATTATCAACAACTGAAAGATCCGGTGCAAAAGCAGGTACTTGATGAATAACGCTTATACCCTGACTCTGGGCATAAACTACGTTTTGTAAGCATACTGGCTTGCCGTCAAGTTTTATTAATCCTGAATCAGGCTGGTAATATCCGGCAAGAATCTTAACCAGGGTTGATTTTCCCGCGCCGTTCTCCCCAATGAGTGCCGTAATGGTATGTGTCTTCAACTTCAGACTCACACTATCAAGCGCTTGAATAGCATGAAACTTTTTTGATATATCTGCAATTTCCAGCAGGGTTGAACTACTTTTCATACTTTGCATTATAAGTTCGGTCGAGAACTCTAGAAATGTACGATTTATACTACTGGAATGAACAATTTTTAACTTGTTAATTAAATGATCAAATTAGATATCATCATTGGCCGGGCTCACTCCATATCTCTTTTTGTAGATTTTGCTGAAGTAGTTATAGTTATTGAATCCTACAAGATGGGCAACCTCATAGACCATGTATTTTTTTGTTGCAAGCAGCTTCTTTGACTCCTCCAAGCGTAAATCATTGATGTAAGTTACTATACTCAGCCCGATTTCTTTTTTAAACTGTCGACTGAGATAACTGAGGGAATAGTTAAGCATCTGTGCCACATCTGAAAGACTGAAATTCTTTTTTTCAAAATTTGAATGAATGCAGGAAACAGCCCGCCTGATACCTATTGAAATCTCACCAGAATGGTAATTACTGAGGGAGTTTAATAAAAACTGGTCTATCAGTTTCAATAATGCTTCATGCACAACGGAAAAATACCCTGCACTCTTTATAGCATTCTTTACTTCCTGAATAACCTCGCTATTATATTCCAAAATAAGGGCTTCACGATAAAAGACAACAAGTAAATCAGCAAGTTCCAAATAAAATGATTTAACCAGCTGAATAGAAAAGGAATTTTCCCTGGTGATATACCCAGCCAACTCTTCCAATTTGTTCTTTAACGACGGTAGACTTTTATCATCGAGCAGTTTATATAGATCAACTTTAAACTCTGCCAATAAGTTTTTATTAAAAACCGTCTGTCCGAAAAATAATTCATTTTCTGCCCAATGCAAAGCAGGACCTGTTAAAAATATAAACTCCTCTGCATTTTGAATCTGCTCAAGCAGACTGCTGATTGAACTCCTCCACTTCTTTTCTGAGCTCACCAAAATTGAAACAGTTTGGCTTACCATTCTGCTGACATCTTCAATCACTGCTTGATAAAACCTTTCAAGATTCCCTCGGGTAATAGTAACTGGAGAACTCTGAATAACCAGATATAGTGAACGGGAAAAAGGCAGAGCCTTGAAGTGGATATCGGGAACAACCAGCCGCTGCGTACATTTCTTCAGCGACATCCCAATGTTTTTGTCCAAAAAGAATTGCTTATCTTCAGAAAGTGGTTTAGGAACATATATCACCACTAACCTGAAAAAGGCTGATTCTCCAAGTTCATCCTTATATTCCTCAATCCGTCGGACAACTGCCTCCGTATCGATTGCATGATTTATAATTTCGCTATTTGTAATCTGTTTAAGAAGTTCTCTTCGTTCAAGCGCTCTGACAATAGTCTGCTTGATTATTTCCCGGTCAATATCATATTTGAGAATATAGTCCACAACTTTTTGCTTGAAAGCCTGCCGTACAAAATCGTAATCATCATGACATGACAGAACAACACTTATGCAGTCGGGCTTGCTTGCAGATATCCAACTAAGTAATGCAATCCCATCCATATTGGGCATTTTTATATCAGTAAAGACAACATCAATTTCCTCCTGATTAAGAATATTCAACGCCCGCAAGCCATCCTCAGCCTCATATACTTGTGTAATTTTCAGTTCATCGGAAAGTTCAGAAAGAATGCTCCTCAATCCTTTACGAACAAGAGGCTCATCATCAACAACCAATAAATTCAGGTTCATTCTGTTTTTCCAAATAATTCTGCTGGTATCGTGTATTTTATTACCGTACCACGATCTTTTTCTGTGACAATCTTTAGCTGTGAATCTGGACCAAAATATGTTTCCAGTCGGGAATTTACATTCTTCAAGCCTATCTTCTCACCTCTCTCCGAGTTAAGTTCCTGATTAGTGATACGCTTCAATATCTGGATATCAAATCCTTTGCCATTGTCAGATATTGAATAGCAAATACTTTGTTGCTCTTTCTTAATGGATATTGTAATAATCCCATCCGTATTGCTCGGATTTACTCCGTGAAATATTGCATTTTCTACAATTGGCTGCAGTATGAATTTTATGCATTTATAAGGATATACATTTTCATCAATATCAAAATGAACTGTGAAAGAATCATTATATCTCAACTGCTGCAAAGAGATATAATCCTTTATTTGTTCAACTTCATCCCTTATCGATATGAAGATCACCCCAATTCTTATTGAATTACGAAGGAGATGTATTAAAGACCTTACAGCAGATGCAATTTTACTGTGTCCTTCTAGTTCAGCCATAACACGAATTGTATTTAATGAGTTATACATAAAATGAGGATTTATCTGAGACTGCAGAATCATCAGCTCGTGTTCTTTCTCCTGCCGGTGATACGTGTTTATTCTTGTGATTACTGATAGAAGAAATTGGTGAAGATGAGAAAAGTAGGGTGAAAGTATCCCTTTGTGGTCAGCTACCGCTAAAAGGGTAACATCATTATAATTTGAAGCCTCCAGCTTTCCCATGATATGTTCCAATCTATTTATTGGCAGTGAAATTGAGCGGGATAGACGCACAACCAAATAAAAAATAACGGCTATAAGACTGAATAGAAAAATCAGAGTAAACCGATTAAGTAATAATGTATCTTTCTTTATTCGCTGGTCAGAGGAGATCGAAAGATATTTAATTGTATTAAAACGAGATGTGTCGAAACTAACTAAATTTGCTGATGTACTGCCTGTTATTTTGTACCTACCAGCTTTCAGTTCAGCAAGCTGCGATGTAAGCTTTTCTGGTAATGCTTTGTAGGCAACTGCAGCATTCTTTGAGTAAATAAAGTCTCCTTGGTCGGAATAGAGATATATCTGATCACTTGGTCGATTACTCAGCTGAATTAGCGAATCAATGGCATTCCGATCGATGACTAAAACCATTACGCCACGCTCTATAACTTTCTTGTCAAGATATGTTACATTTATTTGAGCTGCAAAAAGCAGAACTTCTTGACTGAACCCACTAAAAATAGCAGGTGAATACGGTCGATAAAGAGCTATTGCACTCTCCCTTTCCTGTATACCGGAAAAAACAGTACGGTCAATCAGAACCTCCGATGATTCAATGTCCTGCAGATTTCTTGAGTGAAAAGCTTGTTTTTCATCTGTCAGCATGTAAAATCCCAAAATAGATGATTCATCCTTAACCAGCTCTTCAAGATGTTCAACAATACTTTCAGAGTGGGTTTTATAATCGGACTCTAAAGGAATATCATCTTTGGACTTAGCAAGCTCTATAGTAAATGGTATGTCATAAGATACTGTTCTAACCAGGCGATGCAGGTCAATAACAAACCGGTCGACATCATTTTTAAGCTCATTCAGATATACTTCCTGTGACGTGAATAAGTTATTTTCCAATATCCGGTTAAAGGAAAACAAGAGGAAAAAGCCGAATATAATAACAGGGAGTATGAAGGAGAAGAAAAAAGCAAGACCAAGTTTATATTGAAGTCTAATATTCAAACGAATCGTACCTGATTTGTTTGAATGATTTCTCTTCCTGTGGTTTTTCAGCGTCATACAGCTGTCTCATCCCCCCATAAAAAATTATCACCTCAAATCGTTTAATAATTTCTATTCTAGCAGAGAATTATAATTTGTATATATACTATTTTGACCTTAATCAATAACATTCTTGCACTTCCGCAAACCTTTCCGCTGAGAAATCTTCTTCACAAAACGAAATCACAGAACACGATTCAATTGGTCTTCCCGCACTATGAATAATAAAAAATTGTATATACCAATCCTCAATATCGAACATGTACGTCTACAGCAAATCGGTCGATACTCCTTGTAGGTTTTTATAAAAAATTCAAAATTATAAGGAGATACAGGTGAAAAAATTATTGTTTACTGGATTGCTGCTGGTCATATTGATCAGTTTCTCATTTACAGGATGCAGCAAAGAAGCCGCTGACAAGGCCTCTGTTATTGATACGGAATCTGAAGCAGAAGCCCAAACCATAGCGGACACCTCGGATGAGCTCTATATTGGAGTCTACTGCCTTGGTGATCTTGAATATTTTTACGATCACAAAATAGGACTGCAGGCAGCAGGTGAAATGATGGGGGTAAAAACAAAATATGTTGGTCCTCCAGATTATGACATCAATGCCATGATTACAGCCTTTGAAGCGGCTATTGCTCAAAAACCAGCTGGAATTATTACTTTTGGGGCGGAAAATAGCCTTATGCCCATCATCAACAAAGCAGTTGATGAGGGAATTCCAGTAGTAACAGTCGATGGCGATGTTCCAACATCAAAACGCGTATCTTTTGTTGGTACAGGTAACTACAATGCCGGGTATCTTGGCGGAGAAAAATTGGCTGAAGCCCTGAACGGGACAGGACAGGTTGCCATTCTTACAGAACCAGGAGTTGATCTTCATAGAGAGAGAGAAAGAGGGTACCAGGATGCCCTTGCTGAGTATCCTGGAATTGAAGTTGTTCAGGTTGGCGACACCAAGGCAGATCCTGTTCATACTCTTCAAGTAGTAAATGCAATCCTTCAAAAAAACCCCAACCTTGATGGAATTGGATGCACAGATGCAGTTGGTGGTGCAGCCAGCGCAACAGCTTTGGAAGAAGCCGGGCTTGCAGGAAAAGTTACAGTCATATCCATGGATCGTGACCGGCAAGTTCTAGAAAAAATCACTAAAGGAATAATAACTGGTACCATCGTTCAGAAATCTGCCATGATGCCATTTTTAGCTCTTCAGGTTCTGTACAATATTCACCATGCCGCTGTCGAGATTACAACTGACAACGCTGCAGCCGATATTTCTCTGGCACCCAATTTCATTGATACCGGAGTCAAGTTTGTTGATAAAACAACTGCCCAGTATTATATCCGGGATCTCTAGAAACACTCAGTCCGGGCATGGAAATAAAACTGTGTCCGGACTATACAGGCATACTGGAGAATGATTTAGACAATAATGGATGAACTATCTGTCTTAAATTCAAGGATATAGTAATGGATAATAATGAAATGCTGCGTGTTTCCGGAATCAGCAAGAGTTTCCCAGGAGTTAAAGCCCTTGACTGTGTTGATTTTTCTTTACGCAAGGCTGAAATTCATGCTCTGGTAGGAGAAAACGGAGCAGGAAAATCAACCCTTATGAACATTCTTAGCGGGGTAATCCCGCAGGATGAGGGAAAGCTCGTAATTGATCAAAAAATTCAAAAATTCAACGGTCCCCTCGATGCCGTTAAAGCCGGAATAGGAATCGTTTTTCAGGAACTCAGCCTGATTCAAAATCTCAGCGTTGCGGAAAATCTTTTTGCAGGAAGGCAGAAAACAAATTTTGCAGGTTTCATCGACTTCAGAAATCTTTACGCAAGAACAAGAGAATTGCTATCGGCCTTCAGCGAATCTATAGATCCTAGAACTCCGGTGAAAAATCTTTCCATAGCAAAGCAGCAGGTAGTGGAAATTCTTAAAGCTGTCTCGCACAATCCGAAAATTCTGATTCTCGACGAGCCCACTTCGTCGTTAACTCATAAAGAAATTGATAAACTGTTTAGACTGCTGGAAGAAATGAAAACCAACGGGATATCCATAATTTACATTTCTCACCATATTCAAGAAATTTTTAGAATCGCTGACCGGGTAACAGTATTAAGGGATGGGAAGTATATTGCGACCCGCAACGTAGCTGAGATTGATGAGCCTGAAGTAGTCAGTCTGATGGTAGGTAGGAAAATTACTCATAATCATATCAACAGAGATAGCTCTATCGATCGTAATACTCCAGTCCTCCAGGTTCGGAATTTTTCTCATAAAAAATATTTTTCAGATATAAATTTCGAAGTATTCAAAGGGGAGATTGTCAGTATGGCTGGACTAGTCGGAGCTGGAAGAACTGAAATAGCTCGTGCTATTTTCGGGCTTTTGAAACCTTCCCATGGAACCCTTTTAATTAATGGCAAAAAAATAACTCCCAACTCACCTGTTGAGGCTATAGCTGGTGGAATAGCCTATGCAACTGAAAACCGGAAATCAGATGGCCTTTTTCTTGATATGACTATAAGTGAAAACAGCATTGCACCACAGCTCATCAACTTCACTCATAGAAGAACAGATTTTCTTGATCAGCACAAAATAGACTCCTTTGTTGAAAATACTATCAGAACTTATGGCATACGCACTTCCACAGCACAAGCAGAAACCCGGAAACTCTCAGGCGGCAACCAGCAGAAAGTACTTCTATCAATGTGGCTGGGGGTAGCCCCGAAAGTCCTGATAGTTGATGAACCTACAAAAGGTGTCGATATCGGTGCAAAAAATGAGATATTTTCTATCCTGAGACACCTTGCTGATACAGGGACAGCCATTCTGGTCATTTCCTCTGATCTGCTTGAAATCATCGCTATCAGTGACAGGGTGCTTGTAGTAAAGAACGGTCGCATAAGCGGAGAAATGCCGCATCAGGAAATAACTGAAAAACGTGTTATTGCATACGCCAGCGGCATTGCTTCAAACAACAGCTAACAAATGGAGACTACTAAATGAACTCAGGCGAAAATCGGTCAACTACCGTTCAGTCAATTGCTATCAACTTATTAACCCGCGTTTTGGAAGTAAGGGAACTCATGCTCATTGTTATAATTATTATTGGCGGCACTGCAATGAGCATTACGACCCCGATCTTTTTCAGCTCATCAAATTTCAAGGCAATTCTTTTGGGACTATCTGTTGAAGCAATCATCGCTGCAGGTATGACAATACTGCTCGTATCCGGCGGACTTGATATGTCAGTAGGATCTACTATGGCTTTGAGCGGCATCATTTCATGCATAGCAATTAAGTTTGGTATACCAGTTTTCTTTTCAGTAAGTCTTGGTATTCTTTCGGGTACTCTTGTAGGCTTCATTAACGGGATAATCATAGCCCACTGGCTGATCAACCCGTTCATTGTCACCCTGGGGATGCTTTCCATTGTCCGTGGGCTCGTACTTATCCTTGCCAATGGGGTTACTATTATCAATTTACCAGAATCATTTACCATTCTGGGACAAGGAAAACTGTTTGGTCTCCAATTTCCCATCATCCTGATGTTTTTTGTAATCATCTCAGGGGATATCCTTCTTCGCCGTTCCCGATTTTTCAGACAAAACTATTATATCGGCAGTAATGAAAAAGCGGCGATTCTTACCGGAATTAAAGTTAAAAAGGTTAAAATTATTAACTACATGCTCACCTCTACCCTGGCAGGCATTGCTGGAATTCTAATGGCTGCCCGCATGGCTTCAGCATCAGTTAATATCGGTACCGGGCTTGAGCTTAAGGTAATAACAGCCAGTGTAATCGGAGGGGCGAGTCTCAGCGGCGGAGAAGGGAGTATTGCGGGAGCCTTTCTTGGTGCCCTTCTCATGGGTACCTTAATTAACTCCATGAATATTCTGGGAATTGATGTTTACTGGCAAAATGTCATTACGGGAATAATACTTATAACCGCAGTCATTTTGGATAATGTCATGAAAAGACGCCGTGAGTCGGCTTCTCAATAGCCCCTCTGAAAGCTGTATGGAGGTTTGTTTGTGAAAGCACTAGTCAAGACGGCAAAGGGTCCGGGGAATTTAATGCTGAAAGATGTCCCGATTCCATCAATCTCAGAAAACGAAGTTCTTATCAGTGTTGAAGCTTGCGGCATTTGCGGTACAGATTTAAAAATTGAACAAGACACCTTTGCGTATATTCCTCCGGTAATAATCGGACATGAGTTTTCTGGAATCATACAAGATATAGGGCCTGCTGTTGAAAATTGGAATATCGGTGACCGAGTTGTTGCAGAACAGCATTTCGGGTCATGCGGATATTGTGAATTCTGTCTTACCGGGCGACGACAATTCTGTAGTAAAAAGCGATCTCCCGGTTACTATTCCGATGGTGCTTTTGCAGAGTACATAGCTATTCCGGCTTCCTTACTGCACAGTATTCCAGAAAACGTAAGTATGCAGGAAGCAGCTCTGATAGAACCTATGGCAATTGCTGCATCTGCAGTACTCGGCAAAGCTGGAGTCGTTCCCGGTGATACGGTAGTAATTCTGGGAGCCGGTCCTATCAGTCTTCTCACTCTTCAACTTGTGAGGCAAGCTGGCGCAGGTACGGTATTACTAACTGGTTTGGAAGCAGACAAGAAGGTACGCTTTGGTTATGCAGAGGCATTTGGTGCTGATCTCTGTATCCAGGCAGATGTTGTCGACCCAATTCTGGCAGTTATGGATGCAACCAAAGGTCGTGGCGCAGATCTGGTGGTAGATCTATCCGGTTCTCCCCCCGCAATTATTTCCGGATTATCTATGCTGCATAAAAACGGCCGCTTCTGTGCGGTTGGTCTTCCGCAAAATCCTGTTACGCTGCCATGGGCAGAACTTGTTCTAAAAGCCCAAACTATTTTCTTCAGTTATAGCTCAGATTATCCAGCTTGGGAACTTTGCCTTAGCCTGCTGTCTAGAAAAAAAATACTGACCAATGGATTTCTTGATAATCAGTTTATCCTGAATGATTGGAAACAGGCCTTTCAGACCGCTCATGCCGGAGAAGCTCTGAAAGTTATTATCCTCCCGCAAAAAACGAAGGAATAAACAAATGGGACAAGTAAAACTCGAGATGTACCTTCAATCACAACTTGGCGAAGGAGCCTTATGGGATAATCGGAAAAAAATCCTTTACTGGGTAGATATAATCCGTAAGCAAGTCCATGCATATGATCCGGCAAACAGCACTAACAAAACTTTCATACTGCCCCAAATGGTAGGAAGTGTTGTGCCCTGCGAAAAAGACAGCCTTCTTTTAGCTCTTGAACACGGATTCTATTTTCTTGAATTGAATACAGAAAAACTCGAACAAATACTGGATCCTGAAGCTGATGTTCCAGAAAACCGTTTCAATGATGGGAAATGCGACCCATCCGGTCGTTTTTGGGCTGGAACCCTGAATATGCAAGGTTTACCAAATCGTGCCAACCTCTACAGATTAGATCCTGATGGCACTTGCACAAAAAAAATTGACAATGTCAGTAATTCCAATGGGATTTGCTGGGACGAAAAAAACAGTAAAATGTATTATATTGACACCCCCACCAGAAGAATCTCGTCATATGACTATTCAGCAGATTCAGGGGAAATCCAGAACAGGCAGACAGCTGTTATTGTGGACCCTTCTGATGGATATCCGGATGGCATGACTATTGATTCTGAAGGGATGATATGGGTTGCCCACTGGGATGGTTGGAAAGTTATCCGCTATAATCCGATGAATGGCAAAAAGTTACTTGAAATCACACTGCCTGCCGCAAAAATAACATCTTGCACCTTTGGCGGAGAAGACCTGCAAACCCTCTACATAACAACTGCCTCAATAGGACTTACGAAAAAAGCAATCCGCAGCCAGCCGCTTGCTGGAGGTCTTTTCTCCATTAAAACCGACTTCACTGGAATACCGGCTTATTTTTTTAACAGAGAGGGGAAAAGCTCATCCGGAAGCAAAATATTATAATTCTATGACAACAGTGTTTTTGACTGAAAACGATACAGCTGTACAAAGAAGGAGTTAATAATGCGATTGAAAGACAAAATTGTTGTTGTTACTGGCGCAGGAGCAGGCATTGGCAAAAGCATAGCAGAAGTATTTGCTAATGAAGGTGCTATTGTGCTTGCCAGCTCAAGGAGAGCTGTTACCGGACAACCAGTAGCTGACCAAATTAACGAAAGTGGTGGAAAAGCAGATTTTTTCACCTGTGATGTATCAAATGAAATAGATGTTAAAAATCTTATGGAACAGGCTGAAATAAAATATGGCGGAGTGGATGTACTTGTTAACAATGCCGGTGTAAATTTTGTAAAGTCCTTCACAGAAGTAACTCCTGCTGATTGGGATCGGGTCATCAATACGGATCTACGCGGAACGTATCTTTGCTCCTGGTATGCTGTTAAGCAGATGCTAAAAAAAGGATCAGGTTCAATAATAAATATAACTTCTGTTCATACAAAAGCCTGTCTTCCTGGTGCATCCCCTTATGATGCAGCGAAATGGGGTGTTGTAGGTCTTTCGAAATCGATGGCAGTGGAGCTGGCTTCAAGAAATATACGTGTCAACGCCCTTTCTCCCGGTTTGATTGATACCAAGATTTGGGATGACATTAAGGCAGCTGCTCCAGACATTGATACCTGTATGGCTTTCTGGAAGGCAAACATTCCCATGGGAAGAGTAGGAACACCTGAGGAAATAGCTTACACGGCAGTATTTCTTGCCAGTGATGAGTCAAGCTACATTACAGGGGCTAACATCCTTGTTGATGGCGGAATGACCAGCCAGCTGATCAGTAACGAGCCCTATGAATCGGAGGTATTGGAGGGAAATTAACGTTGGGACTAATAATCATAAACAAATTTGCATACCTTAGAAATAATTCCAAATGTTTACAATTTGAGATTTCGACGATCTGGCCAGACGATCTGATCAGAACACTTTTTTCCTCAGTGGTTTTCCCTCACTGATAAAAGGCCTGGGCTGACACCAGCCGCTTGAATGAAATCAGATAGATTATGCAGAGAATCGAGGCAAATCCGGCCATCCCGAGAAAGGCAGTCTCCAGCGACCAGGCATCTCCTACCCACCCGATAACGGGAAAGAGAATAATCATGAAGAAACTGAAGGTCATGCTTTGGAACGAAAGAATCGTTGCCCGGTTCTCGCTTGGAATAAGCCGGTTGATGTAATCGCTGATTGCCACAATCAGGATCCCCTCCACAATTCCGGTCAGGCTGTAAAAGAATGCCCTCCAGGGGGTAAGCGCTATACCCCAGATGCAGGCCAGCAGGAGCACCGGCATGATGGTCAGAACCCCCCGCTCACCTATCCGCTTCTCCACCGATGCCGCCTTCCAGCCGGCGACTCCCGAAACCAGCGAACTTACGGCCAGAGCTGTCCCCACGTAAAATTCGGTTTTGCCGCTGCCCTTCCAGAAGTTCTGGAGGTAAAAAAAGAGGCTGGTGATAAAGGTGAAGAGAATTTCCGAGAAGATGATCAGGAAGGCGATCCGCGGCCGCTCTCTGACAACCGCAAGGCTGCTGATCAGCTGATCCCGGATTGAAGATAGAATTCTGCTATGCAGCTTTTCGGGAGGAGCAGGCATATGCGGATGCCCATCGGCTTTCACCGCTTTCACGGAATTGACAGCTTTCGGTTCAATGAAAAAAAGCGCTGTTATCATCGAACCTACAGAAAGTGCTATGGATATGGCAAATATCAGGGAATAACTGCGGACAGCCAGATACCCGCCGACAATCAGCGAAATGATCATGGCCCCCTGGTAGATCAGCTCTTTTGTACCTGCCACCCCCATATATGCTTCTTTCTTACCGTCCAGCAGCAGCGAATCGTACACCAGGGCATCTCCGGCCCCTGATTCCAGATTATAGCCGAGAGCGCTGGCGGCAAACCCGATAAGCTGAAAAGCAAAACTCTGGGCATGAAACATGAACAGCAGACTGGAAAGATAGAAAACCCGACCGGCAAGACGGCTGATCTTCCGTCCCCAGATATCGGCAACAGCTCCGGTGGGGACCTCCATAAGAAAAGAGGTAATATGGAATACGCCCTCCAGGATACCCAGCTGGAGCAGGGAAAATCCCCGCGAAGCCAGATAGATCATCCATAGCCCCCGGGTAAGATCCAGATTGCAGATAATAATAAAAATATACTGGATGCTGATATTCCGCTTATAGGTGTCCACTGTATTTACGCTGCCTGCCTGATGATCAGAAACTGTTTATAAACATCAGGACGAAGTTTATCATGGATATGCCCGCTATCGCAAACCCCACGTACCGCTTGTACGATGCTTCCGGAATCTTTTTATGTATCGCAAAACCGATATATATGGCAAGAAGCAAAAATGGATAGGACCACACACCGTCCAGCAGGGATCGCGGTGTAAGTACTCCAGTCGCTATATAGAGGAGAACCCGCACCAGGGCGGTCAGGAACCACAGCAGGGCAAGACTGGCCCGAAAGCTTCTCCGGTCACCATCCCCCAGCTCCGAACCGACTACCGGGACAAACAGGACACCAAGGCTGGTTGCCCCCATTATGAAGCCGGAAAAGAGATAGAGCGGGTTTTTGATAATCTTGGGTACCACAGGATTTTTTCCGGCAATAAGGCTGATTCCGTAGATAAGGATTATCAGGAGAACGCCTGCTGCCAGGTAGGCTTCTCCGAGATGCTCCATCAGCAGGGCCCCTGCAGCCAGCCCGGGAATTGCCAGAAGACTCACCTTTCTGATAACCACCCATTTTACCGCAGCCCAGTCGCTGAGGAGGATAAACAAGCTTCCAGCCAGAGCAAATACCGGCAGCAGAACCACGGCTTCCTTGGCGGAAAGCATCTGAATGAGCAGCAGATAGGTTACCACAGACCCGCCGAAGCCGAAGATGCTTTCGACGGCATAGCCGATGCTGGCACATATGACAATAAAGGGGGTCATCCGTAAACCTCCGGGAACCGGCTAGTATGCCCGATTGTATCACTCAACCTTCTGAACGCACAGCAGGAGCTGGCTAAAAAGTTGCTGTTATGATATGATGAAGCAATGCAGAAGAATGGGTTGCAAAAGGTACTAACAAAGTTCAGCACACTGCTGAAAGAGCGGCGGGATGAACAGAAAAAGATTCAGGTTGATAAGGATGCCCTGCTGCCCGAACTGCTTTCAGCAAATTTCAACCGGCTCTGGATGCTTTCACTAATCGGCAGCCTCATAGCGTTCTCCTATGGCCTTAAATTTTTTCTCACCCCCTCTGAAGGCATTGCCGCTGCTGATTTCTGGCGCAGGGGAATACTGCTCACTCACCTGGCCCTGCTGATCTGCATGCTGCTGCTCTTTCTCGTAACAAGTATCTATAAAAAAAGAGACCCTATGCCCTCTGCAGGGGTACAGAGTTTCCTGCAGTACACGGCAATCGCAGCGCTGCTGGCAAGCGGCCTGGCCTTGACCATTATAGACCAGCTCATCACATCGAATATAACTCCTTTTCTGATCACCACCCTGCTGGTCAGCCTGCTGTTTCGTATACGCCCCATTATTATCACACCGATATTCGTCGTTGTCTATCTGGCCTTTCACCTGACCTTAGGCATCTATCAGAACGATTCCTCAACGATCCTGTCAAATCAGCTCAACGGCTTGACGGTAACAATAATGAGCATAGTTCTTGCCTTCACCATGTGGCAGAACAGCACGAGAAACATCCTCCAGACTCGCTATATTGAGCAGCAGAAGGCTGAACTTGAAGAGAAGAACAGCAGGCTGGAGCAGCTGGTCTCCTACGACAGCCTTACAGGGCTGTTCAATCGCAGAGAGTTTGACCGGATACTCGAGCATGAACTGAACCGGATCAACCGCATCGAGCAGCCTCTCACCCTGATTTTGCTGGATCTGGATCACTTCAAGGCCTTCAACGATCTTTACGGCCACGTTAAAGGGGATGATTGCCTGAAAGAGGTATCAGCTGCTGTTCTTTCCCTCGTCCGCAGAACCGGTGATGCTGCAGTCAGATACGGCGGAGAAGAGTTTGCCGTTATTCTTCCGCAATCTTCCCCCGAATATGCAGAAACATTGGCTGAAAGAATTCGCACCGCCATTCTCGATCTGGAAATACCCCACCCGGGAAATCCTGCGGCTCCCGTAGTCAGCATCAGCAGCGGGGTCCTCACCATTCTCCCTCCCTCTCACCTTACCCCGCTCCAGACGCTGGAAAAGGTTGATGCTCTGCTCTACCGGGCTAAGCATGAGGGCCGAAATCGATGGATTTCCGCTCTTGAATGGTCGGAGGCTGTCAGCTATGGTGTTTTTCAGCAGTTCACCTGGAATCCGGCCTGGATTTCAGGAGTTTCAAGTATAGACCAGCAGCATCGGCAGTTACTCAGCATGGCCAATGAGCTCATAAAATGCCTGCAGGCCCTTGATAATTCCTCAGCGTGCCGGGATCTGTTTGCGGACATATTGGATACTTTCAAACAGCACTGTGACGATGAAGAGAGGATTCTTGCCGGATTGCACTACGCCGATCTTGCGCCGCATGCCGTTCTGCATAAAGGTCTTATTGAACATGGAACAAGCATTCTCAGAAACTGGTCGCCGGATTACCACGCCAAGAAATTCAGTATTGTATATTATCTTATTCTTGATCTGGTTGTCGAGCACATGGAGCATGCCGACCGGGCGTACTTTCCCCTTACCCGGTCCTGGGTGTCTACGGTCTGACTGCTTCCTCGTTTTTTGCATTGCGGCAGCACGCTACACATACCCGTAGACGGCCGCCCAGTGGCAGGCACTTCCCGCAAGAACCAGTATATGGAACATAGCATGATTGAAGGGGATTCTGCGGATGATGTAGAGAACGGCGCCCAAGGTGTAGGCGAGGCCGCCTCCTGCAAGCCAGCTCAGTCCGGCAGCCGGCAACGCAGCAGCCAGGGGCTTAGCGGCAAAAACGATGAGCCAGCCCATAAGCACATACATGACGGTTGAGACCACTCTGAATCTTCCGATGAAAAAGAATTTCAGGATAATGCCGGTAAGCGCCGCTCCCCAGCTGATTCCGAAGATAACCCATCCCACCGTTCCGTGCAGTGTTACCAGAGTGAAAGGGGTATAGGTGCCGGCTATCAGGACATATATTGCCGTGTGGTCGAACACCTTCAGTCGACGGCGGCGGTTTTCAGCCTTCGCGGCATGATAGAGCGTCGAGGCTGCGTATAAGGTTACCAGGCTGATGCCGAAGATCGAGAAACTGATAATCCGCGGGGCATCGCCGAAGCTGAGGGCACGGGCAAGCAGCAGGATCAGAGCGATAATGCTTGCCGAAAATCCGATGCCGTGGGATACCACATTCACCCGCTCTTCAGCCCGCGAATAGCGGGTAATTCCACGGAGGGAGTTTGTTCTGCCGTCTGTTTTTGCGCTTCGGCCTGTTTTTGCGCTTCGGCCTGCCTTCGGTCTGCGGCTTGCCTTCGGGCTGCGGTTTGCTTCTTCGCTGTGATCTGCTTGTGCGCTTCGGTGTTCTGACTTCATTAATATTGTTCCTGCTCCTGCTCCTGCTCCTGCTCCTGCTCCTGCTCCTGCTCCTGCCGGTATGAATGTAGTAAATTCATCCATCCTGCGTAACGACTGTAGCAGGGGTTGCCGGTCAATTGCAATAATAAGCGGGTGGGAATTATCGAGAGCAGCAGCATAATGATAAAGAGCCGTTTTCTCAGTGATATCGTTTTTGTTCTTTGCATCCCACTATTCCCGTTTCTCAGGTTCGGCCTTTTCGGGAGGGTTCCTCTTCTGCAGCTGTTTGCTGTATTTTACAAAGGTTCCCCGGGCGGTCTCAACAGGATACTTGGCATGGTTCTTGGCAATTTTCGCCTTGATCGCCTGGTCCACATCC
This sequence comes from Spirochaetales bacterium, assembly GCA_018399255.1. Classification (GTDB taxonomy): domain Bacteria; phylum Spirochaetota; class Spirochaetia; order JABMQR01; family JABMQR01; genus M55B182. Next base: position 34,631 of record JAGYPA010000013.1, on the reverse strand, counting down.
AGATCGAGCACATCGGCAAAACGCAGCAGATAGATCATGCTGTCGGCAAACTCATCCTTGATTTCCGCCATCAGCTTCTCGTTATCAGGCAAGGCTGCCTGCTCAGCCTCGGACATCCACTGAAATATTTCCAGCAGTTCGGAAACTTCCACGGAGAGGGCAATTGCAAGGTTTTTCGGGGTATGATAGGGTTCCCAGTCCCGTTCCTGGACAAATTCACGTATCTCTTTCTGCAGCTCTCTTATGTCAATCATGCAGCACTCCTTCAGGCAGTATAGCATATCCCTGCAGGGTAGTGGGAAGCTTTGTATTTCTCATATTACACTAAGTGACTTTGCTTATTTTTGGAATTACCCTATGGACAACTTATCTTATTTGATCTAAACTTAGTGTAATTCTTGGTATAAAGGGGTTTCGGATGACTGGTGCGGAGTTACAGGAGCTCGTCGGGCAGGTACAGAAACGGGGGGCTGAAACAAGGGGGGTTGAGGTTAAGTCTGCTCACGCAGGATGCCCGAAACGACTCTATGATACGCTTTCCGCTTTTTCAAACCAGGATGGCGGAGGGGTTATTCTGTTCGGTATTGATGAGCAGTCCGGGTACCGGGTTGTGGGAGTCTATGACCCGCAGGATCTGCAGAAACGCATAAATGAGCAGTGTAAACAGATGATTCCAGTTGTGCGTCCCCTATTCACCGTGGAGGTTATTGGTGAACAGGCCGTGGTGTCTGCAGAAATTCCGGGGATAGATATTTCTGACCGTCCCTGCTATTACGGTGGAGTCGGCAGGGTAAGGGGTTCGTATATCCGGATTGGGGATTCTGATGAACCGATGAGCGAGTATGAAATATACAGTTTTGAGGCCTTTCGAAAAAAGTATGAGGATGATATCCGAATTGTTGAGCAGGCTGATATGAGTGCTGTCGACACGGAAAAACTTACTCAGTATGTAGAATCTATTACCGCTCGAAATCAGAAAATGTCAGCCCTGCCAGATTTCAAAATTCTGAGATTCCTGAATTTAGCTGCTGACGGAAAGCCCACCCTGGCATGCATACTGCTCTTTTCACTCTACCCCCAAATGTTCTATCCACAGTATACGGTTAATGCCGCCGTAGTGTTCGGCTATGAAAAGGGCTCGGTAAATGATGAAGGGGTGCGATTTCTGGATAACAGGAGAATTGAAGGCACCATTGAAGAGATGCTGAATGAAACACTGATGTTTTTACGGAAAAACATGAAAATGCGTACTATTATCGATCAGGATACCGGCAGACGGGTTGATAAATCTGAATACCCTGTTATTGCCCTCAGAGAGGCCGTCCTGAATGCGCTGGTCCATCGGGATTACAGTATACATACACAGGGCATGCCTATTGAGGTAATTATGTACCAGAACAGGGTAGAGATACGGAATCCCGGGGGGTTATATGGGCGCCTGACTATTGATAATTTAGGAAAAGTCCAGCCTGATACCCGCAATCCGGTGCTTGCCCGTGCTCTGGAATTTTTGGGTATTGTGGAGAACAGATATTCAGGTATACCCACTATGCGTCGGGTGTTTCAGCTTGCGGGGCTGCCTGAACCCCGGTTCGAAGATTCTCGCGGGGAGTTTGCCGTGACCTTCTTCAACTCTTCAGATCAGCAAATCTCAGATAGTCGTCGTTCAGATTCCCGTACAGCACGGGCTTTCTACGACAATAGTTCTGTATCGGACCTGGGCTTCGGTTATGTGGGAGAACGACAAGCCAACAAGTTTGATGCGCTGCTTGATTTTTGCAGGTTACCGAGATCGCGAAACGAAATTGCCGATTTTCTCGGGGTTGCAACTGTTCACTGGGTAATGGTTCACTATATAAATCCTCTGCTGCAGGATGGATCCTTGATCATGACCAGACCTGAAGTACCGAAATCTAAACTTCAGCGGTACATTCGTACCTGAACGAATGAGGGTAAGCTTTGGAAAGCGAAGGAATTCCGGCTGGCTATCGCTATACGCCAGACAGCTGAGGATTTCAGATGCCCTCTACCGTGATTCCAAGCCTTTTTGCTGATTCTGCTAGATGCCTGTCGGCCGTGGCAAGTGTCAGGTGATTGGCAAAAGCCACAGCAAGATGCAGGGCATCAAGAGTTCGCAACGGGGTCGATAATCTGCCAATCCACTCACGAGCAAGTTCAAATTCTTTTTGCATTATGGGATACAGGGTAAACATGTGATCATTCAAATGGAACTGGAATTGAGATATTACCCGAAATCCATCATCCTGAGAAAGTTCTCCCATGCGTGTACGCCGGGAGACGGCGGAAGCAAACTCTACTTCAGTTAACGAACTCAAAGCAGGTTTCCCTATACCTCTGACAAACTCCTGCACTATATCACTTTTCGGTTCCTGTATATACAATGCCATGAGAACGCTGGTATCAAGATAGATCATCAATACCGCTCCTCATCGCGCATGTCTGCGACCTGTTCACTTGTCGGTTTCCCCTTCCCCTGCACCGTAATCGTACTCCGGAAATGGGTCAGATCAGGAAACCGCCCGTTTTCAGCAGATTCGGATGATTCGGGGGGAATGAGTTTTGAATCTGGCGGGACAAGTCGGGCGACCTCCCGACCGCGTCTGGTTATAGAAACAACTGCGCCGTGTTCTGCCTCGCTGAGTAATTCACTGAAAACAACCCTTGCCTTCCGTGCATTTACAATTAGCATAAACTGCCCTCCGTTGTGTACACTCTAAGTGTATACAACGACATACTCATTGTCAATCACAGTTCTGGTACTTACACTCGCATCCTGAAAGCCCGCTATTATGCCATCCACAAAGGAGTGATTTTTCACGATAAAGTAGAGCAGGTTGGCCGCCTTCTCTTCCAAAGAAGGATACAATTCTGTACCGGCGAAACTCTGCTTAATCTGATGTATGGAACTGTGAAAGCTCTCATCTTTAGGACGGGCAAATACCCCTGAACCAAAACCAGCGTACACCTCTTCAACCATTTGCAGATAATCTTCATAATCGGGATACACTGTCTCTGTAATAGTCCTTCCCTGCTCATGCGGTAATCACAGCATGTCTTTTACAGCAGCTAAAGTCAATAAAAAAAGTGCACCCATGCGGCAGCCATGCGGCAGCTATGCGGCACCCATGCGGCAGCGGCAAGCCGGAGCATTCCTACATATGCCCCTGCTCCGGGAGTCTGGCATCCTTCATCATCAAATGCACTGAAGCACAGGTAAAGGCTTTGGGAAGCGCAAGGATTCTGGGTGACGGGCCGGTATACTTTTGCGCATCCTTGAGGGCATCTGCAAAAGTTGCCCGGGTTTTCATACCCATCCCCCTGGCATACCCCGGTTCATAGGCTCCCACTATATAGACAGCCGCAGACTCCATCTCCGCAATATGACCGCAGGAGATCATGGAAAACCCATGATATGGATGAAACCCGTAATTGAATCGATACTTATCAATATACTCCTGATTCATGGCGAAGTATTCGCTGTTCACATCACAGTCCGGCAGAATCTGATGGTAGTCTTTTTGAAACAGTTCATATAGTGCCCGGTACGATGGAAATTCCTCATCGTGAAAATACCCGTTGCAGATCGATGAACAGATAATAACCGGGTTGTCACTGAGGACACGCCGGTGGCGAATAATCTGAGCGCTGATAGCCTGCAGCATGAAAATCGGATTTGTGCCCATGCCGTTGCCGTAGTGGAAAGACTGGGGCATGCCGAACACCATCACATCAAATTTCTTCTCCGCCCAGGGAACATACGTCCGCCGGTCGGCTGTCCGGAAGCTTGGCTTTTGAATCTTCTCTCCGGACCCGGCAAAAACTGCAATCTGGCGGGCATGGGTATCGAGGACGGCATCAACCATAAAGAACTTTCGGCCCATCTTCTGCTCCATATACATCCCGATAGCGTCAAACTTGCTGCGCATCAGGCTTTTGCCGGAGACTGGAGTAAAGTCTTCACGGTGCATCACGTGGGGAATGTGATGGCTTGCAATACTTTTCCAATGGGTAATTCCGGTCGCAACATGTTTATAGCCGCCTGAATAACCACCGTAGGGATTCCCCAGCACATGTCCGATGGTTACCGTAAGGTCGGCCTCAAAAGCAGCTTTATTCATGATAACCGGATCGCCCTGCTCATCAAAACCGAGATCAACCAGATTGCTCCAGTCTTCAGAATCATGATTGATAATCTGGTGCGTGTAATAGTATTCGTTGAAAAGCTGCTCGCCAAGCAGGCCTTTAATCTCATTGGGAGTATTTTTCCTGTGCAGGCCATTGGAACAGATAAGCAGGATATCTTTTTTCTCCACTCCTGCCTTCAGGCACTCTTCCAGAACCAGGGGGATGGACACCTTCCTATGAGAAGCTGCATGACTTCCTCCCTTGACACGGTCAGGAAAGACAATGACAACCTTTGATCCTTTGCCTACCTGCTGCGCGATAGGCTCAATCCCATCGGGATGCAGAATCGCTTTGCGGGTCTCTTCCACCGGGTCGGCAAGGGAGGGAGGGTCCGGAACCGTCTGTCCGGGGATAAAGACCTCGGTATTCTCATCGGGAAGCTCGGCATCCATAAAGCCTTGACCGTATTCAAACTGCAGTTTCATAACATACTCCTGTGTTGGTACTTGTCGATAATCTCCTTCAGTCCCCGGGGAGAAAAAGCCGGCGGTACGGTAAACCTGGTCAGCGCAGCCAGTCCCCCTGATATCGAACTGACGGCAGAAACGGCTTCTGCATTTTCGACTTTCAGACCGCCTCCGTAGACAACCGGAACATCGAGCCCGTACAGCTCCCGGGCGGCATTGCGGATTGTTTCAGCAGCAAAACGGATATACCCGGCATCAGGCGGCGTCTTGCCCGGACCGATCGCCCATCGCGGTTCGTAGCCGATGACCAATTTCATATCACCCAGGTACGCTCCCAGTCCATTCAGCCCAATTTCGATCTGCTCGCGAAAGATGCTTTCCAGTCTCGGCTTCTGTTCCTCAAAACCGCCTTCTCCGCGCTCCTCCAAGGTTTCTCCGACACATAACAGCACATTCAGACCCGATTCAAACGCCCGGTGCGCTTCCTGATTCACAATCGCGTGTATTGTCCTGTTTGCAGCGGTCATAGCCTTTGTATCCCCCATTACCGCAGGATCATAGGCTGCCAGCAGACCGAACAGATTCTTGCGCTCCTCGGAGTGGCCTATAAGGGACCAGCGGCAGCCGATAGAGCAGCCGCTGCGGCAGGAAGAAAGGTGGTAAAGGCTCCAAAGTTGCCCCCCGCTGCAACGTTTTCACGATAGACGCCCTGGCTCCCCAGCTGGAGAGATTTGCCGGACGGTGCAAGCTCGTTCAGAACCTGCTTTGCGGTGAGCAGAAGACTTTCTGGAAAAAAATAGATAATCTGAATATCATCATACTGGTCGAAACCGAGTTCCAGACTCTCCTTTACCACTTCCTCTGCCCATCTGGCTGAATCTTCAAGGGGGCAAATCCCTCCCCTGGAGACGGGGACATCGAACCGCTTTAAATTCACGAAAAAATAGGTCATGTATGCTTCTCCCAGGTCGTTTCATTGATGGAATTATGGATATCCGCAAGACTTCCGTAGACTTGTCGGTAAATTTTGTAGAGTTTTCCGTAATACTCCTGATATTCTTCCCGCGGTTCAAAGGTCCGCTTAATCCGGAAGGTGCTTTTGGAGGCTTCCTGCAGGTCCCGATAGATGCCGATCCCCACAGCAGCCAGCAGGGCAGCCCCCTGAGGAGTTGCATCCTTGATGTCGGGTATATTGACCTGCTTTCCCGTGATATCCGACTTCATCTGCTGCCAGACGGCATTCCGGGCGCCGCCGCCTACCGTGTTCAGCACCGGGACGTTCATATCGAAGGCTGCCTCAACCGTCTCGAGCAGTACCTTCAGCTCAAAGCTGAGGCCTTCAAACAGAGCCCGCATCAGATGCGCTCTGGTATGGCTGCTTTTCAGTCCGACAAACGCACCGCGAGAGCCCGGATCCCAGTAGGGGGCGCCGGCCCCGGTAAGATGCGGCTGATAGAGAATTCCCCCCGCCCCTGGCGGCACTGCGGCAACTTCAGCCATCATGCGGTCGTACCCTTTCTGATCGCTTACCGGGCTCTTCCATATATGCTCGATGGCCCACTCTACCGACCTTCCCGATGCCAGAATTCCGCCCATAGTTGCATACCGAGTCGGCTCTATAAAATAGCCGATCCGCATTTTTCGAAAGATCCTCGGCCGGTCGGCATCCTTTTTAAGCAGGGTCATTATACTCTCGACAGTGCCGGAAGAATCGAGAACACAGTCACGAAGCAGTGCTCCGGCTGCAAGGTATCCGCAGTGATGGTCGTGACCGCCAAGCACTACCGGGGTTCCGGCAGGAATATGAGTAATACGGGCTGCTTCAGAACTCACCTTACCGATCGGGGTTCCGGCAGCCTTGACCGGCGGGAATATGGCCGCTGATACACCAACAGCATCCAGAATCTCTTCAGACCAGCTTCCCGTATCAAGGTCGAAGGCCATGGTGCGGGAGGCAAGGCTGTAATCGGTAACGATCTCACCGCAGAGACAATAGTTAATATAGTCTGCGACCGAAAGCCACTGGCTGATTTTCCTGAACACCTGAGGCTCATGCTGCTTGATCCAGACCAGTTTGGCCAGGGAAAAAACGGGGTTGGGATCCAGTCCGGTAATTTCAAAAAGCTTTTCCGCCCCTACCAGCTCTTCTATCTGCCTCGCCTGCGGTATAGTGCGTGAATCGTACCAGGTAATGATCGGATATACCGGTTCACCATCTTTACCGAGTGGGATTCCAGCTTCTCCCATGCTGGTTATGCTGACCGCCTCAGGTTCAGGACCCTCATTGGACTCCAGGATGTCACCAATTGCTGCGGCAATGCTTTCCCACATGACCTTCGGATCATAGATTGAACCGTAATCATCACGTTCCGCTCTTGCAGGGATTTCTCGCTTGCTTACAATTTCACCGGCTTCGGTAAAGAGTAAGACCTTCCAGTTTGTAGTTCCTACGTCAACGGTCAGTACGGTTCGACTCATCCCTTCACCGCCCCATAGGTCAGTCCCTGAACCAGCCATTTCTGGGCAAAAAAGGTTATCACCAGCGGCGGTATTGCCAGAACTGTTGCTGCCGCCATGAGCATGCCCCAGTCGGTTACCCCTTCCCCGACAAATTTAAAGGCGGCTACGGTGAGCGGAGTCGTCCGGATCTTGGACAGAACCAGCGCAAAAAGAAAATAGTTCCAGGAAAGAATAAATGTCAGTACGGTGGAAACTACCATTCCCGGGGCACTCAGGGGAACGGCGATTTTTAAAATTACTCCGCCCAGACTGTACCCGTCTACCATGCCGCACTCCATCAGTTCCCGGGGGAGTTCATCAAAAAAGGAAGCCATAATTAGCAGCGAGAGGGGCATGGTAATAACCGTATGGGTAAGGATAAGCGCAAGGTAGGTTCCATTGATGCCCAAGCGGGAAAAAATGATATACCAGGGAAGCAGATAGAGCCCCCCCGGGGCCATTCTGGCCAGCAGCGCAACTGAGGTAGGCCAGGATTTTTTATACCAGGACACGGCAAAAGCTGCCGGGACGGCAAGAAGAAGTCCCAAAATGGTAGATCCCCCGGCAATCAGAATACTGTTCAGGGTATAGAGCATATACGGCAGGTTCTTGAACAGCTGCACATAGTTGTCGATTATCGGGGTAAACTTGAAAACCGGCGGGTAGGAGACAACGGCCGAGGAGGGTTTGAAGCTTGAAACAACCAGCCAGACAACCGGAACGAGAATAAGCAGCGATATCAGGAGGTACTGAATGTATGTAGCCGCCTTTCTTGCTTTTCCAATATGATGCATCAGTTTCTTCTCCTACAGATAATGGGGTCTAATACTGCCGCTTGCGCAGAAAGTTGAAAAAGACAACGGTTATGAGAACAACCGCCATGAGCGTGATCATGAGAGCGGATGCATATCCCATCCGGAAGTAGACAAAGCCCGTATTGTACGCGTATATATTCAAGGTCGTCGAGGCTGTACCGGGACCTCCCTGGGTAGTTATGTAAATGGTGTCAAAGAACCGCAGCAAATCGATGCTCCGCAGTATTGTCGCAGTTATGATCGAGGGCCGCAGCAGGGGCAGTGTTATATAGAAAAAGCGCTGTCGTCGGGTTGCCCCGTCAATTTCTGCCGCTTCGTAGGGTTCCTCAGGGAGGGTCTGCAGCCCGCCAAGCAGGATGAGGACCACAAAAGGGGTAAACTGCCAGGTATCTATGGCGGCAAGGGTTCGAATGACCAGACTGGGAGATGCCAGAAAGAGGCTCTTCTCGAGACCGATAAGCTCGAGAAAATAATTTGCCGGCCCGAATGACGGGTCGAGCAGAATCAGCCACATCATGCCCACCGCCACGGGAGGCATGGTAAACGGGGAAAGCAGGATGGTACGTAAAAAACGGGAACCTTTCAGCTTCCGATGAAGAAGAACAGCTATGTAGAGTCCAATGAGAAGCTGACTGAACAATGATAAAAAGTAGAGCTCAAAGGTAACCCGCAGCCCATTCCAGAAAACAGGATCCTTAAGCATTACCGCATAGTTTTCCAAGCCGATATAGACACCTTGGAATCCTATGATGAAATCCTTGAGGCTCATGTTTATAACCTGCACAAACGGCAGAGCGGTCATAAGCACCGTAAAAACAGCTGCGGGACCTATGAGCAGTAAAAATGGAATCCGTTCCTTTTGTTTCATAGCACCTGTCTTTGTAATGAAAGAAATAAAAATTTCCTGCTGCCGGTCTTGTTCCGACAGCAGGAGAAATCTTCCATTGTGTAATTCTCGGCTCTGAAGCCTCAGGCAACCTGATGAAGGCTTCTGAAGCTTTCTGCTACTGCATTGCCGCCGATCGTTCTATCAGGACATTGATCAGCTGATCAGCTTTCTGAGCAGCCTGTTGGGAAGTTGCTTCGTTCAAGGTTACGCTTCCCACAGCCTCGCCGATAATTTTTCTTGTCTCAGGCTGAAGAATAATCTGGGGGGCAAGTACCGAACTGCCGGTCTGTGAAAGCACGGTAAGGGCTTCCGACCACTGCTGACGAACCGGTTCTTCAGCGAGCCAGGCTATATACTCATCTGATTCCCAGACTGATGTCCTCGGGGGTGCCAGTCCTTCGAGACCAAGCTTGACCTGCATCTCTTTGCTGGTTGCCCACTGCAGAAAATACCAGGCCAGTTCCTGTCTCTCGGAATGGGGAGAAATTGACAGCTGCCAGCCGATAACGACCGGGGTGCTTCCGCCAGGTCCGGGGGGAAGTGCCATGATTTCTGTGTCTTTTGTCCGTTCGCCGCTTTCCATAATCTTTCCAAACTCGTTGCTCGACTGGAAGTTAAAAACGGATTGACCATTGGAATTAAGCGCAGTCAACTGAGGATATGAATAGTTAATGACTCCCGGAGGACCGTAGTCTCTCTGCAGGCGTGCATACAGTTCGATTGCCGCAAGCGCTTCAGGGGTCGAAAGGGCTGATTTTCCATCCGCTCCCACGTAATCTCCGCCCATATTGTGCAGAAAATTACTGAAGGTATAGGGGGCTGCTGCCGCAAGACCGCGGGATGCGAAGGGAACCATATCCGGCTTGGCGGCTTTAACCTTCTTGACAGCCGCTTCCAGCTCGTCCAAGCTTTTCGGAGGGGCAATACCCAGTTCGTTCAGAATATCTGATCGGTAATAGAGAACCGGACCTTCTATGTTGTTCGGAACACCGGTAAGACGCCCGGAAAAAACTGATGCATTTACAATACCTTCACCAATATCGGCAAAGTCATAATCCGGGGATGTCAGTGACGAATTGTTCAGCATTGGATAGAGATCCTGATACCATCCGGCTTTGTCGTATAAATCACCTTCTCTGGAAACCAGCGACATATACAGGTCTATTTCATCACTCTTTGCCTGCATGATTGTCTGGAGTCTCTGGCGATACTGCTGCTCAGCAAACAACGAAATTGTCACTTCAATTCCGGTCAGCTCGGTAAATTCGGCAGAGTATTTCTGAAAAAGCTGCCCGATCGGATTGTTGTTGGCCAGAAAGTGAATCTCCTGCCCCTCATAGCGCTTCCAGTCAAATTCTCCTGAAGCCTCAGCTTCTCCAGCCGCTTCCTGCTGTCCTGCTGCCCATATAGGCATTGCTAAGACAATCAGGGCCAAAAAAACAAAAAGTACTTTTCTGTTTCTCATGCTCATCTCCTTTTCTTTTTTTATTGTTCTGACAACTTGCGTATCAGAATATTTGCATACACCTGAGCCAATTTCAAAATGCTTCGCATTTTTGAAATTGGCTCCAAAACATCGCTCTTGCTTTTTGCAAGAGCCACACCTGAGGGGGGATACTTATGCACTCCTCCTACCAGGCGGTATAGCCTCCGTCAATCACCAGATTATGCCCGGTTATGTGGCCAGCCTGCGCTGAAGCCAGAAACATGGCTGCCGCGGCAAACTCATCCGGATCCCCCAGACGACCTTGCGGAATAAGGCTCAGCTGAAGCTCCTTGAAACCGGGCATTGTCTGTGACCGGACTCCCATCTCAGTGGCCATATACCCGGGACTGATGCTGTTTACGGTAATCCCGTAAGCCGCCCATTCCACCGCCAGGACCTTCGTCAAGGATATTACCCCGCCTTTTGAAGCAGCGTAGGGTCCGAGACCGGCCAGCCCCCTGTTTGCCACCATGGCTGAAATGGAAGCGACATTGACAATCCGTCCCCAGCGCTGATCGATCATCGATCTGGCTGCGGCACGATTGAGTAAAAAAGTTCCCGTAAGATTGACTGACAAAACCCGCTGCCAATCATCGAGAGCTACCTGCTCCATCGGAAGCCACCCGTCAGGTCCCTTCTGTTCGGGGCCGCGGGCAATTCCTGCACAGTGGATAAGCACATCGATCGTCTTCCACTGCTTGAGAAGGCTTGAAACGGCCTTTTCCACCGAGTCTTCCCGACTCACGTCTGCTGTAAGGCGGTATGTTTCTGAAATTTCCGAAAGCTCTTCCGCCGCCAAGGCCGATCCTTCTTCACTGGAATCGAGAACGGCAATCCGGGCACCTTCACGGGCAAAAGCCTCTGCTGCCTGCCTACCCAGCCCCCTGGCTGCTCCTGTAATCAAAACTACTTTTCCAGCCAATCCTGTATCCACATCAACCTTCTTTCTTTTTTAATATCATACCATGATATATGCTAGCACGGCATCAGGCATCTGTCAACAACTTAATATCGGTTTACAAATCTGCGCGCGCAGAAAGACCACACGCCGGAACTTAACCCACGAGGAAAACCTGCTGCCTGGAGTCTATATATTCATACAAAACAATATGTTACTGACTTATCTTTCTGAAATTATCAGTTTTTCCGGCTACGGAAGCAGCCTTCCACTACCCTGAGAAAAACCGTATTGCGGTTTGCCAGTTTCTTTCACCGAACACCGGATTTACCTTTTCCAGTCGCTGACGATGAAATATTTATCTATGGTCAATATTAAATAAATGCACATTTCTGTTTTAATCTTGATACTTTTGCCATACCGTCTTACTATTAGCCGAGATGAAAGACACAAGTGAGCTTACCGATAATACGCGCCGCATAATAACACTTCTCAAAAGAAACGGCCCCCTGCCCAAGGGAGAACTGGCTCAGCTTGGAAATATGGGCTGGGCAACTGTCGTCAAAGTAATTAACCAGCTTGCAGAAGACGGCATGGTCAAGCGTCTGGGAACAGTTATTCTGGATAACGGGAAAAAAGGCAAACGGGCTTATCTGTACGATCTCATCGATACACGGCCTCTGGCTATCGGAGTTGATATTGAATACCAGACCACCACTATTGTTCTTACCAACCTTAAGGGCAACGTCCTGGCTTCAGCAAAACTTCCAACAGTTAATTCTAGATCAGACCAGACGATCCGCAACTTTCTTCTCTCCACTATTTCCGAATTTCTGGAAGCCCATGCCCACAAAGGCGTGATTTGCGGGGTCGGGATCGGCATCCCGGGCATTGGATTCCCCACAAACAGCCGTCTGGATAATATAAAAAAAATGAAAGGCCTTATGGATTGGCTTTCCCAGAAGCTGCAGATGCCGGTTCAGGTTAATGACAATACAAAAGCCTATGCTATATTCGAAAAATGGAACAATGAGACATTCCCCCAGGAAAACTTTATATTTGTGTCCGTCAGAACCGGTGTAGGTACCGGAATTTTTTATCACGGAAACCTTTATCTGGGAACCCGCGGACTGGCAGGCGAGATTGGCCATATTCAGGTTGATCCTGACGGTCGCCCTTGCCGCTGCGGAAACAGGGGATGCCTTGAAACTATTCTGGGAGAGCAGAATCTCTACCGTGAATACTGCCTGCAGGTTCTGCAGACGAAAAATCTCTCCGGCCTGAATGATCCGCAGACTTTGGAAGCCGGTCTGACCGACCTTTTTTCACGGGCCTCCAGAGGTGAGGAGCCGGCATTATCCATTGTTCACGAGGCTGCTGTACAGCTAGGACGCGGCCTTGCCCACACGATTATGGTACTGGATATTTCTAATGTTGTCATAAGCGGACATTTCGGCCCGCATGCTGAGGTTCTGCTCGATCCGATGCGGAAGTTTATCGGCTCTCATCTGCTCCCCGGGACTAGCTGCACTATTAAATATCTGCCGTTTGACCCGCAGGGGCATGTTCAGGGGGCAGCCCTGCTCATATTGAAAGATTACTTTATCGACATCCAATCCGAGACCATGTAGTCCCAGACTTACTTAGTCCATGACTACTTTAGTCCATGATCCTCCCGGAACTTCCAAGCAGCCTGATTATCGGTCTGATATCTTCCCTGAGTCGCTGACAAACGGCTTGCGATACCTTCCATGCATGGCCGTTATGGACCGGATCCCCAGCTTCCTCCTGCAAATATCCGAGCAGTCTGGTCCGCAGTAATGTTCCGTAGTTGATTTTTGCCATACCCAGCTGTATACACCTGGCGACAGTCTCCTCGGGAATCCCTGTGGTTCCATGAAGGACCAGCGGGGTATCCCCGGAACGATCTCGAATCTCGCGCAGCAAATCCAGCCTGATGTTCGGTTCGCCGGTATAAAACCCGTGGGCATTGCCAATACCGACGGCAAGCATGTCCACAGGAGCCTGAGCAAGAAACATCGCTACTTCAGCAGCATCTGCACATCCGCTGCTTGAACTGTCGGAAGCTCTCCCTACAACTCCAAGCTCAGCCTCCACCGATATTCCTTTTGGCCTCGCCTGCGCAATCACCTCATTTACTCCGCGAATATTATCGCCGAGATCAGCATGGGAAAGATCGAGCATTACTGAGGTAAACCCTGCCTCAACAGCCTGCAGCACCTTATCCACTGAGCTGCCGTGATCCAGATGAACAGCTATCGGCAGATCATATTTGCGAGAGAAATATTCTGCAATCAGGGGAAGCCAATCCATCCCATAGTAGGATGTGTTGCTCTCGTATGCCTGCAGAATTATAGGAGATCGCTCTTCTGCTGCCGCTTCTACAATAGCCCGCACAAGATCATAATTGCCTCCCTGGGTGTTTACTGCAGCAACTGCATACCCTTCGGTAAAGGCCGAACGTACCAGTTCGGCGGCTGAAACTAAGGCCATATATAGCTCCTTGGGTGTTTTCTCCGGTTTTCCGGTTCAATCTGGTTTTCCGGTTTTCCGGTTTAATCTGGTTTTCCGGTGCTCACTTTTCGCTTTCTTTGCTCAATTATGCTGCTGATTCAGTGGACTTCCCGCCCTCCGGTTACATTTACCGACTGGCCAGTCATGTACCTGGCATCTTCTGAGGCCAGAAACGCAGCTACTCCGGCAACATCCTCAGGTTCTTCAAGACGACCCAGGGGTATGTTCTTCTTCCGCAGCTCCAGGGCTTCACCCTCTTTTGTCCCCTGCAGTCGGGCAAGATCCTTATCAAGGCTCTCCCACATTTTCGTTCTTACTATTCCGGGACAGACTGCATTTACCCGGATTCCATACGGCGCCAGTTCCATGGCGAGACCCTGCGTAAACCCGATAACCGCAAATTTTGTGGCCGCATAGAGAGAAAATAGCGGTTTTCCGGTCTTACCCGATTCTGAGGCGATCGTGATAATCGATCCGGATTTCCGGTTTATCATTGTCCGGGCAACCCGCTGGGAACAGCGCAGTACGCCTTTAAGGTTGATATCTATCATCAAGTCCCAATCTGATTCCTGAAAATCGACTACGGGACCGGGAATTGTTATGCCGGCATTATTTACCAGAACATCAATTTTCCCATGCTTCTCAATAAGCCTGTCGATAACTGTCTGAATCTGATCAGAAGACTGCACATTCATCTCAAAAGCTTCTGCTTTACCGCCTGCTGCAGTTATTGCCGCCGCGGTCTCTTCTGCCGTTTTCAGACTCATGTCACAAACAGCTGCCACTGCTCCTTCAGATGCAAAGCGTTCTGCAATGGCCTTTCCTATGCCCCTTCCGGCTCCTGTAACCATAACAACCATATCGGAAAATCTCATATACCACCTCTTTATCATGCATTTCGGCCTGCTGAACAGCAGTGAATAATTTATGTTATAGCATGATATATAAAAAATCAAGCGGCGGCATCGCCTCACAAAAAATCTGATCGCTATACCAGTTTTCCTGGTTTATTCAGCATGCCTCTCCCACTTCACAGATACCTTAACCTGTCAATCCTATTACCTGGACATGTAAGAATTTTTTTCAACTTTTTATTGACAGATATGCCATTCCGTGTCAATCTACTTCGATGAGAGAAATGATCAGACACAGAGCCGGACGGATCTATCTTTTCGTCCTGGTGCTCTCCATCATCGGCTACATTGTTTTTCTGGCCATGGGAGGAACCACGGCCGCTGAAAACGGAGAACCGATACTTGTATTCGGGTGGATGACCATGTCCCTGTTTTCCGGCGTCTTATTCGTCGGATTCTGGCTGGTTACCTATATCATCTACTTTTTCCTCTTCTGGCCTTATCGATAAGGAGGCGCCTCTATGGGTTTAACCCTTCTGGTACTCGGAGCTTTCGGTGCGATCATTATCCTTATGGCTGCGTACGGATATCGTATCTCCGCAAAGACTGCTGAAGACTACATGCTCGGCGGCCGCACCATCGGCGTCGTCGTCATGTTCTTTTTTGTCCTTTTCGCCATCTCCTCCGCATGGACATTCTACGGTTTTCCCGGACTTCTCTACACTCAGGGTCCCGGGTATGTCATGTTCATCTGGGGCAGCGTTGCCGGTTTCGCCGGGCTCTACATGTTCCTTGGCCCGCGGCTGTGGGCACTGGCAAAGATAAACCGGTTTCTTTCACCGGTGGAAGTGCTGGGAGAACGTTATCAATCGAAAGCCCTGCGCCTGATCCTCTCGCTGAGCATCCTTGCGTTCATAGTACCTTATGTCGGAATCCAGCCGCTCGGCGTCGGAGCCGGGTTTGAGGCTCTCACCGGACTTCCGGCACTCTGGGGTGCAATCTATACCGTGGTTATCCTGATTGTGCTGGTGCTGCTCGGGGGAATGCGGATTGTCGCCTGGGTCAATATTTTCCTGGGAGTCGTCTACATGTCGGCCTTGCTCGGCAGCCTGCTCTGGGTCATATCGGTATTGTTCCCGAATGGCGGACTGGTTGAAGCTGCCGACATCGTTGCCCGTACAAGACCGGAACTTCTATCTGACCCCGGCCCGGCCGGAACATACACACCGATCGTCCTGGGCGGAACGTTCGTTGTCGGAATTCTAGCGTTCAGCTGGCCGCACGTGGCTATCGGCTGCATGACCGCCCGGGACAAATCGCTGTTCAAATGGTTCCCGCTGCTTATATTCGTTTTCGGCGGACTTTTCTTCTATATCCTGCCGTTCCTGTGGGGTTCACTTGTCGCTCCGGCAGCCATGCCGCTTGGTGAACTCGAACAGCTTGCCGCACAGAACGGAGTCAGCCTGCAGACCGAAGCCGACCGGGTTGTCCAGACTGTAATAAAGCGGACCTTGCCCGAATGGTTCGGTGTTTTTGTGCTGCTCGGGGTTATTGCAGCCGCCGTAAGCACAGCGGCAGTCCAGCTGATGACGTCCAGCGTTATTGTAAGCCGTGATGTAATCCAGGGCCTTTTCAAACCGAATGCCTCCGATCGGCAGATTACCGGTTGGGCGCGCTGGTCGGTAGTTGCCATCGTGCTGCTCAGCCTGATCATCAGCTTCTTCAACCAGGGGGCAATGGCGCTGTACCTTACGGATGTGAGCGTGCCGGGCTTTGCCCAGTGGGCACCAGCGCTTGTAGGCGGCCTTCTGTGGAAACGCGGCACAAAACAGGGAGCCATTGCCGGCACGGTCGCCGGTGTTGTATATCTTGTACTCAGCCTGCTGATCGTAATCGACGGCAGCCGACCGCTGGTCATCGGTCATCCGGTTCTGCCGAGCCTGATGGTAAACACCATAGTTTATATTGTTGTCAGCAAACTGACACCCCGGCCCGGGGAAGAAATCGAAGCTCAGTTCTTTGACGAGGTTGAGGCGTATCTCAAAGCCGAAACCACATCAAGGGGCAAATAATGGCGCAAAAAGAACATACTTGGCGCCTGCTCTATAATCCCGAAGGGGACGTTGCTGATATTGTCGCATATGGGGCATCGGTTGCCGAAGGGCGGATTGCCGGAAAATATCAGCTTTCGACCACTCTGGTACCTGATACGCTGATCATTCAGAGAAGCAGGGAAAAAGGGATCATCGCCGGTGCCGACGTAACGGTAGACAAGAATCTTGCTGCGGCTAACTCAATTGCCATAGCAAAAATGGCGCGTCAGGGACGCAACAGCGCCCGGGCAATCGGCACGATCCAGCTCAGCGAGCTGACTTCGAAAGCATCGCGCAACTTCTCCTCGGTCGATGTCGATCCTGACGATCCGGCTGTCATCATCTATACCTCCGGTACCACGGGGAACCCGAAAGGGGCGATGCTCACCCACCGCAATTTCCATTTTCAATGTACGACAATTGTTAAATCGTTAATATCCTTCACCCATGAGGACCGGGTTATCGGGGTGCTTCCGCTGTATCATATCTATGGCCTGGCGAACGCCCTGATCGTAAGCTTTCATTATGGAGCCTGCCTGGTGCTGATGCCCCAGTATAGTCCGCAGAGCCTGCTGGAAACGATCGACCGGAACCGGGCAACGATAATGCCGGCAATTCCATCGATGTATCAGCTCCTGCTTGGTCTGGCACGTACAAAATCCCGCTCAATCAATATCCCCAAAAGCCTGAGAGCGTGCATTTCCGGAGGCGCCCCTCTGTCGCTGGCTGTCATGAAAGACTTCATGACCGTCTTCGACACGAAAATCATGGAGGGCTACGGTCTTACCGAATCGACCAGTTCTGTCTGCGCGAACGGTGTCGGAGGCATCTACAAAGAGGGTTCGATAGGCAAGGCCGCCGACGGCGTCGAGCTGAATGTATTTGATGAGCAGGGCCGGGAAGTGCCGGACGGTTCCGAAGGTGAAATTGCAATTCGCTCGGAAACATTGTTCAAGGGATACTGGAACAACCTGGAAGCGACGCGTGAGGTGCTGAATGATGAAGGCTGGTTCTTTACCGGGGACCTTGGCTACAGGGATTCCGAGGGGTTTTACTTCATTACCGACCGGAAAAAGGACATCATCATTACCCATGGCTACAATATCAGTCCGCGGGAAGTTGAAGAGGTGCTGGCTGAACATCCCAAGGTGGTCGAAGCGGCTGTCGTCAATGTGCCGAACGTTAAGGGCGACGAAACGGTGACGGCCTTTGTGGTTCCCAAGTTTTCCGGACCGGAAGGGGCTGCGGATCCTGCGGGGAAACCGACTCATCGGGAACTTCAGGAGTTCTGTGAGCTGCATCTGGCACCCTACAAACGCCCCAGACAGTACGTTATTGTCGACTCCCTGCCAAAATCCGCAACCGGGAAGGTGCTTCGCCGGGAACTGCGGGGCGAGAGCGAAGACACCCGCCTGATTGAACGGAGTGATGCATGAAATTTGGCAAAAGCAAGCAAGCAGGACCTCTCTCCCCGGGCCTGGCCCGGACGATCGAAGAAATCACCGCCCGTTATCGAAAACGAGAGGCGCTCAGATTTGAAAACCGGATCTATACCTACCAGGAGATGAACGAGGAGTCAAACAAGATTGCCGGCGGTCTCGCAGGCCTCGGACTCGGCAAGGGGGATCGGATTGCCCTGATGCTGCCTAACATTCCTGAATTTGTCTTCAGTTTTTTCGGTATCCAGAAGCTTGGAGCTATTGTCGTGCCGTTCAATACCATGTACAAAGGGCGGGAAATCAGCTTTATTCTTAGGGATTCCGGTGCCAAGGCGATTATCTGTCTGAGCAACTTCTCCAACATGATTCAGGAGATTCAATCTGAATGTCCCGAACTTAAGCATATCATCATAACGGGTCAGAGGACTTTTGTTTTTGTCGAACCTGAAGGATCGGTCAATATTCAGATGGTTTTTGAGCGAGGCCGTTTTCCCGACCCGAAAGAGGCGTTCTTTACTGTCGGGGAAGTGCTGGTTGAAGTGTTCCGTAAGCTTGGGGCAGCGGATGCCTGGTACAGTCATCAGGGTGCTGTGCGGGCCGGCGGCAGGAAGCTGGCAACGATTATGATCAGTGAGATAGAGAATCTCTACATCTGCAATATCATGACGTGGCTCAAGCCGATGGATACTGCCCCGCTGTTCAAGGTGCTCTACGTACCGCCGGAGATTAAGGAGCGGGCGCTCGAACCGATGACAAGCATACTTCAGGAAAGCGGCACCGATGTGCCCCTCGAGACGTTCAAGCAGGTACTTGTCGATTCCCTGGGCAGCCGGCTCGGGGTTGTTTTCGAAGAAGGACGCCTGACTCGCGACGAAAAAATCGCATATGAGAAGAACCGGGCTCTGGCCGGGCGGCTTGTCTGATTCTCTCTGCCTTAACAATACTCCCCTTTCTATCCACAATAACCTGCTCTAGGAGCCTGTCGGAGTTTCCTTGCGGCTGGGTGATCTGAATTTTCCCTAAATTTGTATAATTAACTCAATCGTCTATTCCTGGAAATGACCTTCTTGTTTTCTACACACCGGTCTTCGGGCAATTACCCTTTACCGTAGGAGCCGCTGACCCAGCAGGTGGTTTCAGATCATAATATTCACAAATTTTCAGCTGTTTACCAACGAACAGATAATGATTTTTATGCGCACGAATTGCTCGATACGGATATTCTTTCATCGTCTATTACGGCATCAACTGTCTCAAACCCCCAGTCTTTCAACGCCAGGTTTGCTTCCAGATATGTGATGTGGGAGTACACAGACAATCCGATGAAATGGATGAACAGTCTTCCTTCCTTTCCTTTTTCGGACCAAGCGGGATTACGATCATCAGACATCGCACCCTTCATGTCCACCGTAAAGTACTTCTATGCTCATCTCTGTTATAGTTTCCCATATCTGGGGAGGCGTCAGTTGAGCTTGTTCGACAACATGACTATGAAGCCCATCACACGTTTCTTAGCCAGGCCACGCTTTTCGCTGATGCAAAGGATTCAACGCATCCGGCCTGGTGAGGAGGATGCTGTAATAAAGGACAGTCTCGGATCTGTTCATCGGAGATGACCACCTGCACTCACTTCAAATCCCCCAAGCGGCGGCCAGCTGTCGCTTGATAGCGACGTCAAGGTCCCGTTCCCCAAGGACTTCCTGACAGAATCGAAAATATTGGCCTTCAAGCCTTTCGGCTTTTTACCCTTTCCGCTTCTGTGTTCATAGTAATAGGGTGACTTCCTGCTGGATTTCATAGTTTCGGGTTTCAACATTGATCTCCATGGCAAAGGCTTCCGTCCCGAATTGATTCGATCAAGCCCGAGACAATGCTTGAGGAGGCTTTGATGCAGGATATAAACGGTTTGGCCTTTCCTATCAGAAAATCTAATACACTTTGCGTGGGATACCCACGGTCTGCCAATATGTGGCATGAGGATCCAGCATGCTCAGCGGCTTATTGAAGCAGTTCAACGGTCCTGAGATCGGGAATGTTTCCGGGAAGTTCCTGATACAGGACCGGCAGATGCCCATTGAGTGAATAGACGACAACCTCGTTGGTCTGTTGCAAGGAAGACCTTCCTTGTTCTTTCCCCATCTGATATCAGCAAGTTTACTCCCGTAAGTTGACTTGCTAGTCAGATCACCGCAAGCACATGATTCCTCGTCGATCCGCCTCATGCGGTGCCTGAACAACTCCATCCGCTCCGATTCAGTGATGCGTTTGTGTAAGAAGGAGTAATATCTTACTGGTAAGTACTTGGGCCAAACGGCATTCGCTCAATGCTGTGCCATTGGGCAAGATGGTTATAGCTTTTTCCACACAGGAGGGAAAAAACGCCAGCGTCAGAATGTCGTGGACCATGTCTGACGTTGCCGCCAAAAACGGCCATAAGGTTCTGCATCAACCCAATCTTTGTGGCGATCTCCATCAGCAACCACACAGAACCATACAGCAGACTTCCGGTCTTCGGTGGTGTATGCAGGCCTTCAGGTTTGTACTTGTTCTTCAGTTCTTGAAATCTTGAAGATCTCTGATGCTCGGAAAGATGAAATCGATCATCAGTCTTCTCGTAGATGAATCGTTTTGTTCGGGATGAAAGTTTTGCCTCTCCCAACCGTTCCCCAGTCACTATACGGAAATGTCGTTTCCCATCCCATATCATACGCTTCGTTGGATGAAGGCATACATCCTGTTGCCGTTTCTCGTCGTTCGTGGAAGATGGATCTTTCCGTCATTACGTCTGGGTCTAGGCATGAAACCTCCTGTATAACTTAACTGAAGATTATATAGTTATACAGGAAGGATTTTCAAGTATAAACTACGATGCAGGCAAAAGAATTGTTTATATTTCAAGAGGTTGGAAAATTTTCTCATCAGCTAACGGAGTTAATCCCATACAAATTGGAGAAAACTCAAGTGGGTGACACCCGTGAATCGATAAAACACCATTCATCGAAATTTTGTTGAACGGAAATTTTTTCTGTTGAATTTGTTTGACTTGTTATTCGATCGGGTGCTAGCGTGAGTTTACAAGTTATAAAAATAAATCTTCTAAATACTTATAAAATATATAATAAATACATGATTTGGTGATTACCTAACTTTGTAGATTTCTTTCAAATTATAGATTTCAAATGATTTTTTCTCAGCCATGTCACCCCCTTTGGAAAAAGTCTGTACTTTGGTCGGCTTGTCAGGGTTCCCGAAGAATGTTGCAACTGTCCTGATCCTCTTCATTTCATCGAGGATGACATCGGTGGAGCTTGTATGCCCTTTTGTCAAGTTCCATTCTCAGCAGGGAACAGAGCCTGAAAGCAAGCACACAGATGAATATGTGCACTTTGATCCTCTCGTCTTTCAGTGGAACAGCGGCCTGACCGCAGGTGGGAGGTGTCACTTCATCCTGTCTGAACCCGCCTCGACATACAGGCGTTGCGGTATGAGGTTACGATTTGCCCGTCGGAGAGATCCCCCGGTCAGTGAACAGCACGCTCTTGCCCAGTTCCTGTCTATGATCTCATTCAGGACAGGTGTTGTCCCGAACTCAAGGAGAGGGAAGTCCTTCTCTTTGTCGTTTGCCGTGTCTTCTTTGAGGTCACCTCGAACCAGAACACACGGGCCATGAACTCTTTGGAGAGCATGCCCTTCGTTGAGCCGTCACGGATTCGACGGTGCCTTGCCTCCCGGATATCACCGTTGGCTCTGGCAATGAGACGCCTCCTTAGCTCTTCAAGCTTGTTGGAGGCACTGTCCATGTCCCTCATGGCTTTCTGAGTGGCGCTTCCTGAGCTTGGGATTGTCCACGACAATTGCGGTCGCCTTCTGGCCATAGGCTTCGAAGCCACTCATCCTGAAAGTGCACTGGCCCTCAGGCCATCACCTTCGAAGCGGCAATTCGGATTTGTCAACGTCGAAAAGTGTCTTGCACTGGTTCTTCTTCAGTCCACTCACATAGTGGAACGGTATATCTTCACCATCGACGGGGTGGTGAAGTTGTCCTTGGAGTTGTTTCCCCGGTCAGATACCACCGTTATGGTCATATCCTTGCCCGTTATCTTCCTTATCCTTTCTTCAGGTTCCCCATCATGGTCAGGAACTGCTTTGAGTCGGGCCTGTTGCCCGGGTATGTCTCATGGATAAGGGTATGGAAGAACCCCGGGAGGTAACCATCATGGCAAGCCGACAGTCCTCAAATCGTTCCTTTTGCCTTGTCATGCCCCCTTTGGGCACATTCGCAGTCGGCCATCGTGTCAGCTATACGTGAAAAATTCGTGGCATCGTAGATAATCCTCACTCACATCAATATCATATGTTCTGATGATGAGTGCAAGGATGTCATCCTCGATTGCCTCTATCTGCTGGATACTGATCGCCGTGTTGTTCCAGAGCTCTGTGAAGAATATCTTCGGAGGCATTCCCATGAGCAGGAAGCGGGTCCCTGCATACCAGTCCTGCAGACTGTCCGTCGAGATGGACTCACCGCCCTGTTGATAGCCTCAACCATGATGTACTGTCAAACGGACGCACCTTATTTCCTCTTCCTTTGCATGGGCATCTATGATATCCACGATCCCAAGGCGGGCAAAAGGTCGTAAAGAAGCACGACATCCCCATATGACTCAATATGTGAATAAAGCGCCGTGTCCTGCGGCGGGGCAGATGACTGAGTCTTGAGCTTGAGCAGGGCATCTGCAGAGCCGAGGTACTTCTGGTTCACGTTTTGGGCTTCCCGTCTATACACGCATCGATTCAACATAATAGTAGTAGTTGTTGCCCTTGATTGTCTTCTTCCTGATTGTACCCATAAGCCACCTCTATAAATAGTTATACAGGAGGTTTTCAAGTATAAACTACACGATGCAGGCAAAAAGAATTGTTTATATTTCAAGAGGTTGGAAAATTTTTCTCATCAGCTAACGGAGTTAATCATACAAATTGGAGGAAAACTCAAGTGGGTGACACCCGTGAATCGATAAAACACCATTCATCGAAATTTTGTTGAACGGAAATTTTTTCTGTTGAATTTGTTTGACTTGTTATTCGATCGGGTGCTAGCATGCGTTCATCATGAGAAAGGCATTGAAATTATGACCGGAAAAGAAAGAATGCTCAAAACCCTGCGTTTTGAGGAGCCGGACCGTCCTCCCCATTTCGAGATTATGTTCGAACTGGAGAAGGAGGCTTTCGGGCTGGAGTTTCCCGACCGTCGGGAATGGGACGGCTGCTCTCCCGTGGAAAAGGACCGGATGATCGGCCAGTGCATGGAAATCTACCAGAAAATAGTCGAGCGGTACCGGTGGGACGCCCTGGCGGTTTTCTGGCCCTGGAGCGATCCGGATGGCGTGGTCGCGGCTAAAAGGACATTTGGTGAGGATATTCTGATCGGCAGTATCGTCGGAGATTCCATTTGGTCCATCGAGGGCATTACGGACTGGATGGAATTTGCCGTGCTGCTGATGGAAGAACCCGGCGAAATCCATCGCATAGCGGATGGAAAGACAAGGATCGCGATCGATAAAATCGACAGGCTCATCGATGCCGGTGCCGATTTCATTCATCTCGTCAACGATGTCGCCTTCAATGCCGGTCCTTTCATCTCCCCCGCTCAGTTCTCGGAATTCATCACACCGCAGCTGAAACGTCAGGTTGAATTCATTAAGTCGAAGGGCGCGATTCCCTTTGTCCACTCCGACGGTAATATTGAATCTCTTCTGGATGACTATCTGTCATTGGGGGCGGCCTGCTTCCAATCCGTGGACCCCATGGCTGGCATGGATATCGCGAAGACGAAGGAACGCTGCCAGGGGAAGATGGCGCTGATGGGGAATGTGCAATGCAATCTGCTCCAGGACGGGCCTTTGGAGGCGATCCGGAAATCCGCACGCTACTGCCTGGAAAACGCCTCGCCCGGAGGCGGGTACATTTTTGGCACGTCAAACACCATCTTTCCCGGCATGCCCCTGGCGCATTATGAGTATATGCTGGAGGTTTTTCGGGAATATACGGCGGAGATACGGCCATGAAAACCAGGTGCCCCGTTGAGATCAGCCTCAACTTCATGCCGGCGTTCTTTCACAAGCACCTCGGCGTGACCTATGGCGAGGCCTTTTACTTCGATCCCCTCTACCGCGCCGAGGTAGAGCGCGCCGAAGGTCATTTTCTCTATGAAGTTCTCGGCCGTTTCGGGGTGGGAAGCCCAACCCCCTCCCCTTCGCCCAATCTTTTCATTCAGCCCATTGATCTGCTTAAGGCCACTCAGGGCGCAATTGTTTACTTCCCTCCTGACGCCGCAATGGAGACACGGGGGCACGCCTGGGCGGATTACAGCGTCGAGGAGATTGAACGCCTGAATCCGCAGGATGCCGCGCAGCATTCCTTCATCAGCACCATCCTCGCAGAGTATCGTGAATTACACAGACTCTATGGCGATAAAGCTGATCTATTCGGCATAAAGTCCGGAATAATGAATATTCACGCCCCTTTTACCACGGCCCATCAACTTTGCGGCGAATCGCTGTTTTATCTCATGGTGGACGACCCGCACGGCGCACGGGTGATCTTCGACAAGATTTGGTCTATGTATCAGGCAATATTTGCGCGGCTTTCGGCAGAGCTCGGAACCCCGCCCTTATCACATGTTCATCTTGGAGATTGTTCGGCCAGTATGATTTCTTCCGGACTCTATCGTGAAGTAGTGCTGCCGGCAAACCAGGCCATTGCGGCGAATTTCGTCCAGTCGAGCTATCATTCCTGCGGCGCCTCCAGCCATCTGCTCGATGCCTTCGCGGATATCCCCGGGGTCAGGTACATCGAGCTGGGACCAGGCACAAATCTTTCAGAAGCCGTCCGCCAGATGCCCGGTACGGCATTATGCCCGCTGGTTGACCCGCTGGTAATGCGCAATGGAAGTCCGGAAACCGTTGAAATGACAACGCGTACCATGGTAAACGACTGCGCCCCGGCACCCTCAACGACGCTCTGCGCCTGGTCTTTCGATCGGGAGACTCCTGTTGCCAATGTCGCAGCCATGTATTCGGCGTTAAACGCAATGCCGCAATACGGGATACAGCCATGACGCCGAAACAGCGCATGCTTGCCGCCTATCGCGGGGAACTGGCCGATACCGTGCCGGTAGCGCCGGAGTTCTGGTACTACCTGCCTGCCCGACTGCTGGGGGTGGACATGGTTCGGTTCGAGCGGGAAATCCCGCTCTGGGAAGCCCTGCTGAAAACCTTCCGTCACTACGGCACGGAAGGCTGGGGGGCTGTCTTCACCAGTATCCCTGCGCCGGACGTCAAGACCACGGAACGCTGGACAGAAAGGGCCGATGGCCGGTTCGAGTCGCGGCTGACCCAGATCACACCTCATGGAACGCTCACCTCCAGCCAGGTCTATGACCGCCAGGAACCCTCCTGGGCGGCTGAACGGCCTATCAAGGATTTTATCCGGGATTGGCCTGCCTACAAGGCAATCAGTCTGGGCTGTATCGAAGAAGCGGACTGGCGACCGGTTAACAGGGCCATTGAGGCCGTCGGGGAGGACTACCTGCTGGAGTTATGGCTCGGATTCCCCTTTTTCGACTATATAGCCCTGCCGCGCGACGGCGGGCTTGAGCAGGGGATCTTCGATCTGATGGACCATGAGTCCTTTTTCGAAAAACTGCATGAGGAGTACATAGCATGGATGCGCCGACTGGCTCGGACGGCGGCGGCACAGACAACGGCAGAATCCTTCTGCATCGGCTGCGACTGGTCCTGCGTGTCATTGATCGGGCCGGACCTCTGGCGCCGCTGGGACAAACCGGTGATCCGGGCTGTGGCAGATGAGCTCCACGCTGCGGGGAAGCTGCTGCATATCCATTTTCACGGCAAGAGCCATGCCGTGCTGGCCGATCTCGCAGACTGCGGGGCCGACTGTGTGTGTCCATTCGAACGGGGCCCGGGAGGCGATATCGCCGATCTTGGAGAGGTTCGCCGGGTCCTGGGGGACCGGGTGACTGTCAACGGCAATGTCCATACGGTGGAAACTCTGATCCGCGGCACACCCGCCGATGTCGAGCGGGAAGTGGCTGAGATATTCAGGCAATGGGGCCCGGACAAGCGGCGGCTGATTCTCGGTACTGGCGACCAGGTCGGACGGGAGACAACGGATGAGAACATCGCTGCCATGATCAATACCGGCAGGACATTGGGAAAAGTGACCGGGGAATGAAATTCATCGAAAAAACACCTATACAGTCGAACTGATGTTCAAACATCCCGGAAATAATTCCGTATAAAGCTCCCTTACCGCTGCTTTTATGCCAGAAAACGGACTATTCAACAGGTTGTTTGTCGAACTTTATCGAACAATTATTTTTTTATTGAATTTATTTGACTTGCAGTTCGATAGCGTGCTAGGATGCTTTCACCATGAAAAAGCCAACCTTGGATACCATAGCGCAAAATGCCGGTGTCTCAAAAAGCACCGTTTCCTATGTCATTTCCGGAAAGCGTAAGATCAGCAGGGATGTGGTCAACCGCGTCAGACAGGAAATGGAGAAATTGAACTATGCCCCCAGGAAATCCCTTCAGGAAATGCCGGAAGAGAAAAGTACCCATCTTGTAGGCCTTCATGTTCCGATACTCCAGGACCGCTTGAGTGACGACCTGTTCTACTATCCAGTAATCGAGGGTGTCATGGACTCACTGGAAGAAGAAAACTACGGCATGCTCGTAACGAAAAAATCCATTCACTCCAAAGGGGATGTTCTGGCTGATCTGACCCGGGGCAGCAAGGTTGACGGCATTATCCTGATGAACCCGCTGAGCAAGCATTCATATCTGGACTACCTGAAGACCACGAATATCCCGTTTGTCATTATCGGTACCCCTGTCAGGGAAAATGAGTTCTTCTATGTTGACATCGATGCTGCCAGCGCCGCCTACCGGGCATCATCATATCTTATAAACCTCGGCCACAAAAAGATATTCACCTTTATAGCACCCAGCGACTATATCTTTATCGAACAGCTTATGCGCGGTCTCACCATGGCCTATGGTGAACATGGGATTCCGATCGATGAATCATATATAACGCACAACCCTATATCGATGGAGGCAGGCTACCAGTCCTGCATCAACGCCCTGAACAGCGGAAAAGAGTTCACGGCCCTGATTATCCAGAACGAAGTAGTGGCAAAGGGAGCCATTATCGCTATTCAGGAACGCGGATTGAGAATTCCTGAAGACATTGCCCTCATAAGCATGGGTGGAAATCCGTTAGCCAGGTATGTCAATCCCAAAATAACGACCATCGACTTTTGTCCCTACGATATGGGATTCCAGGCCGGAAAAATGATCATGGAAGTGATAGCAAAAAAACGCCTGCGGCCCAGCCATACCATTCTCCCCACAAAGTTTATCAAGGGAGAGACCTGCTAAGAAAAAAAATAGGCATTTGCCTATAAAAATTTTATAAAGGAGTGATAATTTATGAAGCGAACAATGAGAATTCTAATTCTTATGCTTTGTTTTCTGACGGCAGCAGCAGCGATTTTTGCAGCGGCCAGTCAGGAAGACAAGTCGGGCCCGATTACCCTGGTAGTCTGGGACTTCAAGTACGGTGAGGCTGAAGGTGCTGGACCTCCATTCAAGAAAATGGATGAGATGTTCATGGAAAAATATCCAGATGTGATCATCGAGCACGTCGCACAGCCGCACGACCAGTATTACGAAATCATGCGGGCAGCGGTATCTGCCGGCGAAGGGCCGGATGTCGCCATGTTTCATGCAGAACAGAGAGCGTATGTCATGGCCGATTTCATGGTCACACTCGATGACTGGATCGAACCGATCCGCAGCGAAATTCCGGACAGCGCCTGGATTGCCTGTACCCCGAACCGCGATTTTGCCGACGGCATTAAAATGGTGCCCCTCACAACCCAGGGCCTTGGCTTCTACTACAACAAAGACCTTTTCGTCAAAGCCGGGCTGGATCCTGAGGATCCCCCCAAAGACTGGGATGACTTCCTCGCTGCCTGCGAGACCCTGAAGCAGGCTGACATTACTCCGTTCATCTGGGGCAATGTGCCGGCCTACAACACCAACTGGTTTATCCGCACCCTGGCCACCAATTTTTACAACAACGAAGAACTTGCCGGCTTTGCAACTGGAGAGACCAACTTCACCGATCCGGAATTTGTCACCGCCATTAAAATGATCGAAGAACTGCGAGTTAAAGAGTATCTCGATCCCGAAGGAGCCTCGATCCCCCTCTTTATGGATGCCATCGACAAGTTCAAAAACGGTGAGGGAGCAATTTTTCTTGGACTCCTCTCCGACATCGCTCACTGGAAGGATTTCAACGATGCGCTGGGAAAGGACAAAGTCGGCTTTTTCCCCAACATCAACCATCCTGATGCCGCATACTCAGATCGGCTGGTCAGCATGGGCGCCGGACTCGGACTGGCAATCATGAGCTGGACCGAGCATACCGAAGAAGCTGCCGACTACATTATGCATTATGTATCCGGTGACGCACCGCTGCAGTTTGTCGGGCAGACCGGCGCGGTAGTACCGAACTCGAAGATTGACTACGGTGCCCTCGGGTATGATCTTCTTACGGAAATCCTGCAGTATATGCAGACCAATGCTGTAGATGATTTTGTAGCATATGTCCCTGCCGGAGCTAACAACGACCTCCAGGCTTACGACGAGCTGCTGTTCAATTCACAGGAAATCAGCGTTGAAGAGTACATCGATTTTGTACAGGCAAGCTTGGAAAACAACCGGTAACAGGTTTTTCCGGTTTTCCGGTTTTCCGGGTTTCCGGATATCGGGCAGTCGGGCATCCGATATACCATCGGGGCAACCGACAGATGTCTGTAATAATGCCGGGGCGCACAGCCCCGGCCGTTCTGCAACCGGGAGTCTGCCGGGCTCAGATAACGGCAAGAGTCGGCAGGTTCCCGGATTACGAGTCGGATTACGAGTCGGATTACCAGCAAAAGAGAACAAACACAAGGAGAATCCATTTTGGCAAGGATAAGAAAACCAGGTGACCGTGAGAACCTCGATGCCTTGATCCTCATATCCCCGCTGCTCATACTGCTTTCAATCTTCATTCTCTATCCGGTCCTCTCAAACATTTACTACAGTTTTACCAAATGGCGCGGATTCGGGGCTGCCGAGTGGGTCGGGCTGAAAAATTACAGGATGCTGATTTCTGACAACAAGTTCCATTCGGCCCTGAAAAACACCGCCATACTGCTGCTCTATATTCCCCTTGGACTGCTGGTGCCCCTGCTGCTTTCGGCTATTATGCGTGAAGGTCTCAAGGGCTGGTCGGTCTTCAAGGCCATCCTCTATCTCCCCAACGTGCTCGGATACATCATTCTGGGAATTCTGTTCAGCGTCTTCCTGAGAAACAGCGGTCCGCTGAATACCCTGCTGCGCAGCGCCGGGCTGGATGTTCTGGCGATCAACTGGATAGGCACGACGAAATCGGCGATTCATGTGGTCGGGGTACTGTTTGTCATCTGGTCCAAGATCGGTTTCGGGTGCATCTACTTTCTGGCGGCAATGAGCAGTATCGATACGCAGCTGTACGATGCCGCCAGGGTGGACGGGGCCGGTTGGTGGAGAATCCTGTTTCAGGTAACTATTCCATCGATCCGGTTCGCCATCGAGTTCTGGGTGGTGCTGCTTTTTATCGAAGTCTTTGCAAGGGCGTTCGGCTTTATCTTTGCCTTCACCTACGGCGGTCCCGGATTCTCGACCTGGACCCTGGAATTCGGGATCTACATTCTGGGTTTCAAGAATTATCAGATGGGCTACGGAAGCGCCTGGGCGGTTGTGCTCTTCCTTTTTTGTGCAGTCATCGCCTATTTTCAGATCCGTCTTATCAGGAGGGCTGAAAAATGAGGTTTAAAATTACGTCCAAGACCATGACCAAAACCGTCATGTACATCATCCTGGTGCTGTTTGCCCTGACAACTCTGGTTCCGTTCTATTTCAGCATCATCACCAGCCTCAAGACCAGCGGCGAGTATGCTTCCAATACCACCGGCCTGCCGGCTGCAGTCACGCTGGATAACTTCAGGATGGTGCTTATCCAGGGAAGGCTTCTGAAATACCTGGTCAACAACATCATTCTTATATCGGGCGGGTTGGTTCTCTACATCATCATCTGTGCCGCTGCTGGCTTCGCCTTCGGCAAGCTCAACTTTCCCTTTCGCCTTCAAATTCTCCTCGGAGTGCTGTTTCTCATGATCTTCCCCCAGATGGTCGTGAGCGTGCAGGTCTACCGCATAGCTGCCGCCTTTAAATTAATTAACAGTCATTTCGGTCTGATTCTTGTGTGGGTGGCCTACTTCTCCCCGTTCGGGACCTATATTATGACAACCTATTTTGCCAGCGTTCCCAAAGATATTATCGAGAGCGCCCGAATCGATGGTGCCAACGTTACTCAGCAGCTGGTAAGGATCATGATCCCTATCGGGGCCCCGATGATTGCCACCATAAGCGTTATCGGTACACTGGCAATGTGGAACGAGCTGCCCTTTTCCCTTCTGCTCCTGCAGAAGCCGAATCTCAGGACCATGATGCAGGGAATAGCTATGATGTCCGGCGAGCATGGGCTGCCGGTACCCCAGATGACGGCAGCAGTAATGGTTTCGTCTATGCTTCCCCTGATCCTCTTTCTTTTCTTCCAGAAATAT
Organism: Spirochaetales bacterium; assembly: GCA_018399255.1. Lineage (GTDB taxonomy): Bacteria > Spirochaetota > Spirochaetia > JABMQR01 > JABMQR01 > M55B182. The sequence goes on along the minus strand of JAGYPA010000013.1, from coordinate 3,765 downwards.
ATTGCCATGGGAGCCACGGCCGGCAGCGTAAAAGGATAAGCATCTATGAAACTTCAGCAGCTTTCTCAATTCATCTTAGGCGATATGATTCTCACCTATTATCTGGATCTGGAATCCGGGCAGGCGGGGATGATTCTGATTCCGGCAGACAGGGCTGAGCTTGAATGTCTGGCAGAGCATCGGGAAGACCTCTCGGGAATCAGGGAGATCGAGGCTTTGAGAACCCTGATGGCTCCGCCGCCTGCTTTTGAAATTCAGCCGCTGGTGGAATTCAGCATTGCCGGCAATCCGAGAAGTGAGGGTTTTTCCAACGGTTTGACAATGCGCAAAGGTTTTGCAAGCCGCGGGATGCGGTATGACCGTCAGGAAAGCACTAACGAAGCTGATATGGTCAAGATTCTCACTGTCTGCAGTAATACCCGGGCAGCTGTTGAAACACGGCATACGGTCTTGTGGAAAACCGGCAGTAAGTATATTTCCGTTGAGTCGGCTGTCAGGAATACTGGATCCGTGCCGCTGGTTCTGGATATGCTGACCAGTTTCAATCTCGGCTTTCTCTCCCCTTTTGATCAGCAGGATTCCCGTGAGCGCCTGCGGATTCATCGGCTCCGCAGTTCCTGGTCCTCCGAAGGGCGCAGGGTATCGCAAAGCCTGGAGTCTCTGGATCTGGAACGGTCATGGTCGGGTCACGCGGTGCGGTGCGAGCGCTATGGGCAGGTGGGCAGCATGCCTGTCCGCGGCTGGTTTCCCCTTGTCGGGGTTGAAGATACCAAGGCGAGGGTTTTCTGGGGTGCACAGGTGGACTGGGCCGGATCCTGGCAGATTGAACTCTATAGGAAGGATGATTTCCTCTGCATCTCCGGCGGCATGGCGGATAGGGAATTCGGTCACTGGCGCAAGGAACTGGCCCCGGGGGAGATACTCTCCGCGCCGGAAGCGCTGCTGACTGCAGCCGCGGATACCGATTTCTATGCACTCTCCCAGCGGTTGACCAGTTATCAGGATTCTCCGCTGCATCGGGCTGCCCCGGAGACTGCGCATCGGGCTGCCCCGGAGGCTGAAAAGTCCCTTCCCATGCTCTTTAACGATTGGTGCACTAACTGGGGGCAATCTACCGGAGTGAGGATTCTGGAACTGGCCAAAGCCTGCAGGGCTTTTGATTTTACCTACTTTGTCATAGATGCCGGCTGGTTTTCTGATGAACTGGGGGCTTGGTACAATGGTCAGGGTGATTGGATTCCCTCTGCGGTCAATTTTCCCGATGGTTTCGATACGCTTTGCCGCGAGCTCAGGAATCTGGGATTTATCCCCGGTCTCTGGTTCGAGTTTGAAGTGGTCGGTTCCCGGTCTCAGCTGTGGAACAGGTATGACTGGCTGATGCTGAGAGACGGGGTTCCCATACAGGCGGGGGAACGGCGTTTTCTGGATTTCCGGAAAGCTGAGGTTACCGACTATCTGCTGAGCAAGATCTCCCATCTTATCGAGTCCTGCCGCCTGGGCTACCTGAAGGTGGACTACAACGATACTGTGGGTATGGGTCCGGACGATCCGGTATCCTGCGGCGAGGGGCTGCGAGAGCATATTCTGGCAGTCTATGAGTTTTTTGAGCTGCTGCAGGAGAAGTTTCCGGACCTGGTGGTGGAAAACTGCTCATCGGGGGGTCACCGTCTGATTCCTGCCATGATAAACCGCACCTCCATGACCTCTTTTTCCGATGCTCATGAGATTTCCTCAATCCCGATAATAGCGGCCAATTTGCATCAGGCGATTATTCCCCGTAAATGCCAGATTTGGGCTGTGCTGCGGAAGGATGACTCCCCTCGAAGGCTGCACTACAGTCTTGCGGCAACATTTCTGGGGAGAATGTGCATCAGCGGCGACATTCCGGAACTTTCTCCTGATCAGAGGGAAACGCTCACCAGGGCTCAGGTGTTCTACCGCGCCTGCAGGGGGGTTATTGCCAATGGGAGAAGCAGTCTGATCAGGGTCGGAGGGGAGAGTTACATGCATCCGAGCGGCTGGCAGTATGTAATCCGCCGGAATGCTTCAACGATACTGCTTGTTGTTCATACGTTTGAGGCTTCGCCGACATCGCTGGCAATTCCGCTGGAACCTGTGCCGGCAGATGCTGACTTTACAGCAGATGCCGATTTCACGGCAGATGCCGACTTTACGGCAGATGCCGACTTTACGGCAGATGCTGACTTTACAGCAGATGCTGACTTCACGGCAAATGCCGACTTCACGGCAGATGCCGACTTTACAGCAGATGCTGACTTCACGGCAGATGCAAACCAGCCCCCGGCAAACCCGGGAATGCGGGTGTTCGCTGAACATTGCGTAACTATCAACCTGGTTAATGACACGCTGGAGATTTCCGGGCTCTCAGACTTTACCGGCTGTGCCTTGCTGATTTCCTTTCCTTCTGATGGGGCTTGATGGGGCTTGATGGGGCTTGATGGGTAAAAGGCAGCTGCTAGTAGGCGGCTGCTGCTTCATACAGGGCTAGAATATTTTCCAGTGAGGTATTCGGCTGCAGATTGTGGCACGGCCCGACGATAAACCCGGTGCCGTCGCTGGCCAGATTTCGGATCAGCTTTGTAACCTCTTGTTTTACATCTTCCGGGGTGCCCATCGGCAATACCGCCTGATTGTCTATGCCGCTGTGAAAGCAGATATCCTTGCCATAGTCGGCTTTGAGCCGGGCAAGGTCCCAGTTGCCGCAGCGGTACTGAATCGGATTCAGGACGTCGATGCCCATGCTGACAAAATCCGGGATAAGCCTCCGGCAGTCGCCGTCGTCGTGATGTATTACCGCAATATCATACCGCTTGGCCAATGTTATGGCCTGCTGCATAAACGGCTGATAGTATTGGTGAAAGATGTCGGGGCCGGTCATCAGGCCGTTCTGGCTTCCCCAGTCATCTGTTACCTGCGTGGTATCGATATAGGGGGCTGCCGCTTCAAAGCACCGGGTGTGATACTCCATGAAGAAGTTTCCAAGCCGCCGCAGCAGTTCGCCGGTGAATTCCGGATCGAGCAGGGGATCCATCAGGGAGGTCTCCAGTCCGCGCAGGTAGTTGTGATAGGTAAAGAGTGCTGCATACCCGACCGTTACTGCCCTTCCCCCGCACTGGTCTATCAGACCGGGCAGGGCGTTGTAGTCGTACCAGTCGGGGTCAGGCCAGGGGTATCGGGCGAGGTCCTCGACCGTTTCTGCATCAGCGAGCGGGTAATGCTCCTGCTCGAGATAGGTTCCGCTGGCATGTTTTTTTTCGCGATAGCCGAAGCCCCATTCGTTGAAAACCAGACCGTGCGCTTCTCGTTTTTCCGGTCCGATGTAGGGCGGCATTACATTCAGCATGCCGTCTATACCCATACGGTCAAACAGTTTGAGGATGCCTTTAACTCCCCGGGACAGCGTGCCGCCGTTCAGGCCGATCCAGGGAGACTCTTCACCTGCTCCCTCTCCCTCTCGAATGGAGAAATAGTTCAGAAGGGATTCCTGTACTTCCGTCGTTGCCCAGAAATCGGTGGGAACCCGATCCAGCGCCTGATGATTGATTGCTGCCATAATTCGTTCTTTTGCATTCATATCTTGATGTTAGCATGGTTTTTTCAGGATACCTATTGCATTTTGTTCGTTTTTTCAGCTCTGGAGGACTTTTTCTTTGCGTTTTGTTGTGTGCCTTCCGGGAATGGCTGACGCAGCCCCCCCAAAAAAAAGGGAGGAAATCGGATTTCCGATGGAAATCGGATTTCCGA
>JAGYPA010000129.1 GCA_018399255.1 Spirochaetales bacterium | reverse complement strand
CGAGAATCGTGCCGCCCTTCATCTGAATATCGTCCACAATATCGGGATCAAGAACGATCGGCTCGTAGGGACTCTCAGGAAGCAGCCCGCGATACCCGTACTGGATCCCGCTGATACGGCGTACATTGTACCTGAACCAGAAGCAGCGTACCACCGCCCGGATCACATTGTTCAGCCCGGGACAAAGTCCCCCGCAGGTAACAATCGCCGCATGCACATGGGCAGGATTGAAATAGATCTTCTCCCGGGGACCGGCACTCTCGACCGAATTGGCAGCATCGAAGCCCTTGGCGTAATCACCGCCGGCAGCCTTTGCTCCGGCAGCCTTTGCTCCGGCAGCCTTTCCGTCCGCAGCATCTCTTACCGCCCCGCTTACAGCCTCGCTGACGGATCCCTCCCCCAGCCGGGCATCGATATGATAGAGAATCCCTTCCGATTCGCTGACATAATTGGCAAACTTGTCACCGGAATTCAGCGACATCTTGATGGGAGAAGCTATCGTTGCTTTTCCCAGTCGGGGTATCGTAAAATCATAATCACCTTGCTTATTATCGGTCATATGCTGCTCCATCTTCCTTTTTTCCCGACTCAGGATTCATTCCCGACTCAGGATTCATTCCCGACTCAGGATTCATTCCCGACTCAGGATTCATCCGGCATCGCTTCAAGAGCCTGGACGAACTCACTGAAGGCCTCTTCGGACTCGCTCTTCACCCGCTCCTGAAATAGTTCATACTTTTCCAGCAGAAAATGGCCGCAGGGAGTAACCACCGCACCTTCCCGCGACTCGCCGCCCTTGCGCCGGAGGAGTACCGGCCGACCAAGATGCTCTTCGAGAACCCTCAGCATGCGCAGAGCCTTGGTATAAGAAATCCCGAGATCGGCCGCCGCCTGCCGGATAGACCCTTCCATATGGATCGCTCTCAGCAGCCAGAACACACCGATTCCGAAAAACTTTTCACCCGTGTCGCTGAGAATGTAAATCTTCAGTTTTAGTTCCATGCCTCTTCTGCCGCTTTGTAAAGCGTCCTGAACAGATCCTCGATATCTTCAATGTCAACGCTCGAATAGGCTATCCGCAGATAGGAATCCCCGATCGATATCGTCCCGATGGCATAGGTATCGAGCAGATGCAGCCGCAGCGCCTCGGCATCTCCCTGACAGACAAAGGCCATGAAATAGCCGGAGTTGAACGGCAGGGGCTTAAGCAGCTGATTATCAGCATAGACGGCAAGGACTCGCTTAACCGCCCGGTAGCGCCCCAGCAGGGTGGCAAAAGCCGCCTCCTTTTCCGCCGCGTAGGTGCCGCTGCTCATCCCCTTCAGCAGGAGCGTCTGAGCCGGACGGCTGCAGTTGGAAACCGATGAGCGGATCGCGCCCATAGTCTTCTTGACCAGCGCCTCATACTGAACTCCGGTCATCCCCTTGGCAGCAAACGTGAGAAATCCGACCCTGAAACCCCAGACCAGCTCCTCTTTGGTGGCAGCATCGCCCTTTATGGCCAGCAGATTCTCGTGGGCATCGGCAAGGTAGGAAAAGAGCGACTCGGTACAGGTGCCCTCCTCATAAAAGAGGCCAAAGTAGGCATCATCGGTCATTACCAGCACCTTCTTACCCGCTTCCGCCGTTTTTGTCAGCAGATCGGCAAGCGCCCGGGCTTCGGTATCAGTTGGTGAATATCCGGTGGGATTATTGGGAAAATTGACTATGAGCATCACCTTTTCGCCCGGAGTCGAGCTGATGGTTTCTTCAAGCCCTTCCAGATTCAGAGCGCCGGATTCGGAAAAGAAGGGAAATGTGCGGATCTTCGCGCCTCTGCGCACTTCAAAGATCAGGCGGTAGTTGCCCCAGAACATATCGGGAACAATGATCGTATCACCGGCATCCAGGAAAAGATCGGCAACGATAGCGACCCCATGAGTAAGTCCGGCAGTTACCACCGGCAGAGAAAAATCCTTGCCCTGCAGCCCCGGATTCTTGCGGACCATCTCATCCTTCCAGATACTGCGCAGTTTCGGATCGCCGGCTGTCGGAGCGTACGGGAAAATCGCCCCGCTCTCGATACCGGGAAACTCCTGCTGAATGGAATCGAGATGCAGCGGAACTCCCCTGCTGGTCGCCATCCCCACCGTTGCATTATATTTTTTGGCCTTCTGCCCGGCTTCGGCAGACTGGGCTACGATACCCTTGGGAAAAAACATCTCCTTACCCATCCCGGAAAGGAGCCCGGCGGCGGCAGTCCCCTGAAGGACCTCGTTCAATTCTTTGGCAATACTGTTCATCTCAGCACCTCATGGTTCTCTCTACCGCTGCCTGCAGTCCCACAAAGCTAGATGAACAGCTCTACAGCAGCACAGCGACAAAAAGGGAATTTTGATCAGATACTATACGAACTCACCCGTTTTGTTAAGAGTCCTGAGAAGCCCCGCCCAACATCGCAAGAAACTCCTCCTCCCCGACGATCCGGACACCGAGCTGCTCGGCTTTCTTACGCTTGCCCCCGCCGCCGCTGCCGGAAAGCAGGTGGGTTGTTTTACCGGTAACCGTCGTTACCGTCTGGCCTCCATGACGCTTGATAATATCCATTGCCTTAGAGCGCGGATTGAAGTTTACAAAGCTCCCCGTTACACACCAGCTCTGTCCTGCAAAAAAATCCTTATCTATACCGTAACCGCCTGCACTCGAACCCGAACTCGAACCCGAACCCGAACCCGAACTCGAGCCCGAACTCGACCCCGCTCCCGCTCCCGCTCCCGCTCCTCCAAATCCCGCTTCTCCGTTTCCAAAGTCGCCTCCAAACAGATCGCCATTTCCAAACAGATCGCCGCTCTCAAAGCGGCTTCCGGAGTCGCTTCTTGAGCCATTTCCAAAGCCGCTTCCAGGCAGATTACCCCCCTCACGTGCGGCAGCCTCCGCCAACGCAGCAGCCGCCAAAGCATCAGCCTCCTTGCTGAAATGGAGCCCGAGTTCACGCAGACGCGCAATTCTCTCCCGTAAATCAGTGCGTGAAAGCTCTCGAACAATCGACTCGGCAGTTTTACTCCCGAAGCCCTTAATTTCCGCCAGCCGGTCGACTTCCCCGGCATCGGCCAACCCATAGAGCACTTCGATGGAATCATACCCCGCCTCAATCAGCAGTTCTGCCGCTTTCCGCCCCAGATCCGGAATACCGAGAGCCACCAGCACCGTCTCATACGGCCGGCTGCGGCTCGCATCAACCCCTTTCTGCAGCGCCCGACATTTCTTCTCGCCAAAACCTGGCTTTCCTACAAGCGACAGATAATCGATCGTGTAGAGATCAGGAACATCGTGGAGCAGCCCTTCCCCTATGAGAAACTGAATCGTCTCCGGCCCCAGGTTCCCGATATCCATCTGCCCCTTGGCGGCAAAAAAGCGGACTCTGCCGAATATCTGATCGGGGCAGCCGGCAGTATTGCGGCAGAAGGTGTGAGCACCCGAAAGCTGCAGCTCCGACCCGCAAGAAGGACAGTGCTCAGGCATTTTCCACGTGGTATTCCCAGCCTCATTCTTATCCAGGACCCTCTCCACTGCCGGAATTACATCGCCGCGCTTGGAAATAGCCACCGTGTCCCCCACGGCAAGCTCGAGCATATCGATATAGACCTGATTATGCAGCGTCACGTTAGATACTACCGAGCCGCCGATCGCTGTCGGGACAACCCTGGCCACCGGGGTAATCCTTCCGGTTCTCCCCACCTGGACATCGATACCGGTAACAACGGTCCTGCCTTCAGGCGAGTCGAACTTGAAGGCAATTGCCCAGCGGGGATGATGCCCGGTATACCCGAGCCGCTCACGCACCGCCAGCTCATTCACCTTCACTACCAGCCCGTCAATTTCGTAGCCGAGCGATGCCCGTTCGGCGGCAGCCTTCTCCACATACCGGCCAAGCTCAGCAAAACTGCCGACCTGCCAACCCGGCAGCAGAACCTCACCGGAAACCCCAGCCTCACCGGCAGCCCCAGCCTCACCGGAAACCCCAGCCTCATCGACAGCTCGGGTCTCACCGGAAACCCCAGCCTCACCGGCAGCCCCGTCGGGAGTGAAAAGCGCAAACCGCGGGTTAGTCCGGAATCCCAGCCGGGAAAGGCGGACGAGCAGCGCCGAGTGCGTCTCCGGCACCCCCTCCTGCCCGGACTCAAGACTCAGCTCCGCGCCTCCCTCCTGTCGCTGGAAATAGCCCTCATAGACGAAAATCGCCAAAGGAACAGCAGCCGTATCCCGGCTTACCTTGCGACGTATCGTCCCGGCCGTCAAATTGCGGGGATTGGCATAGGGAATCTCCATCTTATCATTCAGCACCCGGAATTCCGCCTGAGGAAGGTAGATTTCTCCCCGCACAGCCGCGGTAACCGGCTCGGCAAGACGCAGCGGGACCGATCGAATCGTTCTCACATTCCCGGTTACATCATTGCCCACGTACCCGTTCCCCCGGGTCACCGCGCGGACCAGCAGCCCGTCCTCGTAATAGAGCACAATAGAAACCCCGTCAATCTTCTCCTCAACCGTGAAGGAAAGAGAACTGTCGGGAACCTTTGCGGCCGTTTTACGCATCCAGTCGAGAACCGCCTCCACCGTATAAGCCTTATCAAGACTCAGCACCGGAATATGGTGCTCCGCCTCCGGCAGGTCACTGCTCAAATCAGAGCCGACCCGATGCGTAGGCGAATCCGGCAGGCGGAAATCCGGATACGCAGACTCAAGCCGCTGCAGCTCATCGAAAAGCCGATCATACTCCCGATCGCTGACCTCAGGCATTCCATCAATATAATACGCTTTATGATACTCCAGGAGCTTCCCGGTCAACTCCGCAACCATCTTTTCCGGGTCATTCTTCGCTGTCATGCCATCCAGTCTACCCTATTTTCCCTCAGGATAAAACACTCATTTTCCATATTTAGCTGCTGTTGCGGCATATACAGCTTGTACTACCGCACAGCCCCATGGTACTTTTATGGCATATATGGCAAGCGAGAAAAAGTACATAAGTGCAGTAAGACGCCCCGGCCTTCTCTATGGAGTCATTGTTCGGTCAACCATACATTCAGGAACGATCAAAGCCCTCGATATACCGGAATTCCTGCCCGACATTCTGGTTCTGACCAGCAAGAGCATACCGGGATCCAATGCAGTCACCGTCATGCGCTCCACCATGCCCCTGCTTGCCGGCGACTCAGTAACCTACAAAGGACAACCGATCCTGGCCGTCTTTGCCCCGACCAGCGAAAAAGCCGCCGTGGCAGCCGCTAAAATCACCATACAGTACGGCCCAGCCAAGGCCCCCGCACCTTCCGAAGGGAAGGTCGATGGTATCGAGAAGGTCGATGGTA
>JAGYPA010000128.1 GCA_018399255.1 Spirochaetales bacterium | reverse complement strand
TGGGTGTTCTCAAGCCCCCACCATTTTGGTGTAAATCGGCCGCGTTTTCCGCCCATATCACCGGGACTGGTCCATGTTCCTACTTCCCTGGAGTTAATCCACATGGTTATATCGCTTGGCCAGTCCTCTTTGTATCCGGGAAACTCCGCACAGATTTCAGCGGAAATCTGGATTGATTTAACAGAACGCTCTTTCGGTATGTTCACTGGAAAACTGTATTCTATAAATCCGTCTGTAAACCAGATCAGCTGAGCATTGCCCCGTTTGGGACTGAAGAAAGCTCTTTCACTGTCGAGATAATCAATAATCTCGGTTTCACTTATCATCCCGCAGGACGGATGAACTTTAAAATCCGTATACAATCCGATCGGCATATTTATTACAATGATATTTTCTTTATTCTCTTCTTCCTCTTCGACTAACGGGAGTACCACCTCGGAGTAAATCAATTTACACATTTTTTGATTGCCCCGGACAGCCGGAATCATTTCAGTTTTTACAAGACCTGCTCTCTCGAGTACCTGTATATTCATTGTGCAGGTAGATGTTAAGATGTCCAATTCTTTCGCCAGGTTCTGAATATTCATCGTTTGATGTCTGAGGACATGCAGCATCTTTATCCTTAGAGGTGTACTCAAGGCTTTTGCAACGTGGAGTACGTCCTCGCTTTTTGTAATAAAGACTTTAGATTCCATCAGCTATTCAATATTTCCTTTATAAGTGATGGTTCTATTTTTGGAGTTCTATCCGCAAACAGCAGCCCGTTTTTTTCTTTTTCAATATCAGAAAATTGAGTATAACACCAACCTGATATGCCGTCCAGAGTAGCGGCTGTTTTTAATAATTGCCTGAAGAGGGTGAAAAAAGCGCGCTCATTTTCTGCGGTATCACCATACCCCCAGTGATCTATTTTGTTTGTCTCACCGAGAAAACTGACGGCACCGAATTCACTCAGTACCCAGGGAAATTCCAACATATCCTCCGCATGCAGACTAAAAACCCTGCGGTGAATACCGCAGCGTTCATTCCTGCGAGCCCTCTCCCAATCATCTCGCAAGGACTTCTCACTATGTTCATAGCTGTGGAGCGTCATTATGTCACTATTGAGGTGTTCCCACCCGTCATTACTGATAATCGGTCGAGTCGGATCAATACTGCGGGTCAGCTCGACGATTTCATTCAACCACGATCTTATTCGTTCCGATTCACCGATATCCTTTATTCCCCAGGACTCATTCCCGATTACCCAGACTACCAAACTCGGATGCACCTTATCCCTGTTCAATATCTCGGTCAGCTCCTTTCGAAAAACAGAACACGATTTTTCAGAAAAGGAGTAAAAAGAGGGAGCTTCGCCCCACACCAAAAAACCGAGTCTATCCGCAGCATAGAGAAAACGGGGATCTTCAAACTTCATGTGCATTCGACAACCGTTGAATCCCATCTCTTTTGCAAGAAGGATATCTTTGTCGAAGCTGTTCGCATCCGGAGCCGAATACCCGCTTTCCTGCCAGAAACCCTGCATGAGAACAAGCTTCTGAAAATATCTCTTTTGGTTTATATACAATCCGTCGGTTCGCACATCAATATCCCGGAAGGCTATGTAGGTCTCGACCTGATCAACGACCGAATCATTCCGCATGAGCGAAAAATGCACCTCGTAGAGATTTGGATTTTCAGGGCTCCATTTTCGGAGATCGGGTATATCAAAGTGCAGTTCCGTACTCGGATAATGACAGTTCCACTCATTTTTCGCCACGGATTCACCTTTGAACATTACCTCCGCCGAGATTCGGCACGCCTTGCCGGGGCCTGATATCTGCAAGCGAAAATATGCCGTGCCACTGTCTGCGTACTGTTCACCCGACACTCCGGAAATGTATATATCAGGAAGAAATTCCAGCCAGACACTCTGCCATATTCCGCTCACCGCCGTATACCAGCATGCAAAGGGCGCAGCTATCGCCTGTTTTCCCCGCGGCTGTTCCGGAGAAGGCGTATCTTCTACGATGAGCGATAACGTTACTGTATGGGTATCCTCAAAGAAAGGGCTGATATCAAAATAAAAAGGAGTGTACCCGCCTGTGTGGCTCCCAACTCTTACTTCATCGATCCAGACCTCTGCAATAAAATCAACAGCCGCAAAATGAAGCAGCACCCGGTCATCTCTTTCGGCTTCAGTCAGTTCAATTTTTTTTCTGTATACAACCCGCTCATGAATTTCTTTGCTTTCTATTCCCGATAGTCGAGTCTGATAGGTGAACGGTACCTGAATGGTGCGGCTCAAAGTTTCTGAAAGTTTTTCTTTATGGGAAAGCACGAAAGGGTCATCATAGAAATCAAATTCCCACGATCCATTTAAACTGCGCCAGGATTTTCTGTACATATTCGGTCGCGGATAATCCTTCGGTATCATACTCAGCTCCTTATATGGTTCATGCTAACATGAAACAAAAACAATATCAACAATAAAAACTTGACATATTCACAAAATGATGAAATAATAACTTAGTAATTCATGTTTATATGATAGATAAGGAGCGATTATGAGATCGAAATCGCGCATAAATCTTCCGGTTCTTTATTTTGTCCTGCCGTTTATGGTGGTGTACGGAATTTTCCAGATTTATCCTCTCTTCCAGGCTGTTATTGCCAGCCTGTTCAAGTGGGACCTACTCACCTCCTCAATGAGTTTCATCGGTTTCAAGAATTATCTCCATATGTTCCGGGATCCGACGTTCTGGTCTTCACTCATGAACACACTTAAGTTTGTGATTTTTTCTACCCCGCTTCTCATTGGAGTAGGACTTCTGTTTGCACTGCTTTTGAACGGAACCGGTTCTAAGAAGGTTCTTTTCAGGACCGCATACTTTGCTCCCTATGTATTCTCGGTTTCCATAGTCACTCTCATCTGGGGTTTTATGTTCAATCCTCAAAAGGGTCTGTTAGGAGAGTTTTCACGCATGATCGGTGAGGAACCGATTAACTGGCTCACGGATCCGAGCTTTGCCATGTTCGCAATCATTATTGCAACACTCTGGTGGACAGTTGGCTTCAACATGGTTCTCTTTCTGGCAGGTTTGCAGGACATAGATCCGTCGCTCTATGAGGCGAGTTCCCTGGAAGGAGCCTCATGGGTTCAGGATTTTTCTTACATTACCCTTCCCAGTTTGAGGCGCACCCTCGAATTAGTCACAATACTGCAAATAATAATGTCCTTTCAGATATTCGGTCAGGTGTACATTCTCACAAAAGGGGGGCCCGGCGGTACAACCAGGGTTCTGATCCAGTACATATATGAAACCGGCTTCAGGGATCATAAGCTTGGTTATGCTTCGGCTATGGCTTTCATTCTGTTTCTAGTGATGGCGGTGGTTTCCTTTTTCCAATTCAGACTTTCAAAAGAGGAAAACTAATGAAGATAAAAAATTTAATCATAACCATTTTACTTATTGTGCTGGCAGTCGTATGGATTCTTCCGCTTTACTGGATGATCGTTATGGCGATAACCCCCAACGACCTGTTGAAACTGAATTCAACGGCCCTGTGGCCGCAAGGTTTTACACTGCAAAACTTTTTCGGTGTTCTTAAGATAGGCCTCACTGTCCGCTGGTTTCTCAACAGTATAATCGTTACTGTTCTGGGCACGGCCCTCACCCTCATCCTCCAGGCTATGGCGGCCTTCGCTTTTGCAAAGATGCGGTTTAAGGGACGACAATTGCTCTTCTCCCTTACCCTGGCAGGCCTCATGGTGCCGAAAGAAGCTATGTTCATTCCTCTTTTCCTTATGTTCGCTCAGATAAACGGTCACAACAGCTACGCCGCTCTGTACCTGCCACGGGTTGCAATCCCCATGGGGGTGTTCATCATGGCACAGTTCTTCAAGGGGATTCCGGATTCAGTCACGGAAGCCGCGCAGATTGACGGCGCAACCCCATTACGAACCTTCTTCAATATAATAATGCCCATGTCTATTCCCGCCCTCACTTCGGTAGGAATATTCACCTATATTCTCACCTGGAACGACTTCTTGTGGCCGCTGGTTTCGGCCACCAGGAAAGAGATGTTTACCATTACCACCGGTCTGGCTTCCCTGCAGGGAAACTTCGCCCAGGCAACCGAACTCGGTTCGCTCATGGCGCGGGGTGTTATAGCGGGCTTACCGTTGTTTATCCTGTTTCTCATTTTCCAGAGGCATTTGATCCGCGGCATATCAATGTCCAGCGGCGGCAAATATTAGTCACTAAAAAGGATCATCAAGATCCTATCAATAAAATAGAAGGAGAGTATTATGAAAAAAATTATTATGTTGCTATCCTGTCTGATCATTGCACTTCCGCTTTTTGCCAATGGGAGCGGTGAGCAGCAAAGTGGATCAGGAGATGACGGAGTGGTGGTTCTGGAACTGGCCCGGTTTTTCGGTGAGCCCGATGACGAATTGATGGACTCCACCGATCTCGGCAAAGCGAATTCCGAAGCGGCAACAATTCAAATTCTGACCAATATCTTCAATGAAGAATATGAAGGAAAGATCCGGGTGGAAAAGCTCGGTGGCAGCGCATGGGGCAACTACTACGACCAGCTGAATACCACTTTTGCGGCCAACGACCCACCCGATGTGGCGGTTATGCACCAGTCGAATATGCCCGCGTATGCTTCTCGCAAGCTTCTCGTAGCATTGGATGACTATTATTCCGAATACGAACTGAATCCATCGGACTGGACCGCTCCTGCACAAAAGGCCGTATCTTACGAAGGCGCATCCTACGGTGTCCCTTTCGATCTGCACGGAAATCTATTGCATGTAAACGTGGAACTCTTCGAGCAGGCCGGCCTGGTAGATGCAGATGGAGTTCCAATACTTCCCACCAGTACCGAAGAGTGGTTCGAACAAGCCCGAATCATGAAGGAGAAAACCGGAAAACTGTACTGGGTCGAAGATGCAACCCAGTTTCCGATCTCCTTTCGCCTGTTTCACTCCCTCATGGAACAGCAGGGGGTGCCGGTTGTGAACACCGACTCGAACAGGGTCAATATCGACTCCAGAGCCGGAAAAGCGGCCCTGCAATTCATGCTCAGACGCTTTGAAGAGGGATACTCCGATCCAAACGCAGACTACACCGCCGCGCAGCAGTTCTTTATGAACGGAGAAGCGGCAATCGAGCTGAACGGCACCTGGGTGGTTGATCAATACAACAAGGAGCTTACCTTTGATTACCGGGCTATGAACTTTCCCAATCTCATGGGAGAGAAAAAAGTGTGGGCAAACAGCCATATGTGGGTTGTTCCGAAGCAGGGAGAAAAAAGCCGGCAGTATGAAGCCGCCATGGAGTTCTGTAAATTCATGAGCAACCACGTGTACGAGTGGGCTGCCGGGTCCGGGCACATTGCGCCCCGCAAGAGCGCATTGCAGAAACTGGCCGATAACAATATTCCCCAGCGAGCCAACTATGCGGAAACCGCCTCGAATGCGGCTACGTTTCCTCCGGTCATCAGCTACTCGAACATAGAGACCATCATCAAGGAAGAGATAGAAAAAACCTGGTTGCTTGGCGACGACGTTGACAGTGTACTTGCACAGGCCCAAAAACGTGTGGAAGCTG
>JAGYPA010000127.1 GCA_018399255.1 Spirochaetales bacterium | reverse complement strand
TGAAAAAGCTTGGACTTAAAATGCTCGACTGGATGTGGGAAATCGGCTGGGATGCAGAATATGGCGGCATCTGGTATTTTCGGGATGCCTTGGGCAAGAGTCCGACCGAATACTGGCATGACATGAAGTTCTGGTGGCCGCAGAATGAGGCTGCTATAGCCAACCTGCTGGCGTACCGCTTGACGGGAGAGCAGCGGTATCTTGATAGCTTTACCCAGGTGCATGAGTATGTCCATGCTCATTTTGCCGATACTGAGATGGGCGAATGGTATGGGTATCTGCATCGTGACGGCTCGTTATCGACACCATTGAAGGGAAATCTCTACAAAGGGCCCTTTCATATACCCCGAATGTATCTGGTTTGTCTGCGAATCTTAGAGGGTGTCTGACACCGTATCCCTAAAAAAACCCGTGCTAAATTGCGGAAAACGGTGTCTGACACCTATATCCGTCTGACACCTATATCCGTCTATCAGTCTGACACCTATATCTGCCTGCGGTCATCCCTGCAGATTTTTTGAAAACCTGGCTGAAGTAGCGGTAGTCGCTGTAACCGACCATCGCTGCGATTTCATGAAATTTAAAGCGGGATTCCCGAAGCAGCCGCTTTGCTTGCAGAATTCGAATGTCCAGCAGGTATTCGACAAAATTTCTTCCAATTTCTTTCTTGAAAAGACGACTGAGATAATCCGGATTCATCCCGTAGCAGGCAGCGTAATCGCCAAGAAGAAGCGGCTTGAAGTAATTCTGCTTCATATCCTCAACAATAGCCGCAATGGCTTTATATCCTTCATGCATCCTGCCTGCAGCAGCAAAATCGACACTCTTATCGATGATTATATGAAACAATTGCCTGGCTGCATCATAATCAAAAATATTTCTTGTTATCTCATCCTGCACTTCTCTGATCGATTTACCGTATATGTTTTCCATATCCGCTGAAGATTGCTGAAGAATCTTATCAATTGAAACGGAAAGCCCCCGGAGCCATCCTTGCAGTTCTGAAACCCTGACAGACTGCTTGCGAAATATATCCATACCCTCATCAAAAGCCATACCCGCATGCTCTTTGTCAGCTCTCTGCAGCAAATAGAGAAGTCGGTTTTCCACCTCTGACATTTGGGGCTTTAACCCCGGAACAGGCTGTGCATCAAAGAGCATAACCTGGGCTCTGCTGGTTACTTCTTTATATCTAAGCGCTTTGGACGCCTCCGTATAGGAAATGTTCAAGTTGAGAATGTCTTGAATAATTGATCCGATCCCAATACTTACCGACAGCTGAAATGAGACCCTGGATAATCGGGAAAACTTGCTGATGATTTCTGAAATACTGGTATAATCCAGCCAATTCCCATACATCAGCATAACCAGCTCCTCCTTGCCGCATCTGATAAAAGATAGGCCGTTCTTGCAATAGCGGGAAACAAATTCATCAGCAGTATCGTCTAGCGAAAACATCGAGACCTCTCCAGCCTCTTCGGGAGAATCAGGCCGGCATACAGCTGCACAGTATTGTTCGGCATGCAGTATATCAGCTTCGATCAGCTCCAAGGCGGACGACTCAAACGGAACATGCTCGGATCCATAAAGCAGCAGATTTCTCAGAATATCCTCCTTACTGGTGGCCAGAATATCTTGCTGCAGATTCTGCTCAGTTATACTCTTTCTGTGTGCTGCCTCGACCGCAGCTTTTGAAAGAATGTCGTTAAGCTCCTGTGTGTTTATCGGCTTAAGCAGATAATCGAATACCCTGTTTCGAACAGCCTCCTTTGCATATTCAAAATCTGCATAACCGCTTACAATAATGATAATTATATTGGGGTCATTTTCGGATATGGTCTTCATAAGTTCCACTCCGTCCATGCCGGGCATCCTCATATCCATGATTACAATATCGGGCTGTACATCCTGCACCATCTGAAAAGCCTCATCCCCGTCAGCGGCCTCCCCGATACATTCCAGATCAAGTTTTCCCCAGTCGACTGCTTCAATAATACCCTTTCTTACCCAGACCTCATCATCGACTACAACTACTTTATACATAGAGAATCCCCTCTCGACTTATCAGCTGTACTCTTCTGGACAGGTTGACTTATGATAACATGAGTTCCCGCACCTCCCGCACCTGTCTGGCTTTCCAACGAGATGCCATAATTGCTGCCGCACTGAAGGACAATTCTCGCATGCACATTCAGAAGGCCGATATGGGAACCGTCCATCTGTCTGCCTGGATTATCGGCATACATGGCAATTGCCTGCTGCAAGGATCTCAGTGCCTCCGCATCAATGCCAAGCCCGTTGTCGATCACTTCAAATATAATTCCCTGTTCAGATTCATACCCGTTAATAGTGATCAGCCCGCCGCCCTTTTTTCTTTCCAGACCATGCTGTATGGCATTTTCCACAATTGGCTGAAGGATCAAACGCAAAATCGGTTTATCCAGTATGCCTGATTCAATATTCAGTTTATACTGCAGTCTTTCTCCAAACCTTTTAGTTTGAATTAACAGATAATCTTTAACATGCTGAACTTCCTCACTTACGGCAGCAGAACCGTGGGTTCCCTGAATACTGTACCTGAACATATCTCCGAGCGCTCGCACCATGGAAGCAATATCTTCCACGTTATGATAATCGGCCATAGAGCGGATGCTTTCCAGGGTGTTGTAAAGAAAATGGGGGTTTATCTTTGAACAGAGCAATTCAATTTCCGATTCCTTGAGCTTAAGCTGATACAGATACTGGGAAGTCAGCAAATCATTCATCTCATAAATCATCGTATTGATACTGTCGGTAATGGTTCCGATTTCATCATTACAGCTGATAGCCAGCCTGTCCTTTGCCCCCCCCACCTTGCAGTTTGCAACCGACTGCTGAAGCTGAATAAGGGGTTTGGTTATCCTTGAAGAAAACAGCAGAGACAGAAGAATAGTAATAAGAAAAGAGAGTCCGGCGATCAGCAAAGTTGCCTGCTTTATTTTATCGGAAGCCTCAAAAATGCTCTTCTGAGGAATCAGCGTTACTGATTTCCAACCGGAGAGGGGTGAGTGGTTGTATGTTGCCATATAGGTTTCACCCTCAATTTCCGACCAGAAAGTATCAAACATGCCGCTCATCCTGCTGAAAGTTTCCGGGTGAAACAACTCAGCGGGGGTATCGCCTCCTGTTGAGTAGACAACCCGTCCTTGTCCATCCACAAGTAAAATCCTGCTTTGCTCAAACAGACCGGCATCCTCACAGATATCATCGATCACATCAAAATCGAATTCAGCAATAACCGTAGTATAGCGGTTATAATCTGATATATCTTTTATTCTGATAGAGGCTGAAAAAAGATATCGTTCACTCAGGCTTCCGGGATCCAGATAGGCTCCGCTGAACCGGACCCTCCCGTCATGGGAAAGTTCTTCATCATCCGAAAGCTGTTCGGCAAAGAATTTCTGTGCTCCCGTTTCAGGAATTGAGCGGGAATTGTAGAGGAGGTTTCCGTTGCGCAGGAAGATATATATTCCAACAAAATCCTTGCGGGTCGGAACAAAAAAGCTGCGTGAAAAAAAATCTCTTACGTCTTGATAAAAGGAATTTCGTTCCAGATCATCCATAAAATCATATTGATTGACTCCGTTGATAAACTGAGTATTGTAATAGGGCAGGAGCATGAGGTTGCGAATCTGTTCGTAATTCAGCTCAAGATTCTTCTGAATCTGACTGGTGATCATTCTGCTTGCGGTCTGGGTTTTCTGTTCGATGGATTTTCTTGAATGGTAGAATGAAAAAATTCCAATCATCGTAATAGCCAGGAAAATAATGAGAAAATAGCTGATAAACAGTTTAGTTCGGATCTTTCTTTTCTGATCATGGATTTTTGACTGTAGCTTTTGTATGAATCCCATATTCTCCTCAGCGCTGCTCGTTACCATTATGCCCCATACGGGCTGATTTTGTTATCTCTTAATCACTTCAAACTCCAAACTTACTTCGTCTTTTTCGGGATTCGTAATATGCAGTTCGTAATTGCCGAATCGCTGTGACCAGACTTCCGGATTGCCAAGCAGATGATCTGCAGCATCAGCGATTCCGGCATCAGCAAGATTTTCTGTTACCAGCAGATGACCCCGACCAATTTTCCGGGTTGACCGATGGGATTCCGGCAGCAGCCAGGGTACGGAAATACACAGAGCTCCTTCTGAGGTTCGCTGTATTACCGCTTTCAGACATTCATCGGTCATTCTGCTGCCGGCGAGCAGGATAAGCTTTGCATCTCTGACATCTTTGAAGCCGGCATGGTGATCACATACCAGTACGTTGTGCAGAGGATGCCAGAGTTTGTGAATATACTGCCAGGAGCAAGCTTTTTCACCGTCACCCCGACCGGGTCTTTCACCGTGAACTCTGGGCAGTTCAGCAATGCTCTCTGGGGTTGCGGGGAACAGCCCTTTCGGGAACGTATACTCCGGCAGAAAAAAAGTGAGTCCGCTGTCAGGCAGCTGTCCCCGGCTTACAAGATTGAAGGCGTCAAATACACTGTTCATTTTATAATTGCCTCTCAGCTGCTGACTGCCGAATGGCCCCAGTCCAAAAAAACTGCCGGATTCAGCAATGAGGGAATCGTCGGAGCGGATCAGGACGGTCTCTCCTACAGCCTGAGAATAGGAATAGGGAAGCGGGTGGGAGGGGGCAAATTCTTTCGTAAAACGTTCAAATACCTCACCAAATTCCGTAGACTGGAATCTTCCCTCTATATAGCGTACGAGAGGATCGATATTCTCAACGAATAAGAATTCCGGAGAATAGTAATAGCTCAGGCGCAGAGCCTGCTCAAATTCCTGCGGAGAGTGCCCGGGAAATCCCCAAAGTCTGGTAAACCAGGGACCGACATCCGGACCCCAGAGGTCGACGCATATTCCCAACTTTCTCTTGAACTGAACCGATGCTCCCAATGCCGTTGAGAGCTGAAGCGACTGAAATTCTTCCTTGAGGATTTTGGGACAAAGGTTCATACCGCCGTTGGCAAAGATGTGGTACATGACGGGAAATACATGTTCTGAAAAAAGATCGACCTCTGTTCCGTAATGTCTTTGCAGCTCTCTGACCGCTTCAATGATATGGGTCTCAATTTCATCCAGGGTTTTCCCAGCAGGATCCGTCCACTGATAGCGGGGCTTTCCGGGATTGTCAGGAAAATAGATGTCTGGATGAAGCTGGTTATGCTCTGTTTCATCGTAGATTAACCCCATAAATTTCGCGCTCTCTTCAGCCTCCGCAACTGCGGCAGTGCTGATATCATATCGGTTTGTTCCTTCCCTCCACACGGTATTTATTGTCCCCACCTCATTTCCCAGAATAAAGCCGATGTTTTCTTTTTTAATACTTCGAACAAATTTACTCTCTTCTGATTCCTCAGGAACGGGGTGATGAACATAAAAATCCGCACCCGCAGCTTTTATCATATCTATGAATGCTCTTGATCCTGGCGCTCCATCCTGAACAGGAAACATCTGCCCCTCACCAGTTCTCTTGTACGTATGACTCAATAGTTCTCCATGCCAGGGATCTGCAAAGGCCATCACGCTTCCCTGAATTCCGATTAATGGTTTTTTCGTTTCATCGGAGTCTTTCTTTATCTGGTCTTTCATGTACATCCCTTTATCTGCCGCTTCGAATTCTGTTAAGAAATTCTGTTAAGAAGTTCTGTTAAGAAGTTCTGTTAAGTAAGAACGAAATCATTAGCTCCTTCATGCACCTTATATTGATGATCGCCCCATATCAGAGTTCCTTCGGTTTCTTCGGGGGCTTTAATGT
>JAGYPA010000126.1 GCA_018399255.1 Spirochaetales bacterium | reverse complement strand
TCGGTCGCTGGCCCCTGCAAAATCACACCCCTTTCTACTCGTGCGACACGTGTGTTTTAAGCCAGGCTTAAGGTTTTCGGACCCCTCTTAGCAGCTCTTTGCCCTGAAAGAACATATTTGCCTCGTTCCGGCTACTCGTGCGACATGTGTACAATGAGCCTACCTTAACCGGTTTTTTCCGACTCCCTTGCTGCCCTTACACGTTCCTTACAACCAGGATCAGATTGATTTTTCTCCGCGATCCCTCTATGCTTATGAGATAGCTTATGAGAAAGCTTACAGCTTATGAGCTGGCTTATGAGAAACAACAGACGACAGCAGCCAGCCAGCATCGTGAGGAGAACCGTCAATGCGAATTACCGGAGGCCGATACCGGGGCAGACGAATTGCGTGCCCGCCGGGAGTCATCAGGCCGGCAATGGACAGAATGCGTGAATCACTCTTTTCCATCCTGGGAAATCTAGAAGGCATATCATTTCTTGATCTCTTCTCCGGTTCAGGCCTGGTAGGCATAGAAGCCGCATCACGAGGAGCCGATCCGGTCCATCTCGTTGAGCGGGACAAAGGAAAACGACAGACCATCCAGCAGAATATCGACTTCGTGGAATCAGACATCCACCTCTTCCTTTCACGGGCAGAAAAATTCATCCAGACCGCAAAAATTTCCTACGATATCGTATACGCCGACCCACCCTTCCCCATGGGCGGCAAACAGAAATTTACCGACACCCTCAGCCGCAGCGGAGTGGTAAACAGCAGAGGCACCTTCATAATCCACCACCCCGCAGAAGAGCACTGGGAAGAGCAAATCGGACTATTCACCTGTTACGATAAGCGAACCTACGGACGCTCGATTCTCCGATTTTTCCGCTGCACCGACCAGGCTGATCGTCCCGAACAGGCTGTTCGTCCCGAACAGGGCAACCATGCTGATACGCACGCCCAGGCTGATCGGAACCGCAGGAGCTCCCAGACCGACGAGAACTGAGACATAAGGACCAGCACCATGAACATCACCGACCATGTATATTCTGATACCTACGGACTCCACACACACCATACCGATCCCTTTTTCACCGCCAGATTCCCATTCTACTGCCGGGTGGTGCAGGAAGGAGCCGCCTCGCATGCCCTGATGACCGGGTGCGCCAATTCCGACCTGGAAAAAGAGGGCAAAACCTGGGTGCTCTCCCGCTTCAAAGTGCAGGTCAGCCGCTACATCACCTGGCCGGATAAACTCACCCTGGAAACCTGGATACAGCCCCCCTTCCGGCTCTTTGCCCCCCGAGAGGCCCGCGGCATAGACAGCGCCGGCCGGGAAATCTTCCGCTCAATGGCCTACTGGGTAGTCATAGACCTGGAAAAACGCCGGCCAATCCGGCCCGACGCCATAGACACCCTCATCGGCCTGTCAGAAGACCGCTCGCGGTGGGCAGAAAAGAACACCTGGATCGCTGCAAAAATGGACAAACTATCAGGAATAGAAAACCTCAAAGAAGCCCGCAGCTACTCACCGCAGATCATGTACCGCGATATCGACAGCGTCCGACACATCAACAACATCTCCTACATCGAGTGGATCCTGGAATCACTCCCCATCGAATTCAAAACAGACATGAAGCCGGTTGAGTTCGAGATCCATTTCCTGGCTGAAAGCTTCCTCGACAGCAAGCTGACCGTCTATTCATCATCACAGCAGGGTACAGATTCCCGGCAGGAAACCCCCAGCAAGCAAATCTGGAAGCACGTCATCATGCAGCAGACCGACTCCGGTGAAATTGAAGCCTGCCGGGCGACCAGCGCGTGGAAGAAAAGAGAAATGCCTTCTTAAGAAAAAGAGCTGATTGCCAGCGAGTCTCCTCCCCCGCGTCCCCGGCACACCCTCGCCGCGCCCCCGGTACGCCCCCCGTCTCACCCTGAAAAACCCCGGCACCCCTTTAACCATTCTTTAACATAAATGCCGCAAAAACACCGGCGTCCGCCCAGCCGGCAATTTTATAAACTTTTATCTTACTCTGACATAAAAAGATAGTGTTTTCAGGGTCTTTCCTGTTTTAACAGGATATTTACATTTCTCCCCTACTCCTGTTATTATCGGGCCGTTATGAATATACTTGTAGTGTTCCTTGAAATCGTGGGAAGCCTCGGCCTCTTTCTCTTCGGCATGAAGATAATGAGCGAAGGTATACAGAAAGCAGCAGGCAACCGTATGAAGGCCATACTCGGCTTCATGACCGGCAACCGGTTTGCTGCAGTGTTCACCGGATTGGCCATTACCGCCATTGTGCAGTCCTCGTCGGCAACCACCGTCATGGTCATCAGCTTCGTCAATGCCGGCCTGATGAACCTGGCCCAGTCTATCGGGGTTATCCTGGGAGCCAATATCGGGACAACCATAACCGGATGGCTCGTGGCGATCCTCGGCTTCAAAATCAAGGTGGAAGCACTTGCCCTGCCGGTAATCGGCATAGGGTTCCCCTTCCTTTTCGTAAAGACCCTGAAACACCGGGATATCGGCGAAGTGCTCATCGGCTTCGGCCTGCTCTTTCTGGGACTCAACTTTCTTAAAGAATCGGTACCCGACATCAGCCAGAACCCCGAAGCACTCTACTTTCTCACCCATTTTACCAGCATGGGCATCGGAACCATCCTTATTTTCGTGCTGGTCGGAACCCTGCTGACAATTATCGTCCAGTCATCATCAGCATCGATGGCTATAACACTTACTATGGCCTATCAGGGGTGGATCGACTACCCGACCGCCGCAGCCATCGTCCTGGGACAGAACATCGGAACTACCGTCACCGCCTATCTGGCATCGCTGGGGGCCAACACCAACGCAAAGCGCGCCTCCCGGGCCCATATCCTCTTCAACGTCATCGGCACCATCTGGGCCATCATCCTGTTCCAGCCATTTCTCCAGCTGGTCAACAGCATAGTACCGGGAGACGTCTACGGACCCGCCGGAACCGCTCACCTGCCTGAGCATCTGGCAATGTACCATACGGTCTTTAATGTTACCAATACTCTGCTGTTCCTGCCGTTCATCAACCATTTTGCCAGACTCGTCAAACGCATGGTCAGAGAAGGCGCCGGACAGCCGAGCGATGTCTATCAGTTCAAATATATATCATCCGCGCTGCAGGACACCCCGGAACTCTATCTGATAAAAGTGCAGGATGAGATTTTCAAGATGGCTCAGCTCATCTCCAATATGTTTTCCCGCTTTGTCGTGGTCTTCAGGAATCCTGATAAAAAGCTGGGGACAGAGGTAACCGAACTCAAGCTGCTGGAAGAACGGTCAGATCAGATGCAGCACGAACTGTCAACCTTTATGGTGGAACTGGTCAAGGACAGCATGAATCCGATCAGCGCAGGCAATGTCAACGCCCAGATCCGAATCGTCAACGAGCTCGAGAGTATCGGGGACAGCTGCTTCAACCTGATCCTGCTGACCGAGCGCAAGTATACCCAGCAGATCCCCTGTCCTGAGGCAGCCTGGGATGAATTTACCCAGTACATGGATCTGGTTCAGCAGTATATCGACTATATCAAGAATCACCTGAACCGCCATATATCCAGCACAGAGCTCAGTGAGGCGCAAAAATACGAGGATCAGATTAATGATATGCGTAACCAGATTAAAAGCAACGTTCAGAAGCGGATCGGGGATGGATCAGACGTCACCTCGGAACTTATGCTGCTCGATCTGACCCTGCATCTCGAACACATCGGCGACTACTGCATCAATATAGCCGAGGCCCTGGAAAATATTAACTGACCGCGGACCCCGGTCAACCCGCGGACCCCGATCACGCATTCGGACGGAAGAAATCAATACGCTGACCAGTCAGCTCGGCAACAGCCCCATCAATCCGCTCCCGCAGCCCGGACGCCTCCCGCTGGTGCAGGGCACGCTGCTCATCAACCAGCTCCAGCCGCAGATTTCCGGTGGTCCCGCTTGATCTCCGACTTTTCAGGGCGGCATCAGGATCACCGGCCTCAACCGCCTCCAGATCAGTGCCGACGCCCCGGTAGGCATCCCGAAAGCTTGTACCGGCCAGAACCGCCTCTATAGCCTTATCGGTGGCATAAATTTCGGGAATAAATCCCTCGCGCAGCCTTTCAGGGTAGACCTGCAGGGCATCAAAACAGATACGCATCACCTCAATGCACTGGTACGCAGTCAGAACCGCTGTAATAAAGGGACTTTTCGTATCCTGGAAATCACGATTGTAGCCCGAGGGCAGCGAACGGATGATACTTTTTATCTGGTAAGCTGATGCCGACACCTGGGCCGAGCGGGAACGCACGAGCTCGAGGACATCAGGATTCTTCTTCTGCGGCATAATGCTTGAGCCGGTGCAGAGCTCTTTGGGCAGGCTGAAGTAGCCGAATTCGGGCATCGAGTAGAGAATCAGATCCTGAGCAGCCTTGCTCAGAGTCAGGCTGATATAGTCGAGCCCGTCCGCTATAATCGCCTCAAATTTACCCCGGGAATTGTTGGCATAGAGAACATTGTTCTGGACCTTGCTGAAACCGAGCAGGCTGGCGGTCATTTCGCGGTCAAGCGGGAGCGGGACCCCATAACTTGCAGCCGATCCGAGAGGACTCTGATCTATCAGCCGCACTATGGCAAGCAGATGACCAGTTTCATCCTCCAGTTCCTCGGCATAAGCTCCGGCCCAGAGACCGATCGACGAAGGCATGGCAATCTGCATGTGAGTTCTTCCGGGCATCGGAATATCGGCATACTTCCGGGCAAAAGCAGTCACCGCCGCAGTCAGACTGCCGGCGGCTTCCACGATAGCCAGCAGAGCACTGCGCATCCATACCCGGAGGGCAGTCTGCACCTGGTCGTTGCGGCTGCGCCCAGTGTGGATCTTCTTGCCGGCATCCCCGCAGGTTTCGGTAAGATACGCCTCAATAGCCGTATGACAGTCCTCGTGCTCCCTGGAAAGAGGAAAATCCCCCTTTTCGGAAAGATCAACAATCCGCTTCAGACCATCCACGAGCTGCCGCTCCTCCTCAGCTGTCAAAATACCGATAGATCCCAGCATTCTGGCATGCGCCATACTGGCAGCCGCATCGGCAGCAACCAGAAATCGATCCAGCTCCCAGTCATTGGCCACCGTAAACCGTTCGATCACCGCATCCACTGCATATCCCTTATCCCATAATTTTGCCATACCCCGACTCCTGAATGAAACGGTGTCTGAAACCCTTTAAAAGGTGTCTGACACCCTTTTGCACAATATAAAGGGTGTGAATTTCCTTTCTGCACAATTAAACCAGACTTTTTTTTGCAAAAGGGTGTCAGACACCTTCTGAGCCCCTTCCAGGCCCTTTCCGGACATTCTACTTAATATCCAGCACTAGCGCCACCCCCTGATGATCGAGGGACTTTTCTAAAGTCAGCCTGGCATAAATGCCCAGCGAGTGCCCAGAAAGCGGCGGATTGGACAAAATATCAGCTCTCTCTCGGATGACTTTACATAAGTTCCACGAGTAGCCGGGAGGGGGCAGTATTTTGCCGGGTACATTGAGCAAGATATTATGGTTTTTAACAAGCAATTACTCCCTTAAACACGGTAAACTGGCTGGTTACGGGAAAGCATCGGGGGACCGGCCCCTGCTCATGGGACTCGTGTATATTTGTCCGACTCTAACACTTTTTCGGACTTGGCGGTAAATCATTGTAGAATCCCGCAAAAAAAGGACTTGAAATGAGAGAAATGCCCGTATTATAATTCTTGGTAGTTTTAAGAAAGGAGAAAAGAGACCGGGCATAATTCTTTTGACAGGTTTGACCCGGTCTCCAAATAAAACGATAATTTGCTTAAGAACCA
>JAGYPA010000125.1 GCA_018399255.1 Spirochaetales bacterium | reverse complement strand
CAAGATGGTTCCGCTCCTCTCGCTTCGTTTGGGAATCAAATGTATTATCGAGGAAATTTCAAAAAGTTTCGCAATTTTGAAATTTCCTCTGTCTTTCCACTATATCAGAAAAGTCGGGAAAGTCAAAAAAAATTGTGGTCAAATATAATGTCAAATATAATGTCAAATATACTATGGTGCCAATCCGGACCTTGCCGCACGAAAAATGAACGTCCTCAGACAGCAACTATTGTATACCAACTGGAATTCTGGAATAATGAAAGGAGAGTTCAAAATGATTACATTGAAAGCTCCCCATAAATTACAATATTATCTTGCAGAGACAAAACCGTATGGGAAAATACGTTAAAGCATCGTCCGGGACAATCGCTTCCAGGCATACTGCCTCAGACCACTACTATTACAATATTTTGGCTGCCTACCTCTATGGCACGTGTCCGGATGAACTCAGCGCCGCTTTCGGCCTCTCCATGAGAGTGGCCGCGTCCGGCATGCGCGTAACCAGTCCAAGTAGTGCTGCCCCTGCTGATCGAACCACAGGACCAGCCATCGACACCACGAATCCCGTCGGATCGACTGAGGTTCCCGTCAGATCGACTGAGATTCCCGTCGGATCGACTGAGGTTCCCGTCAGAACCGCAGATCTTCTGGCCTTTGCCCGCGCCAGAAAGCTCTCGGTTCACCGCTTTAAGCAGTCAGCCCTCCTTCCGAGGGTAAAGACTGTCATCGGCATCCTGAAGGGCCTCTATCCCGACGAACTGCTCGATATCGGCACCGGGCGGGGAGTCTTTATCTGGCCCCTGCTCAACGAGCTTCCTGATCTTAAAACAGTCTGCATCGACCTGAACTCACGCCACATTAAAGTCCTTTCAGCCGTATCTTCAGGTGGATACCCCAACATTCAAGCCCGGACCATGGATGCGACCTGCATCCAGTACCCCGAAAACAGCTTCCATACCATCACGATGCTCGAAGTCCTGGAGCACATCCCCGATTACCGTCAGGCAGCAGTCGAACTTCTCCGGGTCGCCCGACGCTTTATTGTCATCAGTGTCCCGTCAAAACCCGATACCAACCCGGAGCACATCAACCTCTTCACCAAAAAGGACATCATGAATCTTTTCGGTCGTCCCCCGGTGAAAAACATCAGGTTCAGTACCGTTCCCAACCACATGATAGCGGTAGTGAGCCTGTGAATACCATCCTCAAGTATCCGCGTACCCGCCATATCGAAGGATCCCGCCTCCAGTACGGTGACGAAGATCTCTCAGTTGTCCCTTTCAGAGAAATCCTTGGCCAACCCTGCGTGATCGAGGAAAAAATGGACGGAGCCAACAGCGCGGTAAGCTTCAGCCCCGAAGGCAGCCTCCTCCTCCAGAGCCGTGGTCATTATCTTACCGGCGGGGGTCGCGAGAAGCATTTCAACCTCTTCAAAAGCTGGGCAAACCGCTACCGTCCCGAACTTCAGGCCCTGCTCGGCACCCGGTACATCATGTACGGTGAGTGGCTCTACGCCAAACATACGATCTTCTACACCGACCTTCCCCACTACTTTCTTGAGTTCGATATCTTCGATAAAACCGAGAAGAGATTTCTCAGTACCGCAGCCCGCCGTACCCTGCTCTCCGCCGTACCCTTTGTCAGAAGCGTGAAAGTGCTCAGATCCGCCCGTACGGAGGACCCGCAGCAGCTTCAGGATCTTATCGACAAAAGCGAATTTATCAACAACCATATCGCTGTACTCCACGATGTCTGCCGCTGTCTGAATCTGGATATCCAGACAGCCCTGCAGGAAACCGATCCCAGCAACCTGCTGGAGGGACTCTATATCAAAGTAGAACGAGGGCGGTACGTGGAGGACCGGTTCAAGTTTGTGCGCGCATCCTTCCTCACGACGGTTATTCAGTCGGAAACCCACTGGCTCAACCGTTCCACCATTCCCAATCAGCTTGCCGAGGGGGTCGATATCTTCAATGGCTGACTTTGATTACCGGGTCGATATGTTCCTGGACGCTGTTCCCGACCTGGCTGCCCTTGCGGAGGTACCGCAGAATCCAGAATACCATGGGGAAGGCGATGTGCTCACCCACACCCGGATGGTGGTGGATGCCCTTCTGCATCATCCCCGCTGGAAGGAACTCTCTTCTGCCGACCGGAACGTTCTCTTTTTTGCTGCCATGTTCCATGATATCGGGAAGCTGCCGACTACCCGTACTGAAGCGGGACGGATAACCTCTCCCAATCACTCCATTGTCGGAGCCTTCATAGCCCGCTTTTTGTTGTGGCAGGGTATTCCTGATCCGATACCCTTCAGTCTGAGAGAGCAGGTGGTCCATCTGATTCGGGATCACATGCAGCCGCTTTATCTGCTGCATAGGAGGGATTCACGGAAGTCGCTCCTGCGGATCAGCCAATCGGTACGCATCGATCTGCTTGCCCTTCTTGCCGAATGCGATATCAGGGGAAGGATTTCAGCCGATACTGACGAATCACTCGAGACCATTGAGCTCTTTCGGGAATATGCGCGTGAGCAGGGCTGTTATGACCGCCCTTTTACGTTCTCCTCAGGTCACAGCAGGTTCTACTATTTTTCCAGAACTACGACCAGTCCGGAGGTGGACTACTACGACGACCGGAACTTTGAGGTAATTCTGCTCTCAGGACTCCCGGCGGCGGGCAAGGATTACTGGATCAGGATCAACGGGAATGGGCTGCCGGTGATCTCGCTGGATGCTATCCGTTCCGAGCTCGGGATATCTCCTGCCGTAAACCAGGGGATGGTAATCCAGACAGCTAAACTGCGGGCTAAGCGGCTGCTGGCTGCACGAGAACCCTTTATCTGGAATGCGGTAAACAGGCTGCAGCGAATCCGCAAGCCTATTATCGACATGTGCAGCGACTACGGGGCCCGGGTGAGAATAGTCTATCTGGAAGCTGATTTGCTGACCCATCTGGAGCGCAATCGCATGCGATTGGCCCCCGTCCCGGAAGATGTCATCTACCGCATGGCCCGCCGGAACGAAATCCCCGAGGTGCATGAGGCGCAGATGGTGGAGTATATTGTCCCTGAAGATTCCCTGAAGATCCCCTGAAGAACATCTCTGCGCATCAAAAACTGACAGATATTCCCTAGGAGTCTGAAACATCCTCTCCGGCAGCCTCATGACTGAAATCAGCAGGAGATCTAATCGTGCTTCCGATCTCTTGGTACTTTCAAAGGCACATTACAGAGTCTTCAAGTACTCGCCAACTGCCTGCAGATCTTCCCTTCGGCAGAGAGCTGCTTGGGCATGTTCGAAACAAAATGATGTACTGACAAGACAGTCGCCATTGCCTAAAAGCATTTCACCCCCAGACTCACCGATTATCAGACGACTGCCGGTAGCATCCCGCATCCGGAAACTGATGCCGGTAGTCAGGTTTGCCTTGATCGGGGTCGATATCACATCCGCACGAGGATACTGGGTAGCTAATACAAACGTCATATTCAACGATCGGCATTCTGCTACGAGGGTCATCAATCGCTCACTGCTTAGTCCCCTGAACTCATCCATGATAACTATGAGCAGCGAAAAGGTGGCCTGTTCATCCCTCTCGCGGGCACGCTTTCTCCGCTCCAGCTCCTGCTCGAGCTTTTCCAACAGGATCGTGAATTTGCTGGAGCTGTTGGCCACCGGGTGCCACAGATGCGGCAGTCGGGAATAGCGCTTGAACTCCTCCACTTTATGATCATACAAAGCGAACTGCACTTCCGAAGGCTTCCACCTGAAGATTATCCCGAATATGAGGGAGTGAAGCAGTACCGACTTTCCCGCACCGACTTGCCCCCCGATCAGAACATTCAGGCTTTTTTTAACCGGAAGCTCGAGCTGACGCCCGTCAGCAGTCTTGCCGATCAGATAGGTAGGTTCGGTTATCGTCTCCTCGCGGTCCAGCAGTTCTTTAACATAGACAAATGTCCGTTTCTCTTCATCAAGGGGTATTTCGATCATTATGACATCTTTCAGGGTAATCCGGACCGGCGAGCGCTTCAGTTCGAGAGCTAGATCATAATTGAGATTAAGCAGATTCTTTATCGCCTTCCGGTTGGCTTCGTGCGGACGAAAAGCCAGCTGCATGGTGCTTATCCCCATTACCGGCTCTCTACCCGGAGCACGTTCCAACCTGATCTGCGTCAGTCTGAAAATGACATCAATCAGTGTCTCTTCTATCTCCAACAGCTCTTTCCGTGCTTCGCCACCAATAGGATCCGTTATCACCGGCAGATCCGGGAGTATGGATACCGGCAGAGGGATGTTCTTGGAATCTGGTATGCGCTTCTCCTTTTCTGCACTCTCAACAACCGGGGTCAGCTGCTCCGCTGCAGGTTCTCCCTCTACCCCGAAAGCAGAGTTCATATCCGGTGCAGGCTTCTTTGTATCAGTCAGGGCAGTTGCTTTTACTGATCTGCCGGGGTTTTCAACTTGTGTTGAGTACTGAGCAGCAGAGGGGTTCGGGGTGTTCAGTCTCGGAACTTTTTTATAGATTCGCCAGCAGGAAAGCTGTTTGAGCACCCGAAGAATCAGTGGCAACAGAACTAAAAGTGCTGCAGCAAGCACTAAACCCAGTGCCGACAGAAGAGTCCATAGACCGGAAGTGAAATTATTGAGAAACGAGAAGGGAAATACACCGATTGATCCGGCGGCAAGTGCAAGGGTTTCCTTACCGCCGGTATACCAGATAAGCAGCTCGATGCTCCCGACTATCCAGCAGAGAATGGGAAAACTTAGCATTACCCTGACAACCTCAAATACCCGTTTCCCAGTTTTTTGCGCCGAAATGAGGGTGAATCCAACCCAGCCAAGATAGGCAGGCAGCCCATACATCAGGTACCCGAAAGTGTAAAACAGCGCTGATCCGGCTATGCGAGGATTGAGCAGGACTCCGGCTAGCGTGATACCGCCAGCAATCGCAAAAGCAACCCCTGCAGCATCACAGACAGGGCAATGTTCTGTCGAGTTTCTGACAGTTTTGCTTTTCCCGACTTTACGCTTATTACCACTGTTTATGTTTTCTGCTGTCTGCGGCGTTGCTGCATGAAAGACGATTCTTCCCACCTCTCTCAGCAGATGCACAATCTGTTTACGCCAAATCAGGGAAATGAGAAGGGAGAGTATAAGAATGCTCAGAAACAGACTCGCCTGCAAGGTAAACAGTTTCAACAGGCTGCGAAACAGCAGTGATCCAAGGTCACCAGCAAAGCGGCTTGTGTACTGCTCCATTTCTCTGGTATATCCGAGTGTCAGCAGCTCGACTGTTCCGACAACCCAGCTGAATGCCAGCAGCCCTGTAATTTCCTTCACTGCATATCCTTTCGTACGGGGTCTCTTTCCAGCAAAACTCAACCTGACTAACCCATACACTATCACCAGTGCGGAAATTGCATAGGATGCCAAACCAAAAGCCTGCAGTATGAAGCCGGATACGTATGGTACAGTGCCAATGCTTACAATCAACAGGAGAGAGCCGACAACAATTAATATCCAGCCAGCAGCATGGGACTCTCTCAATTGTTTCTGATTTGATGGTGTTTTCTTTTTCATTTGCTGGCCTCGTCTTGTTCATTCAGTCTTGTTCATTCAGTCTTGTTCACTCAGTCTTAAATTATTGTAAACGATTCACAGTTTTGTGCAAGGAAATATTCCTCCGGGAACCTCCAGATTCCTACCAGTCCTCTACGCATTTTTTATTGTGATCATAACAGCCCTGAGTTATAATGGAACCTGTTCTGCAGGAAAATTGAGATGTTCGTCAGATAAATGCAAACAAGCTTATCCTGTCTGGATTTTTGCAGATAATAATTTTATCAGACACGGTTTATCAGGAATTACTCGGATGAAGAACAATGAAAGGTATCATCCCCCAGGGCAAGCCCTGGACCCAGGAGGCTTCGCCTCCTTTGCC
>JAGYPA010000124.1 GCA_018399255.1 Spirochaetales bacterium | reverse complement strand
CACCCATGTATTTTCCAACTACCGGCTTTGCTTTCCTGGATCCAGCCAGCCTGACAATCGGATTCAGCTGAACCCGGAAAGCGTAGGTGTGTTCTTCAAGAAATTCATCAGGAATACGCTTTGACGTAACTTCTCCGGCAGCAGCTAAGAGCGGCGGAACCTTGGAAAGAATCAGGATACTTCTGCTGCGTATATCCCCTCCCTGATCATAAAACAGAAATTCCCTTTTATTCCCGGGAAAGAGGCTGTATATGGTCTTGTGAATAGAATAAAGGTCGGTAATCTGTAACACCTTCATCGCTTTTCTATCCAGCTTGAGAACTGAAGCAATCATACAACCTCCTGCTTTCGATAAAAATCATTAGCCCAGCGGGTCCGTGATCGTTCCCGAGACTGTTCAGTATCGAACCAGAGAATATCATCGAGCAGCTGAGCCCGTGAAAAACCAATATCCTTCGATTCCAGCAAACGCATAACCTGACGAAGAACATCAATCAACTCAAGCGCATCACGACAAGCAAGCAATCGACGCAGCCGCAGAGCTGCAGGTGACGATTCAATATCATTCGAACTTCCGCCTTGATTGAAAAGTGTGAACAATGCACCCCCCAAACTTGATTCGCCATCTTTCTTTGGTTTAGCACGGGCAAGACTGGCCCCGATGAGCGCATAAGCCCGACGATTTTTTTCATATTCAAGATCTACCCACCTCGCGAGTATCTCCCAGCTCTGATACTCGGTTGTCTCATTTTCAGCTTTCTTTAGCTTTGCGGAAAATCCCTTATTATTTTCCTTGCTGATGGTATTGATCACGTAATCCACAAAGCTGGTACTTTTCTGACTAGGCACTGGCATCCTCCTTCTTTTCTTTCGCGAGATATTCCCTGACATATGGCCTGTTTTTTGCCCACGCGGCCATTTGACGGGCTGTCTGATTCGGGCAGAATCTGTTATACGACTGCTGCACAAAATCAGTATACTGCTTTCTGAGTCTGTACATATTTTCCGGCTGATCACAAACGGCAATCAGTTCCTGTACTGTCGGTTCGCACAACTGCCAGAAATACTCTTTCGCCTTGTCCCCTGAGCTTTCAGATTTCACGGATAAAGAAGAATAATATTTTTTTACCGCGTATCCTAAAGACTTATACGCAAGATCTTCCAGTTTCTGCATCTCGAACGAAAATGATTGAAACCAGGAATCTCCCGCATCTTTACTCGCAAGAAACACAAGGGATTCCACATAATCATCGGTTTGCTTTACCGACTGGTCTCCTGCATTCCCACGAACTTTCAAGCCCCCTGCCCATATGCCTATCACATCCCTTTCACTTCGGGCTCTGGTCAGCAGCAGCGCTATCTGGGGACAACTGAACAAAGAAGTCCCGCTTGCATAATTTGCGGCAAGGATCGAGGTGAGATTTCTCCAGGGCTTTTTACTCGTATCGGTCCAGATCATTTTATCTTTATCCCCGAAAGTCATAAACGGTTCCCTCCAACCATTCTTGTGGGATGGATATTGAATCCCCTCCATATAGATAATCCCTTCATCAGCTAGAAGAGCGAATCTGCTCATGGATATCAGCATTCCCATAAAGCTGTTCTTTAATCTCCTGGCCACAGGGTCATCCTCACCAGCCGGCATTTCTTCCCATGGCGGTATGTTAGGGGTTTCCTTCCATAGGGGAAATTGTGATATCTGCTGAAAAGTGAACAGATTCAGCCAGACCGTTTCCAGAATTGACTGCCCCCAGATGCAAGAATTCAAATAACCGACATAATTACCTAAACTGGGACTGGATTTTGCTGAATCAGTTTTTCCTTTGTAATGCTCCGAGAGGGGGGGGATTTTTTTCACTACTCGTTTACCCCCTAGCCCATAATTCATTATTGAAACAATAAATACTGCTTTTTCAGCATCGGTAAGCGGTCTGCTGCGCTGCGACTGAAAAAGAATTGTGTCATTTTCCGAGGGAAGATCCGGAATGTAATTACGCCCGATGGGGACCCCTTTCAGGAGTTTTCCATTGGCATCTTTCAAATCCCTCAGCTTCGGCATCTGCAAAAAGGGTTTTTCGCCATACAGCCAGAACAGTTCCCTTTTCTCCTCAAGATATGCCAGGCACTTCTCTCCTAATCCCTTCGCCTCAAGCCTTACCCAGTCCCGATCATCTTCAGGAGTATACGCTGCAAGGGCTACGGCCAGAAGCAACTTAAGCACAGCGAGCTTCTGTATGGCATTACCTCCTAACGCAGAGAGCGTCGGGTTACTGAATACCTGAATAAGAGAAGCCCTCCCTCCTCCTGCAACAGGAATCCATTCTTCATCAACTAAGTTAAACCTGTTTTCCATTCATCCTCCTATCACACGTTTTTTTACGGACGATATATCCCAACACCTTGGAATATCCAAGATTATGCGTGTCATGTACCGGCCTATTTCCTAATCCAATAAGAGCATCACCCTGTGTTAACACTGCTGTCCGCAGTCGGTCTTCTTTTTCACTGGAGATGTACAGATATGGAGCCAGCCACCGCAGCTCATTTCTTTCAAGTACATTTGGAGCATGATAAGAGGGCACTCTGACCATATGCTCCATTAACTGAAGTGCCAGTCTCTTCTTTTCCTCACGGTTGGCTGATTCCGGCTTCTGCGGCAAATTAATGGTCGAGCCGTCAGAGAACCAAATAATACCCCGTTCATAATCAGGTTCTCTTCCCAGCAGAAGTACATCGGCTGAAGGCAGTTCGGCAATCCTTGTCGGAGGATTTTCATCTGACAGGGCTTTCCCGAAGGAAGCCATTGAATTATATGCAGACAGCTTAAGCTTTTCTTTTTGCTTGGTCAGTTCTCGCTGTATCATGGCAAACTTGCCCTGCTCTTCCCTTTCAGCGTAGGTACTTTCGATTATTTTTCGCAAATCTGACGGTATAATCGCAGAATTCAGTGATTTCCAGACTTCTAAAGTCCTCAATAGCACATACGGGGAATAAATCAGTCCAGAAGGTCCGAAGGCCCTTCCCGGATTATTCATGACGGAATCATAATCCGGTGAAAGGACCAGTACTTCCTTCCTGGCTTGAGCAGGGCGTTTTTCATACATACGCTCATGTCGCCACAACCTCCCGATCCGCTGGAAAAGCATATCGCTGGGTGCAATATGAGAAACAAGAAAATCTGCGTCAATATCAAGTGACTGTTCAAGTATCTGGGTTCCAATAAGAATCTTTCCGCTCGCATGTAAAGCTCTCTCTTTAAGGCCATCCTTCCCATAGAGACCCGTCCAATGGTCTTCAAGCTTTTGCCTTTCCGCACGTAAAAAACGGGAATGGAGAAGCCCTACTTCAATAGCATTATCCCTTCCCCAGGCTCCAAGCCGGGCATACACCTGCTGTGCTTCCTGGACACTGTTTTCTATCCATAGGATATATTGATTGTTATAAGCTTTATCCTTGACTTCACTGAATGCATACTCATAATCATAATCATCAGCATGAGAAATAATCACTGATGAATTTACTGCATCCAGCCTTTGAGAGAACTCAGGCTCTTTCTGCGGAACATACTTTGTTATCATAGGATATCGGTCAGGGATCAAGATGGAATTGGAAAGGTGCTTTCTGCCGGACTGATAGATAAGTGTTGATATTCGATCTCTGGTTAATGTGGCGCTGAGAAGAATTACTATACAACCAAGTGAGGTAAGTGATTGGATTAAGTGTTCAGCTATAGTTCCCGTGTACATATCGTAGGTGTGTATCTCATCTATAATCACTACTTTGCCGGCCAGACCGAAAGTACGAACAAATCCATGTTTCACGTGCATTACTGCCATTAAGGCCTGGTCAATCGTCCCCACGGAAAATGGAGCCAGGATACCTCGTTTATTTGAGTTGAACCAGGAAAACCCCGGCCCGGCATCTTCACCAAGGTCTGTTGACCTGAGCCATGAGGTCCCATGGAGAAGCAGAGCTTGATGGGGGTCACTGTCTTCGAGTACCTTTCCCAGAAACTCATTGAAACGGTCATATATTTTTTCCGATGTCAGGCGCGTAGGAAGAGCAAAGTAGATTCCAGAAGCCTGACCTGATTCGAGAAAATGGTAGGCAGCGTGAAGAGCGGCCTCTGTTTTGCCCTCCCCCATGAGAGCTTCCACAATGTATACCCCCGGTTGGTCTGACAGCTGCGCCATTGCCGATTGCATCGGATTGGGTAGGTATTCGGGAAAAATATCATGAAACTGCAGGTTTTTCCTGACTTGAACTGGGAAAAACCCGGCATTCCCAACGGCTTCCGCTGCAAGAAATTCCAGAGCTTCCGGTTCGATAGCGAAAATATTATCAAAGGCTGGACCAGAACCAATCCAATCTGCAACGGTCGTGAGCCCGGAAAGAACTGCGGCGTGAATATCATCTTCAATTTCCGGCCAATCCTGTGAGAAATACTGCTGCATGTGTTCTATCAACGCCATTCTTTCCTGCTGCCAGGCTGAGCCGCCAATAACCGCATCTTCCGGCAGCAAACTGCATCCCGCTGGATAACCATGATGACTGCCTGCAATATCAGCAATAAACGGGGGAGAATAGTATAGCGCCGCTTTGCTGACAATGCTGTGGTACAGATTCCTCTGCTTTTCAAGCTTAGGGTTAGCGTCTTTAAGGGCTTTTTCGCTGTTAGGTGAATAGCCTTTGAGACTTCGTTTAATTTTTTCCTGAAAAAGAGGATTGATTTTGCCAACATCATGAACCGCTGCTGCCAGCTCGCTTCCTTGAGGAAAGAGACAGGAGCGTAGACTTTCGGGGAATAGCTCAATCAGCTTTTTAGCCACCACTCCAACTATCCGGCTATGGGTTTCTACATCCATCCCGGGCTTTTTCTCCCCATCTTTATTTCCAACTGATTTTGCAAGGCACCTGCCCAGCGGCAAGGCAGCATTTTCCGCCGGGAGGTTACTGGTAGGAATTTTTCTTTTCAGCATGATGAATCCTTAATAGAAATTTATAAACATGTTTTTTTCGGCAGGCAGATTAAGATTTTTATTTGTAATCATTCCTCTATATAATTACTGTAATAACATTCCCTATTAAGAGTAGATAATATCATTCAACTAACAATTATAGACCCGATCACCCATTTTTGTCCATTTTAAAGAAAAATAAACTTTAATATCGTACTGTTTTTAAAGAGAGTATAGAAAAGATGGGGAGAGGCATGCTCTGGAGCTGCGATGCTGCTCCAGAGCATGCTTTATGGAGGCTAAATCGCACCGGGCCAGCAGTCTATATACCCTCTTCTTCATACTCATAGGTAAACAACCGCTTGATGTTACTGAGGTATCATACCTTATCCAGCGGTTTCATCATTCGGTAGAGACTTAATGCCATTTTCTTCAGCCTTGACATATTCCCGCTGGCGCGTTTTTCCACGTTGGTGTTTGCATCGTCATAAAACAGTACATCTAACAGCCAGTGAAATGATCGTTCGCTAGGATTATCTGGTCCTGAGTGACAGGAATATAGCACTCAACCAGAGTATATTGGACAAGGAATGCCTTTCACTGTACAAGAAACTGAGCGTCCTCATGAGAGGGACTCAGAAGATCAGCAAGAAAAGGCTGAGAAAAATCTTCGGCTTGAACTTCAACGATGCCCTGTCCCAGCGCTAGCGCTGATGGACCCAACAACCTTCGCCAAATCCGTGGAGATCCTACCAGAAAAGGCCAAGTAGCCAACAAGCAAGGTAGGATAGTCAACCCTTTTCCCGGATCTTTGTCTCTCTGGCTTCTCTGTGACTCCGCTCCTTTTTCCAGGTGTAATAGCCTGATCTTGATACGCCCATCGTCTTAGCCCACTTTTCTTTGGCGTGTTCTTCCTGCTGCTCTATGAACTCATATATGGTGCTTACCTTGAGTTCCGTTGCAGAGCTGCGAAGTAGGCTGAAGCT
The DNA here is from genome assembly GCA_018399255.1 of Spirochaetales bacterium. Lineage (GTDB taxonomy): Bacteria > Spirochaetota > Spirochaetia > JABMQR01 > JABMQR01 > M55B182. Next base: position 21 of record JAGYPA010000124.1, on the reverse strand, counting down.
TTTTTTAACAGATCGTTCTCC
>JAGYPA010000123.1 GCA_018399255.1 Spirochaetales bacterium | reverse complement strand
CATTTTTTGATTCAGCCGACAACGGCATGAAAATGCTCAAAGCGGAACTGGGCGACAAGATCGAAGTCCGGACTATCGAGATGAGCTATGACGAAACAAAATGGGAACCGACCCTGCTTGACGTATCCGAGGAAGATTACGATATCATCATTGTCGGAACCTGGCAGATAACTGAAATGCTTCAGGATACTGCACCGATGTACCCTGATAAACGCTATATCATTTTTGATACGCGCGTAGATTATTCCGGCGGGGATTATGAAAACGTCTACTCCATCGAGTATAAGCAGAACGAAGTATCGTTTGTTGCCGGCGCCCTGGCTGCTAAGGTGACCACTTCTGATATGCCTCTGGCCGATCCAAGTAAAAAGATGATCGGATTCCTCGGCGGTATGGATATTCCGGTAATCAACGACTTTCTCGTCGGTTATATCGAGGGCGCTCAGTATGTAGAAAAAGACATCAAAGTCGCAATTTCCTATATTGGATCATTCAGCGATTCGGCAAAAGGAAAGGAAATGGCGCTTGCTCAGTATCGGCAGGGCGCTGATATCGGCTTCAACGTAGCCGGACAGGCTGGACTCGGCCAGCTCGATGCAGCCAAGGATGTTCAGCGCTATGCTATCGGCGTTGATTCCGACCAGGCTCTTATTTTTGTGGAGAGCGACCCGGACAAGGCAAATCTGATTACCACTTCAGCTCTGAAGCGGGTTGACAACTCACTCTACCGGGCAGTCATGATGCACCTCGACGGAAATGCTCCCTACGGAAAAGCCGAAGTTCTCGGATTTGCCGAAGATTGTGTCGGTCTTGCCAATAATGCAGTATTCCAGAAAGTTGTACCGCAGGATATCAGGGACTACGTCCTTGACGTTGAGCAGAAGATCATGAAGGGCGAAATTGTTGTTTCATCAGCTTTCGGTCTTTCTACAGAAGAGCTGAACGCACTGCGCAACGCAGTCAAGTAGTATTCCCTATGCAGGTATGAAACTGATCGGGGAGAAAAGCACCCGCAGTTTTAATACTTCAGGAAGAAGCAGGTCAGCAATTTAGACTCGTAATTATGTGAACCTTGGCGGTGCAGTCCTGTACCTCCAAGGTTCGATTTACATTAATGCAGGAGAATTACGCCATGCATGAAGATGCACTGTTGACGATGGATAAGATCACCAAAGTCTATCCGAACGGAATAGTGGCCAATAATGAGGTGAGCTTTTCCATCCGCAAAGGGGAGATTCATGCCCTTGCAGGGGAAAACGGCGCGGGAAAGTCAACCCTTATGCGCATCCTGTTTGGACTGGAAGAGTCGCAGGGCGGCACGATCACCCTGAACGGCAGCGAAATAAAGGTAGGCTCGCCCCACGAAGCCATAGCCCATGGGATTGGTATGGTTCATCAGCACTTCATGCTGGTGCCCTCTCTTACCGTGGCGGAAAATATGATACTGGGGGTCGAGCCCCGGAAACGGCTCAAAATAGACCTCCAGAAAGCCATAAAGGATACCAGGATTCTGTCTGACAAATACAATCTTGCTGTCGATCCGCTGGTAAAGGTGCAGTTTCTGCCGGTCGGCACCAAACAGAAAGTCGAAATACTCAAGGCTCTCTACCGGGGAGCAGAAATACTGATCCTCGACGAGCCGACAGCAGTCCTGACGCCTCAGGAGACGAAAGAACTTTTTGCCGAACTCAAGCTGCTGAAGAATCTTGGTACGACAATCATTTTTATCTCCCATAAGCTGCATGAGGTCAAGGCTCTCTGCGATCGGATAACTATCATGCGCAACGGACGCAGTCAGGGGACTTTCAATATCTCCGATGTTACCCCGACGGATATATCCCGGCTGATGGTTGGACGTGATGTAATTCTGGAAATAAAAAAAGGACCTTCCAGACCCGGTAACGTGATGCTCTCTGTGAAGGATCTTGTTATGGCAAATGATCTTGGCCAGAGGGCGGTCAAGGGAGTGAGCTTTCAGGTGCGCAAGGGAGAGATTCTCGGTATTGCCGGGGTCGAGGGAAATGGGCAAAGCGAGCTGGTGGAAGGGATTACCGGATTGGAGAAAATTGCCCATGGTGAAGTCCTGATCGGCGGAGAGGCCGTCAACCGGAAATCAATCAAGGAAATTCGCAATCTTGGGACCTGCCATATTCCCGAGGACCGCATGACCTACGGGGTGGCGAAAGAGATGACCATAGAACAGAATGTACTCGCCGACAAGCATGACAGTCCTGCCTTTACCGGACCGATTTTGACAAAAACCAGGGCAATCCGTGATCTCTCGAACAAGCTTGTGAGATATCGCGATTGTCGCAGCTTCGCCTCCGCAGAGGCCGGCATGTTGTCCGGAGGCAATATTCAATGTAGTTGTCGCCCGGAGTTTTTCGCCGATCCGCAGCTCATTTACGATAGCCGATCAGCTGACCTCGGGCATCGATGGGGCAAACTGAATTTATCCGTAACTGCCTGGTAGACTGAAAAAAAGACGAGGGGGCAGCCGTAATGCTGGTCTCCGCCGATCTCAATGAGGTGCTGGAGCTTTCTGACAGTTTGATCGTCATGTATGAAGGAGAGGTGACGGCATACTTTCCCGATGCCTCGAAAGTGAGCGAGGAAGAACTGGGACTCTTTATGCTGGGGATTAAGCATCAGGAACCGGAAGAAATTGGAGGAGCCGTCCATGAAAAATAAAAAACTCGCTTTTGAGACGCTGCGGACAATTCTGGCAATTTCCATCTCCCTGCTTATAGCCCTGGTAACCATTCTCCTGGTTAGCGAAACACCGGGAGCTGCTCTGAGGGCTTTTCTATTCGGCCCATTAAGCAGCCTCCGGCACTTCGGGAATGTGCTGGAGATGATGATCCCGCTGATCTTCACCGGACTTGCCATCAGTATCATGTTTACCGCTGCCCAGTTCAATCTCGGAGCGGAGGGCGCCTTTTTTATGGGAGCGGTAGTATCCTCTTTTGCCGCTGTGCAGTGGACACTTCCGATGGTGATACATCCGATTGTATCAATCCTTATCGGCGGGCTGACCGGGGCGGTTTTCTGCGGGATTCCGGCACTGCTCAAGGTAAAATGGGGTGCAAGCGAACTGGTATCATCCCTGATGTTCAACTATATAGCCCTTTTCTTCGGGCTCTACCTGATCAATTATTATCTTCGTGACCCGAATGCCGGGGCTATGGTTTCCTACCGGCTTGCAGAAACGGCAAAGCTGGGAACACTGATACCGCGCACCCGGGTTCACTTCGGGCTTATTATTGCCGCACTGTTTATTGTGCTGATGTACTATTATACCTATCGAACCCGCTGGGGGTATCGTACACGGCTGACGGGACTTAACGACAAGTTTGCCGAGTATGCCGGCATCAAGACGGCTTCCGTGATTATCAGTGCCCAGCTGCTGGGGGGCTTTATTGCTGGAGCAGGCGGATCGATCGAGCTGCTCGGGCTGTATCGACGGTTCAGCTGGCAGCAGCTGCCTGGGTATGGCTGGTCCGGTGTCATTGTTGCCATCCTTGCTCGCCGTAACCCGGCTTATGTGCCGGTTGCTGCCTTTTTTCTGGCCTACCTGCGCATCGGAGCCGATTTGATGTCCCGACAGTCCGATGTCCAGAACGAAATAGTCGCCATTATCCAGGGAGTTATGATTGTTCTCATAGCTGCTGCCGGATTTCTCGAGAAATCCCAGTACCGGATGGTTTTCCGGGATGCAACCCGCGACCTGGCTGACAGTGTTCAGCCGGCAAAGGAGGCGTAAGGATGGGTGAGTTTTTAAAAATCGTCTTCACCACTGAATTCGGCTATTCAGTGCTTCGGGTAACGACGCCGATTCTCTTTGCTGCTCTGGCTGCCCTTATAACCGATCGGGCCGGGGTTATCAACATTGCACTCGAGGGTATTATGCTGATTGCTGCCCTTACGGGAGTTCTCTTCAGTGCATGGTTTAACAGTGCCTGGCTCGGACTCATTATGGCACTTATTTTTGGACTGCTCTCGGGCATGCTGATCGGGTATTTTCACCTGCAGTTAAAAACCAATGTTATTCTGGCAGCGGTAGCCCTCAATCTTATGGCCAGCGGCGGAACGATTTTTATCCTCTACATTATTGCCGGGGATAAGGGCATATCTTCCTCGATTGCCAGCAAGGTGCTGCCGAAGATTGCGCTTCCGCTACTTGACAAGATTCCGGTTATCGGACCTATTCTCTCAGGCCATAACGTATTGACCTATTTTGCCCTGATATCGGTATTCCTCATGCACTTTTTTATCAACAAAACACCGCTGGGCATGCGGATACGGGCAGTGGGCGAGAATCCTGAAGCCGCAGATTCTGTAGGAATCAGTGTTAAGAAGACGCAGTTTATCGCCCTTTCGCTAAGCGGGCTTATTGCCGCTTTCGGCGGAGCCTATATGTCCATGGGTTATGTTTCCTGGTTCAGCCGCGACATGACGGCAGGACGCGGTTTTATCGCTTTGGCGGCCGAGGCTATGGGCGGTGCAAGTCCGGTAGGGTCTTTCCTTACCTCACTCCTTTTCGGATTTTTTGATGCGCTTTCCAATTCGCTGCAGCTGCTGCGGGTACCGGCAGAATTTGTGCAGATGATACCCTATGTCGCAACGGTTGTCGGTCTGGTTCTCTATACGGCTGCCAAACGCAAGCAGCATCAGCGTATGCTGATGAAGGTGGGAAAGAAAATGGAGTCCGAAGCATGAGCAGCATGAACAGGATACCGGTAATTCTTGACTGCGATCCCGGACATGATGATGCGATAGCCATGATGCTGGCCTGTGCGAGTTCCGAACTGGAGATCATCGGGGTGACCTCGGCTGCAGGGAATCAGACTATTGAAAAAACAACGCTGAATGCCAGAAAGCTTATGACCTTTCTCAATTTGCAGGTTCCCATTGCTGCAGGTGCTCCCGGTCCCCTTTTTCGGAAACTGATTGTTGCTCCAGAGGTGCATGGGTCTACCGGGCTCGATGGTCCCGAGCTTCCCGAACCTGCTGTTGGGCTTGAATCCTGTTCGGCGGCAGATTTGATTGCAAGACTCGTCCGTACCTCTGAAACAGCAGTAACGCTGGTGCCCACCAGCGCCCTGACAAATATTGCGCTGTTCCTGACGGCATATCCTGAGCTGAAGGATAACATTGCCCGCATTTCCCTGATGGGAGGCGGTGTGAACGGGGGGAATTGGACCCCTGCCGCCGAGTTCAATATACTTGTGGATCCAGAGGCAGCTGATATCGTTTTCCGTTCGGGTATTCCGCTTACTATGGCCGGCCTCGATGTTACCCATAAGGCGATCGTTACCCGGGAAGATACGGAGCAGTTCAGGCTTCTCGGCAATCGAGCAGGTGTCCTTACAGCCGAACTTCTCGACTTTTTTGTTACCTTTCATGAGGAGAATTTTCCCCAGTTCGGCGGAAGTCCCATTCACGATGCCTGTGCAGTTGCCGTATTGGTAAAACCGGAACTGTTTACCATCCGACCGATGCATATAGCGATTGATACGGACGGTGAGCTGACGACGGGTACTACAGTGGGAGACCAGCGCCACGGGTTTGCTCCGCCCCCGAATACCGATGTGCTGATGGATATCAGGCGTGAGGAATTTGTCCGCTTTCTGATTGAGAGGATTGGTTCATTGGCATAAGCAGACCCCGGCCGGTGCAGAGGCTCAGCTGCTGCTGAGGGATGGATGGAGGGAGGGATGGAGGAATGGAGGAAAGATGGATAGGAAGATGCTCCATGGCTGAAAACAGACGAAAGATTATTATTGACTGCGATACCGGAATCGATGATGCCGTTGCCTTGCTGCTTGCCCTGCAGTATCCGGGATGGGATATTCTGGGAATTACTGCTGTGGCCGGCAATGTTCCGCTGGAGCTTACCGCCCCCAACAGTGTACGGATCTGTACACTGGCCGGGAAGCATATCCCGGTATATGCCGGAGCGTCGGATCCGCTCTATCGTAAGCGTGAAACCGGGGAAGCCGTTCATGGGAAAAACGGAATCGGTG
>JAGYPA010000122.1 GCA_018399255.1 Spirochaetales bacterium | reverse complement strand
ATCTTCACCATTTCCCCGATTTTCTGCAGCTGCCCCTGGGTCTTTTCCGGATCCTTGTTTTTCAGGTGTTCCTTCAGCTTGCGGATATCGTCATATTTCTCTAATATATGGGTATAAATAATTTCTTCACGGGTCAGCACTTTCAGCCCAAGTTCCTTTTTCCCTTCCATCTTTTCAAAGAGCCTGGTAAATACATCATACTCATGTTCAAGTATTTTTGTGATCTTTGCTTCATCTGATGTAGACGATATCGTGGAAAACCGTATGGGGAGCACTGTATATTCCTGCATAACAGCTTCAAGGACAAGCTGATGGGCGATCAGGTTCAACCGCCGGGCTTCATAACGCATTTCAGCGGTCTTGCTGACTACCGCACTGATATCCTTGTAACTGACGGTATAGACCTGCTCTTTATTCTTCCCGATACCCGGAACGTCAAATGTTTTCGTTCCAGCATTCCTGATAATCCCATATAAGTAGATTCCACTATCTTTTTTTTCATCACTATTCATACTATAAGCCTCATGGATATATGTTTCCTCCCAATTTCGCTAAAAACCCTAAGTCTCCCATTTTTCAGGAAAAATTGTCAAGTTAATGAAATTAAATATCGGCAGTGGACTGGTATACCGAATATCAATTCGACTAAGGTACTTTTCCCCCAGATCAGCTACAATATTGTCCAACTCTTTTTCACGGACCCTTCTTACTAAAAATGCGGTGTTGAAAAACGTGGCATCATCTGATGTTTTATTATGACAGTAATCGACTACTACTTTTTTGAACGCCATCAAGATTTCATGGGCTTCTTTATTCTTTTTTTCCATCAGGTCTTTTTCAACGATTATCCCTGCTTCCTTCATTTTTTTCTGCCGAACCTGCGTGTCCTTTTCCCTTTTACATTCTCTTTCCAGTTTTTTCAGCACTTCATTATCTTCTTTAATTTCCCTGTAAATTTCATCCATATTTTTCCATGTACACGTTACATTTGCCTCAAAGGTATTATTATAATTGTAGAGCAATTCCAGGAATTCCCTGCTTCTTCGATTGAGCAAGTTCCTGATTTCGTCCGGTGCAGCTGCAATAGTTCCAAATCTCAGTGGTAACACGCTGGTGAATTCCTTCATAACTTCCTCAATGACCCGCTGATGAGCAAGAATGTTCTCAGGATTCACCGTAAACTTGTCCAGAGGATGATTGCTTACCACCATGCACAATTCATCCAGTCCGATGGTGGTAACTAAATCACCACGGTTCCCAATACCGATGGGACCAAAATTGAAATCATTATCAGCTTTGACAATGCAGTACACATACTTTCCCTCTTTCCGCATATCACTCCTTTATCAACACTTTCAGCGCATTTTCCGATACAGCATCGGGCAGAAGCGAAAAATGTTCATCATCCGGGAGGTTATCCAGGAAGCTTACATAGTCAAGCATGGTTCTGTATGCCCTTTCCACACGATCAAACATTTCTGAATGGCTTTTATCCTCACAGACATCAGGATGATACTGCTTCACTTTTGTTAGGTACGCCTTCTTGAATAACTTTTTCGATGTTACATCCCCTAAACCTAGGGCACGTTTAGCCGCTTCCACTTCCTCATACCTCAAGTGCTTGACTTCCAAGGTATAAAAGCTGTAACAGGGAAGCGGACCGACTATCTTAAAATTCAGCTTTCCTGAAAAATCGGAATCAAGTGAGTTGATCACTTGTTCCAAGTCTGCCAGTCTACTACGGTCTACCAGTAACGCTGTGTTGGAGACCATATGATCATTAAGCAGTTCATGTTGTCGTACATCCTGACACAGAGGTCGCACCGCATCAACAATCCGGGATACATAGTATTCCTTTTTCTCATCCAGTATTTTTTTTACTAGACGGCCGACATCAATCTGATCGGTCTGTTCAATTTCTTTCTTATATAAAATTTTAGTTTTCAGCTCAGCTACACGCTGGTCAACAGAGATTACAGAAAGTATCCGGTCTAGGTTACTCCAGGTAGCAACCACATCCACTTCCACCGTATGGGAAATGTGTTTCATGATTTTCATAACCATGGTGAAGCTTTTTTTAAGAATTCCCCGCACTTCCACCTGGTTTTTCGCAAACGTCCCGAGGCTAAACGGAATAACTGTGCTTAATCCCCGACTCATGACAGATTCAATGGTCTTTTGATGATGAACTAACAGCTTCGCCAGAGGTTCCGTTCCCATCTTCCTGAAGTCAGCTCGCTCTTTTTTTGAAACTACCGCTGATATGGACTCATAAGTAATGACAGATAGATTCATACTGACGGGGAGCTTGATTTGTTCTGCCATGCTGTAGTTGGGAATAATACCATACAGATAGAGTTCCTGATCATTCATACCGCAACCCCAGACACACTTTTATATGCGCCATTATGCTTTACAAGTTCAATTGCCTGAACAAAATGCTTCTGCTCAATACAGACCTCCGCGCTGGATTCATCTTCCCCGACTGCAAGGCTTTCAACTGCTTCGCGGATTGCAAAAAAAGAGGCCTTTCTGCAGATACAGTGTATATCCGCACCCACCAAGCCTTCGGTCATTGCTGCCAGAATCTTCAAATTTACATCATTGTGCAAAGGCTTTACACGAATATGAATTTCAAATATTTTTTCACGGGTCTGTTCATCCGGTAAAGATAATTCATATATCAGCTCAAACCTCCCACTGCGCAGCAGCGCTGGGTCGATGTATTCGATCCTGTTGGTTGCTGCTAAAATAAACACTCCGCTAAGTTCCTCAATACCGTCCATTTCGGTCAGGAACTGGCTGATCACCCGATCGGAGGTATTCGATTCACTGCTGTCACCGCTTCGCCGCGGACAGATACTGTCGATCTCATCTAAAAAAAGAATAGCTGGAGCAGCTTGCCTCGCTTTCTTAAACAGCTCCCTTACCCCTTTCTCAGATTCACCAAGAAATCTGCTCATAATCTGCGAACCCTTGACTGATATAAAGTTTATTCCACTCTCAGTTGCCAATGCCTTAGCTAAGTAGGTTTTTCCAGTACCAGGTCTGCCAGAGAGCAGAATTCCTTTCGGAGGCTGGGTATTCACTTTTCTGAACAAAGAAGCATATTTCAGTGGCCACTCCACGGCTTCCCTCAGAACTTCCTTAATTTCATCAAGTCCTCCTACCTCTTCCCAACTTACTTCAGGCACCTCCACAAACACCTCCCGGACTGCAGAAGGCTCAATCTCTTTCTTGGCATCACGAAAATTATCCATGGATACTTTCATATTCATCATAATTTCGTAGGGAATTTCCTCCAGTTCATAATCTATTTCATGGATTATCCCCCTGAGTGCTGTCATGGCAGCTTCACGGGCAAATGCTTCCAAATCAGCACCGACAAAGCCGTGAGTAACCGCAGCAAGTTTTTCAAGATCTACATCCTCGGCCAGAGGCATCCCCCTCGTATGTATTTCCAGTATTTCAAGACGTCCAATTTTATCAGGGATGGATACAGCAAGCTCACGGTCGAACCGTCCGGGCCTGCGCAGCGCTGGATCGATGGTGTTGGGAATATTTGTCGCACCGATGACAATAACTTTTCCTCTGGATTCCAAACCATCCATCAGAGACAGAAGCTGTGCTACAACGCGTTTTTCCACCTGCTTTTCACCGCCCATATCTTCCCTTTTGGGCGCAATTGCATCAATTTCGTCGATGAAAATGATTGAAGGAGCATGGGACTGTGCTTCAGTAAAGACCTTCCGCAGCCGCTCTTCGCTCTCTCCATAGAATTTCCCCATAATTTCTGGACCGGAGATGTGAAGAAAATATGCATCCGTTTCATTCGCAACTGCACGGACAATTAAGGTCTTCCCTGTTCCCGGAGGTCCGTAGAGAAACACTCCCTTGGGTGCTTCGATGCCCAGCTGCTTAAATATTTCCGGGTGCCTCAGCGGCAGTTCAATCATTTCCCTGATACGTTGCACCTGGGGTCCAAGTCCTCCGATATCTTCGTAGAGGACTCTGGAAGATCCTTTTTCCGCATTTTTCGGATGTGAAAGCTCAATTTTTGTTTGTGAAGTGATCAGCACTGCACCGGCGGGATTTGTTTTCTCCACACAACAGTCAACTGAACGGGAACCGAAGAGTTTGGCCCTGACCTTATCGCCGATCATTACTGGAAGGCCTTCAAGGAGATATCCGATATACTTCGCATCCTTCCCGGTATGCTGAACACCGAAACCAGAATCAGGCAGTAGCTTGATGCTAACCCCCTCTTTGCATTCAGCAGGTTCTACGGTTACTTTTTCATCAATACTCGTTTGGGCATTTTCCCGAATGATTCCATCTATCTGAAGAATGCGCTTTCCACGTTCATCTGCATAGCACGGTATGACCTTCGCTGAGGTACGGCGTTTCCCTGTAATGAAGATCACATCTCCCGGTTCCAGTCCAGAGGTTTTCATATCATCAGGGTCCATTCGGGCAACTGCTCTCCCTGCATCTTTTCCAAGAGCTTCTTTCACTTTATACACAGATGCCTCACGTTTGGTATCCGTAATGGTTTCATTGTCCTTCATACACCTTCGTCCTTGTTTGGCTTCTCGCTGGATTCAGACTGGAATATTTGCATTTTATCCATTTCTTCTGGAGAGAACAGATATCGGCTGACTTCTATTAGCCTATCTAGCCCGCTTATTTCATGTGCAAAAAGCGGAATCCGTACCTTGTTCAGGTTTGGATAGGTTTCTTCAATTCTTTCAATATGTTTTTTCTGTCCTTTTTTTCTCTCCTTGCAAAAAATGCAGTCTCCAACTGATTCCATTACATTATTTATAATCAGTTGTTTTACGGTGATTCCGAAGTCACTTAAACTTGATACCAGCCTTCCTGTCTCGGCATTCGACATCGCCTCGGGGATGCATACTGGAATAAATTCAGACCGGGTATAATCCCGAAACAGTTTATCAATTTTTTTTACCGTCTTTTTTAAATTCACAAGCAAATAATCAGCACCGTCCTGCTGATACGTTCCGGAAAAGCGTGTGACCATGTATCGGTATTTCCATCGCATGCGTGCGGCGGCTTTTATCCATTGGTCCAAAACAGCAGGTGAGGATATCAGTCGCAGCGCATGGCCGGAAGGAGCCATATCTACAACATATTTCTCAAAGCTGCCGGACTCAATAAAATCTACGATGGTTTTAAAGCTCATGATTTCGTCAATCCCTGGTATAGTCAGCTTGAGCAGGAGTTCAGCATCCTCTTCGTCTAAGCTTGTTGAAGTGTCGAAAAGCTCCAGCAGTTCTTTTTTATGCATCCTGATAAATTCTGCATATGCATGTTCAGCTGAAATCTCCGTCGCCGACAGATTGTCCACCCCAGAAATGGGATGAACACCTGTTCCGATTTGCTGTTGAAAGCAGTCTGAGAGGGAATGGGCAGGATCTGTTGATATAATCAGGGTTGTGCAGCTTTTTGCCAAAGCAATTGCTGCAGCAGAAGCATTGCAGGTTTTTCCAACTCCACCTTTCCCCCCGAACATGATAAGTGTCATGTTTCTGCTGTGCAAACCGGTGAGTCCCATGACTATTTGTCTATCCTGATTTCAAGAATTCCATTGTTATACTTCATTTTCATCCTGCCTGCATCCGCTTTTACCGGGAGCAGCAACTCCTTATGATATTTCCGCGAATTCCTTTCTGCTGAGATATCAAGGATATCCTCCTTAAGATCCAGGACAATATCTTCTTCTTCTATACCTGGCATTTCAGCGACTATGATGATTCCCTGTTCCTCTTCAAACACATCAGTCATCGGTTCGCGCTCCTGCTCCATCCGAGGACCTTCAGGTGTTTTCTTTATGTTACCGAAGGTTTCAACTATCGGCTTTTCTCCGCCAAGTACGGTCTTAACAGTGAATCCGTACACTCCCTTTGCCTGATTCAAGCGGTCGAGGTTGATTTCGCCTTTTTTGCTGATTCCATTTATATCATGAAGCTTGCCTGCTGCCTCCACCAATTTTTCGATTCCCTTGAATA
>JAGYPA010000121.1 GCA_018399255.1 Spirochaetales bacterium | reverse complement strand
AGACAATCTACCGGTTGAAGACCTGGAAGCGGCCTTCCCGGATAGGATAACGGACGCTTGAAGGCTCTGCTGCTGAAGCGGCTGGGCCTACCCCGGCAGTATTACATATATCCGGGTAGCAACTATCCGGCAATCAAGGATGAGTTTAACGCAGAGCTACGGAGAGTTTAACGCATAGTTGAGCGCTGGCAGCACAGCAGAAAAGGGCTGAAATCTGGAGCTATACCAAAGGGCCACCTGGCGGCCGAAGAGGCCAGGAGCGCTCTGCGGTTATTCTGCACACCTGCCGGGGCGAATTAAATGACGCTACAACCAGGGCCGCATACCCTGGCAGCTTGAATTATTTGACACCCTAAAAGGCACCCGTTCAAGGTACTTCCAGCACCCTACCCGGCAATCAGTTGCGCGAGCCTCGGCAGCTATCCGTGTTACAGAAAAAATGTAATTACCATTATTTCCATATTCCTGGAAGCATTGCCAGTAACTATTGAACAGTTGCATTTATGCTTTTTCAGATTGAAGGTGGTACTTGTCATCAGCTATTGGTAGTAAATGAATTATTGCACCTGAGTTCAGGCTTTTAGGACTATGTGAGTCGCACGAAGGCAGCTTATAAAAGACTCGAAACCATAATACCACGAACTCAAGCAGGGCTTGTGATCATGCAGTATACTGAATGTATGAAGAATAATTTAAAAATAGGTCCTAAAGGAAAATACACTGACACGACATTGGAGCAAATTGCTGATCTTATTGAGAAAGGTGCCACAGACAAAGAGGTCATGAAGGCGCTGGGGGTAGCTTCAACGACATTTTATAGATGGATTCAGGAAAAAAAGGAATTACGGGACACCATTCAGCATGCAAAACGGCTCCGTGCACTAAAGCTTGAACCAAAGCTCTACAAGCGGGCAAATGGGTATTCCTACAGGGAGACTACACGCACAAGAAATCTTGCTACTGGGGAGATGGAAATCACCAAAATCGTTACCAAACATATGGCTCCAGATGTTGCAGCCCTACGGTTTTATCTCATGAATTATTTGCCTGATATCTATAACGATGATAAACAAGTACTCACCCATAAAAAAAAGTCATCATCGTATCCGGATTTTATCATGTTTGTGCTATAATACTGAAATAATAACGGTAAAAGAGAGTAGAAAGTAATCTTGCACCGCTCAAAGCAAGGAAGCAGCAGTTACCATGGATCATAAAACCTACAGCATGGGCTTCACAACTGGCAGTCTCTATAGCAATGAATCTGTTCAATTAGCAGAACTCTACATCCGGCTGGGATCGTGGAAATCGGTCAGGGGTCTGGTCATGTCAGAAAACCCCCTGCAGCTGCGCACGCAGAGTTCCGTCAAGCGGATGTATACAGAAATAGCATCACGCTTGATGACGCTTGCTCAGCCTGAAATCGAGTACCTCATAGAAACATCACCTTTGGAACAGGGCTATCTGCTCTGGGTCGGTGTATGCCGCCGCTACAGTTTTATTGCAGATTTTGCCGTTGAGGTGTTGAGGGAACGGTATATAACCTTGAAAGGTGATCTTTCCTATGAGGATTTCGACATATTTTTCAATGCAAAGCTGGACTGGCATCCCGAATTAGAGAAAACCCGTCCGGCAACCAGAAAAAAGGCACGCCAGAAACTGTTTAAAATGCTGCATGAAACTGATCTGCTGTCTCCTGAAAACATGATACAGCCGGTAATTTTCAGCCGGGAACTCTCTGCACTGCTTATGAAGACCAGCCTGCAAGCCATTACGCTGTTTCCGGTTTTTGACACCGACATTATAGGATCGTTAATATGAAAGTCCCTACAGAAAATATGACAATACAGGATATGTTCAACCACCTCTATAACGTGATATCGGGGGAACGGTTTCTTTCGAAGCAGGGATTGGGGAATGAAGTCCCCTTTTTCATTTGCCCCTACAAACCTGATATGGCCCTGAGTATGAAGCGGATTCAGCGGCAGTTGGTCAATCGGCTGTCCCAGGTCAGCGTGAAGGTTCTGGAAATCGATCTCTATGACCTGTCGATTGAGCTGCTGAAAGAACGTGACATTTGGGACCAGATTATGGAGCAAGAATCATCATTCCCGAAAGATCAACTGATGGAGCTGCTTCAGGGGGTCCTCGATTCTGCAGCCCACCTTATCCCCGCCATCACAAAAAAAATGCAGGTCGCTGATTCCCAAACGGAGCGAGAGGAGCGGAACCATCTTGATGGTTCCATTGCCGAGCGAGTGCCGGGGATCGCTGAGGTAACATACCCCGCCCCTTGGGGCGGCAAAGGAGGCGAAGCCACCTGGGTCCAGGGCTTGCCCTGGGGTATGATACCTTTCATTTCCATGTGCTGTTTATTTCCGGGGTGGGGGAGGTGTTTCCCTACATCCGCTCCCACAACGTCCTCAATAATCTGCAGGCTGCGGCAAAAGAGAGGCCTACGGTAATGTTTTTTCCCGGAGCCTATACCCATTCTCTGGAAACAGGGGCCTCCCTGGATTTGTTCGGAAGGTTGCAGGACGATAAATACTATCGGGCATTCAATATTTTTCACTATGAACCATAAGACAAGGAAGAAGCTATGACCCTGAAGGCAATTTTTCACAAACCGGTTGATCGTTCCATAGAGGGAGTAATAAAGGCTGATGATGAAGCCTGTCTGCGCCAGGAGATAGAGGAATACGTACTGACAAACGAAGTGGAAAAACGGTTGGAGCTGTTTCTTGATGCCTACAACAATTACGAAGGGGCCAACGGGGTATGGGTTTCCGGTTTCTTTGGTTCAGGAAAATCGCATTTGCTCAAGATGCTGGCGCTGGTACTGGAAAACCGGGAGGTGGACGGGCAGAGTGCCCTGGAGATGTTTCTTCCCAAATGCGGGGACAACGAAATTCTGCGGGGGGATCTCAAACGGGCTGTCGATGTTCCCTCGAAAAGCATACTGTTCAATATTGACTTGAAGTCTGATGTAATCAGCAAGACCCAGATTGATGCCTTGCTGGCCGTTTTTGTCAAAGTGTTCGATGATATGTGCGGGTACTACGGCAAACAGGGACATATCGCCCAGTTTGAACGGGATCTGGACAGCCGGGGACTGTACGAACAATTCAAGGCTGCCTATGAACAGTCTGCCGGATACAGCTGGAGTAAAGGTCGGGAACAGGCAATTCTTGAGGATGCTCATATCGCAGCAGCCTATGCCCAGGTTACCGATGAAGATTCATCGGCAGGTCGGGGAATTCTGGAAAAATATCGGAACCAGTACCGGGTCTCGATCGAAGACTTTGCCGATCAGGTTCAGGCATTCATCGAGCAGCAGGAACCGCAGTTCCGGCTCAACTTCTTTGTCGATGAAGTCGGCCAGTACATAGCAAACAACGTAAAACTGATGACTAACCTTCAGACAATCGCGGAAAGTCTGGCTATAAAAAGTCGTGGTCGGGCGTGGATTGTGGTAACAGCTCAGGAGGATATGGACAGTGTTCTGGGGGAGATGGGCAAGCAGCAGAGTAACGATTTCACGAAAATTCAGGACCGGTTTTCCAACCGTATGAAGCTTACCAGTGCGAACGTTGATGAAGTGATTCAGAAACGGCTTCTGCACAAGAATGATACCGGGGTACGGCTGTTATCGGATCTGTATCACCGTGAGAGTAATAATTTCAAGACGCTTTTTGACTTTGCCGATGGATCTCAGAGTTATCGTAATTTCCGTGACCGGGATCACTTCATCCATAGTTATCCGTTTGCACCTTATCAGTTTTCTCTCTTTCAGGCAGCCATACAGAATCTTTCCTACCATAGTGCTTTCGAGGGGAAGCACAGCTCGGTGGGGGAACGTTCCATGCTGGGGGTTTTTCAGCAGGTGGCGATTCTTATTGCCGGGAAAGAGGTCGGTGAGCTGGCTACCTTCGATCTGATGTTTGAAGGGATCCGCACCACCCTGAAATCAAGTATTCAGCGGGCCGTTATTCAAGCCGAAGCGCAGCTTGATGACCGTTTTGCCATAAAGGTTCTCAAGGCACTGTTTCTGGTGAAGTATGTCAAAGAGTTCAAGGCAACAATCAGAAATATATGTGTGCTGCTCATCGGGCAGTTTGATCAGGATATGGGAGCGCTGCGGAAGGAGATAGGTTCTTCCCTGAACCTGCTGGAGCAGCAGACATACATCCAGCGGACTGGGGACCTGTATGAATACCTCACTGATGAGGAGAAGGATGTAGAGCAGGAGATCAAGAATACAGATATTGAGAATAGTGAAATATCCGAAGAATTGGAAAAGCTGGTTTTCGATTACGTTATCAAGCAGCGGAAAATTCGTTACGAGGATAACGGGCAGGATTATGCCTTTACCCGTAAGCTTGACGGGGTAGTGCTTGGACGGACTCAGGAGCTTGCCGTTCACGTCATCAGTCCTTTTTATGAAAACAGCGGCAACGAAGATCTGCTGCTTATGCACAGCATGGGGGTAGATGAACTGCTGGTCATACTGCCTGCAGATGAACGGCTGGTACGTGATTTGATGATGTACAAACGGACCGAGAAGTATATCAAGCACAATATTTCTCAAGCTCAGCAGGATTCGGTAAAACGGATACTGACCGAAAAGAGCTTTAAGAATCGACAGGGCTACAGCGATTTGAAAGAGCGGGTACAGAATCTTATAGGGTCTGCAAAGATGTTTGTGAATGCCAATGAAATTGAAACAAGCTCATCTGACGGGCAGATGCGTGTTGCAAAAGGATTTCAGGAGCTTATTGCCCGTACCTATTCCAACCTGCCGATGCTGCGGGGAGTTTCCTATACCGAGAATGATATTGCTTCCTGTCTGAACACATCACAGCGGGAGCTCTTCAGTGAAGAATCTCTTGGACTGAGTGAATCAGAACAGGAGGTGCTGGCGTATATTCAGGGCAATACCCGTAATGGCATCCGCACCACGCTGAAGCAAGTGCTTGAAAAATTTGAGAAGAAACCCTACGGATGGTACTATGCGGCGGTACTGTGCACCCTGGCTAAGCTGTATGCGGGAGGGAAGATAGAGCTGAGGACCGATGGGAACATTCTGGAGGATGGTGATATTGAGCGTGCTTTGCGTAATTCCCATACCCAGGGGAATGTGGTGCTGGATCCGCAGGTCGAGTTTACGGCCTCTCAGGTGCGGCGTCTGAAAGAGTTCTACGAAGACTTCTTTGATGCTCCTGCCAAAGAAAGTGAGGCTAAAGCCCTGGGTAAAGATACCGCTGCTGCATTCAAGGAACTGGACAGTAAGCTGACGGTGCTTTCAGCACTTCAGCAAAGGTATCCTTTTCTGGATGGACTCAAGCCAATTCTGGAACGGCTGGGTGAGTATTCCAGGAAGCCCTACACCTGGTACCTGGTAGATTTGTATCGAGAAGAGGACTACCTGCTGGATGCAAAAGAGCGGATTATCGATCCGATCCGGAGGTTTATGGGAACAGATGAAAAACCGGGGGAGATGAAGAAGATTTATGATGCGGCAAAAAAGTTCGTAGATGACCAGGAGCCGAATTTTAATGATCTGGAGAGTGAGCAACCCGAAAAACTGAGGGAGTTACTTGCCAGCACCACCTGTTATAAGGGTGACTGCATCCAGCAGATCAAGGTTTTGAAGGATGAACTGCAGACTGCGTGCAGTGCTGTTGTCAAGTCGGAAATTACCATGGCTCGGCAGAAAATAGATGAGCTGGAGAAGCGTCTGTCGCAAATGGAAGAGTTTCTGATACTGGAAGACGGAGAGCAGGAGTCGCTCATTGAACCATTTTCTCTTGCGAAGGACGAAATTGGCCGGCAGAAGTTGATTGCGGTGATTCGGGATCGATTTCGAAGGTTTGAAGAGAAGGAGTATCAGAATTTACTCAGGCAGATGGCTGAGTTGGCAGAGAGGAAAAAAACACATCAGGAACCAGGTCGGCAGGAGAGTATCATCCCAGGTGTACAAACTGAAGAAAAGAAGGTGGCTGCTGCTGAACCGAGGATTGAATATATCACAAAGCAGGCAGTAAAGATCCCGTTTGCAAAGGCCTGG
>JAGYPA010000120.1 GCA_018399255.1 Spirochaetales bacterium | reverse complement strand
CGGCGTTATCGGAAATTTACCGATCGATAAGAGAAAACCGATGGCACCGCAGACCACTACCATATAGACATTGAAAATTGAATTTCCCTGGGCATAGGCACCGTTGAAACTGAGCACCATGATTACCGGGAACAGAAACATGAATTTGATCCCCAGGATTTTAGGAAACAATCTCATCCCGAAGAATTGGATGCCCAGCGTCACGACTGATGCAAATATCAGCCCCCCGAACAGGACAGCAACAAATCCGGGATTGTTTACCATAAGCAGCGGTCCGGGCTCTAATCCTTGAATTGTCAGGGCCCCAAGTAGAATTGCCGTGGTTGTATCACCCGGTATTCCCAATGATATCATGGGAACAATCGCCCCTCCAATGGTTGCGTTATTTGCTGTCTCGGTGGCAAATATTCCTTCTATCGTACCTTTACCGAATTCTTCCGGATGCTTCGAACTGTCTTTCGCTTTTGCATATGCGACAAAAGCCGAAATACCCGATCCCATACCTGGTAAAAAGCCGATACCGAGCCCGATAAAGAATGATCTGATAATATTCCAGACATTATCCTTCAGTTCTCTCAGGGTAAACCCCAAGCCTTTGATTTTCTGGTTCGCGACAGAGGGGAGGGTCATCTTTCCCTTGCCGTAATCTACCAGTACCATGTTTACGACAAAGAAACCCATCATAGTAGATCCAAGGGCCAGGCCGGTATTCAATTGGGACAGCCCGAAGGTGAATCGGCGGGCTCCATCAATGGGTGCAAAACCGATAGAACCGATAATAAGACCGATACAGGCAGCGGCGATGCCCTTGAGCACGTCAGCCTTGGATAGGGAGATGACGAGAGTGACTGCAGTCAGACATAAGCCGAAGAACTCCCAGGGTCCGAGCTTAACCGCGTATTTAGCTATGACAGGACTCAGAAACATGGCCACGATGCAGCTGAAGAAGGTTCCGATAAATGTAGCTATGGTTCCTACCCCTAGTGCCTTGACCGCACCGCCTTTCTGGGTAAGCGGCCAGGCTTCTATAGTGGTGGCAATTGCGGCGGGTGCACCGGGAATGCCTATTAGGGCGGCCGAAATGAACCCTCCGGAAATACCCCCGACATAGATAGAAACGAGCAGTACGATTCCTAATTCCGCTTCCAGCATAAAGGTGAAAGGCAGCAGCAGGATAATGGCAAGGGCGCCATTGAGACCGGGGATACTGCCGAAAATGACCCCCAGCAAGGTTCCCCCCAGTATAAATGACAGAGCATAAGGATCAAACAAATTCTGCAGAACATATAGTGATAATTCCATATTTTTACCCTATCCTGTAATGAGTCTGATGAGCTTTCCGCCCGGCAGCATGAGATTCAGCACATAGTCGAAGAAAAGAAATGCAGCTGCCGTGACAATAACGGAAAAAATTATTTTTTTGACAAGGGACAATTTCTTTTCCAAATCAAATAATGTAGTCGTAATAAATAACAGGTACACAGAAGCAATAATGAAACCCAGGTAGTCCAGAATGAAAGGATAAGCTATGAGAGCCAGTGATAACTTCATGACCCGTATCCAGCCCTCCCGGGAAAAGAACGGCTTTTCCTCTTCCTTTTCCTTTTCCTCTTCCATTCCCTTTCCCTTCCGCTTTCGCAGGATAAGTCCGAGACCACATAAAATTAAGCCGCCGCTGGCGATATTGGGAAAAAGCTCCGGCCCTATTACCGTTGAAAAAGCATTTCCCTTGACCTGGGTAGTCAATAACATCCATATAATCCCGGTCAGTAAAATAATAATTCCGCTAAGCTTGTCTTTAGTCACAGAACTCACCTCCTTTTTCTTTTTCAACGCCTTCCTCAAAGGCCTCTTCCAACGCCCTCTACAAAGGCTGTACCTGTAAAAAAAGCTCTGCAGCCGCTTTTCCCGACTGCAGAGCTTGTGTCGTACCCTGTTGCTAGAAACCGAACTCTTTTGCCAGGAACTGGATATTGTCAAACTGTGCATGGTAATATGCAACTGATTCTTCTACATTCATGTATTCGAAATCTGCACCCATCTTGTTTAAAGCTTCTCTGGCCTTTTCATCATCTCCGAATCCGATAAGAGACTCATTGATCATTTTCACCAATTCCGGTTCCATGCCGGCAGGACCATACAGGCCGAAAGCTCCCTGCCAGACGACATCATAACCTTGTTCCCGGATAGTCGGGTATTGTGTCAGGTTTTTATCTCTCGTTGCACCAATTACCCCGAGGATTTTCATATTTCCGGCTTGTACGTGCTGGTGAGAAGAATTTATGCCGAAATTTGATACATCGATAAATCCGCCAAGCATCGCCGTTACTCTTTCCCCTTCATTTCCAGCATCAAGCATTTTGAACTTCACATCTGCTTCTCTTTCAAGCAGTGCCATCATAAAATGAGAAGTTACCCCTGCCGCAGCGCCCCATCTGACAGTTTCCGGATTTGCTTTGGCATACTGCACAAGTTCTTCAATAGTGTCGTACGGTGCATCTGCTCGAGTCGCGAAAACATGATATCCAGCAGTCTGTGTTGCCGCTACAATACTGAAGTCAACTTTGGGGTCTCCCTCATACACACCGGTATACGCGGCAATGGGGAATGACGTGTGGAAGTGCAGCAGTGTCCTGCCGTCAGGCTTGGCATACCTTACGGTATCAGAACCAATGTTGCCGCCGCCTTCACTTGCGTTTACCACTGCGAAAGGAACACCCGTGCTTCTCTGCAGATAATCAGCAAGAATTCGACTGTGGACATCAGCAAACCCGCCGGCTCTCGAAGGACATACAATGGTAACTGCCCCTGAAGGCCATTGTTCAACGGCTCCTGAAGCGTACTCCCGCTTCGGTTCCCGAAGTAAAATCCTGGCAAGAAGAAAGGCGGAAGAACAACGAGCAAGAGAACAGTCAATCTGATAAATCTCTTCATAATCAATCTCCTTTTTTAAGTTTGATTTTTTTGTAAGTTACAAATCATAACTTGACTAATAGTGTATTCGCCATATAATGAAAAGTAAAAGTTAAATAAATATACGTATTCGTTAAGAAAAACTTAACGA
The DNA here is from genome assembly GCA_018399255.1 of Spirochaetales bacterium. Lineage (GTDB taxonomy): Bacteria > Spirochaetota > Spirochaetia > JABMQR01 > JABMQR01 > M55B182. The sequence continues at coordinate 3,017 of JAGYPA010000120.1, read as the reverse complement.
ACATTCTGGCGGATATTACGCCTCAATCTGCAAAGGAGGCAATGAATGGATCTGACTCGCTGGGAAGTATATCGTTACAATCGCAGAAGAAAAAGGCCTGCCAAGGTCAAAGGGCCTGGTTATATGTAACCCGTCGGCATTAAGCCAGTGCATAAAGAAGCTGGAAGGCGAGCTGGCATTCCTGTGTTTGAAAAGATCAACAGCCATACCTTCCAGTTGACCTCAGGGGGAAAAATCTACGTCAGCAAAGAAGAAGAATCCTGCAAATAAAAGAAGAGACCTACCTGAAAACTGGAAGATACTCAGCGATCCAAGCGGACCTCGTCGGTTCGGGTGTTCTCCGAGAAGGGGGCCGGGCGATGCTCACCCAGGTATTTCCCCCGTTTCACAAAAAGGTACCCCAATGTTCAGATTGAACTTAAGGAGTACTATCTGAACAGACTATTGGACTTCGTCATTGACGGCTCAGTCGATATAGCCGTCCCGACTCCCTTGTCTGACGAGCACAACCTGGTCAACCTTGAAGAGCTTCTGATAAAGAAGAAATTGTGCTGGCTGTACCGACGATCACTCGCATGCGCCGGCTTCCGGGAAAGGCGGTTCGGCACTCTCACCTATGCTGACTTGCGGAAGTTCAGAAATGATAATTGGATGCTTTCCAACAAAGAATCCATGCACCGCAACCTGGACTGATGATATTCTGCACACAGAGTAGGCTTTTTCCCGAAAGAGTATTGCTTTGAAACCCTCATCGACCACACCCCACATTGTCGCCGTAGAAGTTAGGACAGGTGAGCCTGCACCCATACCGAAAAAACCGACCACACCAGACCTCTTTTCATTTAGAACCGAAATCCTACCGGACTCTGTATGTTTCAGAAAGCTACATTCTCAGAAAGCCAGAGAGAATTATGGACAGCATCAGGGAATACTATCGATCAGAAAAGAATGATCTCGAGTAGCCTCTTCATTTCCGGGATTACAGCCAGGGATTGATAATCTGGATGGGAAGATTCAAAAGCCCTGGTATTTCCTCGTAACAAGGATAGTCGCCTGCCTATATGCCAAGCAAAGAATAAAACCATCACAACAGGAAGTGGTTTGCCCTGTTTCCCTCGTGCCGCACTCAAACGGCCCCACCGGAGAACAGTTTCAGAATCAATAGGAAAGGTCTGTCGGGAAAACGAGTTGGACAATTTATCAAACCAGAGAATCAGGTCATTCTTTTTCATCTCTCTCGCTGTAAGATTTGCCTGCATGGCGGATGTAAACATGAACGGGTATTCAAGTATCTGAGTCATGGGAAATCTCCCTGGCGTGTAGGCCGGCAGAACAAACCCCATTCCTGCAACACCGCTTACCACTGCATCATACGTATCAGGGGGAGATGCAAGGGCATTCCCGGCATGAACAACAATTTCAACCCTTCCCTCAGTCCGGGAAAAAACCTCTTTAGCGAAAGGTTCAAAAATGTTTATATGAAGCGGGTGCACCGCCGGCATATAGTGGTTCATGTGAAAAACAACTTTTTCGATTTTTTCAACTTTTGCAGCCGTTGTCGAAGACGACTCAGAAGTGGTAGTTTCTTTTTCAGAAGAGCATCCCGAGAAAGTGAGAAAAAGAACCAGAAGCAATAAACCAATACCAGAAAAGCCTGCGAGCTTTTTAGAAAAAATCATACATATCTCCTTTTGAGTAGTGTAAGAAAATAAATTAAACCGAACATATTCGATGAATTGATTCTATGATACTATGGTAGTATCATGCTGTCAAATTATATTTAAAGAATATTTTGCTGACAGCAGGGAGATGATTTTTACCTTGAAATATCATTTGATTTATTCAACAATTGATTTTACAGTGAGTCGAGGGCTGCCGGGACAGCGCGGCAGCGGGATCAGCATTTTACAGCAGGAGAGCGGTATGGCAAAACAAAAAAAGACAAAAAGAACCTTGCAGGCGGAAGAGACAAAACGCAAAATCTACAATTCAGCCATAGCTATGATAGAGAAAAAGGGATTTGAGAATATCACCATCCAGGACATCAACAGCCATGCCGGTGTATCAGTAGGTACATTTTATCACTACTATAAGTCGAAGGAAGACGTGTTTTTTGAGTTATACCGAACTGCCGACGAATACTTCGAAGATAAAGTATTCCCGGTAATCTATTCAGGAGAGTTCACCGCCAATGAGCGCATACTGCTCTTCTTTCGCAGCTATGCAAGATTCAACATCGAAAACGGCCTTGAATATGTCAGCCAGCTCTATAACACAAAAAACAAGTTTTTCATCTCCCGAAATCGCTACATGCTTGACTTGCTGATCAGAATTATCCAGGAAGGGCAGAAAAAAAACGAAATAAAAACCGAACTTGATCCCGAAGAAATTATGGAAGATCTCTTTATCGTATGCCGCGGAATCGTATTTGATTGGTGCCTCCATGAGGGGAGCTATGATCTGGAGGAAAAAATGCATGGGCACTTGAAAAGGCATCTCCCGGTTTTCTCGACAGCCGAATGACAGCCGAATGACAGCCATGTCTTTTCGTAGAAAAAATTCACCGAATCAGTTCGATAAAACTTGACAGCTTAACATTTCCATCCTATCATGAACTCATACTGTATGGTGCTATCCTGTAAACGCTGCTGATGGTTCACGACGACCAGCACGGATCCGGCGTTCCGCACGGACCCCAAGGTCCGCACGAACCCGAAGAGGTCCGCACGAACCCGAAGAGGTCTGCACGAACCCGAAGAGGTCTGCACGGACCTTGCGCATTGACGGGGAAGCCCCTGCAGAATCTTATCAATGGAGATTGCTATGAGTGATACAGCAGACCGATTAAAAAACATTGTCGGCGAGAAGAATCTGGTTGAAAAACCCGATTTTTCAAGTTCGTCAGTCGGATTCAAAACTGACGGCAGACGTCTGAACCCTGACTATCTCGTCAAACCGACGAACTCGGACCAGGTACAGGCAATAGTGCAGCTGGCTAATGAACGGTCATTGCCCCT